>CAWDEC010000021.1:0-38539 GCA_963801255.1 uncultured Verrucomicrobiae bacterium | reverse complement strand
CGAGTCGCAACCACTGTCATACGCTACAAACGTCCGTCACAATCATTACCATCTCACTTTTGCCTAAGGCTGCGCCTGTTTCTCTGCGCATTGTGCTTGACTCACTCCGAGAAAATGAACAGACCGAGCCATGAACTCGAAGGCACCTCGCCGCAAAGCGATTACGATCGCGAACTCGCGCTGGACCACTTATGCGGTGGCCGGCGCCGCCAGCTCCCTCGCCGTCGCCACGGCGGAGGCGGACATTCATTAATCGGGCCCGGTCAATTTCCATTTTACGGGGTCGACTCAGCATAACTTTCCCTTGGATAACGGGGCTTCGCTCAACTTCCTTCGCGTTGACGAAGGGGGCGGTCAGGGCCTCGGGCACCTGCGCATCCCGCTTCCGGGGGGCAGCGAGTTTCAAAGCATCGGAGACTTCGCGGGAGATGGCGTCGGCAGCAGCGAAAGCGGACTTTATCTTTCGCGGCTCCGCGCCCACCTGCAGGTGTCTCGACTGCGTCTCGGGAACAGTTGCCGTTCGACCACCTTCTCAAACTTCCAGTGCTACGGAGCTTTCATCGGACTGGAAGGTGGGTCGGGTGGCCATTTCCTGCAGCCTGGTGTTGGATTCATTGGTTTCCTCTTCAACGCCGGCGCCGGAAACGAATTCGGCTGGGTGCGCATCAAGACGACCGGCGCGCCGAGCTATGAGTTCATCGTGTTGGATTACGCCTGGGCCGATCCTGGCACACCGATTCAGACCGGGCAGACAAAGACCCTGGGAAGTGCAAATGCAGTCTCGAAATCCGGCTCGCTTGGCTTACTCGCTACCGGCGTGACAGGCCTGAAAGCCTGGCGGGCACACAGAGCGGCCGCATCTTCTAATTAGCTGAGCAGGGTAAGTCAGGGAAACGACAAAGCGTAGCGACCAAGTCGCGCTCGTGATTGTTCCCTTTTTCCCGTCGTTCCCAAACGGCAGTTTGGGACGAGAGGGATGAGTCAGGGCAGATTTACAGACCTACCTGGCTTTCTGGGTTTCTGGTTTCCAAATTCGCCCTTCAGTTTTCTTCAGGTGCGAGGCATCCCGGACAGCACTAAGACCGGGATCTCAGCCGCTACGCTTTCCCGCCAAAGCTCACGAAATCGTCGAGATCGAGCAGGTCGAACCATGTCTTTACGTCTTCGCGCGTCTTACTGAACTTGCCCAACCTTTCCGCGAAGAACTCGAGTGTCTCGGCGTCGGAGTCTGGTCCGCGTTGGCCAAAGTAAGTGCTCCACTGCTGAATCTCCCATGGCTGACGTTTATGCGCGGCGTTCTCCTGCACCCAGGCGAGGATTTCACCGTCGCCCAGACCCTGCGCGAGTTTGTCTTTTAACGCAGCCGCGTCGATCCCGGTGAAGCGCAGCCAATGTTGATCCATGCCGCTATCATATTTGTACTCGCCCGCTCGGCCCGCGAGCGTGGCGCGACCTTTGTCGAGGATGCGCGCAAACATGACGTAACCGCCGAGGCGGACACGCGGACTGCGCGGAGAACGCTGCGTGAGATCGGGAGCATTGAGTGTATCGTTAGGCATATTCTTGTTCTTTCGGTTAAGTTCGGATTCTAGAATTTGATAACGTAGCCTAACGAAGACCTCCGCTGACCGCTAGTTTTTCGCCGGTCATCCAACGGGCGCTGTCGGAAGCGAGGAAGACAACGACGTCTGCGATATCGCGCGGCTGGCCGGTGCGGCCGAGCGGCGTCTGTGCAATGAAGCCTTTTTCCCAGTCGGTGCCGATCATGGACGCGGCACGCGTGCCTTCGGTCTCGACCAGACCCGGGTTGACTGAGTTAACGCGGATGCCGCGCGGCGCCAGCTCATGCGCGAGCACGCCCGTGATGGCGTCGATCGCACCCTTCGTGCCGGTGTAAACGGCGCTGCCGGGCGGCGTGATGCTGGTCACGACGGAGCTGATGTTGATGATGCTGCTGCCGCTTTTGAGGTGAGGAGCGGCCGCCTGGGCGACGTGGAGAAGTCCGAGGACGTTGACGTTGAACTGGCGATGAAAATGTTCGTCGGTGATTTCTTCGAGCGCTTTCATTTCGAAGACGCCGCTGTTGTTCACCACGATGTCGAGCCGGCCGAAGTTTTTCAGCGCCGCATCGACCAGCGCCTTTGCCTCCAATTCGCTCGCGACGTCGCCTTTGACCGCAACCGCTTTGCCGTTCGCCTTGGCTATGGCGTCGACCGCTTTATCGGCCCCTTCTTTGCTGGAAGCGTAGTTGACCACGACCGCGGCGCCGGCGGCAGCGAGGGCTTTGGCAATGCCGGCCCCGATGCCTTTGGAGGCTCCGGTGACGAGCGCGACCTTGTCTTTCAGCGAAGGAATCGTTTCCCTGTTCATTGTTTCCATAGTTCTGAACTTATGAACTATTGAACTTGTGTCAAGAAGCGATAACATAAAAGGAATGAGACCCCTGCTTCATCCCGCGATCGAGGACGTAACCGTCGAAGGCATTCTGCATGCGCTGGCCGATCCGGCGCGAGTGTCGATCTTTTCCCACATCGCCGCCTCACAGTGTTCGCAGAATTGTTCGGCCTTCCTCGAGATGAGCGAGCAGACGATTCCGAAGTCCACCCTTTCCCAACATTTCAAGGCGCTGCGCGAAGCGGGGCTGATCCGGAGCGAGCGCCGGGGTGTGGAGATGCAAAACACTTCGCGTTGCGTTGAGATCGAAAAACGCTTCCCCGGTTTAATTCCATCCATCGTCAAGGCCCATAACCTACAGGCGAAGCGAAAGTCGAAAGCCAGCAGCGGCGCCAGGCGAAAAAGCGCGCTCCGTCCGCGCAAGGGCTAATAACTTTTCGCGCGGCTGCGATTCAGGCTGGTGCCTGGCTGGCAGTCTCAACGGCCTTGCGTGCCGGCTTTTTCCACAGGTAACCAACCCCGACGAGAAGGACGAGGACGATCGCGCACAGGCCGAAGACATGGCGAACACCAAACTCTTTCGCGAGGAACCCGCTCAGGACAAGGCCGGCGATTTGTGCGGTGAAGATGAGCGACATGAAGGCCGAACCGATCCGCCCCATCATCGCGGGTGGTGTCTCCTTTTGCATCATGGTTTGAGCGGGAATAACGATCCCGGCGACTGCGAAACCGATGAGAAAGTCGCCGAGAAAAGTCGTCCATACCCGGGTAAAAACGAAAAGGAAAACGAGCCCCAGCGCGATGCCGCCGAGCCCGAGAAAGACAAGGAATTCGTCCTTGAGCCCTTTGGCGAAGCTGGTCACGAGGTTCGTTCCGACAAGCATGCCCACGCCGATGAGTGCACTCGCGATGCCGAAGATGCGGGTAGCCGCGTGCAGATCTTCGCGCACATAGACCGCGATGAGCGGCCCGAAGCAGCCGAGGATGAACATTCCCGACGCGAGGGCGAGAGTAACAAAGAGCAGGCCCGCGTGATGAAAAATGAAGCTGATCCCCTGCTTCGCGTCCCGCCACACCCGCCCGATCGCCGATGAGGCGGAGGACGATGGCGTCGTTGGCGCGGCGGCCGCTCCGGCATTGATCGGTTGAACAAACGGCACCGAAAAAATCAGGAGCGCGGAGCCGATGAAACTCACGCTGTCGGCGAGATAACAACTGTTCGCCCCAAACGACGCGACCAGAAAAGCCGCCGCTGCCGGCCCGATGATGCGCATGCCAAACAACACTTGCTGGATGAGCGCGTTGGCCGAGCGCAACCCGTGCAACGGCACCGCCGAGCGAATCGCCACGCCTTGCGCCGGGCTGAAGAAACTCGAGACCACGCTGATCGCAGCGAGGATGCAGCAGAATTGCCAGACCTGAGTGGCGACAAGAAGTAGCAAGACAAGGCCGGCGCGGATGACGTCGCTACCCACCATGGTGGGTTTGAGCGGCCAACGATCGACGAAAACTCCGGCCAATACTCCGAAGAGAGCGATCGGCAGCAGGTAGGCGATCTGCACGCCCGTGATCTGTTGCGCGTTGGCGTGGAAGTGAAAGGTCAGCACACTGATGACGGCGAAGAGGGCAAGAAAATCGCCGAAGACCGAGATCGTCTGCGCATACCAGAGACGCCGCATCATCGGGATGCGCAGGACCGCGCCCATCGACAATGGCGCAGGAAGTTCCGGATCCAACCACTGCCATACGTTACAAACGTACGTCACAATCATTACCACCTCGCTTTTTCCTAAGGCTGCGCCTGTTTCCCTGCGGATTATGCTTGACTCACTCCGAGAAAATGAACAGACGGAGCCATGAACTCGAAGGCACCTCGCCGCAAAGCGATTACGATCGCGAACTCGCGCTGGACCACCTATGCGGTGGCCGGCGCCGCCAGCTCCCTCGCCGTCGCCACGGCGGAGGCGGACATTCATTACTCGGGCCCGGTCAATTTCCATTTTACGGGGTCGACTCAGCATAACTTTCCCTTGGATAACGGGGCTTCGCTCAACTTCCTTCGCGTTGACGAAGGGGGCGGTCAGGGCCTCGGGCACCTGCGCATCCCGCTTCCGGGGGGCAGCGAGTTTCAGAGCATCGGAGACTTCGCGGGAGATGGCGTCGGCAGCAGCGAAAGCGGACTTTATCTTTCGCGGCTCCGCGCCCACCTCCAGGTGTCTCGACTGCGTCTCGGGAACAGTTGCCGTTCGACCACCTTCTCAAACTTCCAGTGCTACGGAGCTTTCATCGGACTGGAAGGTGGGTCGGGTGGCCATTTCCTGCAGCCTGGTGTTGGATTCATTGGTTTCCTCTTCAACGCCGGCGCCGGAAACGAATTCGGCTGGGTGCGCATCAAGACGACCGGCGCGCCGAGCTATGAGTTCATCGTGTTGGATTACGCCTGGGCCGATCCTGGCACACCGATTCAGACCGGGCAGACAAAGACCCTGGGAAGTGCAAATGCAGTCTCGAAATCCGGCTCGCTTGGCTTACTTGCTACCGGCGTGACAGGCCTGAAAGCCTGGCGGGCACACAGAGCGGCCGCGGCCGCATCTTCTAATTAGCCGAGCAGGGTAAGTCAGGGAAACGACAAAGCGTAGCGACCAAGTCGCGCTCGTGATTGTTCCCTTTTTCCCGTCGTTCCCAAACGGCAGTTTGGGGACGAGAGGGATGAGTCAGGGCAGATTTACAGACCTACCTGGCTTTCTGGGTTTCTGGTTTCCAATTCGCCCTTCAGTTTTCTTCAGGTGCGAGGCATCCCGGACAGCACTAAGACCGGGATCTCAGCCGCTACGCTTTCCCGCCAAAGCTCACGAAATCGTCGAGATCGAGCAGGTCGAACCACGTCTTTACGTCTTCGCGCGTCTTACTGAACTTGCCCAACCTTTCCGCGAAGAACTCGAGTGTCTCGGCATCGGAGTCTGGCCCACGTTGACCAAAGTAAGTGCTCCACTGCTGAATCTCCCATGGCTGACGTTTATGCGCGGCATTCTCCTGCACCCAGGCGAGGATTTCGCCGTCGCCCAGCCCCTGCGCGAGTTTGTCTTTTAACGCAGCCGCGTCGATCCCGGTGAAGCGCAGCCAATGTTGATCCATGCCGCTATCATATTCGTACTCGCCCGCTCGGCCCGCGAGCGTGGCGCGACCTTTGTCGAGGATGCGCGCAAGCATGACGTAACCGCCGAGGCGGACACGGGGACTGCGCGGAGAACGCTGCGTGAGATCGGGAGCATTGAGTGTATCGTTAGGCATATTCTTGTTCTTTCGGTTAAGTTCGCGATTCTAGACGTTGTTAACGTAGCCTAACGAAGACCTCCGCTGACCGCTAGTTTTTCGCCGGTCATCCAACGGGCGCTGTCGGAAGCGAGGAAGACAACAACGTCAGCGATATCGCGCGGCTGGCCGGTGCGGCCGAGTGGCGTCTGTGCAATGAATCCTTTTTCCCAGTCGGTGCCGATCATGGACGCAGCGCGCGTGCCTTCGGTGTCGACCAGGCCCGGGTTGACTGAGTTGACGCGAATGCCGCGCGGCGCCAGCTCATGCGCGAGCACGCCCGTGATGGCGTCGATCGCACCCTTCGTGCCGGTGTAAACAGCGCTGCCGGGCGGCGTGATGCTGGTCACGACGGAGCTGATGTTGATGATGCTGCTGCCGCTTTTGAGGTGAGGTGCGGCCGCCTGGGCGACGTGGAGAAGTCCGAGGACGTTGACGTTGAACTGGCGATGAAAATGTTCGTCGGTGATTTCTTCGAGCGCTTTCATTTCGAAGACGCCGCTGTTGTTCACCACGATGTCGAGCCGGCCGAAGTTTTTCAGCGCCGCCTCGACCAGCGCCTTTGCCTCAGATTCACTCGCGACGTCGCCTTTGACCGCAACCGCTTTGCCGTTCGCCTTGGCTATGGCGTCGACCGCCTTATCGGCACCTTCTTTGCTGGAAGCGTAGTTGACCACGACCGCGGCGCCGGCGGCAGCGAGGGCTTTGGCAATGCCGGCCCCGATGCCTTTGGAGGCTCCGGTGACGAGTGCGACCTTGTCTTTCAGCGAAGGAATCGTTTCTCTGTCCATTGTTTCCATAGTTCAGAACTTATGAACTATTGAACTCGTGTCAAGAAGCGCTAAAATAAAAGGAATGAGACCCCTGCTTCATCCCGCGATCGAGGACGTCACCGTCGAGGGCATTCTGCATGCGCTGGCCGATCCGGCACGAGTGTCGATCTTTTCCCACATCGCCGCCTCACAGTGCTCGCAGAATTGTTCGGCCTTCCTCGAGATGAGCGAGCAGACGATTCCGAAGTCCACCCTTTCCCAACATTTCAAGGCGCTGCGCGAGGCGGGGCTGATCCGGAGCGAGCGCCGGGGTGTGGAGATGCAAAACACTTCGCGTTGCGTTGAGATCGAAAAACGCTTTCCCGGTTTGATTCCATCCATCGTCAGGGCCCACAAACTCCAGGCGAAGCGAAAGTCGAAAGTCAGCAGCAGCGCCAGGCGCAAAAGCACGCTCCGTCCGCGCAAGGGCTAATAACCTTGCGCGCGGCTGCGATTCAGGCCGGTGCCTGGCTGGCAGTCTCAACGGCCTTGCGCGCCGGCTTTTTCCACAGGTAACCAACCCCGACGAGAAGGACGAGGACGATCGCGCACAGGCCGAAGACATGGCGAACACCAAACTCTTTCGCGAGGAAACCGCTGAGGATAAGTCCGGCTATTTGCGCGGTGAAGATGAGCGACATGAAGGCTGAACCAATTCGTCCCATCATTGCGGGTGGCGTCTCCTTTTGCATCATGGTTTGGGCGGGAATGACGATCCCGGCGACTGCGAAACCGATGAGAAAGTCGCCGAGAAAAGTCGTCCAAACCTGGGTAAAAACGAAAAGGAAAACAAGTCCCAGCGCGATGCCGCCGAGCCCGAGAAAAACAAGGAATTCGTCCTTCAGGCCTTTAGCGAAGCTGGTCACGAGGTTCGTTCCGACCAGCATTCCCACGCCAATGAGCGCACTGGCGATGCCGAAGATGCGGGTAGCCGCGTGCAGATCTTCGCGCACATAGACCGCGATGAGCGGCCCGAAGCAACCGAGGATAAACATTCCCGAAGCGAGCGCGAGAGTGACAAAGAGGAGGCCCGCGTGATGAAAAATGAAGCTGATCCCCTGCTTCGCGTCCTGCCACACGCGCCCGATCGCCGATGAGGTGGAGGACGTTGGCGCCTTTTGCGCGGCGACCGCGCCAGCATTGATCGGTTGAACAAACGGCACCGAAAAAATCAGGAGCGCCGAGCCAATGAAACTCACGCTGTCCGCGAGATAGCAACTATTCGGCCCAAACGATGCGACCAGAAAAGCAGCCGCCGCCGGTCCGATGATGCGCATGCCAAACATCACTTGTTGGATGAGCGCATTGGCCGAGCGCAACCCGTGCAACGGCACCGCGGAGCGAATCGCCACGCCTTGCGCCGGGCTGAAGAAACTCGAGACCACGCTGATCGCAGCGAGGATGAAACAGAACTGCCACACCTGAGTGGCGACAAGAAGGAGCAAAACAAGGCCGGCGCGGATGAGGTCACTACCCACCATGGTGGGTTTGAGCGGCCAACGATCCACAAAAACTCCAGCCAGCACGCCAAGGAGCGCGATCGGCAGCAGATAGGCAATCTGCACACCCGTGATCTGTTGCGCGTTGGCGTGAAAGTGAAACGTCAACACACTGATGACGGCGAAGAGGGCAAGAAAATCGCCAAAGACCGAGATCGTCTGCGCATACCAGAGGCGCCGCATCATCGCGATGCGCAGGACCGCGCCCATCGACAACGGTGCAGGAAGTTCCGGATCGATCACCGGTGCAGCAGGTGCAGAAGATGCCATGCGCGACTCTAAATCGGGTGCCTGCGCAGGGAAAGAATCACTCCTCACTTTTGCGCAGACCGGCGCCTCTTCTGCGATGTGATTACGCAGAACCGGCGCTGAATGTTTCGTGCGGCGCCAGATTTTACGCCAGACTAGCTCCTCACCAATGGCCTAAAACAACAATCGTGGAATGGCTACCGGTGCTCACTAGCTAGCATTACTGCGAAGTGGTGTGCGTGCGCTCGACACGGCAGCGCAGATAACCCATATCTACCTGGTCGTGGACGAAAAAGACCCGCCGCGCAATGCCTTCGTCGACAAACTTCGCGGCTTCGGACCAGTAGGGCTAATCACGTTCCTCGTTATAGCGTTGGTCGGCCCGCCCTGGTTCCGCGCAATCCTTGTTCTTTTATGGGCCTTTGCGACTGGCACACCGTGGCGCCGGATCGGCCTGGTTCGCCCGGCGAGCTGGCCGCGGACCATTGTCGCCGGCCTGCTCTTTGGCATTGGGTTTAAGTTGATCCTGAAAACCGCCGTCATGCCGCTGCTTGGGGCGCCACCTACCAATCGTGCCTACCAGTTCCTCTTCGGCAACACCGCTATGCTGCCGGCGATGCTGTTCTTGGTGATCGTCAGCGCGGGAGTTGGCGAAGAGTTAGTCTTTCGCGGCTACCTCTTCGAACGCCTCGGCAAACTCTTCGGCCACAGCACGAACGCGCTCATTCTTATTGTTCTACTAACGAGCGCATTCTTCGCCCTCGCTCATTATCGGGAACAAGGCGCCGCCGGCGCTGAACAGGCCTTTATTACCGGCATGGTCTTCGGCACAATTTTCGCCTGCACCTGGCGACTGCCATTACTCATGATCGCTCACACGGCCTTCGATATTACAGCCGTGCTCATCATCTATTACGGCGTCGAAATTCCTCTCGCTCATCTCTTCTTTAAATAGCCCACTGCGAAATCGAGGCCGATGTGCATTGATCCGCGCTCCCACTCCGCGCCGAGATAGGATGAAACGGAGTTTCTGGGATACGCGCGTTCCCACACCGGAGTTTGGGCACGAGGAAGACTCAGATCTGGCTAGACTTACCGCCTGAGCCTTCTCCGGTCCTAACGAGTGAAAGATCCCACTCTTAATTCGAGAAGGCGCGGCTCGCAGCTGGGTATCGCATGATGCGAATGAGGGAAAGGAGCGGAGCAAATGCTCGAAACGCTCGAGAGTTATCTCGCGAGCTTTCCGAGAGTCGGATCGAACAACTCTCGGAAGCAATCTTTAGATTCCCGGTTACGGAAGCGAGGTATTCTTGTGCCTCTTGACTTCGTTAACGTCGTTGGAGTTGATTACGCCATCCGGACGCACGTCCTCGCGGAAGTTTGCGGACGTGACTGGTTGACCGACCTGCGCCGAGATGACGTTTTGGTCCATCTTATTCACTACCCGACTGGCGTCGGCATCTGCGATGAGGAAGCCAAATTTGACATCCGACGTTCCACTACCCCCGTTCACACCTGCAAGGTGGATAGTCACGTTTTGCGCGTTAGCCACGCCGGTGAGCGGGACCCTCATCTCATTCCCACTAAAGGTAGGAGTGCCTGCGGTTGCGGTGCCGCTGGTTATACTCGCCGTGCCAGATGTGACGGCCGTGTCGAAGGTAAAGACAGCCAGGTAGCTGCCACTGGTATCCCGGTCTTCAACTCCATCTGTGCCGGTGAGCGGCATGTTGATGTCGAAGGTACCAGCCGTGCGATGCGTGACACGGGAAGCCGCGCTAACCAGGTTCACCGTGCCACCGCCGCAGGTGTTGAAAGTGAATTTCCCGACGCGCGTGTGCCAGTTGAAGCTGCTGAGTGTCGTATAGTACTCATTGGCGTGGAAGAAGGTGGTGCCATCGGAGGGGTCCACCGTAGTCATGCTATAATCTCCCCAGCGATTTGAGGTCTGACTGGCGGTGCCGTTGAACATGATGGCTTCCCCCTGGCCAAGGTTATTCAGCGGGTCAGTGGCAAGGCGTCCGGCATATCGAATGCCTGGGAACATGCTGGAGTTGGAGCTGGCATAACCGATGGCGGTATTGCCGCATGAATCAACCGCGATGCTGGGCATAAAGCGCCAGACCCCGTCGTTGTTATTCGTCCAGGTTTGCTGCTGAGTCGGAGTCGTGGGAAATGTGCCGCCGGTTACGTTGAATTGGTACCAGCGAACACCGGTTTGAGCGGTGCAATTCGCATCGGTACAAACCGTCCCAGAGGCCCACAACGATTCCGTCCCACTGCGATTCTGGTAGACCAACGGCGTCATGATTTTATCGCCCAAGGTATCCAGCTTCGACGTCGTTCCCTGCTGGGGCACGATGGTAAAACCAGCGCCACTGGTGAAGGCATCAACAAATCCGTTGACTGTAATAAGCGAGTTAGGGCTATGGTTAGTGCCAATTCCAAGTGTGGAACCTCCCGAAAAATTCACATGGTAAAGCCAGCCTTTTACCTGTGTCAGGGTGACGCCTCCAGTTGCCGGGCTGTCGATCGCGAGGAGAAATTCATCCCGTCCCGCGGGCGGCGCAGTGCCGGTGCGAAAAGTCGCCGGAACCAGGCTATAGGAATCGCCCAGTCCAGCCGTAGGAATGCTAAACCCAACCGCGTTAGCTGGCCCACCGGCCAGCATGCTGGCGCGGTCGAGCGCATAGGCGCGGACGCCATTGAAAGTGGTTGGGCTGCTAAAAAGGTTCATTGTCAGGAAATAGGCGCCGCCGGGCTGCGGGTTATTCCAGAACCCGAACTTGGGATAATCGCCAAGGAAGGTCGGATTCCCCGGATCCACCTGCAGGGCATAAAGGAACCAGCCGCCGGTAACAGGGCTGGGCGTCTTAGACACAGCGATGCATTGGTAGAATAATGTTCCTGGAAATGAAGCAAAGGCGAAGTCGCTTACCAGCCAGCGATCGGCCACGGGGTCGTAAAGAACATAAGGATCTCCGTCGTTTAAATTACTGCAAGGCGTGCCCACCAAAGGAGCAAAGAGCGAGTTATATGTCGTCGGGCCTGCAAGGGTATTTCCGTTCTTATCAAAAACCTTGAATGAGCTATTGACCGCTTGGACGTAATGATTCGGGCCGACATCTCCATCGGTGTCCGGCGGCTCGCACCCGCACCCGCTCTGAGCTTCCGCCACGCCCTCGAAGGTCAACAGTGGCGGCGGGATGGTCGGCGTTGGCTGCCAAACGTTTTTGAGTAGTGTCGCCGTGAGATTAGGGCATTCCAGTAAAGGACCCGCCGGCACATCTCCCGCCCCCGGGTGTGGATAGCGTGTCATGACTTTCTCCTCAAACTCTTCCTTCGGCGCGATGTAAGGAAGACTTCTTAAATCCTGGTCCAGACTGACGGGACCGACCATCCGGACTATTTCCGGCGACCGAGACGTGCCGTCTGTTTGACCTCCTGTCTGGGCGAATGCGTTAGAGAATGTGCCAACGCTAACCAGCGCCAGACACAGGCCGATGCTGCCAAGTATGATTCCGAACACGACCCGCAGATTAAAGAACGCGTCCTGTGAAGATGACCTCTTTTTCATAATATTTTATTACTCCTTTTTGCGTGAGTTGGACAAAGTGCGAATGACTTTATCCCTTCGAGCCTATCAAGACGACGAATCACCTGTCACGGCGTTTTCGCCTAACCATTTGGTAATATCCGTCTTCTCGCTTTGGGCGGAAATGTCCTGGCCGAGTTTCTCGCAAGGGAGTCCTCCTCTACTTTGCGATCTCGCCAGACCTCGGGGTTTTTAGCGGCAGCATCGGTGTAAACACAAAGGAAGAAGTTACAACGGCGTTACCTTTCCCAGTTCGCGTCGCACGAGCGGGCTGCGCAGAGTCCGCGCCATGAACTCACCGCTTCGCCTCTCCTCTTATCTTTGTCTCGGGCTTACCGCCTTGTTCTGCGCCAACGTCCCACTCGTTCATGCGGGAAGCGCGACCTGGCAGCAAACCCCAGCGACCGGGAATTGGAATATGCCCGCCAATTGGACGCCGGCGACGGTTCCAAATGGCTCATCCGATGTCGCCACCTTTGCCAGCTCGACGCAGACGAATGTTTCCGTCACCAGCGGCATCACGCTGGATAGCATCGTCTTCCAGCCGGATGCGAGCCCTTTCACTATCAATACCTCGTCTGAGTTCGCGATCATACTCATGAGCGGCGCGGGTGTGGTAAATAATTCCTCGTTCGCGCAAAATTTCGTTGTCGGTGCCATCGGCCATGATCAGGGGGCGCTCGATTTCTCCGGCACCGCAACGGCGGGGAATGCGATCTACACACAGAGCGGCGCAGCGGTCCGCGGGTCTTTCGGCGGCACGACTTCTTTCTTCAATAGCTCTACTGCCGATACCGCTTCCTTTTTCCTGAATGGTGGGGCGGCGAATACGGCGGCAGGCGGCGGTGTTCTTTTCTTCGATACGTCAAACGCAGGCAGCGCGATTTTTACCATCAATCCCGGCATGGTGCGTGGCGCTACGGGTGGACATCTGGAGTTTGTCGATACGTCGACTGCGGGTAGCGCTACCATCGCCGCAAATGGCGGGACCAATGGCGCTGGCGGTGGCAACGTTTTCTTCCTCGATGACTCCACCGGCGGTCGGGCGAATGTCGTCCTGCAGGGGAATGCGACGCTTGACCTGACGCTGCACAACGCGCCGGGCGTAACGCTCAACTCCGTCCAAGGTAACGGCCTGGTTCTTCTCGGCTCGTCAAATCTTACGATCAATACCAAATTGAATGTTACTTTCGGAGGAGTCATCTCGGGCTCGGGCGCTCTTATCAAGACTGGCAAGGGCAGACTGGACCTAACGAATGGCAACACTCACACTGGCGGCACAATCGTGAAGGCTGGCACTCTCCTGGTTGATAACACCACCGGATCTGGCACTGGCGCGGGCGCGGTGAGCGTGGATTCAGGTGCGCTCGGCGGCCGTGGCACCATTTCGGGGGCAGTCACGATCGGAAGTAACACTCCTGGCAATGGCTCATTCCTTACTCCCGGGCAAAGCTTCACTCGTCCCGGCACGATCACGATCGGGGGTAGTCTTACTTTTGCTTCGGACGGGTTCTTTAATGTCGGCCTGGCACAAGGCCCGACGGCCGGCCAGGTAACCGCGAATGGTGTCACCATCCAGACTGGGGCGCAGTTTGCCTTTTTCAATAATCGCGGGCTAGCGATCCCGGTCGGCACTGTATTGACGCTGATCAATAACACGGACGCTACTCCCATCACCGGAATTTTTGATAACTTGCCCGACGGTTTGGTTTTCACCGACCACGGCAACAAATTCATGGTGAACTACGAAGGCGGAGACGGTAACGATCTGACGCTGACCAGTGTTCAGTAATGATGAAGTTCGGCTAGCTCCTAACTTGGACTTACGAGGCGGCTCGCTCCAGTCGTCCTAACTTTGGCGATTCGATTCTCGAAACTGCCAGGGAATTACTTGTCCTCCCCGCGTTCCAAACGCAGGCGATGATTGAGTGATTCTACCCGCGGCAACGCTTGGTCGCGCTCACATGCGACAGGAATTCGCCTAGCCTGGTACGAACGCGCCAGAACAGACCTGCCCGCACCACTCTTTCACCTTGCTGCGAATCTCATCGCGGATAATGCGCACTTGGCTAAGCTTCTCTTCCTCTGTGCCGGTTACCGCGGATGGATCGGGGAAGCTCCAGTGAAGGCGCTGGGCTGGGCCAGGAAAGATGGGACACCGCTCCGCACTGGTTTCATCGCAGACGGTGATCACGTAGCCAAAGAGTTCGCCTGATTTGAAGACATCGAAGGTCGATTGCGTTTTCTTTTTCGAGATGTCGATGCCTGCTTCGGCCATGACTTGAACGGCAAAGGAGTTGAGCTTTCCGGGTTCGAGTCCGGCACTCTGCGCTTCGAAGTGGTCGCCGCAAATGTCGTTCAGCCATGCTTCGGCCATCTGGCTGCGGGCGCTGTTATGAATGCAGATGAAGAGGACTTTCTGTTTCATGGAGTTATCAGGCTGACCTCGTGCAGCAGCCGGATTCGCGCACACAAATACAAAGCGGAACCGCGATCATTGCGCCAAGACTTGGCGCCAGGAGGTAAATCCAAAGTGAATGAAAGTTCATGGCCACCAATGCGGGCGCGAAGGAGCGCGCGGGATTCATGGATGCACCACAGATCGGGCCGGCAAACATCGCTTCGAGCGCGATGACACCGCCGATCGCGATCCCGGCCGTGATTCCTTTTTCTTTTGCACCGACGGAGACATTAAGAATCACAAGCATCAGCAATGCAGTGAGGAGGAACTCGAGCAGAAAAGATTGCGCTGCGCTGCCCGTGGGTACTGTCGCGCCGAGAGTAGCGTGATCCGGAAAAAGAAGACGCAGAACCAGGCTTGCTGCAATCGCGCCGATGATCTGGCTGACGATGTAACTCATGCCTTCGTTGGCCGGCATGCGACGCGCGGTAACAAAGCCCAGCGTTACAGCGGGATTCAGGTGTGCGCCGGAGATGTCACCAAAGGTGTAGATCATAGACATAACAATGAGTCCGAACGTGAGGGCAATACCCAAATGGGAGACCGCGCCTCCGGAGACGTCGTTAATTACGATGGCACCGGTGCCCGCGAAAACGAGCGCAAAGGTGCCGAGCAGCTCTGCGATACTACGTTTTGCGAGTGCGCCCACTTCTCGTTAGGCCTCAGCCAAGTAAGGCACCCGCTGGTGCGTCACTCTTCGCGCGGACCTTCTCCAGATTGCGCAAGTCACGCTTAAAGGCCGGATCGGTTTGCACACAATCCTGGAGACATTTCAGATTCGCCTCCAGCTCGGCGTCACGTTTCTTCGGGAGCGAGTAGATCATCCAGTTCTGCTCGCGCTCGGCTACGACCATTCCTCTCTCACGCAGGTAAGCGAGGTGCTTCGAGATCTTCACCTGTGGCTCATCCAGGATGTCCTGGAAATGACAGACGCAAAGAGGCGTCTGCGTCAGGAGGTGCAAAATGCGCAGCCGAGTAGGATCGCATAAGCACTGATAGATTTGGACGAGGTCCATCGTCGGTTAACAGCAGGTTGGGGCAATGCGCTCCGCTTCCTCTGAGTTATTGCAGCAAGCGCCTTCCTCTTCGTGCCGGCGTCGTGCCAGGCAATCGGTATGCTTCTCACCAAGTTGAACTTCGATGTAGTCACCCCCGACCGTCGCATTCACGATCGGATATTGCGCGACGACGCAACAATCGGTACTCGACCTCCACCTCCAGGTCCTCACCCGGGAGAACCTGCGCACCGAGATCGAGGATCTTCGCGAAAGTCCCTGCCTTCAACCGATGATCGAGATCATCACCAAGCCAGGTCTGAAGCAGGCAGGACTCTGTCCGGTCGTGCACCACGCCGCCGCAGTCGATGAAGCGCTTGGTAACGTGTCCGACTTCCGTGATATGAAAATGCGCCGGGATTTGGTCGCCATCGGGCAAGTGGAAGCGCGGGCAGGCAGATGGTTGTGACCGGAGGATCGACTTGAGCTCGCATAGTTTCATAACCCGCTGAGAATATACTCAAACGAGAATATAGCAACAAAATTGACCAGCAAGCGGAAATCCGCGCCTGAGGAGGTCAGGAACCTTCTCTTGCTTGCTCTCAATGAATCGCCTCGGTGATCTTGAAACGCAGGAATTCGTCTACCGCTCTTAATGCGTCCGGATCGGAGCTTGTAATGAGCACGCGAGCTCCTTTATCGATCTCTTCGTACCGATACGAGACTTTGCCTTTTTTCCCTTGCATCACATCGACACCGGGTGGTTTGCGGTCATGGACAACATCGGGATTTCAAAATCTCCGGCGGCGAAGAGTTCTGCGATATTTGTAAGGTGACCCCGTATCTGGTCGCGACTTGTCCTGATCGTTCGCGTCTTTGGCGGTCACTTCTTGAAGTGCTTCTGCTAACGCTCGAGTAAACCAGGGAGAATTACTAACGGGCCAAATATTCGATAGTGGGTCAGTTTGAAATTAAAATTGTTTCGATCTCAGTGAGTGTCATAAGAATGAGGACTATGACCAGCCAAATCCAGCCAGCGAGACGGACACCTGATGGAGGCGGCAACTTGACCTGTCGCCTATGGAACCGGGTGTAAAAACCTATCACGCTGCGGGGTGCCGAAACGAACCACAGTCCAAGGGCAAGCGCGAGAATGGCGGGCAACATAAACGGCAACAAGGTTACTGGGTCATTTGATGTTATCGCCGGGCGTTTCCTGCGTACAAACAAACCCGCTCAAGGCACGGAAAAAGCCGTGCCTGAGCGGGTCGCTGTTACCTGGGTTCAATCTTCGTCGAGAACAACGCGATTGACCATCATGTCGTCGCCGTCGCCGGTGTACTCAACGTGCACTGGCACTCCGACGCGGATACGCGTCCTCACTGTGTCTTCATCGAGTTCTTTGCCGCTCTTGGTCACATAAACCACTTTCTTGCCAAAGTGGTAGTGTCGCGGGCCGCTCGATTCCTTGAGCACGATGGCCGATCCGGGTGTGTACTCCGTAATCGTACCTCCGCCTGTAGTCGTCGTTGTCGTCGTGGTGGTGGATGATGTTTGCGCGAAGGCGAGCGGCGCGACCGCTGCCAATGCTATACTTAGTAGTGTCTTTTTCATAGGTTCCTTTCGTTGTTAGGTTATCGGCACGAAGCGCCTGCTCTCCGCAGAGTTATGCACAGACTCGTCGCACCAAAGCTTTCCTGAGATGACGCGGCCCGAGTCCTCTGCACCCTGCGGCCATCCCAGAAAATCGTCAGCTCCCTGTTTATTCGGAACCGAATCTTGCGGCGGTCGTTCCGCGATGGCGATTCGTAACTGAATCCTTACCCACACGGGCGGCCGTAAAGCCTTAATCGATTGGGGCAATGTCAATTAACACCGATCTTTTCGGAGTTATTAAATTCTGCAAATTTTTCCGAATGCAGGAATGACAGCCAGGATTTCCGGGCTGTTGGTAACGCGCGGACCGGGTCATGCGAAATAGGCGCCGGCGCTAGCCAGATAGATTGCCACTTTGTGCCGCGGGCAGCGCGTCGAATCCGGGGAAGTTCTTCAGCAAGAGATAATCCTATCGCGCTTGTCAGCTGAGCGATGTCGCACACTGACGAAGTGGTCGGGGGAAAATTCTTAACCACTGCTCAAAATTTTTCTGTTCAACCTCCGACCGGACCGTTAAACCATGGGCTCAAGGCAGTTTGCAGTAACCATGCAGATCCTGGCTTACAGTTCGAGCGTGCTGCAGCCTCAGTCGCCGGAGGCGAAGGCGATTTTTGACCTCGGCATTGTTTCCCTCATCGTTTTCGTTCTCATCTGGATCGTTGTCAGCGGCGGAATTCTCTACGCCATCTTCCGTTTCCGCGGTCGGAGCGACGAAGCCGACCCGGAACAGTACGCCGGTAACAAAAAAGTCGAGATCGCGTGGACGATCATTCCGTTCGTGATCGTGCTGTTCCTTTTCGTGCTCACCCTCCAGGCAATGAACCGAGCTGACCCGCCACCCGCGTCTTCACCTGATCTGATCGTGACCGGGCATCAGTTTTGGTGGCAGGCCGATTATCCCGCATCGGGCGTGACGACGGCAAACGAGATTCATATTCCCGCGGGCAAACCGTTATGCGTTCGGCTCGAGTCGCAGGATGTGTTGCACGAGTTTTGGGTGCCACAGCTGACTCGTAAGATGACCAACGTCCCCGGCCAGCCTAACTATATCTGGTTGGAAGCGGATAAGCCCGGGACTTATCTCGGTCAGTGCTCGGAATTCTGCGGTACCCAGCATGCCTGGATGCGTATCGTGGTGATAGCGGAGGAACCGGCGCAGTTTGAGCAATGGCAACAGGCGCAGTTGCGCCCGGCTCAGGCTGCAGTGACTGACTTGACACGCAAAGGGCTCGAATTGTTTCGGACACAGACGTGCATCAGCTGTCACGGGATTAAAGGTGTGCCGGGTGCGAACGCGCGCGTCGCGCCCGATCTCACTCATGTGGCCAGTCGACGGCAACTCGCGGCGGGTGTCTTAGAGAACACGCCGGAGAACATGCGCCACTGGGTTAATAAGCCGCAAACAATCAAACCGGGCTCGCTCATGCCAGACTTCTACCTCAAGGACCAGGAGATTGATCAACTCGCCGGTTACCTCTCAAGCTTACGATGAACGAAACCAGCACGACCGCCACGTTTCTGCCAGCTGAGCTACTGGACCCAGCAACGCGCGCGTATCACAGGCTGGCCTGGTTATCGACCGTCGATCACAAACGCATCGCAGTCCTATATCTCCTGACTGCGCTGGTCTTCTTCGTCATCGGAGGAGTGGAAGCCCTTTTCATCCGTCTCCAACTGTCCGTGCCTAACAATCACTTCCTCCAGCCCGAGACTTTTAATCAACTCTTCACCATGCACGGCACGACGATGATCTTTCTCGTCGCGATGCCGGCGCTTTTTGGGTTGGTGAATTATGTCCTGCCATTGCAAATCGGCGCGCGCGACATGGCTTTCCCCCGCCTTAATGCTTTCGGTTTCTGGTGTGTCCCGTTAGGCGGGATTCTTTTGCACTTCAGCGTCTTTGCGGGCGGCGCGCCGGCGGTCGGCTGGTTTGCTTACACGCCTTTGAGCGAAACACCCTACTCATCGCAGCTTGGCGTGGATTACTGGGCTATCTCTCTTTTTCTTCTCGGCACTGGCTCGATCAGCCTGGCGGTCAATATCGTAGCTACAGTCGTTAGTCGGCGCGCTCCCGGTATGACGATGCGGCGTTTGCCACTCTTTACCTGGATCAATTTCGTGAACGCCTTCATCATTCTCATGGCGCTGCCGGTCTTAAACGCCGGGCTAGCCATGCTTCTGATCGATCGTCAGCTCAACGGCCACTTCTTTCTCCCCATTGGCGGCGGCTCACCCGTGCTATGGCAGCATATCTTCTGGGCCTTTGGTCATCCGGAGGTTTACATTCTCGCTCTTCCGGCTTTCGGGATTATCTCCGAGATCGTTCCGGTCTTTTCCCGCAAACCGATTTTCGGTTACGAATTTGTCGCCGCGTCCAGTGTCGCGATTGCGGTACTAAGCATGGGAGTGTGGGGACATCACATGTTCACCGTTGGCATGGGCCGGCCGATGGACGCCTTCTTTGCCATCGCTTCAATGCTGATCGCTATTCCGACCGGGGTAAAGGTCTTGAACTGGACCGCGACGATGATCGGTGGGCGCATCCAGTTCCGCGTACCGATGCTCTTTGCCATCGCCTTTCTCCTTCAATTTCTTGTTGCCGGACTCACCGGAATCAGTCATGCCAGCGCGGCGCTCGATTGGCAGACGAAAAACAGCTATTTCCTGGTCGCGCATTTCCATTTTGTAGCGGTCGGCGCCATCGTCTTCGCCCTCCTCGGCGGCATTCAATACTGGTTTCCAAAGATGAGCGGACGCATGCTCTCAGAGTCGTTAGGCAAATGGACTTTCTGGCTCATGACCATCGGCTTCAATCTGACTTTCATCATTCAGCATTTCCTTGGTTTGTTAGGTATGCCGCGCCGCGTCTATACTTATCCCGATCTGCCCCACTGGGGATGGATGAACATGCTCTCGACCAGCGGCGTTTTTTTTATGAGCGCCGCGTCGCTTGCCCTGGTTTGGAACGTCCTGATTTCGCTTTTTCGAGGGAAAGTAGCCGGCGACAATCCTTGGAACGCATGGACCCTGGAATGGGCGACCACTTCGCCGCCGCCACATGAGAACTTTGTCGCGCTGCCTCCGATCCGCAGCCGCCGGCCATTGTGGGACATAGCCAATCCCGGACGGCCTGATCCAGTCGTCGGCGAAAATAGCGCCGCTATAACTCTGCCGGATCACAACAAAACCGGGATTCTCGCTTTCATCTTTTCCGAGACCGGCTTCTTCCTCATCCTTATTCTGTCCTATTTGTATTTCTACGTGCGCCCCCAGCCGGGTCCCGGTCCGAAGGGGCTCGAGGTAGGACGAACTCTGGTCTTCAGCGTCTGCCTGTTCGCGAGTAGCTTTACTTTTTGGCGGGCGGAAATCGGACTCCGCAAACAAAAACGGGCCGCGATGCTCGGGTGGCTCGGCCTAACCATCGCACTCGGCACTGTCTTTCTTGCCGGACAGGTCACTGAGTATTGGAAGCTGCTCCAAAGCGGCGTCGCTGTCGGCACAAACGTTTTCGCGACGACATTTTTCACCCTCACCGGCTTCCATGGCTTGCATGTTTTCATTGGGCTGATTGCGCTCCTGATATTTCTATGGCTGGCCTGGGAAAGCGACTTTGTCTCGAGTCATGAGTCCGCCTTTGAAGCTGCCGGTTACTATTGGCACTTCGTCGATGTCGTCTGGATCTTTGTCCTGGTGACAGTGTATATCCTCCCGCTTCTCAACAAATGAATAGCAGTCAATTCTTACTCAGGGGATGGCAGTGGAATCCCGCTCTGCTGCTGCTCTGTGGTGCAGCGATTTGCGGGTATTTCGCCATCTTCGGGCGGCGCGGTCGCTCGAGTTATTTCGCGGCGGGCGTGATCCTCTTCCTGCTCGCGATGCTCTCTCCGCTCGCCGCATTGGCCAATGGTTATCTCTTTAGCGCTCACATGACTCAGCACATTCTGCTCGTGCTGGTCGTTCCTGCGCTCCTTCTGCTCAGTCTACCCCGAACTATCTCACTGCCGCGTTCGCTACGGGTTTTTGCGCAGCCACTTGTCGGCTGGGGCGCGGGCGTTGGCGCGATGTGGCTCTGGCATACGCCCGCACTTTGCAACGCCGCTAACGCCTCGAGGAGTGTTTTCGCGGTTGAGACGCTCACTCTCATCATCATGGGCGGACTGTTTTGGTGGCAGGTGATCGCGCCGCGCGAGGCGGACCGTCTACCGCCTCTTTTCGGAATGGGTTACCTTTTTACCGCTTGTGTGGCCTGTAGCCTTCTCGGCATTATTATTACGTTCGCGCCGGTATCGGTCTGTCCGATTTTTCAACATCCGGTCGACCAGCTGGGGATGCTCTCGACGATTCGGAATGACTGGGGCCTAACGATTGAACGTGATCAGCAGATCGGCGGTTTACTCATGTGGGTACCGATGTGTTTGATCTATGCGACCGCCATCCTGGCCCAGCTCGGGCGCCTTCATGCCTCGGAAGCCTCGGAGGAGCGTCATGCCTAACGAAGATTCACCCGCGATACCACCGGGCTGGGACGTTCTTCGTCAAGAACCGCTCCCGCGACCTACTTACTTCCCGGCGGGTTTGGCCATGGGAGTCGCATTTCTCTTTTGGGGATTGATCAGCTCCTGGGTCATTTCGCTCGTCGGCATTATCCTCTTTACCGCCGCGCTTGCCGGGTGGCTTATGGAAATTCGTCATGGACACAAGTCTCACTAACTCGCCTGGCGCACGGCCGCAGGAGACTCCGGAGGAAATCAGCCGGCGACGCTTTGTTGAAAAGCTCTCAGTCGGGTTGATCGGATTGTGCGCTGCGATTGTCGGAGTGCCCGTGCTTGGATTCCTGTTTGCTCCCTTCTTTCGCAAGTCACCCGTGGAATGGGTCACGCTGGGTAAGCCTAACGACTTTGAAATCGGCAAGACTGTAACCGTGACGGTGCTGGATCCTTCCCCATTGCCATGGGCGGGCGTAACGGCGAAGAACGCGGTGTGGCTGCGACGTGTGAGTGAGGACAATTTCATCGCCTTCTCAGCTAACTGCACTCATCTCGGCTGCCCGGTGCGCTGGCTCGAAGGCGCCAAGCTATTCATGTGTCCCTGTCACGGTGGCGTTTACTACGATGACGGCACCGTTGCGGCTGGTCCCCCGCCACGTCCGCTCTTTCGTTACGATGTGCGGGTCGAAAACGGCGTCGTGAGAATGAAGTCGGTGGTGGTGCCGATCTCAACAACGCTGTGACCAGGATACTCAAAACAGTCTGGCTTTGGCTCGACGATCGGATCGGGATTAGCGTCCTTCTTAAGCCGGCGCGACACCTGGCGCCCCAAGACGCGAAATGGTGGTATGTCTTTGGCAGCGCCACTCTCACTGCTTTCATGATACAGGTAGTGACCGGAGTTGCGTTGGCGTTCTCCTATATTCCTTCCTCTTCCCAAGCCTACGAGACGCTTGTATTCATAACCAATAACGCGCCCTTTGGCTCCTTCCTGCGTGGCCTGCATTACTTCGGGGCTTCCGCGATGGTCCTTATGATCGGCGCGCATATGGCTCAGACGTTCCTCTTCGGCGCTTACAAATTTCCGCGCGAGATGACATGGTCGACCGGGATCTTACTTCTCGCCTTCACCCTGGTGATGGGATTCACCGGTCAACTCTTACGTTGGGATCAGACCGCGGCCTGGTCGGTTGTGGTCGCGGCCGAGCAGGCCGGGCGCATTCCCATCGTTGGCGACTGGGTGGCGCGCTTTATCCTGGGTGGCACAACCATCGGCGGCGCCACACTTAGCCGGTTCTTTGCCATCCATGTCTTCCTGCTGCCCGCAATGATGTTTGCCTTCATCGGCTTACATTTATGGCTCGTCTTTCGGCATGGCATCTCGGAGCCGCCCACTGCCGGGAAGCCGGTTAACCCTAAGACTTATCGTGCGGAGTACGACGAGCTACTAAAAAAGAGCGGGAAACCATTTTGGCCGGATCTTGCCTGGCGCGACGTCATCGTCGCGACCGCCATGATCGTGGCCATAGGTCTTGCCGCATACTTCATCGGTCCTCCGTTATTGGATAAGCCGCCGGATCCAAGTGTGCTGCAGGCGGATCCGCGACCGGACTGGTATCTACTTTGGTACTTCGCATTGCTCGCGCTCACTCCAGCCAGCATCGAGGGCTACGTCATGATTCTGATGCCGATCCTGATCGGTCTTTTGCTTTTCATGATCCCGGTGTTGAATCACAAGGGCGAGCGCTCGGCCACCCGACGCCCATGGGCAATCGCGGTCGCATTGCTATCGGTCATCATGATCGGCTCACTTTGGTGGGAAGGGCAGCGTTCGCCGTGGTCACCCAACTTCCAGGCCTTGCCTCTTAGTGAGTCAGTAGTAGGAGCAACCACTGGTCCGATTTTCACCGGGGCTCAGTTGTTTCACGACAAAGGCTGCTTGAATTGTCACCTCGTTCAGGGTTTCGGTGGCCGGCGCGGGCCGGATCTGACATACATCGGGGATAAGCTATCGCGCGATAACCTGGTCCTGCGCATTGTCAATGGCGGGCATAACATGCCAGCCTACGGTAGTTCGCTTAAACCCGTCGAACTCGACGCGTTAGCTGCGTTCCTGGAAGCGCGCAAACGTTCACTTGACCAGGACCAACACACGGCTGAGAACGGTACCAGGCGATGATCGCCTCACTTCTTAACGTGAGTAGAAAACACAGCGGAGGAGACGTTGCGAGCAAGCGCGCGGCGTGATCTCTTGTTAGTCAGCGGAGAATCTTATGAACACAGAAACAACTATTGAAGCGGTTAAGAAAGGGAGTGGCTGGTCGATACTTTGGGGCGTGCTGATGATTATCTGCGGCCTCCTGGCTATTTGTCTGCCTCTCACCTCTTCGCTCGGACTCGTGCTGGTGCTAGCCTGGGTGATTATGTTCGCCGGAATCTGGCACCTCATCTTTGCCTTTCACCGTCACAGTGCGGGCGGAGCGCTGTGGCAGGTTCTTCTTGCCATCCTTTATGGAGCAGCGGGCTTTTACATATTGATGCACCCGTTGCCAAGTGTGGTCACGCTCACTCTCGTACTCGCGGTCTTTCTCACCTTCGAAGGCATTCTGGAGTTAGTATTCTATTTCCAGATTGAACAAAGAAGGCAAGCGGGATGGGTTCTGTTTGACGGTATCGTCACGTTGATCCTGGGAATGCTAATCTGGTTGCACTGGCCTTCCAGCTCTATCTGGGTAATTGGAACGCTGGTCGGTATCAGCCTTATCTTCAGCGGTGTTGCCAGACTGATGCTTTCCTTTGCCGCCTGACAGATCAGCAATGCAAAATAACCCCCATGAATCATACGCCGCGACCGATTGGAGCAGTGTCAATGAACATCTGCCTTTTCGTGCTCGCTAAACTCTGGAAACTCCTGCGGATGCAAAATGGCGGCCAGGATTTCCAGGCTGTCGACAATGCGCGGACCGGGTCGCGCGAAGTAGGCGCTGGCGTCGACCAGATAGATTTGTCCACTTTGTGCCGCGGGCAGCGCGTCGAATCCGGGAAAGTTCTTCAGTAAGAGGTAATCTTGTTGCGCTCGTTCGATACCAAGTCCACAAAGAGCGAGCACGATCACTTCGGGACGAGCTTGCAGGACTTCCTCCCAGCTAATCTGCGCGGAAGGTTGATGCTTTCTACCTAACGAGTCGTAGCCACCCGCAATTTCGACCAGTTCCGGTCCCCAATGCCCAGAGCAAAACGGCGGGTCCACCCATTCCATGAGAAAACACGACGGCCGTTCTGGAACTTGCGCCACTCGTGCACGCACGGCCTCCACGCGGCGCGATAACTCTGCGATAAGTCTATTCGCGTGGTCACTTACACCACAAACCTCGGCGACGTGTCGAATGTCGGCGAAGATATCGGACAAGCTAGATGGCTCGAGGTTCACCACCTGCGGCGGACTGGGCAAAGTAGCAGCCAGCCGAGCGACTGTGCCATAACCTATCGCGCACACATCGCATAGCTTCTGTGTCAGGATGACATCCGGCCGTAGCTCGCGCAGGAGAGTTTCATCGATCTCGTAGATCGTTCCTTTCTCACGCAGGGCGCGTCGCACCCATTCATCCACTTCGCGGCTGCTTAAGCCGGCGTTATGGATCGGGCAATGGGTGACACGCGGGCGCGCGTTCGCTTCCACGGGAAAGTCGCACTCATGCGAAACACCGACGACGTCGTCCATCAAACCAAGTGCCGCGGCAATCTCAGTCGCAGCCGGCAACAAAGAAACAATCCGAGGCATTCGCTAACTTAGCAGAAGTCCGCCCGGGTAGAATCCAACCCCGCCGTCAGTAGAAAAAGATGGCTACTCCTGGTCGCCCATTACGTGATCTTTGTTCTCCATCGCCCAAAGCACGCTATCAACAACGCGACAAATCCCGCGGCACAGATCCAGGCAAACCAATCCCCGGTGCGCGAATAAAATGTTTGCTCGCGCGCGACGTTCAGCTTGCCGCTAAGCGAAACGAATTGCCCGGGGGCGGTCGCTTTCTCTCCGAGAATCCGGCCGCGACTATCGCTTAAGGTGAGTAGTCCGTTGCGCGCCGCGCGTGCCACCGCGAAACCGTTTTCCACCCCGCGTAACATCGCCATCCGGGCGTGCAGCCAGCGGTCGAGGTCGAAATCCCACGCGGGCACAAGCAGCAAGCTCGCGCCGTCGCGCGCGTACTCGCGGCTCAGTCGAGGGAAATCCATGTCCTTGCAAACCTGCAAACCCGCCCGGCCGATCGGGAGATTCAAAAGCACGCGTTCGTTCGGGTCTCCCGGCTTCTCGGGCTCGACGCCTAACAAAAGATGATGCTTATCGTAATTCGCCGACACTTTCTGGTCTGGTGAATAAACGCGCGATGAATTGAAGGCGCCGGAGGAGGTTCGGCGCACCAGCCCGATGTCAATCGTCGCGCCGGTCGCAGCTGCGGCTGACCCAAAGAGCGCATCTACCTCGGGCAGGGCATTCTCGCTGACGCGCGCTATTTTTTCCGGCAGAACGACGACGTCGATTCCTGGCGGTGTCACGCGACGAATTTCATCGGCGTACTCGCGCAGGAGTTCCAGAGCTTGTTGCTCAGACCCAAGATACGCACTCATCGGCATGTCCTTGGCGATGAGAACAACTGCTACTGACTTCGCAGCGGTGTTCGAGCGCAAGCGCCACATGCCAAAGAGAAGAACCGTGCACAAAACCGCACCGACCGTAATCGCAAGCGCGCGGCGCTCCCGCGGCCGGCCGCTTCCGCTCAAGAGCGTTGCAACCGTGCCGGCAAACAGAAAGACGAAGAAGCTAATTCCCCAGATGCCAGTCAGTGACGCAATCTGAATAAGGGGCAGATTCTCCATCTGCGTGTAAGCGAGATTACCGTAGGTGCTATGAGGTGAAACGCTGGCCGAGACGTATTCGCACGTCACCCAGAATAACGGCAAGGCGAGAGCGGCCAGAAAAAGCCAGCCGCGCCACAGGAAGGTTCGCACCAACAAGACTGCCAGCGCAAAGATGACAGCCGAAATTGCAAACGAGATAACGATTAGCGGCCAGGGCAACCCGAGGCCGTAAGCGAGGTATTTCCACAAATTCAGCTCGCCCAGAAACCACGACAGCAGCGCCAGAGCAAAGGCACCGCTGCGGCTAAGTCGCGGTGCGATTGCAAGAACCGGCACCGGGGCCAGCCAAAGCAAAGGCCACATTGGCCGCAGACCCGTACCGAAATAACACAGCACCGAGGTCGCCGCACCGGCAGCGATCGCCAGCAGAAAGGTTCGAGATCTCACTTTGTGGGTATTAGTTGTTTGTCGGAACACCAGTCGACAACAAAAAAATGTTCCGAAGCGTTCGCTAACTGAGGCAAAAATTCGATCGGGTAGAATCCAGCCTAATAGTTAGTAGAGAATCGATGGCAGAAACGCGCCGGCTGGTTCGTCATAGGATCCTTTGCTCATCAAAGTCAGCGGCTGCGTAACCCGCAGACCTTGCTCCAGACACCAGCGAAAAACTTCGCCGTTGCGAATTGGCAACAGGAAACCTGGACCGGCGAATTCTTTCGCCGCACCGATCAACGCCTCCAGGTCGCGATTGGTTTCGCCAACTGCGTGCCCAAAGAAACCGATGACTGTCGCGTAACCAGTTACTCGACCTTCTCGCTCGACGACGGTTGCCGTGCCTGGGCCAATCGCATCACTCAGCTCACGGCCGCGATTGTGTCCGTGAACGTTTTGGCAAACGCGATTGCAAGCCTCGACGTCGGAGTCGACCGCCGTCCGCACCGCGCAATCCGCAACTATTACATTCAAGGCCGGCCCTTGTATGCAGGCCAAAGGCTCGCGCGCTTCGTAGCCCAGCTTGGCATAGAGCGAAAGCGAACGGGTGTGATAACCGGCCTGGACTAACCGCACACCGGCAAGCTTCTGTTCCACTACGCGCTCGTGAACCTTCTCCATCAACTGCCGCCCGATCCTGCGATTCTGCACGGTTGGATCAACCGTGATTGGGCCGAGCCCGGCAATGGGGCCGCGTTCGTCGAGAAAATTGCTGCCAACGATCTTGCCATCGAGCTCAGCCACAATCGAATAAAATCCGGGGTGCGACAGGAGTGAGTTAATCAGCCCAATCGCGGGCTCTACTGATGGGATATCGGGAGCAAAGTTATGCGCCTCGGCTATTGCCTTAAACGCCTGGTAACAGATCGTCCCGCAGGCAGTCGCATCTTCCGCTGTGCCTCTTCGTAATCTGAGATTGCCAAAGGACTCGTCCATTTCGCTGACCGAAACTACACCAAGTATGCTGGGACTTTGGTCAAGCTCGATCAGACTCAGCAATCGCCCACGCTCGGAGATCGAGCATCGGAAATTACGGCTCCATGGTTGTCTCTGGCGGAAACAGCAGAAACGTTAGGCTCACTGTAGAATCAAATTACCCGAGCCATCGCCGACCGCGGTAAAACTGTAGGTCTGGCCGCTTTGCACATCCACAGTCCTGTCTGAGGAAGTCCTCCACCTGGGTGCCAGTGCTCTGACCGAGAGGACATGGCGCCCGGCTGACAGGGACCCCCGATAGGTGCGGCCATAAGAAATGTTTGCGACTGAGGCACCGTCAACAGACACAACGACAGTCACATTATTACCGAGATTCGGTATTCGGCGTATAATCAGCGTACCCGCACCCGTAACCGGCTGTGCATGGGCTGAGTGCGTGTCGGCGCTCATCGCCGGAGTCGCTGCGAATCCGCTAAGAAATGAGATGCACGCGATCACTAGAATGACTGGATTGTATTTACGATAGTTGGATATCTTCATTGTTGGTTTGTCTTTCGGTTATGGATTTTGTCTCTGCTCCGAAATTCCTCGCAGCGCCTCGGCTGCCATTGCGCGATCATAAGATATCGCGATCACCCTGCGGCGGAAAGGCGACTTCCTCCTTCAGGGGAATTCAAAACCCCACGCGTACACAACAGCGGCCGAGCTGACCCGACAACTATCTTCAAATTATGAAAGAGAGCAATTCTGGATTGAACAAATACCTGAAAGAGATTGCAGCGACATCGGATCGTGCACTTGGGGTAAGCAGCGAAACGGCGGGCGTGGGAATGTCCGTAAAGCCCCACGATAAGTTATGATATCGCTAATGACCTGGTTGCGACGCACCCTCGGTTGGCAGGTCAAGGTGATGCTTCGCGATAATGGTTCCAATCTCGTGCGCGTGTTCCAACACTGTCTGGTAGAGGACGCGATAGTGATCGTGCGCCCAGAATTCCATGATCTGCCGCGCGCGCAGCTCGCCAAGCAACTCCTTGTCCGAACGCCATTCCAGGAAATTCACCAGTAGATGGAGATCATTAGACTCCTCATCCTCTGCGCCGTCCGGAAAACCTACCGGCAACTTCGGGAAAAGAGCTTTCACCTCGTTCTCCGCCGCCTTGGTTTCGTCGGCACGGCTATCGAGAAACCAGTGAATTTGCTCATGCACGAAAGTCGAAAGCAAAAGGTCGTCATCCTTCAGGTGACGGGTATGCAGCGTTAGCGTGGGATGACTATGCGGGATGGCCTTTTCGTCGATCACGATCGATCTCGTAAAATACCATCGTGCCAGCGGATATTGCTGCAGTAAGCGGTTTAGCTGATCCTTCGTGCGCGCCTCCTCCGCACTGTTATGGGCCAGCTTGATTTCGATCTCAGGTGCCTGCGTCGCCAACACTCCCGCCGCAAGAACGATCGAGAGCATCCAGACCAGGCGATTCATCGTTACCTTATTGACCGGCTCAGTGTGTCGATTACTGCCCTTCCCAGGAAAGTCCTTCCGTCATCATTTTTACTTCGCTCCCGCCATTCGCCGGCTTAACGAAAATGGTGAGTGTCGCTTCTCCGCGCTTACGCTTCAGGATGGAAGAGCTGGGATTCACCAGGTCCGATCCCTCGTTGCTCCATCCTTGCGCTTTCAGGTTCGCGGCCAGCTCGGCGCAGACGCTTTTCACGCCGGACTTACTCTTGAACTGCAACTGCTCCACGACCGAATTGTACTGAACCTCGGCCGCGTCTTTCGTCAGGGCGAGATCTTTGGCTTTAAGCGCGCCAGCGGCCGGTTTGGACTCGTCAGGCTCCATGTCCTCGGCTGACTCCGTTGTGGTCGATGGTTTCTCTGCCGCTTCGTTTGTGTCTGCTTTGGTCGACTCGGCAACCTGATACTGCTTCGGGATTTCACCCAGGGGCGCGACAAACTTGAGTTTCGCCTCCCATGTCTCGCCAAACGCGTCGGCCGGACCATTGGTGCTGAGCTCACCCTCGACCTTTCCGTTGTCGTAGCTGAATGCGCTCGTCTCTATCTTGCCGATGGAGCTGAAATTCTTCTTCTCAAGCGCGCTGTGCACCACCTCGCATCCGTAGATATCGCCATCCTCGTGCAGCGAGATGATTAGTGCGCTTCCGAACTTTCCGAACGAAGCGTTAAAGTCCGGCTTGCTATCCTTCGAATGATCCTTCTCTGTGAAGACGAGCACGATCCCAGGCTTTCCGTTAAATGGCTCGCCCCAGCGCGCGGAGACATAGCTTAGTTTTGCCTCTTTGCCATTCCCTTTGAAGATGCCGGTGACGGTTGGCTTCACGTTCGCCGCCGGACCGCGCACCTTCGGTGTTGAGGCCGGCAGTTCCTGACCTGCCTTGAGTAAGGCAACGTTGAATTGCACATCGAACGAGGAAGGAATCATCGCGTCGGGCTCAGCCGACTCACTGGCTTTGCCCACGGCCCGGCCATCCATCACCTTTAGCTCTGTCTTTGCGTTGGCACCACTTCGGTGACCAACCTGCGTGTTCACCCCAGCCGCGCTCCAGTATTTCAGTTCGCCTGTTTTCTTGAAGACCAGCTTGAGGAATGGCTTCTTGAAATCCCCTTCCCCGCCATCCTTTTCCGCCGCTCGCGCATCTTTCAGCGTCTCGCTTGTAACCGGTTGGCCACTCAACACGGTCACGATTGCGCCTTCGTCGTCGCTCGTTGACTCATACGCCACCGCATGGGCAAGCTGATAAGTCTGCTTGCCTAACGTCATCGTCCCCTCGCCCGCCTTTGCCGCCCCCTCCTGGGCGAAGAGTGTCGCTAGCTCCATGGCGGTGATCGCAGCGATCGCGCTCACCAAATAGATGAATTCTTTTCTCATAAAGTTTTCCGATTGATGTTGAAGGTGGCTCGCATCTCGACATCACAGCAAAGAAATAACGAACTGCCAAGCTTTCATCCGCCGGCGCATTTGCCGGGCGCCACTGCGCTCGTGCAACGAATCGTTAAGACTGGTAGCGAAAACTAACTCCGGGGTGGTGACTCGGTTAAGACAGAGTACGGAAGCGGTTTGCACCTGCCGACCAAGCGAGCCGGAGCCGTCGTCTAACAAAAGGGACTTTCTCTTTGCGCCTAACCTCATTCGATAGTAAAGGCGGAAAAATCGTATGAAGCTCTGCCCTGCCTGTGGTCACAATCTGAATTCAGCCAAGCTTCTTACCGTGCAAGTGGATCAATGTCCCAACTGCAAAGGTGTTTGGCTCGATCGCGACGAGCTGCGACTGGCAAAAGATCAGGCCGATCCGAACCTCGATTGGATGGATTTCGAAATTTGGAAACATGCGGATCTCTTCGAGGTCGAACAACGGCACCTTAAATGCCCCAAATGCCAGACGGAACTTGTTGCCGTTCGCTATGGCGAGACGAAAGTCAGCATTGATTACTGCCGAACTTGCCAGGGTATCTGGCTGGATCGAGGTGAGTTTAAGCGGATCGTCGACGCGTTGGAGAACGAAGTGACGCACATGACGACGAGCGAATACGTCAAGGCGAGCATCGCGGAAGCAAAAGAGCTGTTCACCGGGCCAGAGTCATTCCTATCCGAGTGGCGAGATTTCAAGACTGTGCTTTGGCTTCTCGAACTGCGCTTCTTCACCGAGCATCCGCGCCTCATGGATACAGTCACGAACATTCCGCCCAGCCCAATCAGTTGAGAGGCTTGTTCGGCTGCTGAAATTATTTCATGAAAGCCCTAACGAGCGTCGCGATCTCGTCGGCTTTGGTGTCGAGCGCGAAATGTCCAGCCTCGAGAACATGCACCTGCGCCGTGGGCACATCTTTGCGATAACGTTCCGGTTCGCCCGGATCGAAGGAAAGGTCGTGCTTACCCCAGATGACTAGCAAGTTGGGCTGCGTTTTTTGCAGCCAGGTCTGCCACTTAGGGTAAGCGTCAACGTTCGTGCGATAGTCATAGAAAAGGTCACTCTGAATTTGCGCCTGACCCGGTGAGTTCAAGAAAGCATACTCATCGGTCCATAAGTCTGGGTCATAGAGTTCAATCCTGGGATCGTCTCCCACATGTCGCGTCCTGGTGGTCGTGAGTGACAGTAGATTTTCGCGTAAAGCTGCTTCATGCGCGGGGCGATCCGCCCAAAATGCCCGCCGCGTCGCCCAGTTGGCGCCCAGGCCTTCGTTGTGCGCCACCGCATCCTGCACAATCAGGGCTGTAACTCGATCCGGATGCGCCAAAGCCATCCGAAAACCGACCGGCCCACCGTAGTCCTGCATGTAAAGAGTGAAACGCGAAAGCTCAAGCGCTTCGGTGAAATGAGTCATCACCTCCGCGATGTGATCGAAGGTGTAAGCGAACTTTTTCGAATCCGGCCAATCGCTATGTCCGAAGCCGGGATAATCCGGCGCGATGAGATGATAACGATCCGCCAGCCGCGCGAAAAGCGGCTCGAACATTCGCGACGACGAAGGTAACCCGTGCAGAAGAAGCAGGACCGGCGCGTCTTTTGGACCGGCTTCGCGATAGAAGATAGTCAGACCATCTATCAGCTTCGTGCGGTAGGTTGTCTTATGCTCGTCCGCGTTGTCTTTTTCCTTCGCGTCCGCCGGCCTCAGCTCCTTTGGCACAATCTTTTGCTCAGCTTTCACGTTTGTTAAGAGAGCGATACTTAGGAGTCCGACCAACCAATTGAGTGATGTGTTCATTCTCGTTATGAAGAAGGATCATCGCTGAGATCAACGGAGAAATCGTAGAGCGCAGCGACGGAGGCTTTTCAGGCCGGAGGCCGCCGCACCCGTACCCAGTGGTGTTGGATCACGATGATCTGCGTGTAGATGACCCAGACCAGCATCAGCGTCGATAAAAGCGCCAGCAGGTTGAAAGCGAATAGTAGCCGCGACTTCTTCTTTTCGATCCGAACTTGCAACGCGTCGATATCCGCCCGCATCGACTGAACGTTCGCCTGCACTTCGCCTAATCGCGTGTCGATCCGCTGCGCCAGGGCATTCAGTGCGGTAATTGTCTCTGCGCTGGCGGCGTTCTTCTGCTCCACCAGCGCTCGCAACGTGCTGCGCAGCTGCGTCGCGTCTGCGGACATTCCTTCGAGCCGATCAAATGTTTCGTCTAGCGCCGTGAGGCGCGGTGCACGCTCGGCCATTCCGGGTAACGTGCTCACAAAGCTGACCGCGTTACCCACGCTGGCAACCGCATCGCGTACCGGAGCAAGCGTCTGCCGCATCTGAGCGATACGCGGTGCCAGGCTTGTCTCCAGACGTTCATTCAACGCGTTCAGCACCGAACTGTTCGCGGCCGCCTGTGCACCGACGGTGCTGATAGTCTCAGCCGCCTGCTTTACTTCCGTCCGACTCGTCGCGACGAGCTCGTTCACGCGCCCCACTCCGGCGTCGACCACGCCGACGCCCATCTCGATGACGCCAAAACCTTTCAGCGCAACGTCGCTCGCTTTGCGGTTCACGTACCACGCGGCAAAGATGCCGGCGACGCTCACTCCGATGAACAGCACCGCGAGCGCGATGGCGCCAAAGCGAGCTATCTTTTCGAGAATTCGCATACTGGGTTCCGCGACGACGGACTCCATACTTTCCCACAAGTGAAGGAAGTGCCACTCAAAACGCGGGCCTTATTCCGCGCAGCATCTTCTTCGATGAGAGCCACGCTCGGCAAACTCACGAAAATGGTCGAGTGTAACGGCATGATCAATCTCCGCCCGGTGTTGTCATTGCTCGTTGGAATGTTTGTGGCCTTCGGATGCACGCCAGTGTTCGCGCAAACAAGCTCTCCGTCGGACGACTCGAAGGCGTTAAGCGACACCATCGCGCAGATGGACGCGAAGACGTTCGCAGCATTTAACGCTCATGATCTCGACCAGCTAATGTCCATGTTTGCACGCGAGCTCGAATTCTACCACGACAAGGGCGGGCTAACGAACTACGACCAGACTCGCGAAGGATTTCGCACAATGTTCGCCTCTATGCCGGATATCCGCCGCGAACTCGTCCCCGGCTCGCTGAAGATTTATCCGATTAAAGATTTCGGCGCCATCGAGGTCGGCACCCATCGCTTCTGCCACCAGGAAAAAGGCAAGGATGTTTGCGGCGAATTCCCTTTCGTCATGATTTGGAAAAAAGAGCGCGACACGTGGACAATGTCACGTGTCGTCAGCTACGGCCACTAGTCTCATAAGAGTGGAAGTGCGTGGCATCGGCCACTAAAAGAGGCTTTCAGTAAGCCTTTGTGCAAGTAATGAGCTCTGATACCGCTGTAACTGGGATTCAAGCGCAGCAGTCTCTTGACGCGCCTTTGGCTGCGCCCTCGTATTCGTCGCGGCGGCGCCACCAGACTCCCGTTTCGTTGCGCCCTCTCGGAGCACGGTCGAGCCATTGATACATGCCCCATAAGCCGTCCAGTCCGCGCGCGTAGGTCGAGTAAGTGTGATAGACGACGCCGTCTTCGAGCGCGAATGCACTCATCCCCGGCCGCTCGCGCACATAAGTGTTCACATCGGTCCCGCACATGGCAGCAAACTTACTGGCGCCATCGGAGGTCGAGCGGGAAGAGATCGGGGCGACGGGTTCCTCGTGTTGGTAATTATATTCGATGCCCTCGCGTTGCTCCTCCTCGGTAAACGAGGCACTGAAGTCGGCGTTGAAGTCGCCGCCTAACGAGGAAGCCCAGGGAAAAGTCCAACCCAGGCGCTGTTTGTAGGTCTCGAGTTTTTCCAGCGGCGCACGCGAAACAGCCCAGAGCATGACGTCATGGTTGGCAAGGTGAATCGCGATCCCGTTGAAGCCGTCAGCAATCGCCGAGCAGGAGGGACAGCCCGCGGTGTAGTCGGGCCCGAACATAAAGTGGTAGACGAGCAGCTGCGAGCGCCCGCGGAAGAGATCGGCAAGCGAGGCGTTCCCTTCGTCGGTCGCAAATCGATACTGTTTGTCGATTCGAACCCACGGCAATTCCTGGCGTTGCCGTGCGATCTCGTCGCTGCGACGGGTGAGTTCCTTTTCCGCCGTCAGCAGTTTCTTGCGGGCAGCGAGCCATTCTTCTCGCGAACCCGCTTTGTGATCAGATTTCGTTGCCGGTGTGCTCATGTTTTCCTTTCTCTTTTTCTCTCCACCTCGATCCATCGGCGATCAACTTCTTCGTGCCGCTGTCACTCATTGCTCTTAAGAATGTTAAGTCCACTCGCGAACATGCCGGAGGTTTTTAGATACGACCCTGTTTCCGTTACGCGCGATATATTAATAGGAGTACTCGTATGGCAAGAATCCAGGGCCTCGAAAAGAAGCAGGCGCCATGGTATCTGCGCTGGTTCTATGGCGTCATGCGCAAGATGCTCGGCAAAGATCTGACGCCGGTAAAAATTCAGATGCGTCTGCCCGGCTTGGTCTGGGGTGGCATCGTAATGGAAGCCGCTCTCGGTCGGAAACGCCTCGTCTCGCTGCGCTACATTCAGTTAGGCAAAGTCCGCACCGCAGCGCGCATTGGTTGTCCATTCTGAATAGACGTGAATTCTGCCGTGGGCAGAAAAGCCGGACTGACCGATGACAAACTTCACGCCGTTCTCGGCAACGACTTCTCCATTTTCAGCGAGACCGAACGTCTCGTGATTGAATTGGCCGACGCCATGGTAACTGCGCCTTCTGACGTCTCCGACGACCTTTACGCGCGTTTACGCAAGGAATTTTCCGAAGAGCAACTGATGCAACTGAGCGGGCAAATCGCGTTTGAAAATTACCGTGCGCGTTGGAATCGCGTCTTCAATGTAGGCAGCGATCACGTTTACAGCAGCGAATAACCGCACCTGTCACTCGTCACTTCGCTGAGCTCCACTTCGGTAAAAGCCGAGACTAAGTAGCAAGCGTTTTCGCCGGCGAGCGGGAATGCGGCTCGGGTCAGACTAACTTGCGCAGGACATCGTCGATCGTCGCGTCGAGCGCCGATAGCTTGAAGGGCTTGAGGAGCACTGTCGCGTTCACCCGCTTGAAGAAAAACTCGATGGCCGCGTTGTTCCGGTGGCCGGTAAAAAAAATGAAGCGCTGAGCAGTAGCCGGCCGCATTCGCGTGACCGCCCAGTAAAACATCTCGCCTCCCATGCGCGGCATCATCATGTCGCAAATGATAAGATCGAAAGCGCCGTTTCTGATCTCGTGCAACCCCTCTACGCCACTGGGAACCGAGGTTATCTGAAAAGAGCGGGAGGCCAGGTGTTCTTGGAGAACTTCCCGGAAATCATCGCGATCTTCCAAGAGCAAAACCTTCCGGACCGGCTCGGTCTTGTCGTCCGGCGGAAGCTTAATCTCGAGAGTGACGATCTCCTCGGGCTCGGGAGTTCGCTGTCGCAGTCGCATAACTCAAGTCGATGAGCAGAACAGATGCCCTCGGCCATCCGACGTCTGACTCCCGGTTTCGGAGATTTTCTTCTCGGCCACGAGGAACTTCAGCCGAGACCGCGTTTTTCACGTCGCTTCCAGCACCGAAAGAATATTTCCGGCCGGATCTTTGAACCAGGCGATCGTCGGACCGTTCCCGCGCATGATCCCCTTCTCGTCCGTCTTAATCTCTGGCCCATCATACTTCTCGAAACGCACACCGCGCCTGCTTAATTCGTCCACCGCGAGATCGACATCGTTTACCGGGAAATTCAGCACGGTGAATGTTGCCGGAACATGATTCGACTTGGGATAAATGAGAACGTTGTTTCCGCCGGCGAGATGCAACGTCAACAAGCCGTGCTCTTCCGTCACCTTCAACCCCAGAGTCTCTTTGTAGAACTCTTTTACCTTTCCAGGATCGGGAGCGGCGAAACCGCTGAATGCTTTGCTGTTTTCCAACATGGAAGTAACTCCTGACTTAGGCTACGCCGGAATAAAGATCGCGCTGCCAGATTTTCGCGGCGGCTTCATCCCGCGACGAGATAAGGAAGCTCTCCCACGATTTTGTTTCATGCCAGACGGCCGCTAGCTCCCACACGCAGAAGGCCGGCTTATGCATTCCGTCTCGCGGCCACAGGGCGAAATCGGCCATGGCGTCGCCATTCTTGTAAAAGACCGTCTCCCAAACTTCGTTGTTCCCGCGCCACGTGTTAACGATCAGGAAATAGAAGTCTTCGCCGCACCGGTGCAGAATAACAAAGCCAAGTCCCTTCGCTTCAAGGGGAGTTCGGGCCAGGAACGAACGAGCTAGCCGGTCGATCTCATCCGGTACAGGTCGATCTTCCGTTGAAAGTCGATACCACTTCAATACCGCTCCGTCGGTTTCCATCATCCCGCCGGGCGTCACGCGCTTCGGCCCATGCTCGTAGTTCTGTCCCACTCCCAAATCGTTCTTCAGAATCGCATCGATCATTGCCATATCACCAGTTAGTTTGACAGCGCTCAACTCCGTCACTTCAGCATCTTCTTCAGTTCCGCCTCAAGCCGATCCAGATTTTGTTCGTTTGCCTCGGCCACGACTGACTTCACTCGCTCGAAATGGTCGCGAGTACCGAACCGCTGGCGCCAGCTCAGTCGCGTTTTGTTTTTCCCTTCCTCTGCCAGCGTGATAAAGAGTTGAAAGTAATGCGCCGGATCAGGATGACTGATCACAATCCGCTCCGGCTCCACCATCTCCTCCACCACATATTCGTTTTCGTAATCAGCACCGTCCGGCCCGTGCAAGGTCAGCCGTAAACGTCCGCCCGACCTAAAGTCGAATGAATGAATGGTGCTCCGAAAACCTTTAGGTCCCCACCATTCTGCGAAATGTTCCGGCTCGCGAAACGCTCGAACGACCTGCTCGCGTGATCCGTTCAGCACACGCGTGTGCACTGACTCCCGATCGGCGGCACCGGTATTTGAATCTATTTGGGTCATGGAACTTGCCCTGTCACTCAAGCTACTGAGGCCTCACACTTCACGATTCCTCCGCCCTAGCGGACTCATCCACAGGTTTTGCAGATGCGCCCAGATTTCAAAAAGGCAACACACTCACCAATCTGTCCAAATCTGTGTGATCTGCGGACCCGGGATGGGAAGTCAGTCGTGTGCACAACTAGAACCTTTGCGTCTCGCCTGGCTTCATGAACTTCACACGCGGGTCATTCCCGACCACGGCGCGGATGTCTGCCTCGCTGGATGATCCGGGTAATGCGCCATAGTGCATCGGAATAACCACCTGCGGCTTGAAGTAACGATTTACCGCCAGCCACGCCATGCGCGCATATTGTCCGTCGGCCACCGCGCCGCATCCCATCAGGATAATGTTGGGATGATAGAATTCCTGGATCAATGACATGTCGCCAAAGATCCAGGTATCGCCTTCATCGTAGAGCGTTCGCCCATCAGCGAACTCGAGCACATAACCCACCGGCCGCCCACTCGGCTCGCTGCTATGCATCGCGGGCACGACATGAATCTTGACGTCGCCAGCGACCACCTGATCGCCGACGTTGACCGTCTCAATCTGCTCGCGCGGCAAGCCACCCTTGGTCACGAAGGTGTCGAGCATCATCACACTGACCACTTTCGCCTTGCTTAATTTCGCCAGCTCCACGGCGTCCCCCAGATGGTCGCCATGCGAATGGGTCACCAGGATATGACTCGGATGATAGCGAGCCAGGTCTTTGCTTTTCTCCGGCGTCGCCGGATTTTTCGTCAGGAAGGGATCGACCAGCAGGTCCGTCCCGCCGGACGAGACGATCTCGAAGGCGGCGTGCCCGAGCCAGGTAATTGAGATCGTCTTTTTCTCGTTAGGCGAGGGGCTTTGCCAGCGCCGTCCC
>CAWDEC010000020.1:0-93180 GCA_963801255.1 uncultured Verrucomicrobiae bacterium | reverse complement strand
GATTACGATTTCGCACGGGTGCGCATTCATAGTGACTCGCGTGCCGGAGCGACTGCCGATAGTCTCGGTGCTCATGCTTATACCGTGGGTGACCACATTGTCTTTGCTCGCGGCACTTACTCGCCCCGGAGCGTGCTTGGCCAAACACTGCTGGCACACGAATTGACTCATGTCATTCAACAACGTGGTGAACCACGATTCCCTCCGGAGCAGCTTGCAATCGGGGACGCCGCTGACCCGGCAGAGCACGAGGCTAATCGCGCTGCGCATGCTGTAGGTCTCAACGCTTTGCCGGGTAAGTCTCCGGCACTGGGCAACCTAATCCAAAGCTCTCTCCCATATCCAACTTTGCAGCGTGCGATCAAGCGAGTGCCGACATGGGCGGGTGAGTTTCTGCTCGATAACTATGACGCGGTTGTAGGGGCAACCAACCCCAACGTAAATGGCGCTGACATTACGATGCATTTTCATCCTAACGACCTGGTAGACGCGCAGGAAATCGCTTTTATCCAGACCGCCCGGAGTTTGGTGGACAACAAGCCTTATACCAAGGATTACAATGACACCGCAAAGCAATCGGTGGCGGAGAGCCGCAATGTAACCAAGGGAGAGGTAGGGCAAGGCTCACATATCGATCAATGGCCTTCTAGCCGGACGCCGCTCGCCGGCATGAAGAAGGAGAGTGGCGACGCCCTTGCTGGCCCCGAACCGAATAAGAAATATACCGATATCGGATTTCATTTCACGGACGACAAAGGAGTCCTTCAGAAGAATGACGCCATGCTTCACGATGAACCCAACCTGGTGCAGGAGCCGACGATCGAACAAGGACAGGAGTTCGAGTCAGCCGCGGTGGGGATTAAAGGCAATCAGCGAGGTGTGTATTATGGCTCGGTGGAATGGGGCTGGTTCAAGTATCCCAGCCAGAAGAATCCGCAATTAATCGAGTTCAAGGCTAAATCGAAGGATGCACCGAGCGCGGTCTTCCAAAAAGCAGCTGCAGCCTGGAATGCGTCGCTCACGAGCGAGAAGAAAGCGCCGATTCATGTGCCCGGCATGAGTATGTATCTAACATCTGCCACTACGAAGCTATTGGAGGCCCCAGAGATAGGAAAAGAGATCGGCACCTTGGAGAAGAATGTGCGTGTCGGGCTTACAGACGAGCGAGAAGCTAAGAGTCCGTCGTTTTGGTTGAATGTCGTCGTGGTCAGCGGCCGTCTGGCCGGAAAGAGAGGATGGTTGCCGGGAACAGCGATGAAGCCTGATAAGGACTCGGGTAAACCCGCCAAGTAACAAAGTTCCCCCAATTCTGTTCGAAACGGAAAACGGATGTGGTGCCGACGACACTAAAGTCCCATAAATGGTGTGCTTTGAGGCTTGTACCAGCTTGTTCGGCAGCAGGAGCGGATTTAACTCGAAGGCCAACCGGCGGGCCTAAAATGGCGCACTTATCATGAGAGGTCCTTGCCGCGTCATTGTGGGCCCCGTCGTTTTTTTGATGCTTGTTTTGAGCGCATGCTCAACGCCGAACGGTGGTTCCTTCCGTCCCACATTCATCGCCTACTGGCCACCCCAAAAGAACGATCAGAGGTTGAGATTGGCGGTCAAAGATAACATCGATGTGAAGGGTGTAGTCACCACTGCTGGTTCCGAATATCTCTCCAAAACCAGTCCGCCAGCGGCGCGCGATGCCGAATGTTTAGACATCGCTAGGCGGCGTAACGTCCAGATCGTGGGGAAAGCAAACCTCAGCGAATTCGCGATCGCTCCCTCCGGAATTAACGACTACTTCGGCACTCCGAAGAACCCCTATGATGGTTGGCGGAAGTTAATCCCGGGAGGTTCATCGAGTGGTTCAGCGGAAGCCGTGGCCAGCGGCCTGGCAGACGTCGCTTTTGGAACGGATACTGCCGGATCCGTCCGAGTCCCTGCTGCGTGCAGCGGCATCGTCGGTCTAAAAACGACTTTCGGGCTTGTGTCCTTGAAGGGCGTGTATCCGGTTGAGGAGGAACATCTCGATACCGTGGGTCCGATGGCAAAGGATGTCGCCGGCGTAGTTCGCGGAATGGATCTCTTACAAAATGGCTTTGCCGCGCGGTATGAAGCGGCCGTCGCCGCCAAACCTTCGACCACAGTCATCAGGATTGGGCGGCTCAGCTTGAGTGGAACGGATCTTCGTATCGATCAGGCAGTGGATGAAGTGCTGGCCAAGGCACAATTTCAAGTCGTCGCCTTGGATGACACCTTCAAGGCCAGGTGGGAGCAGGCCCAGAAGGATGGGACTACCGTTGCGGCCGCCGGCGCCTGGATTAGTAATCGCAATTACAGCAACAAACTCGGGGTAAGCGCCCGGACTAAATCGATCCTCCTTGTAGGGGCCGTCGCTTACACGACTGCGTATCGGGAAGCTCTTGCGAGAAGGGCCAAGTGGCAGGGCGCACTCCGCGAGGTCTTCAAGAAGGTGGATTTCATTGCACTTCCAACGCTTCAGGCGCTCCCGCCCAAGATTCCGCCAAGCCTAAAACTGGATCTTTTGAAAGCCCAGGCCGGGATATCGAATTTGCAAAACACGGTGGCAAGTGTGGCTGAAAATCCAGCGGGAACCATACTGAGCCTTCCAGTCACCGGCCTGCAACTGCTCGGAATTGACCTCCTGGAAGCCCAATTGTTAAACGTGCAAAACACCGCGGCGGTGAATTTTGCTGGAAATCCCGCGCTCGCGATACCGATTCGCGTGCATCATGGAAGCACTCCTGTCACCAGCCTGCAGCTAGTTGGGCGGCCCTTCAGCGAGGCGGAACTTTTGAACGCGGGCCGCCTGATCGAATCCACGGACTGAGAAAAAGACGAGCGCGCTGGATGCAACGATGACTGATCGACCATCCCGCACGGCTGGTTGGAAAACGGCCGCGTTTGCATCCGATATTTTCCACGCTCTTTTTTCGCGTTGATCGCGCAATACTCCCGCCTCTTTCGCTGGCACGTACTTCGCTACCTGGCCCGCCATCCATTACTTGCGGCGCTTAATGTGCTCACCGTCGCCCTCGGTGTTGCGCTTTATCTTGCAATTCAAGTCGCAAACCACAGCGCCAACCGAGCCTTTGCCGCGAGTGTGGACGTCGTCGCCGGCCGCGCGGAGCTCGAAGTGAATGCGCCTAACGAAGACCTGGCCGATAACCTCTTCCCGAAAATCGCTCACCAGGCGGGTATCAGTGCGGCGACACCGGTGGTCAGGGGAATCGTCGGTTTGCCGCAGTATCCCGGTGAATATCTCGATCTACTGGGAATCGACATCCTGACTAACCAGCCGTTTCGCACCTTCGCCCTGACTGATTTTCAGGCGAAAGGCCGCTTCGACCTGCAGCAATGGCTGCGTGGCCCGCGCACGATCGCCATTAGTGAAACGTTCGCCCGAGAACATCAGCTGCGTGCGGGCGATCGGATCGAGGCGCAGGTTAACGGCAGAAGCAGACAGCTAACGATTGGTTTTTTTCTTCGAAATAATGTCGCAGCTGATCCGCACTTGGCGGCCATGGATATTGGCTGGGCGCAGGAGCTTTTCGGCCGCGTCGGCACGCTCGATTCGGTTTCACTTCGCCTAACGAAAAAAGCCGATCCGCAAAAAGTAGCGAACAATTTGCAGCGTCAACTGCCGCCGGATGTAACCGTCAACCCACCAGCGCAACGGAGTGAGGAAGTGGCGAAAATGCTCTCGGGATTTCAACTCAATCTCGCAGCAATGAGCCTCGTTTCACTCCTTGTCGGAATGTTTCTTATTTACAACACGGTCGAGGCCTCGGTGGTACGGCGGCAGCCTGAAATCGGAATCCTGCGTTCGTTAGGGGTACGCCGCGGAGAAATCCGCGCTCTCTTTCTTGGCGAAGCGCTGGTGCTCGGGACGCTGGGCGTCGCACTCGGTCTTGTCGGAGGTTATTGGCTTGCGCGGCTTTTGGTCGGCCGAGTGACGGACACGATTTCGACGCTTTACGTTTTGGTGAATGTTCGGCAACTGGTGATCGGGCCATGGATTTGGTCGAGCGCATCGCTGCTTGGATTGACCTCAATCGTTGCCGCGGCCTGGCTGCCGGCACGTCATGCCGCGGCCTTGAATCCGATTGAAGTATTGCATCATGGCACGCGCCTCGAAAAGGCAGTTCACCTCTCGCGCGCCTGGATTTTTGCCAGCATTGGATTGCTGATTTTTGCGGGGGTTCTCTCGCTTTTCGCCTTGCGCACGGGACCGGCCTGGCTCGGTTTCGGCGCGGCATTTTCAGTTCTTGCCGGATTCTCAACTCTTGCGCCCGTCACCACGAGAAGTTGCAGTCGATTTCTTGGAGCGTTCGTCAGGCAAAGAATCGAACCGCGGCTCGCAGCACAGAATCTCGGTCGCACTTTGCTGCGCAATTCGATCACGATTGCGTCTCTCGCCGCTGCAGTTGCCATGACGGTCGGAGTGGCGGTAATGGTTTTTTCCTTTCGCCAAACGGTCGGCGATTGGATCGGACAAACGCTGGTCGCCGATCTCTTCATTGCACCAGCAGCAAATGAAATTGCGGGCCCGAGTTCCTTCGTTCCCAGGGAAGCGATCGACTACCTGAAATCACGACCCGAAGTGGAAGAACTCGACACTTATCGTGGAGTCGAGCTGCCTTTTCGCAATCGCACGATCGATGTCGCCGTGATCAGCGGCCGAAACCGCCGCAATCTTCGACTGCGCAAAGGGCATAACGACGAAATTATCCCGCGCTTTTATCGCGAACAAGGCGTCCTGATTTCGGAAAGTTTTGCGCGGCGCTATCACCTCGCAGAAGGCGATGTGATTGAATTGCCGACTCCCGAAGCCTGGCAGCGTTTTCCGATTCTCGGCGTTTTTTACGACTACACGCGCGACCAGGGAACGGTCTTCCTGAGCGCGAAAAACTATTCCAGATTTTGGCACGACGACCGGGTGCACAGCGTCGCGCTCTTCCTTAAACCGAGTGCGGATCCCGAGCGGATCGCCCTCGACTTTCGACGGAAGTTCGGCCGCTCGGGCGAGTTCGTTAGCTACTCCAATCGCGTTCTGCGCACGCGCATCTTCCAGATTTTCGACCAGACATTTGCCGTCACCTATGTGCTGCGCACAATCGCGGTGGTGGTCGCAATCATTGGGATTTTTCTTGGCCTAACGACGCTGGTCACAGAACGCTCGCGCGAGCTTGGAGTGCTGCGCGCGATCGGTGCGTCATCGTGGCAGATTCGACGGCTGCTGCTTTGGGAAGGTGGTATGATCGGTTTGCTTGCGAGCGCGCTGGGGCTCGTCTCAGGGATTTGCCTTTCCCTTGTTCTTACTGGCGTGATCAACCGCGCCTTCTTTGGTTGGACAATCCGCCTGGCGTTTCCCTGGTGGTCGCTGGTCGTGACTCCGCTCTGGATCGTCGCGGCCGCGCTTCTTGCCGCCTGCGGACCAGCCTGGCGAGCCGGCAGACTGGATTTGGCGGAGGCAGTGCGGAGCGAATGAGGATCGGTAATCGGTGGATGCTCGCGCTGGCCGTTTGTTGCCTTGCAGCAAACTGGAAAACCGCGGAACCGGGGTGGATTTATCAGTTTCCGCGCGATCATCATGTTCATCCCGACTTCAAGACGGAGTGGTGGTATTTCACGGGCAACCTAACGAATCAAAATGGCCGACGGCTTGGCTATGAGCTGACTTTTTTCCGCCAGGGAATTCGAGCGCCTGACGAACGGGGCGAGACGACCTCGCGGTTCGTGGTCGACGACTTGAAGTTTGCCCACTTTACGGTGACGGACGCGGCCGGAAAACAGTTCCACTTCTACGACAAGGTGAGCCGGGGAAGTTTCGGCGAGGCTGGCTTCGGCAACGAGAAGCGTCTCGCATGGATTCAAGATTGGACCCTCCAGATGACGCCAGATGGTGCCTTCGATCTCGTCGCGAACGCTGCCGACGCAGCCATCAAACTTCATCTCGTGCCGCAAAAGAAACCGGTCATTCACGGGCCAAACGGAATCAGCCGTAAGGCGAAGGCCGCAGGTCACGCTTCACATTACTACTCGATCACGCGCCTAACGACGAAAGGCTCATTGCGCGCCGGACGAGACGAATTTGCGATCGAAGGCGAGAGCTGGTTCGACCACGAATGGGCAACCAATCAACTCGCCCCAAACCAGGTGGGCTGGAACTGGGTCTCGGCGCAGTTCGACGATGGCAGCGAGCTGATGCTTTACGAAATGCGCCTAACGAACGGCTCAATCGATCCTGTTTCCAGCGGCACTTTCGTGCGGGCGGACGGCAGCTCATCCAGTCTAACGACCGCGGAATTTCAAATGAAGCCTCTTTCGTTTTGGCTCAGCCCAAACACGAAGGCGAAATATCCGATTGGCTGGCGGGTGAGCGTGCCACAAGTGGCATTGGATTTCGAGATTCGGCCCGTGCTCGAGAATCAGGAATTAATCCTCACGCCGCTGACTTATTGGGAAGGCGCCTTTGACGTCGTGGGAACACGAGACGGAAAACCACTGGGCGGCCATGGTTATCTCGAACTAACCGGTTTCGCGTCGCCGCTGGAGGAGCTGAATCGCTGATTCGCCGGCGACCGACTTAGGCTTGCGTATGCCGCGCGAATTTCACTTCGACCCCCTTGGGCAACAAACGCTTGCGACCACGCTGACGGCGTCGCGCAAGGGTGGCGCGTCCGCCTTTCGTGCTCATGCGGGCGCGAAAACCATGCTGCTGTTTCCGGGTCCGTTTCGATCGCTGCAAGGTGCGTTTCATAAGGATGTGCCCGCGGCTGGCGCGGAAGAAGTGCCTATTCTAGGGGCGAGGGCAGCTTTGTCAACGCATCCACAACTGCATTGTCATCGACGGATGAATATGGAATAACCATCTGCGATGAGCGAAGTGTCCATTTCACCGGCGATCGCAGAAGACCTGGACGAGCTTTCCAGCCTGCTCGGCGAGCTCTTCAGCGAAGAGAGCGATTTTAGGCCGGACAAGGAAAGGCAACTACGCGGTTTGCGCCTCATTTTTGAGCAACCAAATCGCGGGCGCGTCTTTGTGCTGCGACGCGATCACTCGATCGTCGGCATGATGAATTTACTCTTCACCATCAGTACGGCAGAAGGCGGATTCGTTCTTCTGCTGGAGGATTTGGTGGTGCATCGGGAGTATCGTGGACATGGCTACGGGTCGATGTTGCTCGATTACGCGATCGAGTTTGCGAAGCAGAAGAATTTTCGGCGCATCACCCTGCTAACGGATCGGCCTGAGCTGCGCTCGCAGAATTTCTTTCGCAAGCACGGCTTCTACGAATCGCCCATGCTGCCAATGCGCTTGTTGCTGTCGCCACAGGGCGGGCAACAGGAGGCAGTTTGAGCGTTTACAATACGGAAGGCGATCCGCAGCACGGGCGTTCTCGCGGTCTTCGACGCTGATGCAACCCGCGCGCAAGCGCGCTATCTTTTCGCATGCCGACACAAGCAGGTTCCTTCCGACTCTTCCGCCTTGCGGGAATCGATGTCTTTATTCATTGGTCGTGGTTCCTGATCGCAGTTTATGAAGTGCAGGTCTGGCGGACGATGTTTTCTTCGCCGCTCTGGGCGGTCCTTCTCTATCTCGGGCTCTTCACCCTGGTGACGATGCACGAATTTGGTCATGCTCTCGCCTGCCGTCAGGTTGGCGGCCGCGCTAATCGCATCGTCCTTTGGCCGCTGGGCGGCATTGCCTTTGTAGATCCGCCGCGACGAGCGGGCGCCATGCTTTGGAGCATTGCGGCCGGCCCGCTCATTAATGTCCTTCTTTTTCCGATCCTTTCATTTGTCCTGCATACAGCAGCAAACGCGGGCATGATTGAGTCGAATCGGGATGCCTATCTCGTTTTACTTTGGCTCTGGCGGATTAATCTCTGGCTCCTCTGCTTCAATCTGCTTCCGATTTATCCACTCGATGGCGGTCAAATTCTGCGCTCAATCCTCTGGTTTCCGTTAGGCCAAATTCGAAGTCTCTCCATCGCGGCAGGAGTAGGTATAGTCGGCGGTGTACTGTTGGGATTGTGGGGTGTTCTCCTGCAAGGGTCGTGGTGGATCGCGATCATGGCTTTCTTCCTCATCAGTCAGGCGATGGCCGGATGGCGGTATGCGCAGCATATGAGGATGGAGGAGGACGAATTGGAAGCGCGTCGCGCGCAGCCCGAGCCGCCGCCTTTACCGGAAAAGAAAATCGCCCTGTAAAGCGACCGTTCTTACCGCCTAACGAAGCCTAACGACTGCCGTTTTCGATCCAGCTTGCGAGTTGCGGCGTGAGGCGCTGCTTGAACTCGGCCCGGAAATGAATCTCTTCGACCGCCTTGGCGACGGCTTTGGCCGCGGAGGGCGGAAGGCTGCTTTTGGCATAAGCCTCCAAGGTCTCGGAGTCTTTGGGTTCGGAGAAATAGATGAACAGCCCCGGCGCGAAGCCGTCGATGCCGAGAGCATCCTGTTTCGCGAGCAGTTCTTTCATGTGCGCTCGAGCGAATTCCCACACCAACTCCGGATGCTCGCCGTGGCGCGCGATGAACGGCAGCAGAAAGGCAGCGCGGCTGGTTGTCATTTCATCGCTCAACGCAATCGGAATGGTACGGCGGACCAGCCGTGGATCGATCGCACTGGCCAGTGCGTCATAGAGATATTGTTTCTCCTCCACGCTGCCAGTTTTCAAAGCCATCCGATGCAGCCTCTCCCACGTTTGCGAATCAGCATAACGACCGACGACCGAGAAAATCGCCGGCCGTAGATCGGGCGCGACTGTGGAAGGATCGGAGAGATATCGATCGAAACGCGAACGGCAACCGGCCACGATATCGGAATCATCGAGCACGCCGAGGCCGCGGATGAGCGAAGCGCGCAGGAAACCGCGCTGGAAGGATTCGTTAGATTTGGGATCCCAGCCGACGCGATCAAAGGCCGGTCGCAGAAGCCCGCGCGCATATTGCTGGAATTGCGGACGCAACGGGTTGCCAGAGAGAAGGCGATTAATGTAGGTGAAGGTGTCGATCACCTGGTCGTAAACGCCAAGCTGGTCATCATTCAACAGTTGGTTGACGAGCTCGAGGTAATGAGAAAGCGGCTTGTGATTCGCCTCGACCAGCGCCCAGGCATCGATGAGCAGATTCACCCGATCTGCTTCCGATAAGCGGCCAAGTTGCGCAGTCAGGAGTTTCCACGAGGCATCGTCGTATTCCACCCGGTAATAGCCCGAGTCTTCAACGTTGAACTTGATTGCATGATCGACTGGCAATTCGTTAGGCAGGTTTGCCGTTTCATCACGGAGAAGAAAGCCGTTCGTCGCCGGCTGATCCTGCGTCACGTAGGTGAGCGGAATTTGCCACTGCAGCGCGGGCGGGTTCGGGAAGTCTACCGCAAAGCGTTCCTGTGCGAGCTTGATCGTCGTCCCCTCGCGCGAGACTTTCACCAACGGAAAACCGGGCTGCTCCGTCCAGCCAGGGGCGATCTCGCCAACTGGTTTGCCCGAAGCTTCGGTTAAAGCCTGCCAGAGATCGGCGGTGGTGCTGTTCGAATATTTGTGGGCCGCAATGTATTTGCGGATGCCGTCGCGAAAAACGTTCTCGCCAAGAAAGCTTTCCAGCATGCGGAGGATCGACATGCCTTTTCGGTAGGTGATTTCGTCGAAGGCACTCCCGGCTTGGGCCTCGGTCGTGATCGGTTGCTGCACGGGATGCGTCGTCGAACGTGCATCGCCTTGCATCGCCGTGTCTTTCGGGAAACCGACGCGCCGGGTTGGATCGCGCGGCACATTTCGCCGCAGCCAGTCGTGCCATGCGGGATTGAAATGATCGGTGCACTTCGATCCCATCCACGAGGCGAAACCTTCGTTCAGCCAAAGATTGTCCCACCACGCCATGGTGACGAGATCGCCAAACCACTGGTGCGCCATCTCGTGCGCCACGACCGCGAAAATGTCCTCTTTAGTTTGCGCGGAAGAATTCTTGGGATCAAAGAGCAGGGCCGACTCATAGAAAGTGATACCGCCCCAATTTTCCATCGCGCCGCCGAAACCGCCCGGCACGGCGATGAGGTCAAGCTTTGGCAACGGATAGGAAATGCCGAAGTAATCGTTGTAAAAATGAAGGATTTTCTCCTCGCTCTCCAAAGCGTAGCGACCCATCTCGGCCTTACCCTTTGTCGTAACAACGCGCAGCTTGACGCCATCCTGTTGGCTCTCGATTGCGTCCAGGTCGCCCGCGCAAAACACCAGGAGATAACTCGCCATTGAGGGCGTGGTGGCGAAGTGCACTTCTTTGCTCTCGCCGTTATTCTTTTCTTCCTCGATCGGCATGTTCGAGACCGCCATGAAGTTCTCGGGTACGACGGCGGTCAGTTGAAAACGGGCACGAAAACTAGGCTCGTCCCAGCAGGGAAACATTCGCCGCGCATCGGTCGCTTCGAACTGCGTGCCCAGCATGATTTTCTTTTCGTTAGTCCCCTCCTCCTGATAACGGGCGTAGAAAAGGCCCTGGCCTTGCGGATTGATTTTGCCGCGAAATTGCAGGGCTAGCTGATGCTGACCTGCGGAAAGTTCGCTCGGTAAAACCAGTGTCAGGGTTTGCTCGCCGGCGTTGAGCGCGATCGCCTTTTTTGGTAGCGGTTTGCCGTCGAGCGACACGGAACTGATTTCAAGGTCGAGGGCGTTAAGCACCAGTTTCATCACCGGCTTTTGCACATCGAGCTTGATTGTCTCTGCGCCGGTGAAGGTTAGCCTCTCGAGATCGGGCTGAATTCGGACCGCATATTCGTTAGGCCGAATGTCCTTGGGGAGCTTTCCGGGTGTGGTGGCAAAGTTGAATTTATTTTCCGCCCTCACTCCCGAGGAAAAAAAGAAGAGAGAAAAAAACGCCAGAGGAAGAAATCGCATAGGCCAAATAACGCTACGCGTTTCGCTCCGCAATTGCGCGGAGGTGTGCGCGGCGAGCCCAAGTCACGCAGACACAGCTATTGCACGACGAGGAGAAGCAACAATTGCCCCGCACCAATTTGTGGACCCTTCACGACCAGCGGGCTGCTCTTGCTCAACGTCGCATCCGTTTCCAGCAAGACTTGATGGTCCTGGTAAAGATCAAGTTTCAATCGATATCCGTCGTGAGTCGCACCGCGCGAATCGACGTGCAGCGAAAAATGTTTGCTGGAGGCGAGCCAGTTTTCTTCACCGCTCTGCAGCGTTTTGCGCGCCTGGCCGATTATCTCGAATTGGTTGTACCCAAAGGTACGCTCCAGGGTGCCTTTCATGCGATGCATTTCCGCAGGAAGCGGCGCCGGATTTGTCACGTTGGTGGCGACCACTAATCCGCTCCAGACGTTCTCGCTCGCCTGAACGGCGGAACTCAAAAGACTCGCGAGCGCCAGGAGTAGAACGAGAAATCGCGTGCGCATTCGCTATTTGGCGGCGTATTCAGACGGTAGTGACTTCAGGCCATCGACCCACAGGACCGTGACTCGATCCTGTTTCGTCTGGAAAATCGAAACCGTTGCATCCGGACTTACGTTCGGGTCCACGCGGGCATTCAAGATCTGGGTGAGGTACTGCGATTGATCCTGCGCCGGCTTTTCCCGCATGAGGAAAAAGGCGCAGACGGCAAAAATCGCGAGTGAAGTTGCGCCGCTCCAAAGCAATCGGCGAATGGTCCACCAACTTTCGCGGGCTCGCCTTGGGGCAAGTCCGCTCTCCGCGAGGATGCGCTCGCGCAGTTGATAATTGAAAAATTCCTCGTTTCCCATCGCCCGTGGTTGGAGCTGTTCCTTAAGGAGTGCGCCGAGCTTTAGCGCCTGTTGCCTTTCCGCTTCGGCGGAAGTGCGATCGTCGAGGGAAGCCTCAAACTCAGCCCGCTCGGCTTCATCCAGTTCGCCGTCGACCCAGGCGGTCCATTTCTCCTCAAACTTTTTCATAAACGTCTCGCAACAGATTCTGCAATTTTTTGCGGGCGTAGAACAAGCGCGACATGACGGTGCCGATAGAACAGCCTAACGATTCCGCGATTTCGTGATACTGCATGTCTTCGATTTCTTTCATCAGGATGACGGCACGATGCTCCGGCGAAAGTTGCGCAATGGCGGCTTCGATCCGCGTGCGGATTTCCTGATGCTCCATGTGTTGGTGTGGTTGGAAGCCTGCGTGCGGCACCGTGCGGGAAGCGGGATCGATCTCTTTCAACTGAATGCTGTCGTCGAACTCGGCCCCGCTGCCTTTCACCTGCTTCTTGCGCAGCCAATCGATCGTCACGTTCATGACGATGCGATAAATCCAGGTGTAAAACGAGGATTGGCCACGAAAACGCCCAATCGACTTCCACGCTTTGAGGAAGCTGTCCTGAGCAAGATCCCAGGCATCCTGCTCGTTATGCACCATGTTGTAGATCATGCCGAAAACCCGCGAACGAAAACGGCTAACAAGCTCATCGAATGCCTCCGTGTCGCCCCCTTGCGCCTGCCGCACCAGCTCGAGCTCCGGGACATCCGCCTGAGCCGCGGTCGCTTCCGTGTTCATCTTGGACGGATGGGACGCCGATTCATTCAACCCCGAAGACCTTCGGAGCCGAAACGACGACGCCATTCGCCGCGGAATTCGCCCATGAGCGAAATGATGCCGTCGCGCACCTGGAAGAGCCGCTGCTGAAGGGCGGCGTACTGTGAAGGATCGATGGTCGTCTCCGCGACGAGCTGGGCCGCGCCGTCCATCGCTACGGTGATAGCCTTAAGTGCGCGCTTTAAGTAGGCGATGGTCATGCCCAGTTCCTCCGCGTCTTCGTCGCTCAAAGCGGCTGCCAGTTTGGCTGCGGCGAGCGCGGTGTGGGTAGCGAGCTTCACGGCCGCCGGATCGTTTTGCATCAGGGGTGAACCGTCGAAGAGCTGGTCAATCCAGATTGTTAGATTAAAAGCCGCGCGATAAAGGGAATGCTGTTCGAAGCTCTCAAAAGGGGTGTCGCTCTCCTCGGCGACCGAACCTTCCGGATCTTCAAGCTCGAGCACCGAATCAAATTCATCCGTCCAGTCTTCGGTAGTCTTTTCCGTCAGATAAGACCAACCCATCTCGCGCGCTACGATCTCGTCGCGCTGGGGATCATCCATGTAGCGCTCGAGCAGCTCCATGTATTTCTCCGTCTTGCGATCCTGCTGCTGCAGAAAGCGCTCCCAATCGTATTCATCCCAAGCGCGGTCAGAGTCGTGCTCGGCCATGCGACTATCTAGGCCAGAGTAAGAAACGGCGCAAAAAAGTTTTGCCTTCGCGGCGGATGGTTTGACGACACGTTAGACCACTTTGACCTTCTTCGTTAGCCGCCGCTAAACTTCCGCTATGCGCACGAACGAAGAGGAAGACGAACAATTTTACCGCGATACCGAAACAATCGCGTTTCCGAAGATCGATGATCGCCAGCTTGCGCAACTGGAGCCTTTAGGCCGGCGCCGCACGCTGCGGCGCGGAGAAATGATCTTCAAAGCCGGTCAGCGCGATCTGCCGTTGACCGTCATTCTGCGCGGAGAAATGGAGGTTTTCGAGAAACGCGAGGAGACCGAGCAAATTCTCGGCACGCTGGGTGAACGTGATTTCATCGGCGACGTCGCCATGCTCCAAGGCACTTCGGCCCTGGCCAACGCGCGCGTCAAATCAGAGGAAGCCGAAATTCTGCAGGTGCCGGCAAACGAATTGCGCCGCGCGCTGGCGGAGTTGCCCGGCGTATCGGAGCCAATCGTCAACGCCTTCATCATGCGACGGCGACGACTCATGCGCGACCGCGAGTTTGCCGGTCTCCGCATGATCGCAGCGCGCGATTCGCGCGATGGACGCCAGCTTCACGATTTCCTGACCAAGAATCATGTCCCGCACCGCCTCATCATCTTCGAAGACGAAACCGGACAGGTCCTCGCGCAACGTCACCATCTAACGATGCGCGATTTACCCGCGCTCATCACGCCCGCCGGAGCGCCGCTGCGCAAACCCTCTTTGCGGGAAGTGGCGCAAACCGCCGGACTCCTTCGTCCTCTCGCAAGCGAAGGCGAGGAAGAAATCCATACCGACCTCACGATTGTGGGCGCCGGTCCGGCCGGTCTCGCCGCTGCAGTTTATGCCTGCTCGGAAGGACTCAAAACCGTAGTTCTCGAAAGCTATGCGCCCGGCGGACAAGCGGGTTCTTCTTCGCTGATCGAAAACTTTTTCGGCTTCCCGACAGGGATCAACGGTGGCGACCTGACATACCTCGCACAACTTCAGGCCTACCGTTTCGGGGCGAAGTTTTCTACTCCGGCGCAGGCGCTTTCGATCACCCTGCATCCGGGCCAGGAATATCGTGCTTGCCTGCAAATCGAGGGCTGCACTGCGAGCCTGCATACCAAATGCCTCGTCATTGCAACCGGCGCCGATTATCGCCGGCTTGAAGCGGAAGGCAGGGAAGAGTTTGAAGGCTCCGGCCTTTACTACGCCGCGACCGCGTTTGAAGGCCAGCTTTGCCGCGGCGCAACGGTCATTGTGGCTGGGGCGGGCAACTCCGCCGGGCAAGCCGCGATGTATCTCTCGGAGGGGGCGGAAAAAGTGTTGCTTGTCGTTAGGGGAAATGAACTCGGCAAAACGATGTCGACCTATCTTTCGCGAAGGGTCGAGTCGCATCCCAAAATCGAAATTCTCTATCGCAACGAGATTCGCAAAATGCGAGGCGGAAAAATGCTCGAAGCGGTCGAGTTGGAGAATACGGCCACCCGCGATCGCTGCACAGTCGAAACGGCAGCCGTCTTTTCTATGATCGGTGCAAAGCCGTGCACGAACTGGCTGCCACCGGAAGTCGAGCGCGACGACAAAGGCTTTATTAAAACCGGCGCGGCCGTGGCTGATTCTCCGCTTTGGAAAAACAACTCGCGCGTCCCTGGTCCGCTCGAAACCAGCGTCCCAGGAATTTTCGCGGCTGGCGACGTGCGCTCGGGCTCGATTAAGCGCTGCGCCGCGGCCGTCGGCGAAGGCGGGATGGCGATTGCCGGGGTCCACGCCGCGCTCGCCGAATTCGCGGCTCGTTAGGTAAGCGCCGCCTGTTTTTCCGCCCGGCGAACCTGCAAGCGCAACTGCCCGCAGGCAGCGTCGATATCGTGTCCCTTTTCGCGCCGCAAGGTGGCGACAACACCGTGGCTGCGCAGGACGTGCAAAAAGTTTTCCTGGCGTTGTCGGGGAGGACGCGACCACTCAAGCCCGGCCACCGTGTTATAGGGAATGAGGTTGACCTTGGCGGACAAACGCCGCGCGTGTTGAGCCAGCTTCTGAGCCTGTTCTTCGCTCTCATTCACGTCCGCGATGAGGATATATTCGAAAAGCAGGCGTCTCTTTTGCGCGACGTAGAAATCGCAGGCGTCGAGCAGGACCGCGAGCGGATACTTTCGGTTCACAGGCATGATCCGATCGCGCACTTCATCCGTCGCGCCATGGAGCGAGATGGCGAGGCGAAACTGCGTGGGTTCTAGCGCCAGTTTGCGGATCTGCGGCGCAAGTCCGCTGGTCGAGATGGTGATGTGCCGGGCGCCAATTTCGAGTCCCCAAGGTGCGTTGATGATGCGGATGGCACGCAGCAGATTGGTCAAATTTGCGAGCGGTTCGCCCATTCCCATGAAGACAATATTGTCGATCTTCTCCCCGCTCTCCCGCTCAATGGCGAGGAGTTGGTCGACGATCTCGCCGGCTTCCAGGTTACGCGAAAAGCCTTCCAGGCCGCTCGCGCAAAATTTGCAGCCATAAGCGCAGCCGACCTGAGTCGAGATGCAGGCGGTGCGGCGATCGGACGTTTCGCCATAAAGTGCCGGCGAGGCTGGGATGAGCACGGACTCGATAAGATTGCCGTCCGTGAGACGGAAAAGGAACTTGCGAGTTGTGTCCTTGGAGCCGAGAACGTGGACAACTTCCGGCCCAACGAATTGGAATTCTTCCAACATTTGCCTGCGCAGCTCGGCAGGCAGATCGGTCATGGCCGCAAACGATTTGGCGCGTTTGCTGTAGAGCCAGTCCGTGATCTGCTTTGCGCGATAGGCCGGTTGCCCCACCTGTGACAAATGCTGGCGCAGCTCTTCAAGATGGAGAGACGTGATCGATGGCTTGGGCACAGACGAGCTTATTGGAAAAGGGTCGGGCCTTCAATCATTCCACGCCTTTGCTCGCCACCAGAATTCCATCCGGCTGATCTTTGGTGTCGCGCAAATCGACTTCGATCTCGTAACCGTTGGAACGTAATTGGTCGCGGCACTCCTCGTGCAGTTTTAAGCCGAGAGCGCGCCCGTGCGTTCCGATGAGGAACGTTTTCACCGCTCCCGTCTTTAGGCTTTCAGTCGCGCCTTTCAAGACTTCGACTTCCAATCCTTGCACATCCATTTGCAGGAGATCGATCGGACAATCAATTTGCCTAACGAACTCGTCGATCGTGGTGGTTTCAATTGTGATTGTCTTGTCTCTGGAATGGCGCAGGCGGAGCTTCACAAGCAAATCTTTCCAACGCTGGCTGAGCGAAGGGGCGCTCTTACCAGCATCGACCGCGAGCCGGCTGCTGTAGCCACGATCGAGAAATATTTGCCTGCCGGAGAAGGAAGTCAGGCCCTGCGAATGGATGATGAAATCATTAGTCGTTAGGCCGTTAAGCTCCAGGTTTTCCCGGAGCGAGGCTCGGTGACGCTCGAGCGGCTCGAAACCGTGAATCGTTAGTCCGGGCGCCTTCTTGCGAGCGAGGATAAGATAATAGCCGATGGCTGCTCCGACATCGACATAACAACCACCAGGCGGCAGTCGGCCTAAGAGACGCAGGAAGACATCTTCCTCTTCCGCTTCGTGAACGTTGCGCCGCTCGTAGCGTGCGCGCTGCCCGGGCCAGAGTTGGTCTTCGTAAACCTGGACGCCGTTGTCAAAGATATGGATCGCACGCTCCATCGGAGCAACAGTAGCCTAACGAGCGCAGCTTACCCGTCAGATGGTGTCACGGGCATCTTCGCTGAAAAGTGCCAAGGCGCAGGTGAAAAGGACGAAAAACGAATCAAAGACAATCCGTTCGCCTAACGAACGAAGAGAACGCCCTTTTTCTTCTTTGTGCTCGCCATTTGCGTTTCGCCGCTTCTTTCGGCGATAACAAAGGTGTTGTTGTCGCCGTAGCGCGCCCACGGGCCATGCGGCACTTCACTGAACTCGACAAACTTCCAATCAGTCACGTCAGTGTCCTGCAGGCCGAGATAGTCACGCACCGCCGGAGAAACGTCGAGGCCGGCACCCTGGTTGAGATTAGGCTTCGGTCGCTCGTTACCGAAAACGTATTCCCAGTGATCAGTGCGAAATGGCCCCGCATCCTCCCACTGTGCATAAACGACCCTATCGCCTTTGCGAATCGCGACCCAGCGATCCTTACACACTGAAACACCCGGACCCTGATAAGCCTCTTTGAACCACGGCACAACGCGCGCCGCTTCGGGGCGGTGACCTTCGCGCGCCTTGTCGTTATAAGGTAACGCGCAGTAGAACGGATTTTGCCGCGGAGTAAAATCGACCGGGATGTAATTGCTACGATGCGCGCGACTGGGATCGTCATACCCGCCGTAGTTCTTCGTCCAGCTCGCGTCCCAACTGCTGGCATGATTCGGCACCGGATTGTTTCCGCTGGGGTTTTCCCCAATCCAAAAAACAGTCGTCACGATTTTTTCTTTCCATGGATAACGCCCGTCGCTTTTCGCAGAGGAATTCGGCAAACTTGGCGGCGTGGAAGTGATAGGATCGACTTTAAACAGAACGTCTTCGGTCAGCCGATTCGGATTTTGTTTTTTGCTCAGTTTGGCCTTCACAACCGGAGCTTGTGCCGGAGCAGAGGGCGCGAAGAAAGCCGAGACGGATCCTAAGAGAACAGCGATGGTATGAGTGAGTGAACCTGGTTTCATGAAAATCAACTCCTGCAAGCTGCAGGAGAGAAGCGCACCCCAATCTAAAATCGGTCGACAGACCGAAAATGCGCGTAAGTGAAGGTCGGAAGGTGTCGAGAAAGGGACCAATGTCAACCGACAAATTTTCCCGGATTCAGGATGTCGAGCGGGTCGAGCGCTTGTTTGAGGCGCGCATGCAGGTCACGCGCAACCTCGCTGGTCGCTTCCGGCCACCAGCGTTTCTTGGCGAGGCCGATACCGTGTTCCCCGGTGATGACTCCGCCCCAGGCTAGTATCTGCGCGAAAAGTTCATCAAGCGCCTGCTCTACTTTCGACCGGACCTCTATGTCGTCATAGTGCGCGGCCATGATATTAACATGGATGTTCCCGTCGCCAGCGTGGCCGAAGGTAGCGACCGGAAAACCATGTCGCGCCTGCAACTGACCTGCGAACTCGACCAGATCAACCAGGCGGCTGCGTGGCACAACGATGTCCTGATTCAGTTTCGTTAAGCCCGTGGCCCGAAGTGAGTTGCTAAACTCCCGGCGTAAAGCCCACAACTTCTCCGAACCCTCTTCCCCCGTTGCGACAGTCAGCGAAAGCGGTTTGCGCTCAGCGAGTAAGTTTTGGAGCGCCGCGGATTCGGTACGCACCGTTTCCTCACGCCCATCAACATCCACCAACATATGGGCGTTTCCGTCAGGGATGACGCCGTGGCCCCGATCATGCCGCGCAGCTTCAAGGGTAAATTGATCAGCGATTTCGAGTGAAGCAGGGAGAAATCCGGCGGCGAAAATGGCCTGCACGGCAGCAGCGGCTTCCGCCATCGTGGCAAAGGAGGCAGAAAGCGTGGCACGGGCGGGCGGTAAAGGAAGAAGCCTAACGATGATCTCGGTCACCACGCCTAGCAAACCCTCCGACCCAACAAAAAGACCAATGAGATCGAAGCCCGTTTTATTCTTATGCACGCGTCCGCCGGTCCGAAGGATGTCGCCATTCGCGAGGACGACTTCGAGGCCGACGATATAATGGCGCGTAACGCCATATTTGAGGCAGCGTGGCCCGCCAGCATTCGTCGCCACATTTCCGCCAATGCTGCAATCGTGCATACTCGCAGGATCGGGAGGATAAAAAAGCCTCTTCGCCCGCACCGCGGCTTGCAGCTGGCCGGTGATAACACCAGGCTCCACAATGGCGACGGCATCGTCAAAACTGATCTCCTTGATCCGATTCATGCGGGCGAGCGAAAGCGCGACGCCTCCGCGGGCCGGCACGCAACCGCCGACGTAACCAAAACCTGCGCCGCGCGCTGTTACCGGAATCCTATTTGCCGAAGCAAAATGCAGGAGCCGGCTGACCTGTTCGGTATTCTGGGCGAACACAACCACCTCCGGTTTGTAGGCGGCGAACCATTTGTCACCGCTGTGCGCAAGGCGTGTCGGCTCGTCCGCCGACACTGTTTCCTTGCCTAACAAGCTACGCAGCTCGGCTGCGAGATTCATTGACCCATCATAACCGGTGGTTCAATGACTTCCACACGAGTCCCAATCTCGGCGGCATCGAAAAAGTGCTTTGCCATCGCCGTCGGCATGCGGATGCAACCATGTGAAGCGCGAAAGCGCGGCACAAAACCGGCGTGCATGCCGTAGCCGCCGGTGAAGCGCATAAAATACGGCATCGGTGCACCGACGAAATGTGCACCGCGCGGCGGTCGAGTCCGATTAATATCGGCGTCACGGATCAGGACAGCTCCGGACCGCGCGACGTACTGACCGTATTCGCTGGAAACATGGTGCGCGTCTTTTTGGGTCACGCGGTACTTCCCGGGTGGTGTTTCGTAATCGCGTCGCCCGGACGAAATATTCGTGCTTCCCACGACAACTTTTCCGCGGAAGAAAAATGCCTGCTGCTTCGTGAGATTGATGAGAATCTTCGTTCCTCCTTTGAGTGAAGGATCGTCATTCCAATAAGCGACGCTTGGATGGTGCACCACGACCCGGGGCTTTGGACGAGTAGCCGTCGAGCGGTGTTTGTGAACTCCGATGTCACTAGGCACTTCCGTGCAACCGGTCACGACGGCGAGAGAGACGCCAGCCAGAACGGTCAATCTGAGGAGCGGCGACATCGTTCGATTCCGCGACAGTAACGCCGCATGCGAAAAAGCCTACTAAAATCCCCGAGCAGGCACGACCACACCGGCTCCTTCCCCTAACGATGACGAGCATTCTCAGGCCGTCTTGCGAAGAATGAGAGTTTTCTCCGGCCGGCGAAAATGACTTGTTTGCCGACCGCCAAGAGGTGCCGTTCGGGGTGACCGCAAGCGCAGTTACGGCCAGCTAACTTATCTTCCAACCTGTAAACTCGCGCACAATTTGTCAGTTAGGCGTTACCTTCTGCGACCCGGCTGGGTCCCGAATTGTATACCCGACATAACGTAAAGTCTGAATAAGTGGTGACGCAAAGTTAGCATCTATCTTCTTGCGCAGCCGGGCGATGAATATCTCTACCGTGCGCGTGTCGTATTCATGTTCGCGCTGCCAGATACGCTCGCATAACTCCGTCCGAGAGAAAACCCGGCCCGGCTCCTGCATGAGAACCTGCAAGACATCAAACTCCCGCGGCGAAAGAGCTATCTGCCGACCGCCGCGCGTGACGTGGCGATGTTGCACGTCCATTTGTAAGTCGGCCACTTTTAGGAGATCGACAGCGGTTGGAGCCGATGCGCGGCGTCCAAGAGCGTCAATTCGCGCCATGAGCTCGTTCATGGAAAATGGCTTGGGCAGATAGTCATCCGCCCCCGCCTTAAGGCCTTTGACTCGATCGGTCACGCTCCCCAGAGCTGTCAGGATAAGTATGCGCGCAGTAGAATGCGCTTCGCGTAAAGCTGCCAACACGGCGAGCCCATCCATCCCCGGTAGGTTAACGTCGAGCACGATCAAGTCCGGTGGATCCCGCAAGGCAGCCTGCAAACCTTCGGCGCCGTCATTGCATGCGCTCGCATTGTGATTCGCGCGCTGCAACTCCCTTGTGATCTGTCGCGCCAGTCGACCGTCGTCTTCGATTACGAGAATACGCATGCCATGCCCACCCTTATCTGGATATTCAAGAAACGATCAGAAATGCCAGCCAATTCGCAAGGTTTATGGTGACGATATCGCGTCGAAGCCGGGTTGCGATTGCCCATAGATCAGGATAAAAGAGCTTGCAACCATGAGCACGGAGCCGGTCATCCAGACGATCAGTTCGGTCGCGGGACAGCGCCTGAATGTTCCGGTCATTACTGTCGAAACCTTTTTTCGACGTCACGGCAAAAATCTCCAGCTCAAACTCGAAAGTGGCTCGGGCGGACTCGAGCGGCGCATTCGCGAGCCGACCATCAATCGCCCCGGGCTCGCTCTTGCAGGCTTCTACACCTACTTCGCCGAAAAGCGCATCCAGGTACTTGGCGCAGCAGAGCAATCCTATCTTAAGCACCTGACCAAGACGCAGCGTCATCGGCGTTTTCGAGCGCTTTGCGAGGCAAAAATTCCATGCGTTGTCGTATCGCGCGGCTTTTATCTCGCACCAGATCTGCTCGCGATCGCAGAGGAAACCGGCGTGGCCGTTTTCCGGACGCCGATGATCACCATGAAGTTTATCAACGCGGCTACGATTGCCCTTGAGCTCGATTTTTCGCCTGTCGTAACCGAATTCGGCAGCATGGTGGATATACTCGGGATCGGCGTCTTGATCCGCGGGGCCAGCGGCGTTGGTAAGAGCGAATGCGTCCTCGGTCTGATCGAGCGCGGTTACAGCCTGGTCTCTGATGACGTGACGAAAATCAAATCGCTCGAAGGCCGCGAGCTCATGGCTACCGCACCCGAACTAACGCGCTATCACATGGAGGTGCGCGGAATCGGGATTATCAATGTCGTTTCCGTTTTCGGAATTGGTGCGATTCGCACAGAAAAACGGCTTGATCTCGTCGTTACACTGAAGGATTGGCAGGAGCTGGAAGAAATGGATAGAATCGGGCTGGATCGCGAGCTTTACGAGATCCTGAAGATTCAGGTGCCCCACGTCACGATTCCGGTCCGGCCGGGAAGGGATATCGCGCGACTGATCGAGGTGGCGGCGATGGATCAGAAGTTGAAGGGGCTTGGCCTGAACAGTGCGGTGGAGTTTAATCAGAAGTTGATCGGCCACATGATCGCGCAAAGCAGCTAAATGGGACTACTCAATCGACGCACGCCAACTGATTCCACCGAAAAAGTGGAGAAGGAGGTGACGATCATCAACCGGCTCGGCCTGCACGCTCGGCCGGCAGCGATGTTCGTGCGCATCGCCAGCCGCTATCGCTGCGAAATTCTGGTCGCGAAAGAAGACGAAGAAATTAGCGGAAAAAGCATCATGGGTCTGATGATGCTTGCTGCGGGCCAGGGCTCAAAGCTGCGCATTCGTGCGGAGGGGCCTGACGCCGCGGAGGCCATTCGAGACATCGAAGAATTAATTCAGTCGCGCTTCAACGAAGATTAGTCGACGCTCCGGTTGTTACACCGAATGAGCGGCGAGCGCGGCGACGACGAAAAACGAATTCAAGGGGTTCCCGCATCCCCCGGTATCGCGCGTGGGCCCATTTACGTTTTCTCCATCGAATCCGACGACGTAGTCCATTATCACGTCGGGTCTTCGCATGTGCCAGAGGAGATTGCGCGCTTCGAGAACGCACTTATTCAAACGCGGGCGCAAATTCTCGAGATGCAACAACAGATCGCGGAAGCGATTGGAGCCAAGGACGCCGGAATTTTCGACGCGCATCTCCTCGTAGTGGAAGATCAGACGCTGATCGATGAAGTGCTACGTCGAGTGGAGGCGGAGCATTGCAATGTCGAAGCGGCCTTTCAGGACGTGGCTAGTCGCTACGTCGAATCACTGAGCAAAATCGATGATCCATATTTGCGCGAACGCGCGCTCGATATCCAGGACGTGACGCGTCGGGTGATTCGCAACCTTCAAGGCAAATCGCCACGCCCGTTTCTGACCATCGATGAGCCGCACATTCTGGTCGCCCACAACCTCACGCCCTCTGATACCGCAACCATGAACCGCGCGCACGTGCGCGGCCTGGCTCTCGATTTAGGCAGCCGTACTTCGCATACCGCTATCATGGCGCGATCGTTAGGTATTCCTGCGGTCGTCGGTTTGCATGATGCGACCGGCACCTTCGAGACGGGTGCCTCGGCATTGATCGATGGCTATCACGGTCTGCTTATTGTTCATCCAAATGAAGAAACACTGCGGGAATACGCCGAGTTGGAACAGCAGAAAGGCGTTCTTGCCGATCGCCTGCGCGAATTACGCGAAACCAAATCGACGACGCGCGACGGCCGACACATCGTGCTCTCGGCTAATATCGAATTGCCCGACGAAGTCGACGAGGTCTTAGCCAACGGCGCGGAAGGTATCGGTCTTTATCGGACAGAGTTTCTCTACCTCAATCAAAAGGCACTCCCGAGCGAAGACGACCAATTCGAGGTTTATCGCCGTGTGGCGGAGCGTGTGGCACCCGAGCCGCTCATTATCCGCACCCTCGACTTGGGCGGCGACAAACTTCCCGATAACATTGAAACCGACGACGAGCTAAATCCATTTCTCGGTTGTCGCGCAATCCGCTTTTGTCTTAGCCATCTCGACATCTTCAAAGCGCAGCTGCGCGCCATCCTGCGCGCGAGCGTGGCGGCCAACGTCAAAGTCATGTTTCCGATGATCTCGGGCTTGGACGAAGCGCGACGGGGGTTGGAAATCGTGCAGGAATGCAAGGATGAACTGCGCAAGAAGGGTCAACCTTTTCGAGATGACTTGGAGGTTGGGATCATGGTTGAGGTTCCTTCCGCAGCCATCCTGGCTGACCGTCTGGCGCGCGAAGTCGATTTTTTCAGCATCGGTACCAACGATCTTATTCAGTATTCGGTCGCAATTGATCGAACGAACGAAAGCGTCGCACACCTTTACGAACCGAGTCACCCTTCAGTCATTAGGCTATTGAAGATGGTAGCCGACGCCGCGCATGCCAACGACATTTGGGTCGGTGTTTGTGGAGAAATGGCTGGGGAAGTCTTGTTCACACCGCTATTGCTCGGTTTGGGAATGGACGAGCTCAGCGCCGGCGCGAACATCGTTCCGCGAGTGAAAAATGCGGTTCAGCGTCTAACGATGCTGGAATGCCAAACGCTGGTAGAAGAAGTCCTGGAAATGGATTTGCCGGCCGACGTTCTTGCGCGCTGCACGGAAGTGGCGGAGCGAAACTACCCGGAGCTTATCTCCTAGCACGGATTCATTCGGCAGCCGAATCCTGCTACGCCGAGTCAAGCACGTGCCGGACTCGCCGCGCGGCTCATTCTTCCCCTTCTTCCTCCCCTTCTCCGCCAGGTTCAACTTCCGGCTTGATCCCATCTTCTTCCATCTTGCGCAGGACGTCGCTCATATCGTCAACCTCATCCCATACCTCCTGGCTCACGTAGATTTGCGCTTTTTGCTGCACAGCCATCGCAATGCAGTCGCTCGGTCGGCCATCCAGTTCGACGATCTTCTTTTGGTGCAGTTCATTCTCGGCGCGAATAATCATTCGGGCATAGTAAGTCGCATTTTTGAGATCGTTGATAATTACACGTTCAACCTTCGCGCCTAACGCAGTCATGAGATGGCCCATTAGGTCATGCGTTAGCGGGCGCTCTTTCGTCGTGCCGCGCATGAACATCGTAATCGCGCTTCCCACGCTTTGGTCGACGTAGATGATGAAAACCTTGTCCGGATTACCGAGAAAGATCGCGCAGCCGCCGCTGGTAGGCAGGACCGCCCGTACCTGCACCTCGATCACCGTCTTGTTCATCGCGAAAACCGTATCAGACCGATCTTGAAAAACAAGCAAGGTGGGCCGTCGACTGGGGCGAGCCGTTTCGAGGCTTTCTTCCGCATCGGAGTTTAACTCTTTTTTCCGGAGAAATCTGCCGATTGAATTTGCGGTTCGCTGTCCTACACTGCGCGCAATGACGAAGCCCGAATGGGATATCGATGCGGCGATCGCACTCTATAATGTGGACGCGTGGGGGCATGGTTACTTCTCAGTTAACGGATCGGGCAACGTTGTGGCCAAACCGCTCAAAGAAGCCGGCGGCACGATTGACCTGCTCGAAGTAGTGAATGAAGCGCGGGCGCGCGGCCTCGGATTCCCTCTCGTCATTCGCTTTCAGGATTTGCTCCGCCACCGCGTCGAGACGGTGAACCGCGCCTTTAAAGAGGCAATGCAGGAGTTTGGATATCGCAACGGCTACCGCGGCGTTTTTCCGATCAAGGTCAACCAACTTCGCGAAGTTATTGAGGAGATCGTTGACGCTGGCAAGCAGTACCATTTTGGCCTCGAAGCCGGAAGCAAACCGGAGTTAATCGCCGCGCTCGCCATGCATCAGGACCCCGAGAGCCTTATCATTTGCAACGGCTACAAAGACCGAGCATTTATTCGTACCGCACTCCTCGGACGACGACTCGGCAAGTCGGTCATCATCGTGGTGGAAAAACTTGAGGAGCTTGAGCAAACCTTGCGCGTCGGCAAAGAAATGGGCATTGAGCCTTACATCGGTGTGCGCGTGCGTTTGCATAGCAAGGGCGCGGGTAAATGGACGACGAGCGGCGGCGAACACGCCAAGTTTGGCTTAAGCACGACCGACCTGGTCGCCGCGAGTGAAATGCTGAAAGCTGAGGGACTGGCGCATTGTCTTAAACTGGTTCACTTCCACGTCGGCTCACAAGTGCCAGATATCTCAACTATCAAACGCGCCGTCCGAGAAGCAGCGCGCTACTACGCAAAGCTCTCTAAGCGTGGTCATCAGCTCGGCTATCTCGATGTCGGCGGCGGCCTCGGAGTTGATTACGATGGGTCGCGCACAAGCTTCGATAGCTCGACCAACTATTCCCTCCAGGAATATTGCAACGACGTCGTCTACAATATCATGGAAGTGTGCGACTCCGAAGGGGTCGCCCATCCCGCGATTGTAAGCGAAGGCGGCCGCGCAATCGTGGCGCATCATTCCGTCCTTGTGGTGGAATCCTTCGGCTCGATCGAGAAAGACCCCGCACCATCGAAAATCGAGACCGGGCCTAACGATCCCAAGCCATTGCGCGACATCATAGAGGTGAGGCGCCAGCTGAAGCGCGGCAATCGCCTTGAGACCCTTCACGACGCGCAACAGATCAAGGAAGAAGCGCAGCAGATGTTCAATCTCGGTTTGCTCGACTTGGAATCGAAAGCCAAGATCGAAGCGTTTTACTGGCAAGTTGCGCGCCAGATCGTCGCCTTGCATCGCGGCCTCAAGTATGTTCCCGAGGAAGTCAAGGAACTGGAGACGTCCCTAGCCGACCAATACATCTGCAACTTCTCCGTCTTCCAATCGCTGCTTGATCACTGGGCCCTCGGTCAGCTTTTCCCGATCATGCCCATCCACCGCCTAACAAGCCCGCCTGAGCGGCAGGGTACGCTGGTCGATATTACATGCGATTCCGACGGCAAAATAAACAAGTTCACCGACCTCCAGGATGTAAAGGAAACTCTCCCGCTGCATAAAATCATTCCGGGCGAACTCTATTACCTCGGCGTTTTTCTCGTCGGCGCCTACCAGGACATCATGGGCGATCTGCACAACTTGTTTGGCCGGGTGACCGAAGTGCATGTCTTTCTCGATGAGGACGAAGAATCCGGATGGTATATCGAAGAAGTCATCGAAGGCAGCACTATAGGGCAAGTGCTGGCATTGACGCAGTGGGATAAGATCGAGTTATTGCGCCTGGTAAAATTGCAAGTCGACGCCGCGATCAAGAGCGACCGCCTCAAGCCTAACGACGCTATGAAAATCCTGGCCGATTACGAGCGCGGCCTGCAGGGATACACCTACCTTGCGCTCGACGGGACTTTGCCAGCGCCGGCGCCTGTTCAGCTAGCGGCTGGTTAGAGATATCCTCTGACATTCCCGCTCCGGCTAGCGGGAGGTCAGGCCATCATCCGGCGAGAGCCAATAGATGCACAACCAAGCTGCTCGCCATGCGAACACTCTGGTTATTGCAGATTATAAACTTCGACCAGCGCCACGCCGGTTCCGCCATCTTTGCCGCTGACCACTGCAGTGTAGTTGCCCGGCGTCAGCGCGCGGATGATTGCCGGTTCAAGATCATTTGTCGGCGCCAAGCCAGTAGACTGGATGAGGGCTTCCTGCGCGTCTCGCCAGTCGTCGTCGCTCAAAATCAAAGTCCCATCGGCGTCATGGAGATCGAGCACCGGATCTGCCAGCGGATTGGCCACGCCTGCTGCGCCTAACGATGGCCCGATCGCCCTAACGACGACCGTGTCGCTGCCTCCGTTTCCCACAATGAAACCGGCAATGAGCACATTATCGCCTGTTTGGACAAACCCGCGCATGCTGATATTACCGAGCGTCGAGTCCGCGGCGGTGTCGAGATCGTACGCCTCAACCAAGCCGATGCCAGTGCCATTGTTTTGGCCACGCAGAATGACCGTGTATTCGCCGGGATCGAGGGTGGCGACAATGGACGACTCGAGCTCGTTAGTCGGCGGAATGCCAGTAGCCGCGATTTCTGCTTCCTGGCTGTCCTTCCAATTGTCGTTGCTCATGATGAGAGTATCGCCCTGGTAAAGATCGAGCACCGGATCAGCTAGTGTGCTCTCAGGCGGAATGTCGCTGTCCGCCAGCGAAGGACCGATTCCTCTGAAAAGGACCTGTTTCGCTTCGCTGCCTGTGATGATTAGGCCGCCGATCAAGACATCATCGCCGGTTCCGACTGCCAGCCGAGCCGACAGATTGAGCGATTGAGCCGGTGGTTGGGCGGTGCCCGCGAGAAGTTCCGAGGCTGCAACTGCGATCTGGTAATGACCGGCCGTAGTGGGATGGATATCATCCCAAAAGAGATACTGATCCGGATCGACATCTTCGCCCTGTGCGCTGTCGCTAATATTGACGAAGCCGTAATCGGCCGGATTAGCTGCCAGGCGATAGAACAGTCCGTAGACGTCCAGTCGATAAAGATTGATGGTGATCCCATCGGTGGCGAGCGCGCTCACTTCGGCGTCCAGCTGGACATTAAAGTCACTGCGATATTGCGCAGAAGCGGCGTTGAGCGCGGCAGCAGTGTCGGGATCATCCTTATAGCTAGGCACGAGACCAAGTGGTGGGACGTTAGGCACGAGAATGTAGACCGCGCCCGCACGCGCGAGCCGATCGACCAAACCCGCCACGCGCACGGCAGTCGCGGTGACATTATCAGTGCTGTCATCGTCGAAGAGATCGTTGCCTCCGCCCCAGACGATGTAGAGAGCGGCGGGATCGATCGTTTGGTCGGCAAGATAATCGTCGATTTGCTTGCCCAGGTTATCAGTCGTGACCGTTAACTCGCCGCCAAGAAACGGAACAGGATTCGAAATAACTGTGACCTCGCGCGAGCCGTCCTCTGTCGTTGCGCCGCCGAAGGCATAATCGGTACCGCCGTCGAGGCTGTTGGTCGATGCGGCGAGACCGAGGAAATCGCGCGCCAGTTGTTCATGCCACGTGCCGGCATACATGTCTGAGGCTGGGTCCGTGTCTGAACTGTTCGTGAAGCGGCCGTCGCTGTAATTATAGTCGCCGCCCGGGTAACTGATGGCGTAAGCGTCTTCGAGGCGGTTTCGAAGGTTGCCGTCATCGGAAAGGCTATCTCCAAAAACGATAACCTGAGTGAAAGCGGGTGTTTGCGCGGAGGCTGAACTGAAGAGGAGTAGAGCCGCGCCGAAAAGGTAGAGATAGCGAAGTTGCATCGGCTTGGTTCGAGCCTTGATGGGATTGCGGATGCCCCGTCGCGAAAAACGTAGTCGCCAAAACTACGCCGCACCTCATCCGCCGACGAGCGAGTCGCCCGCGCAAAGAATTCCTAGCGAAGAGGTTACTTTTTCTTGCTCTCGCCGGGACGGTAATCTTCCTCGGCAGCTTCGAAGGCTTTTTCCAAACCAACCATGTCTTCGCCAGGACGGAAATTGTCGAAGGCTTCCGACTCGCGCCGCAGCTCTTCTTCTGAATAGTTAGCGGCTTTGATCGAGAGGCCAATGCGGCGTTCGACTTTGTCTACTTTGATAACACGCGCCTCGACTTCCTGTCCCACCTTGAGCACGTCCTTCACTTTTGCGACATGGTCTTCGCTCAACTGCGAAATGTGGACCAAACCATCGATGTCGTCCTGCAATTGCACGAAGGCGCCGAAGCTGGCGAGCTTAGTCACTTTGCCGGTGACCAAGTCACCGATTTTATATTTCTCGTCGATGTTCTTCCAAGGATCGTCAGAGAGTTGTTTGATACCCAGGCTGATGCGCTGATTGGTTTTGTCGATGTCAATGACTTCGGCTTCGACTTCCTCACCCTTCTTGAAGACCTCCATCGGGTGATTAATCTTGCGAGTCCAACTGAGGTCGGACACGTGGATCATGCCGTCGATGCCGTCTTCCAATTCCACGAACGCACCGTAGGCGGTCATGTTGCGGATGTGGCCCTTGACCCGGCTTCCGATGGTGAACTTCTTCTCAATCTCGTCCCATGGGTTGGTCTCGAGCTGCCGCAGGCCTAACGAAATCTTTTGCTCCTCCTTATTTACGCCAAGAACGACTGCTTCAACTTCCTGGCCAACGGTAAGGATGTCGGAAGGACGCATGATGCGTTTCGTCCAGGACAACTCGGAGACGTGGATGAGGCCTTCAACGCCCTCTTCCAATTCCACGAATGCCCCGTAGGGAACCAGATTGGTGATTTTTCCTTTCACCTTTTGTCCCGCGGGGAAGCGTTCTTCGATTTGGTCCCACGGATTTTTCTGGGTCTGCTTCAGGCCTAACGAAACCCGCTCTTTCTCCTTGTTGATGTCGAGAACGAGCACTTCCAGTTGCTGTCCGACCTTGAGCAACTCGCTGGGGTGACCGAGCCGACCCCAAGTCATATCCGTAATGTGCAGGAGACCGTCCATCCCACCGAGATCGATAAAGGCGCCAAAGTCAGTGAGGTTTTTGACAGTGCCTGTGACGCTGTCGCCGACCTTCACGCCTTCGAGGAACTTCTGGCGTTTCTCACTTCGCTCCTGCTCGATCAGCTCGCGGCGGCTGAGAACGACGTTTTTCCGGTCGTCGTTGATTTTGACGATTTTAAAATCGTAGGTGTTACCGACGAATTGCTGGAGGTCGCGCGGCGGAACGATATCGATTTGGGAAGCGGGCAGGAAAGCCTCCACGCCGATGTTGACCATCAGACCTCCTTTTACAACCGACTTCACCTTGCCCTTAATGAGTCCGTCTCCAGCAAAGACCTGCGCGATTTTGTTCCAATTTTGCCGATAAGCCGCTTTCTCCTTCGAGAGCACGACCATGCCTTCGTCATTTTCGAGACGCTCGAGGAGCACTTCCACTTCGTCACCTACCTCGAGCGATTCAATATCATCGAACTCCGAGATCGGAATGATGCCTTCGGATTTGTAGCCGATGTCCACCAACACTTCGCGCGGCCGGATTTCCAAAATGCGTCCCTTGACGATACTGCCTTCCTTGAAGTCTCGCATCGACTTCGACATCAAATCCTGCATTTGCAACATATCGGTGTAGACTCTCTTGGTGGCGGGCTGGCTGTTTGAAAGCAGCGGCGTTCCTCGCTCGCTGTCCCCGCGGAAAAGGGAGGGAAAGTAGCAACGTTCTCGGGCGGGGTCAACTGCGAGCCAGAATGAGTTTGATCCCCCATCCTGCCGCCTATAGTTTTGCGCACTTATGAGTTGGAGCACCAGCGAGGCAATGACCGACCCGGCGATTCGCGAGCCGATGTCTTTTCGATCGGAATTTAAGTTTCACCTGCGGGATATTCCCGTCGGAATTACGCTCCGCCTGTATGGCGGCATTCACTCCAGCACAGTGGTTGTAAGGCAAAGTCATTTCATTTCGGTTCCCGGCCTGGACAAGCAGGAGCAAGCCGCCTGCGAAGAGCAGACGGAGGATGGCGAGGCCCTGCAAAGCGTGGTGAGTGGACTTGTATGCGTTTACAATGCGGCAATCGCGAAAGGCCTGAAGCCTGAGGCGAGTTGGCTGCAATCAAATCCGGAATTCGACTGATCGGGTTGTTACCGACGGGGTCAGGGCAATTTCAAACGAATGACAAAGCATCTCTTCAGTGCCGTTTTTGCCGCGGTGTTTCTCTCAGTGACTGCGCAGGGTGCATCCCCGACCGAGCAACAAGTCACTGAGGCGATCAAAGCTCCCACTCTCACGGTGGTTCACCTCTGGGCGCCGTGGTGTGGCAATTGCAAATCCGAACTAAAAAGCGGCGGTTGGACCAAGACAGTGAAAGACAATCCAGCGGTGAAGTTTTACTTCGTCTCAGTCTGGAACAGCGGCGATGACGGTCGAGCTCTTCTGGCCAGCTATGGCCTAACGAATGAGCCTAACGTGACAATCCTGGCAGATCCGGGCCCGCGGGGCGCCGATCGCATCAGGCAATTTGCGGGGCTGCCGGTGAGCTGGATTCCGACAACCTGGATCTTCAAAGGCGGTGATCTTCACTACGCGTTGGATTATGGCGAGATGCGTTTCCCCATACTTCAGCAGTTGATCAGCGACAGCAATTCCGAGTGGTAATCCAGGCTCAAATTGAGATAGATTTTCACGGTCAACTTGGGCTTCGCTGTTGATCTCGTTCGCCGTCCTCGGGCCTCAATCCTCATTGCCGAAATTGACGGTTGCCGAATCTCTACTGCTGTAGCATCTTCCCGCCCCCGCTGTGCCAGTCGGCTGGCGGCTTTTACCTATGGCAAATACCGTTGAACTTGTTCCCGAACTGCTTGAAGCGGGAGTCCATTTTGGCCATCAGACCAAACGCTGGAACCCGAAGATGAAGCCCTTCATCTTCGAGCGGCGCAACGCGATCTACCTCATCAACCTCGATGAGACGGTGAAACAGTTGCAGCGCGCGACCGATTTTCTCCAGGAAGTGGCGCAGCGTGGAGGAAAGATTCTTTTTGTTGGCTGCAAGAAGCAAGCGCAGGAAGCGGTCAAGGAAGCGGCCCTGGCCTGCGGTCAATTCTACGTCAATCAACGCTGGCTCGGAGGTACGTTGACTAATCTCAGTACGATTCGGAAAAGCATCGGTCGCCTGAAATTCATCGAGCAAATTGAAGCATCGCCCGATTACAAGAAAATGGGCAAACAGGAGCTGGCCGCCCTCAATCGCGAAGCGGCGAAACTGCGGCGCAATCTCGAAGGCATCCTTGAGATGAGCCAGCTTCCGGACGCGCTTATCATCATTGATACGACGCGCGAGCAGAACGCAGTCAATGAAGCCCGACGCCTCGGCATTAAAACGGTCGCGATCGTCGACACAAATGCCGATCCCGAGATTATCGACTTTCCAATCCCAGGGAACGACGACGCGATTCGCGCCATTCGCGTAATGCTACAAAAACTCGTCGACGCGATCGTATCGGCCAGCAGCGAAGCGCGGCTGCGTGCAGAAGTCGAGATGGCCGGCGTCTCCGCCTAACGGCGGAACTGGAGAGTCGCTGGTCGAGGGTTGAGAGACTCGGACTCTGTTTTCGCTCAACTTCTCAACCAACAAATCTTACCTTTTTTCATCCATGGAAATTAATCCTCAGACCGTTAAACAACTGCGCGAGAAAACCAACGCGGGTTTTATGGACTGCAAACGCGCGCTGGCCGAAGCGGGCGGGGACCTCGATAAAGCCGAAACGCTCCTTCGCACCAAAGGGATCGCAAGCGCGAACAAGAAGTCTTCACGCGCGACCAAGGAAGGCATCGTTGCTTCCTATATTCACCTCCAAGGCAAAGTGGGCGTTCTGGTTGAGGTCAATTGCGAGACCGATTTCGTAGCCAAGAACGAAGGCTTTCGCGCTTTCGTGAAAGACATCACACTGCATATCGCCGCTGCTCAGCCCCTCTATGTAAGCCGCGATGAAGTGCCTGCAGCTTTGGTTGAATCTGAACGGGCTATCTATGCCGCGCAGATGAAAGGCAAGCCGGAAAATGTGATGACTAAAATCGTCGAAGGAAAACTCGATAAATTTTACAGCACCGTTTGTCTGCTCGAACAAGGCTTTATCAAAAATCCCGACCAGACAATCAAAGAACTGGTCGCGTCAAAAATCGCTGAGATCGGTGAAAACATCGTCATCCGGCGTTTCACTCGTTACTCCGTCGGAGAGCCTCTCGGCCAGGAGCCACCTCCATCCCGAGCTGCCGCCGAATAGCCGAGGGCGCCAGCATACTTTTGACGGGGCCTGTAAATCGGCAGATCCATTCTTCCCGTCCTCAGCCGCCAAAGCGCGAAACCCGCCAACCGGCGTGTAACGTCAGTGGGCGGGCCCTCGCAGTCGAAGTTGGCTTAACGATCAGAGACTAACCGGAGTGACGACCGGTGGAACCTCTGGAATAAAGTTGAATGGAACCCCCGGCGGCAGAGAAGGCGGCGGACCTTCCGCAGGCCCTTCGGCCAGTGGTTCCGGTCCCTCGGCCAACGCTTCTTTGCCATCCAAGGTACTCTTGCCGTCGAAAGCCTGCTTGCCGTCATTAACCGCAGCCGGTTGCTCCTCACCGGCCGGATTGGTCGCGCTAGCTTTAGAAGGTCCGAATGCCGCAACCTGGGCAACAGAGAAAGCTTCATTCATGCTGGTTGGGTGCCACTTGAGCATGATGTAGCGGCCAGTCACCGCCGGAAAATCAATTGAAGCGTGGCCTTCACCGGTACTGACGACCGATCCAACCGGCTTCAAATTTGCCAGATCCTGCTCACCGAGCTTTAAGGCGACGGGCAAATCGACGCGCTGGCCCACGTTTGAGATTGGCTGCATGCTCGATTGCTCGGCTGGCAAACCACCAGGCAAGCTGCGCAGAACATAAAAATCGACCGTGCCTGATTGTTGCGCGTAAATGGCCGCCATACGGCTAACGTTACGCTCCCGCCCAAGATCGATCACAGCTACGGGCGCCGCGTCACCGGAAGCAAAATTATAAACGGTCGCCGGCTGATCATCGATCATGTTGTTAACCTGATCCGATTCACCCGAGCTGACATAAAGTCCGCGGGCCCGCGCATGCAGGTCGCTGAAGTTGAAATTGATCAGAGCGAAGCTGGAGGAACTCTCGGCAAAGGACACTTTGCGCGGCCGCGGCATTGTAAAGTCAGAAAGCGCCGGGGTCGCATACACTCCAAAGGACGCAATCCGGCCGGGGTTCGTTAGCTTAAAGTCGACTTTAATGTATTTGGCTTCGCCGGGACCGACCTTTGGCGAAACCGCTCCGTCCACAATCGTGCCTTTACCGACCGTTCGCCATTCTGGACTATTTGCGGGGACGTCTGCGTTCGAGACCGCAATCGTGTAGTCCCCCACCGCACCGCGATTGAGAAACGAAAGACTTTCGATGTTCTCGATGCTGGCTAGAGAGACGAAAAGGCTTGACGGGCCGAGCGGCAGTTCGTAGCCAGTCGTAGGATCGTCGCATAGTAAAGCCGCCTCCGAAGTATTGTTATCCTGAGAATAAGAACTCAGTTGCAGTTTCGTAAGTGGGACGCTCTGCGGCATGGCCTTCACATCGGCGCCGAAGTGATATCGCGCCAAATTTTCCGGATACGCCGGTGCCTGACGCACGGTAAGTGGCGGTGCCTTCTGAAGCACAATATCAGCACAAACCGCCAGCGAAGGTGTGGCGGCAATAAGCGAGAAGGCGAACCATTTGGAATAGTGGGAAAAGGGAAGCGTCTTCATATAATTTCCATATCTGCAAAAAACTAGCCTAGAAAATCGCGCGTTTCTTGGCAATCAAAATCTCGACAACAATGCAAGATTTCTTCCAACGTTCCAACGAAACATGTGGCAACGTGGCTCGTCGAATTCCAAAGGCTTAAAATCACCCCCCTCCACTTCCAAAGGCGGATCGTCAGGCAACGATACCCTGCGGCGACTCGCGCCTTCGCCAGGATGATGGAATAGAGTAGGCCGCCTAAAAACCAGGCGCAATCTAAGCTAGTTTTGAGCGACCAGCGACGTCTGGGTGACGCGGTATTTTTTCTCGCCTTCGAAGGCGAAAAACGCCACGTAATCCCCCCGGCTGAGATCTTCGATACGGCACGCTCGCCAATTGAATGTTGGATCAAGGACATAGTTGCCGGCTGCTGTATCCCATTCCAGCCAGGCATGTGTCGAGCGACTCCGGGGAGTACGCTTCCCGATGATCAGCCGCAGATTCTTTGCCCCTTGAGCTTGCATGCGCTCATAAAGGGCGATCGCTTTTGCCTTGCAGTCCGCCGGCGCTCCGGACTCGGTCTCCTCAGGTGTCTTCCATTCGGGAGTGAAACCATATGGGATGCAGCGCAGATTGCCCATCCAGAGATTTACCAAGCCTAGCGAAAGGTCTTCGGTCGGGCGAGCCTGAACCGCACTGAGGAAGGGGCGAATTCGGGTCATCTGGCGATCATACGGGGTGTTTTTCACGCTAAGAAGGACGGATTGTCCAAAACAAGAGAGACAAGAGAGACCAATAGCGGCGAGCAGGAAGAAAAAGAAGCGCTTAAGCGCAAAAGGATTAATGCTGACAAAAATCATGGCGAGTTATGATTTTTATAATCAGCAGCGTTCGTGCCAGGGGGCGCCATTGTCCCACCTGACCGCTTTATGCGGTCCCCACGCAAGGAGCTGAGACACGTCGCAACGGCCTCGAATAAGCCTCGATCAAGCCGCTCTGGACGTCCTCAGGATGATCGCAAACTACCAGGAATACTTTCTTGTGTGTCGTTCTCTCGCCACTGCTTACAGATTCGATGGGGCGGCTTCCTGGCTAAAGGGGGATGAAATAAATATCCGGAAAATCGTTGGCATTTTTTATTTCTTCGGTATGCGATGCTCAGTTCGAAAATGATAGATTGCAGCCCGTCACCATCATCCAGCTGCTGAGGTTAATCGTTGAAGTTATCGGAATCGATTGCGAAGGTCGGTCGACCACTCACTTATCGGCGTGCCTGGCGTCGATTGAGACGGCGGCTGCATCCCGTGCGGCTCAAGCCCTTGTTCGCACAGATCGACCAAAACCAATTGCGGGAGCTTCAGACACGCTACGGCCCCCCGCCTGTGGACTCGCCGAGCTTGTGGCGGCACTATGCCAAGTACCTCGACGTAAAGAAGCATTTGCGTCAAAACATCCAACGAGCGCAGGACTTGAATCTTCACCGTGTTCAGCCCTTGGAGATCTTGGATTTAGGCTGCGGTGGCGGCTTCTTTCTTTTTGTTGCTCAGTCCCTCGGCCATCATAGCCTTGGGCTCGACGTCGGTGGCATTCCTCTCTTCGAGCGGCTCGTCGAACTTCTAGGCGTCCACCGCATTATCTATGAAATCAGAAATCAGACAAAGCTTCCTGAGTTGGGACGAAAGTTTGATCTCATCACTGCCTTCGCCACAGCGTTTCATGGTGGCCGGGAAGATACCTGGCGATGGGATGAGCAAGATTGGAATTTTTTCCTGAGCGACCTAAAGCAACGTCTGAATCCGGGAGGTCGAATTTTTTTTGAACTTAACGCCGCCTACCATGGGCATTACTATACGCCCGAAATTCTTAAGGTAATTCTCCGACATGGAGGGCGGGTGGAGCGTGGGCATGTGCTCTTTTCCGCCCCAAGCAATGATTGACGGCTGCGCCGATCTAATCCTTGTACCTGCAGGGACAGCACAGCGGATTACAGAGTTTGGATTATGCTTCGACCGAGAAAAGGCAAAATAGAGAGGCTGGACTTTATCATCGCCGGTGTCCAGAAAGGCGGGACGAGTGCCCTCCATTACCATCTCGATCAACATCCAAACATCAGCATGGCGCACAGCGAGGAGGCGCACATGATTGATCATCCGCGCCGCCACTTTTTTGACGATGAGCAGCGGTTCGCCGGAAAAGTTAATTACGGCATTTTGCACGAAGGAATCCGCCTCAAGCGCAATTCCCTCATAACGGGCTCGTGCACCCCAATCTACACCTATTGGAAACCCGCCATCGAACGAATTCGAAACTATCATTCCGGTATCAAACTCATCGTGCTACTGCGAAATCCAATGGATCGTGCTTTCTCGCACTGGAATATGTATCGTGAGCGCAATCAGGAGGAACTTGGTTTTCTCGAAGCGATTGCCGCCGAAAAGAGCCGGGCAAGAAACGTGGCACCTTTGCAATTGCGACGAACCTCCTATCTCGACCGTGGCTTCTATTCCGAGCAGATTGAACGGGTCTTTCGCTTCTTTCCGCGAGAGCAGGTTCACGTCATCAAATTCGACGACTTTCGACGAAGGACCTTGGAGGTTTTAAATGAAGTTTTCGGTTTCCTTCGCGTAAAACCGCTGGTGAGAGTAAAAAACAGGGAGCAAAATCGAATTGCCTATGAAAGAAAAATAAGCGCCGAGGAGAGACGGCAGATCTACGAGTTTTACAGGGAGGATATTGCCCGACTCGAATCCCTGCTGGGGTGGGATTGTTCTGAGTGGAAAGAAATTTAGATCATCAAAATTTACGGCCATCCCAATTAGTCCGCAAAGTGGTGCTTAACAAATACTCCACCTGGTTGTCGGCATAGGTTTGCCGACAGCCGTAAAGTCGGCCTAAGCCAAACTTAGGCCGATAAGGATTTCCCTTGCGGGCGCTACGGGCCCCGCCTTACCTGAACGCTGGGATCAAGCGAGATCAAGCCACCCACCGTAGTTGCCCCGGTATTCGCCAATTCCTGTCCTTGAACAACGTAGACAGGCGCGGCGCTGTTGACCTGATGTCCACTAACGTAGACATGCTGTGGAATGCGACTGCCGGTCACCGCGACCAGCAGGACAAGGTCCTTTTGAGGTCTAATCACCTGAGCAACGTGCGCCTCGTTGTTTCCAGCGATCGCAGTTGTTCCCAAGCCACCGATGGTGGCGATCCCTAAGACACACCCCCATATTTTTCTTTTCATAAATCTCAGTATGCGACGCAGGTCTCTCCGGCGCAATAGAATTCTGTAATCAATTTAGCTCTCCAACAAACACGCCGCGAGACTGTTCGCTCGCAAACAGAGCAGTCTTGGCCATCGCCTAACGAAACGGCGATTTAGATATCCAAACAAAGAAGCCTCACTCGACACGCTTCACTCGAAGGATCCTGGCGCCTTCGATAAACATTTTATATCCAAACATGTCGCGATAAATAACCACGTTTGGATTTTCGACTGGCGGGGACGAGACGATCTCGGAATTTGAAGGCTTCCAAACCTGGCCGTTCTCCAAACGAAACAACGTCCGAAGATTGGTACCTCTGTAGGTTCCCACGATTCGGCTCTCAATAATATCAGGTGGCTGAACTTTCCGCTCCTTGACGGCGCGATCGACAGCCTGGGCCGCCGCAACAGTCGCGGCGTCTTTTTGCTTCGTCGCAACATAGCCTCTAACGAAACTATTCAAGGTAGCCCTCTCCGCATCTGTAAGCTTACCCAGCCCTGCCTTTTGGTAGGTGTCCGGATCCATGGCCTTTTCGAATCCCGGAAACGTTGGATTATCTGCCGAGACCAGTGTGGCAAGTCCTAGGACCAGAAAGACTGCGAGTAATGTGTGTTTCATGTGTCTACCTTCCGATTTGACGGATACTAAAGACACTTCGCTACTCCCGCAAGGACCATCGCAAGCTAGGTGCTCTCGGGATCTAGAGTAATTCGATTAGCCCTAGTCTCATGATGTCTTGGCTTCGGCGGATTCCCGATGAACATGTGTACGCAAAAGCGGCCGAGCTATGACAGCTCGGCCGCTTGCGATTAATTGTTTCCTGCTAAGGCGACCTTAGAACTTCTTCGCCACTTCGAAGTAGACAAACCGGCCATATGGATCATAGAGCGAAAGATCCGTATTGCTGTTTGCTCCAGCGATGAATGGAGGCGTGCGGTCGAAGATGTTGTTGCATCCAACGGCGACACTCAGACCATCGACCAAACGGCCGAATGGGCTGACCTCGGGCGTTGCAACACTGCTGGTTCCTGCAACCATACCCTTGGAGTCCTTCGCATCCTTGGAATAACTCGGCGGAGGAGCAGCGGCTGGCTTAACGTGGAAGTCATATGATAGTCTTCCATCGACCGTTAGATAATCGCCGATCTTCGGGAACTTACCTTGATCTGCGGTTTCCGCATCTTGGCCGACACCGTTAATGAGACCAGGGATGTAGTTGGCGTTCAACGCCAGGGTCGCGCCTTGGAAGCTATACCTTGCCAGGAAGGTTAGCTTGTAATCGGGCACGGCCGCAGCACCTTCGGCGTCGTCAACAGCACTGATGTTGTAGTAGCTGGTCCGCGGCGTCCGCTTCAGTTCGTTGAGGAAGAACCAGACCGCATTAGCACCAAACTCAGCCTCGCCCCATTGATGCAGGTCGAGGTTATAATGCGCACTCATGTCCAAGCCTGATGTGCGGAAGGCGCCAATGTTAACCAGCGGGTCCGTGTAGAACACCGAAGCAAGGTTACCATCAAGCATACCTGGTGCAGTAACGGGTACGGATCCACTTTGGCCGGGGAAGTTGTTGAAGGCAACCTGGTTCGCAAAGGGCGACGCCGGTCCAAGCTTTTCCACACTAGTCAGAATCGTGTTGGCGCCATTCGTACCTACAATGAGCTGCTGGAGTGTCCGGAAGTAGTCGACCGACACGGTCAATCCCGGCACATAGTGAGGACTGTAAACGATACCTCCAGTGTAGGACTCAGCGGTGGACGGAATAAGGTCTGGATTCGGACCAGTCAAAACCTGAGCCTGATCCTGCACGTGGCCATTAAGAACGATTGTCGGCGAGAAGCCCGACGAGGCCGGTCCGAAGAGCTGGAACAGCGTAGGCGCCACGAACGAGTTCGCATAGGTCGCACGTAACGTCAGGTCCTGAATCGGCTGATAGCGGAGGGTGACCTTTGGAACTTTGGCGTCCTCGCTCACACCTTCATAGTGATCGTAACGAAAGGCACCGTCTGCCTCCAAGCTGTATATACCTGGAATCTTCATCTGAGGTCCAACGATTGGAACGCTCAACTCAACATAAGCCGACTCAATAGTACGGCCGACGTCGATGTTTTGCACCGGCACAGAACCGACGAAGATTTCCGGTGAATCCTGTCAGTTTGAATCCCTTCAAGGCGATATTCACCGCCGAAGGAGAGACCGACATCGCCACCCGGCAGATGAAGCGGGAAGCCAGTGACCCTGCCGTCAAAGACCTCCTGGTAAGAGCTCTGAGATCGGATATTGGTCCCAAAGATGGTACCGAACTGGGCAGCGGTAACCTGACCAGGATTAGTGCCGATGGGGTTACGGGCGAAGAAATCGAGAGGCGGAATTGTGTTCCCGTTGAAATCAAGTGCCGTGCCAGCAATCATCGCGTTGAGCTGAGTGGCCATTCACCAGGTTGGCGTTGACAAAGTCAATGTTGTACTTGCTGTAGTAGGCAGCCGTTTCCAGCTACCAATCCTTCGCAAACTGGGAACGCAACCCAAGCAGGAAGCGATAGAAATTGCTATCATTGGTAAACTGGCGCGGATGTTTGCTGATAGCGGTTATTGGCAAACAAACGGAAGTCGCCGCCAAGGGTATTAGAGTCGATAGATAGCTGAAACGGATTAAATGCAGCCGGAGCGCCACGATCTTCTGGAATCAAGTCGCCAGTAGCTGGATCGACCCTCTGCGAGCCCAGAATAATAACTCCAGTACCGTTGCTGAGCGGCTGGGCGTTCAACTGGCTGAAGTTGTGGTTGTTCGCATACATGAAATTGCCGAAAAGCTCCAACTGCTTGCCAAAGACTTGGTGATTAAACGAACCGTAAGCATCCGTGTTCTCAATGCCGAGTGTGCTCGTGGGCAATTTAGAAAGATCGAAAATAGGCAACAAACTAGGAACCTGATCATATGCTTGGGGGATTTGCGCATACTGTCCCGGATTTGCGCCATCCGAACCGGCTACCGGAGGCGCAATCGCGCCGGGAGCGATACCCGTATCAAAAGGCGAATTCAGGCCAGGCTTCAAAAGATAGAACGTAGTTCCGCCGCCCAAATTATCACGACCGGCACCCGCAAAGGTCGTCGTCAGGTTGATCGAAGGCTGCGAATAACCGCGTTCGCGCGTATAGAGTGGATCGATTTCGTAATACTGGAAACCTCCCACGACATGCGTCGTGTCGTTACCGACACCGACAATCGCATACGCCTTACGTTCGGCCACACCGCTCTCCACGGTAAAGCCATACCGGGCACCAACCTCAGCACCCGAAAAGTCATCCTTCATGAAGATGTTGACCACACCACCGACGGCTTCAGAACCGTAAAGTGCGGAAGCGCCGTCCTTCAAAACTTCAATTCGGCTGATGAGCGAGGTCGGGAAGATACTCACGTCCGTGAACTGGAATCCGCCCGAGGAAATGGCAGCGGAATCCGCGATACGCCGGCCCTCAAACAACACCAAGGTTGGCAAGCCGCGCAGCGAGATGATCGATCCACCCTGGGTAGCGCCGCTCGCGATGTTCGCATTCGTGCTACCGAGGTTGCCGCCGCCGACAAAGTCCGGGTTGCGTTTTTGCAACACCGTCAAAATGTCGGGAGCTGGACCCGCGATATTCACGTCACTTGTATTCAAGGTATCGACTGGAGAGGCGGTGACCTCTTCGGCAGTCGGAATCAATGAACCGGTAACAACGATACGTTCGACTGTTGCCGCCGAGCCCGTGTCGGAACCTGCCGCATTGGTAGGCGGAGGAGCCGCTGCGGGTGCTTGGCCGAACAGGCTGCTCCCGACTAGAAAGGGAAGTGCGACGATGGCTGCTATAGCCGCTCGCCGATATCCCAGCGCTTTCAATATCTGTAATCTCATTAGTTTCTCCATTGGTGTTTGGTTAGGTTTGGCGGGGAGAATCAAAGAAGAATTCCCACCTGACAAGCGTTTTTTTCATTTTTTTTCATTTTTTTTTGAACGACTTCGGGGTTCGCCGTGTCCGCTACTTGCTGCAGGCAGATCTTCATTGAAGCTCTCTGCTTACGCCCTAACGAGCAATTTCAAAGCCACGTGGTTGAAAAATTGTCTCTCGATCCTGCCTCACCGACCCAGCCGAATTGAGCCCTGGACCCGTGCACTCCGACGATCTTGGACCGAATGTCCGCTGAAAAATTGCCGCCTAACGACGTCGTTAGGCGAGATGCACCGGAGAACGCGACCACTCGCACCATCCACGATCTTGCCTAACGTTGCTGGCAAACATGTTTACTGGTCTGATTGAAGAGGTGGGAGAGGTACACTCGATCCGCTCGAGTAACAACGGCGTGCAACTACGCGTTGGCGCGTCCCTCATCACCTCGGACCTCCACCCTGGCGACAGCGTGGCCGTTAATGGCTGTTGTCTCACCGCCACGAAAACTCGGAACGGACAGATCACCTTCGACTTGCTCAGGGAAACCATTGCACGAACCAATTTGCGAACCGTCGGCGCCGGCAGTCCAGTTAACCTCGAACGCGCTCTTGCGGCAAACCGCCGATTCGGTGGCCATTTCGTCCAGGGTCATATCGATTGCACGACACGCGTCTTGGGATTCGACTCTCACGGCACCGATTACCGACTCGAGGTGGAGCTTTCACCGGAGTTTGCCCATTACGCAGCCTTTAAGGGTTCGATTGCCCTGAGCGGCGTAAGCCTAACGATTGCCGAATTGCTTCCCCGCAGCCTGGTGGTGTGGATCGTTCCCCACACCCGGCGACAGACAAACTTCACTGCGTTACACACGGGCGATCTGCTCAATGTCGAATTCGATCTTTTGGCCAAATATGTCGAGCGCATGCTGGCAAGAGTGATGAATGAAACACCGCCAGAGCCAAGACGCCGCAGCTCGTCCAGCGATCGAAGATCCACCTCATCCGCAGGCAGGAAACCGAAGAAATAATACCGGCTACTGATCAGCGTGAATCCGAGTGATAGTGTTTAGTCGTGTTCCCGAGCTAGCATGGCGAGAGCGGAAAATCACACGCGCAAATCGAAAGCTGCGCGTGGGGAAACCGAAATTGGTACAGGGGATCCGCGCAGCCGCGACCAGGCGCGTCCCCGTCTCGTCGGAGTAATAGCCTCCCCCGCCGCACTTGTTAGGGCGACCCGTCTGAGGCGTCCGCCCGATCTCTTCGAACTGCGGCTCGACGCTTTGCGCGATTCGTTAGGCGAACTCGATCTGGCAATTCCGCGGCTACGCGCGCCACTCATTCTGACCGCGCGGCATCCCGCGGAGGGAGGCCAAGGTTCGTTAGGCGTCGCTCGACGAAGGAAATTGTTCGAGCGTTTCCTGGAGCACGCCGCGCTGGTCGATCTCGAACTGCGATCTGTCAGGCATTTTTCAGCCTTGCTCACCAAAATGCGGAATCGCGGAGCCGGTCTTCTTCTTTCCATCCACGAACTTCGCGAAGCACCGTCGGCTAACGAACTCCTTCGCCTAACGCATTTGGCGGCCGCATACCAGCCCAGCATTTTCAAGATCGTCATTCGCACCGACACGCCCCGGCAGCTCGATCAACTGATTAGCTTTTTCCGCGAGATCCACGCTTCATCCTTTCCAATCGCCGCCATGGGGATCGGAAAACTCGGCCATCAATCCCGCCGTCAACTCCTTCATCTTGGCTCCGCTCTCACCTACGGATCCATCGGCGATCCGGTCGCCGAGGGTCAGCCGACTCTGACCCAACTCCGCCGCCACGGAAGAGCGTATATATAGAAGGAAGACCAGCGATGCCTGAGACAGTTGAACTGCCAGCTGCGGTTCCCGTCATGCCTTTGACGGGCGTTCTTCTTTTCCCTAATGCTCTCCTCCCACTCCACATTTTCGAACTACGCTTTCGCAAAATGCTCGCTCACGCCCTCGCCGACGGCCGCATGATCTGTGTCGCACTCGTTAAGCCGGAGCGCGAGCGATGGCGCACGAGCGAGGACTTTTTCCCAGTCAGTACGGTCGGCCTTATTCGCGCCTGCGTCGGCCGCAGCGATGGCACTTCCGACCTGATTCTGCAAGGCATGCGCCGCGTCCGTTTCAGCGAGTTCGACCAGGAAACACCCTTTCCCATCGCGCGCATCAAGGCGCTTAAGACACGTACCCAGTTGACTGTCGAGACCGATGCTCTTGCCGCCAAGGTTCTTGCGTTCTATGGCCGCTTAAAAAAAAGCGGACGAGAGTTGCCTGCGAAAATCGACACCTATCTCAACGAAATGTCTGACCCCGAAATGCTCGCCGACCTCATCGCCTCGACCTTCATCAGCGACCCCGCTCGCCGACAAAACCTCCTCGAGGAACTCGACCTCAACCAGCGCCTTCGCCTTCTCATCCAGTTTCTGCGCGAAGAGAGCGTCGGGACCTAACGTCAATCGCGGTCGAAACCACTTTCCACACGCGCATGCTCTTCCAGGAGATACCGATCCGTCATTCCCGCGACGTAGTCGCAAACTGTCCGATACAATCCCTCGCTCTCAATTCGACGCACCGCCCCGTCGCCCAATCGTTCCGGCTCGCGCAGGTACGTAGCAAAGACCGTGCGTAACATTTGGCATGCCTGCCGATTCACCTCCACAACGCGCGGATGATAATAGACATTGGCGTAAAGAAACTCACGCAGTTGTCGGTTCGCAGCCGCCACCTCATCGCAATGGCGAATTAATGGCGCCGGCTGCGCCCTCGCCTCCTCCGCATTAGCTGGCGCAGCCGTGGCGATGGCCGTCGCGCTCGTTGCCACTACATCGCGCACCTGCAGGTCGATAATGTCGCGAATAATAGCCTGATGCAGATCTGTCCCTAACAATGCCGAATATCGTGCCGTCACTCGCGCATAGCTTCGTTGCCAGATCGCGCTCTCTTTCAATTGATTGGGATCGAGAATCGCGAAATCGAGCGCGTCATCCAGATCGTGACTGTAGTAGGTAATTTCATCCGCCAGATCCGCGATCTGTGCCTCGAGAATGGCGCAACCTTTCGGCTGGCGCGATTCATTCTGGCTGCCCGGCCCCAGCTCTTCATGTTTTCGCAAGCCGTCGAGCACTTCATTCGTTAGGTTCAGTCCCGAGAAGTCCGGGTAAGGATTTTCCAACAACTCGACCACACGCAGGCTTTGTCGATTATGCTCGAACCCGCCGTGCTCGCGCATGCATTCTGCCAGCATCTCTTCGCCCGAATGGCCAAATGGCGCGTGCCCGAGATCATGCGCCAGCGCGATCGCCTCCGCCAGGTCCTCATTCAACCCAAGGGCGCGCGAGATCGTGCGGCTAACGGAAGCCACCTCGCAAGTATGCGTCAAGCGCGTCCGTAGATGGTCGGCTGTCCCATTAAGAAAAACTTGTGTCTTATATTCCAGCCGGCGAAACGCGCGCGAATGAATGATCCGCGCCCGGTCGCGCTGGTATTCCGTCCGGTATTCGTGCCGCGATTCGGCAAACTTGCGTCCGGCCGAGTCGCTCGATTTCTGCGCATAAGGCGCCAGCGTCAGTTGCTCATCCGCCTCCATCTTTTCCCGCCGTTTCCAGCCGGTAGCTGGCAAATCGGCTTCGCCCGTAAACTCGTTAGTCTGCATCGTTAGGCAGATCGGCTTCCGTCAATTTGCGCGCCAAACCGCGCCGCTTCATACTTGCCTGAGTCCGCACGACAAGCAGATCAAAAATCGCCAATAAGACTACCGTCACTGTCACCCAGGCGCATGCCAGCCAGTAAAGCAGGAACCACCCAGGCCGAATTTTCGGATCGAGCCAGGGGGCGAAAAACGTCGCCCCGCAAAAAAGCATCACCAGGGCCGCGATCACGGTCCAGGACATCGCTTTGCGCCGAGTCGTCTGGCCACGTACCAGCCCACGTGCCGCATGCGCAGCGAATGACGCAATGCGCAATTTTCTGTCGTTAGACGGTTGTTCCATCTTGGCGCGCCATAATTTTGTCTTGCCTGTCAGTCCGCGCCAGTTCTTTGATCGTCCGTCCCTTAAACGGTTTTTCCGAACCCGGAGCAGAATCCACTACCTGGGGTTAGGCCACATATTCTAGGCTATGAAACATGGCTGCCCGGCTAAAACTCGCACCGACGGGCAACACTGTCGCGCCACACAACAGGAGCTTACTTTCCAGCGGCGTGGAGATTGAGTGCAATCTTCGCGAAATTGAACACCCCGAAGGCCGCTTCCGGCGGCCTAATGGCACTCGGTACGACATCTGCGTCATGGAAATAATGCTGGACCCGACGCTCCGTCCTCCATCAATTTCGCGCGCCTGTTTTGTCGGTGATGGTGCCGATACTCGATCCGCCGTGATTCGTCTCGGCAATGTGCGAATGAGCAGTTTTCGGCTCTATCTCATTTCTCCGCGTGAAGCGTTCGACACATTGTCTGCCGATGGAAAGGCAACCGCTGCCTTAACCCAGAGCCTAACATGAGGCACCGCCCAGTTTAGAGGAGAAGGAGCGCCGGATTTTCCAGGAAATGGCGCAACGCCTTAAGATAACTGGCGCCGATCGCGCCGTCGACCACGCGATGATCGCAGCTTAGTCCGATCTTCATCCGATAACCTGAAACAATCGCGCCTGATTCGTTCACGACTGGTTGCCTAACGATCGCGCCAACCGAGAGAATGATGGCCTGCGGCGGGTTAATCACGGCGGAGAAATAATCGATGCCGTAGCTGCCGAGGTTAGACACAGTCAGGGTACCGCCTTGAAATTCTTCCGGCTTCATCCGCTTACTGCGTGCCCGATGAGCAAGATCCTTCACCGCCGCGCTTAGTTCGCGCAGCGATTTGGTTTGTGCCTGCCTAACGACCGGGGTGACGAGACCTTCCTCGAGCGCAACCGCCACTCCGAGATTGATGTCGCCATATTGAACGATGGCATTCTTGTCGAACGAGGCGTTCACTTTGGGCTCGCGAATTGCGGCTTCGACGGCGGCTTTGAGGATGAAATCATTGACCGTGATTTTGTTGGCATCGTCGTCTTCGCGCACAGACTTCAATTCCGTGCGAACGCGCATGAGCGGCTCGGCATTGATCTCGATGTTGAGATAGAAATGCGGGATCGGTCCAAGGCTTGCGCTGAGCCGTTCGGCAATCACTTTGCGCATCCCGGTAAGGCTGATGCGGACGGTTTCACCCCCGGCGATTTGCTGAGCAGGCGCCAGCCTTTTCCCGCTGGCAGCGGTCGCATCGGCGGCAGCTTTTACGTCCTTTTCTACAATGCGCCCACTTGGTCCGCTTCCCTTGAGGTTCGTTAGGTCGATTCCTTTTTCGGCCGCGATCTTACGCGCCAGAGGTGAGACTTTGATGCGAATTGGTTCTGATTCTTCCTCGGGTTCGGTGCCTTTCTTCGCTGCTTTTTGTTTGGCCGGCTGCTCCCCAGCGACCGATTTCGTCGCCGGCGCCGACTCTTCTTCCTCCTCAGCGGGATATTCGTCGCCTTCTTCGATCTCCTTTGTTTCAGGAGGTTCGGCGTCGGCTCCCTTATCTGCGCCAGGCGCTTCTTCGCTGTCGCCGGCAATGAAGGCGATGCGATCGCCGACATTCACTTTGCCGCCTTCCTCGACGTAGATCTTTTTCAGGATTCCGTCGTCGGTCGCTTCCCATTCCATCGTCGCCTTGTCAGTCTCGATTTCCGCCAGCACTTCACCGGAACTCACCTTGTCCCCGATCTTTTTCTTCCAACTGACGAGCGTTCCCTCGGTCATCGTGTCGCTCAATTTGGGCATCAGAATTTCAGGCATGAAGAGTGGCGATTGATCGGTGAATGATGGAACTGCCTAACAAATCTTCCTGACCGCAGCGATGATCTTTTCCGTGCTAGGAAGAATGGCTTTCTCCAACGCCTCGTTGTAGGGCACGGGGACATCTTCCTGCGCCACGCGCTGGATTGGCGCATCCAGCTCATCAAAAATCTCGCGCTGAATTCGGTAGGCGATTTCGGCGCCGACACCGCAGAAGGGACGGTCCTGTTCGGCAATCACGACGCGATGCGTTTTCGCTACCGAATCAAAGACCGTCCGCCAGTCGAGTGGCTTGATCGAACGAAGATCGATGACTTCGGCGTTGATTTTATCGTTAGCCAAATCGTCCGCAGCCCTGAGCGCCATCGGCACGGTTTGGGCATAACAGAGGATGGTGACGTCGCTGCCTTCACGTTTGGTTTCGGCTTCGCCTAACGGAATTAGCAGCTCTGTTTCTTCATCTTCGACCGGGCCTTTGTGGCTATAGAAAAGTTCGCACTCCAGCACGAGGACCGGATTGTTGTCGCGCACCGCAGTCTTGAGTAAACCCTTGGCGTCGCGCGGCGTGGCCGGCGTGCAGATTTTCAAGCCGGGCACGTTGGCATAAAGACATTCCGTCGCGTGGGAATGGGTTGCGCCGAGCTGGTGTGCCGGTCCGTTTGGTCCGCGGAAGGTAATGGGGACATTGAACTGGCCGCCCGACATGGTGAGCATGTTCGGTGCGTTGTTCACCACCTGGTCGAAGGCGACGAACGAAAAGCTGAAGGTCATGAACTCGATGATGGGTCGCAGCCCGGCCATGGCCGCACCAATGCCGAGACCGGCAAAGCCATTTTCGCTGATCGGCGTGTCGATGATGCGCTCGGGCCCGAAGCGATCGAGCAGACCCTGGCTGACTTTGTAGGCGCCGTTGTATTCAGCGACTTCCTCGCCCATGAGAAAAACATCCGGATCACGCTCAATTTCCTCGGCGAGCGCCTCGTTGAGCGCCTGACGGTACGTGATTTCTCTCACGCGCTTTCTCCGTTGGAAGATGTTTTGGCGTCAGTGGAGCGGCGTGATCTCGCTTCACCAGAAGTGCGTTTGGCCGGCTTGGTCGGGCGTTCTTTCGTCGAAATGTCGGTCAGGTGCGGGTCAACGCCGTCGTCGACGTAGGTATAGGCGTAAAGATCCTCGATTGGCGGCTCGGGGCTTTTCTCCGCGAACTTCACGCTCGCCATTGCCATCTCTTTCGCCTTCTTGTCGAGCGCGTCGAATTGTTCGTTAGTCAATTTGTTCTCACGAGTGAGCTGGGCACGCAGACGGATGATCGGGTCCTCGAGCCGGTATTTTTCCAACTCCTCTTTCGTTCGGTAACTCGCCGGATCCGACATTGAATGGCCGCGATAACGATAGGTGCGCGCCTCAACAAAGGCCGGATGCGGATCCTTGCGAATGGAAGCGATGATCTCGCTCAATTTGTCGCGCACCTCACGAAAGTTCATGCCATCGATGATCTCGCTCGGCATGTCGTAGCCTTCTGCGCGATCAGCGATTTGCTCGAGCGAAGTCGATCTTTTCACCGAGGTACCCATGGCAAAGTAATTGTTCTCGCAAATGAAGATGACGGGAAGCTTGAAAAGCCCGGCCAGATTGAGCGCTTCGTGAAATGCCCCCTGGTTGATCGCACCATCACCGAAGAAGCAAAGGGTGACGCGATCCTCCTTGCGATACTTCGCCGCGAAAGCGATGCCGGTCGCCAGCGGAACATGTGCACCGACGATCGCGTGGCCACCATACATGTGGCGGGCCTTGTCGAAGTAATGCATTGATCCGCCGAGTCCGCGTGAGCAGCCAGTGATTTTGCCAAAAAGCTCCGCCATACAGGCATCCGGGCTCGTTCCGCGCGCGAGAGCGTGCGCGTGATCGCGATAAGCAGTGATGATGTAATCATCCGCACGCGTCGCGGCGACAGCGCCGGTCACAACGGCTTCCTGACCGATGTACAGATGGCAAAAGCCGCCAATCCTTTGCGCTTGATATTGCTGACTCGCGCGCTCTTCAAAACGGCGAATCAAGAGCATCATCGCGAGCATCTCGACCTCGTCGCGTTGCCCGGTCGAAACCATTGGAACTAGTTAGGCAAAGGCCGAGCCGCTGCGGCCGAAAGGGCATTTTCGCGCCGACTGAAGTGCAAACAGGCGACAAAAAGAAATGTGAAAACCAAATCGCTCACGATTGAATTGCGGAAAAACATCCACGTGGGTGTGGCGCCGAACTGCGGCAGGCCGACGGTGAACGCTTGGATAAAGCCGGCAAAGTCTTTCATATATCCCGGATCCGTCAGCCAGGAGAAAGCGTTGGTGATGAAGTAAAAGATAACGGAACCGGCCAGCGTCGCGGGAAGAACCGTTTTGAGCGAGGCCCGACGGCTTATCGCGAGGCCCAGCAAACCGACAATCGCAAACGCCAGGTAATGACAGAGCACTGCCACGTCGAAAAACGAGACGCGGTAATAGAGATTGAGTGCGATGTCCGAAAGAAGCAGCGCCCCAAAGGGGACAGTAAACTTGTATTTCCGCGGGAAATAAGCCGCACTACACAGCGCGATCGCTGCCATAGGAGCGAAATTAGAGAGCCATGTGCTGCCGCCGTTCTGCACGATGATTGCAGAGGCGATGCGGTAAATGATCGTTAGAAAAACCAAAAGGAACGCAGCAAGCATGGCGAAAAAGTCAACTTTTCTGCGCGAGATGCAATCGCGTTTTCAACTGCGCACGCGCTCGAATGATTTTATTGGCGCGCTCGAAGAGAACAGAATCACGAAGCAGGCGACGCGGTTTTTGCTGCGGCTTTGTTCAGGCGCGCCTTGCGGCGGTTGGCCATGTTGCGATGAATGACCCCGCGCTTGGCCGCCTTGTCGAGCGCCGAAATGAGCGCGCGATGATCCTCCGCCTTACCATTGGTGGCGCTTCCTTTTGCAAGCGAACGCAGACGGCTCATGATGCTGCGATTGCGCAGCGTGCGACGCGGAGTTTGGCGAGCACGTTTGGCGGCGGATTTCGAATTGGCCATGAAGCAAAAGATTAGTGGACGGGCAGGGTCGTGGACAGAGTCGAGGTTGTCAAGGTTTGTAGCCTGAGGACCGCAGCCAGCTAGTCTTGTCGGGATGGAATTGTTTTGGTGGATTGTGACCCTGGTCATTATGGCCATTGGCCTTATTGGCACGGTTCTGCCCATCTTGCCGGGGACGACACTCATTCTGGCAGCGGCCTTCCTGCATCGCCTCATGCTCGGGCCCGAGAAAGGAGCGAGTTGGCTCAGCCTGCTCGCGCTCGCTCTTTTCGTTGTCGCTTCCTATGTAATCGATTTCCTCGGCGGCTGGCTAGGCGCGCGGCGCTTTGGCGCGACGTGTTGGGGTGTTTGGGGCGCAACGTTCGGAGCAATCGTGGGGATTTTTTTTGGTTTACCCGGATTGCTTGTCGGTCCTGTAATTGGCGCGTTGGCTGGGGAATTGATTGCTGGAAAACGACTTGTCGAAGCCGGGCGCGCCGGCTGGGGAGCATTGTTAGGCAATCTTGCCGCGATGATCGGCAAGCTGCTCATCGGACTGGTGATGGTGAGCTGGTTTCTGCTTGTCACCCCAGCCCCGTTCTGAGTGCGACTGAGGAAGAAACAGCCTAACGATGGCGAGCCGAGGAATCCACCTTGGCGTAGACGCCAATCAGCGGACGGGACGACGGAGTGGCAGCACGGAAGTCGCTAACAAAGCCACGCTCCGTTCGGATTTCCACGTGCCCTGCGCCACTGTGCGAAGCATATACCAGGACCGAACCAACCGGTGCCTGATACGGATCGCTTACCGGCAGCTGCTTGAATCCGTAATGCTGCACCAGCTCTGAACCCGCCTGTTTTGCCAGCTCAGTTTTGGGATACGAATCGACCGCACCGGCGGCCAGCAACGCCTCTTTCACATAACGCCAGCAGCGGCTGCGAGAGTGAGCATGCGCGCGTTCCTCCGCGATCGTGGCGGCGCGAGCCAGCTTCGGATCAAGATTGGGAAAGGGATTCTTCAGCCTGCCGGTGAAGTGCGAAATAACCTCGGTCGATTGCACTTTTCCATGCGCATCGACATAAACGAATCGCGTTTCCGAGTTGGAATGATCTCCCGCTCGAGCTTGGGCAAGAGAAAGGGCACAGCAGCTGAAAAAAAGAAGATATCGAAACACAGTCGCGCCTCTTATGTATGCAATTTGCTTGCCACGCAAACAGAAATTTGATTATCAGCGAAAATTTTCCCAGTCCAACACCTTTGTTTAAAAAAAGTGCTTTTGCCCCTGAAATAGTTTTGACATCCACGCGAGAAATTGCAGAAATCTCGCTCCCGGGTGCCCCAAAAAGAGCGCCTGGCGATTGTCCTGTTTGGTGTGTGGAAAGCTCGTTCCTTGTGAACGGGCTTTCCTTTTTAGTCGATGATTCGTCCGCTCACTTCGCCGAAGCCGATTCGGTAGCCTTCGCCCTGCCCCCAACCGCTGATCGTTAGGCAGTCGCCCGCTTCCAGCCATTTACGCATTTCGCCTGACGACAATTGTAGCGGATTCGCACCCCGCCAGGTCAATTCCAGCATGCTTCCACGACTATTCTCGTTAGGCCCGCTAATCGTGCCACTCGCCAAGAGATCGCCCGGCTGAAGGTTGCACCCGCCAACCGTGTGATGTGCGAGCTGTTGCGACATACTCCAATAAAGATTTCGCGAGTTTGTCCGCGAAATGGTTTGCCGCTCGCTCATTTTTGCGGTTTGCAAATCGACCTGCAAATCAATGTCGTAAGTGAAGTCGTTAGGCTGCTTAAGATAGGACAACGGTGGCGGATCTTGCGCCGGCAGCGGTTTCTTGAACGGTTCGAGCGCTTCCAAAGTTACGATCCAGGGCGAAATGCTGGTGCAGAAGTTTTTTGCCAGAAATGGGCCAAGCGGCTGGTATTCCCAGGTCTGAATGTCGCGCGCGCTCCAATCGTTCATCAGCACCAGACCGAAAATATGATCGAGAGCTTCTGCAATCGGCACCGGTTTCCCGAGTTCATTGGGCGGACCGATGAAAAACGCCGTCTCTAATTCGAAGTCGAGCGCCCGGCTCGGCCCGAAGCTCGGTGTCGGAGCCTCAGGGGGTTTCGTCTGCCCGTGCGGACGGCGCACCTCAACGCCGCTTGGCACAATCGAACTGGCGCGACCGTGATAGGCGATCGGTAGCCATTTCCAATTCGGCATGAGCGCATTCTCCGGCCCTCGAAACATCGTGCCGACGTTGAAGGCGTGGTTATAGGAAGAATAGAAATCGGTGTAATCGCCGATTCGCGCCGGAAGCTGCATCGTCACTTCCGCCTGGCGATGGAAAGCGCGCTCGCGAAGGGATCGATTATCCCGCAGCGTGCCGGTCTCGGTCGCCAATACTTCCTGCAAGCTTTCGCGCATCCTGCGCCACGCGGTCCGGCCGAGAGCCAAAAAAGAATTGAGGGAGTCGCGATCAAAAACCGGGCGCGGGCCAAGATCGAGCTTGCGAAAAAAACCCTCCTCTTCCAGCAGACCGAGGTCCAAAACCAGATCGCCAATTGCCACACCGGCGCGCGCTTTCCCGCCTGGAGGTCGGAAGATTCCATAGGGCAGGTTTTGGATCGGAAAATGCGATTCGGGCGAGAGTTCGACGAACGAATGAAGAGGTGCTGGCATGGTCGCAATCTAATCTGCCTGTCGCAGCGGTCTAACGACGGCGGAACTACAACAGATGCAACGCGTGCAAGTCGTCGCGCGGTTCGTCGAAGCTGCAACTGCCTAACGACACCACAAACTCGCGCCGGACGGCAATCTGGTCGCTCGAAATCTGCCAATCGCGCCAGCGAAAAACATCGTCGCCAAACACGAGCACATGCGGCTCTTCCTCCGCCAACATTTCTTCCGTCTGCGTCTCACTCCAGCCGTGTTCAGCCGCGAGAACGCCAGCACCGAGAACGTTGAGAAAGCCGTGCATCTTTGTTTGCACGCTCTCGTGAAAAAGCTCTCACCGGGTGATGCAATCCGGCAGTGAATTTTATCGGCACTCGATGCCGCGCTGCTGCCACGAGAGAGCGCGAGATTTGCGCGCCACTTGGAAAGGCGTCGGCCGTTACGCCACCCGTGCGTAACTTAAAACCGAGACCGCTCCCGGCGAGGGCGGCAATGGTTGCCGCAGCTTCGTTAGGTGGCGCTTCCAGAAAAACCCGCAGTTTCATCTCATGGAAAATTTGGCGCGCTTCGCCTAACGAATCCAATGCAGCGGCTCCCGGAAAAGGCATTTCCAGTTGCCTAACGACCGCAGCGCCATCGGCGTGCTTTTGTATCGTGTCTATCGCCTTGCGAATCGTCTCCAAAGTCGCTGCGAAGGCGCTCGGATCGGCCGTCTTCGGTCCGAGGGCGGAAATTTCCAGCGGATGTTCGGCGTCGAAAAGTGACAGCTGCTGCGTCGCCGCCTCAAATTTTCCCACAGGAAGAACGAATGCTCCCAGCATCCAACGCTCCGGCGTGCGCACATACTCAGCATAATTCCGAAGAGCCGGTTCCAAGTCGAGACTCGCGGGCGGGAATAACCCCGCGTAGTCGATTGCCCGAGTAAGAAGCGCGCGCAAGGATGCAGCCGGCATAGAAGAGAACTGAATGGCTCGATCATGATGCGCGTCAACCGGAAGTCAGCTCCTACCGGCCGGCTCAAGAAAGACGACATGTCCGGACAGCTACGAATCCAAGCCGTCTTGACTCGTTACGGGACACTAGCTCATGAATTCTGCCAGCGGCTCCATCGGCTCGATGTGCGAACAAAAAATCTTGAAGGTCGCCAGAATCGGCACCGCCAGCAGGATACCGACAATTCCCCACATCCAGCCCCAAAACGTCAGCGAGAGCAGTACCAGGTACAGGATTGAGGGTCAGCGAATGCCCCATGACGAAAGGCGTGATAAAATTGCCCTCCAAGCTCGCAAGAACAAAGTAGGCTGCCGGAAAGATAAGGGCATAGCTGAGGCTGTCGAAGCTCAAGACCGCTCCCAAGGTCATAAGAACGATTCCGGTGAGTGCGCCGAGGTAGGGAATGAAATTCAGTGCGGCGACCATCGCGCCCCACATCATTGGATTGGGCAAGCCTAATAATCCCACCGCCGTGCCGACCGCGGTCCCGAGGCAAAGGTTGATAAGAGTGACAGTGTAGAGATAGCGCGAAATCTGGGCCTCAATTTCGTGGGCGATTGTCACCGCTCGTTTTTTATCGGAAAGCGTCGGCATCAATTTGATCAGCTTGCCAAGAAAAACGCCGTCATAGGCGAGGAGAAAATAAAGCAGGATCAACATGGTCACGAGGCCAACCAAAAGGTCCGTCGTATGCGCGTAGAGCCGCTCGTAAAGCGGATGCTGTTTTACCTCTACCGTGGGAGTCTTGTTCTGACCGGAATCGGTCGTGGGGGCGGTGAGATTTTCAATCGCGCCGCTCGCCCGCTCGACACGGGCAATTGGTTTCTTGAATGGCATAAGACGCTGGTGCAGTTGCTCCACGCTGTAGGGCGCTTTTTCGATCCAACCCGCCGCCGGCGCGGCCAAAAAAGAAACGCCATAGCCAATTCCTCCGACGAGCGAAAGCAGAAGCAAGGCCGAGCCGAGCAAAGGATGAATTCTGATTTTTGCCAAGCCGCGAACAATTGGCCGCAGGAGATAGCTGAGGAGCAAAGCAAGCACAATCGGGAGAAGGAGGGAACGCACAAAATACACCGTGTAAAACACGGCCAGGAGAAACAGGCCGGTAGTCGCGATCGAGCGAGTATCAAAGGGCCGCTGGAGCAGGTCGTGGATTCGCACCCGCGGTCGCACGACGGTTTCTCCGTTGCTCTCAGCCTCTCTTACATCCGGGTCGGGATGATTGGTTTCTTTTAGCTCGATCTCCATCCGCTTGATGGAATCGTTCGGTGAGAGCCCTTCACGCGCCCTAGGTGAGCTTTTACCCGAATCGTTGCCGGCTCGACTGCGGCCCACAACTTCGTCAAATTGACCCGTGGCGCGCGAGATTGAGCTGACGATCGAAGACATTGCTTTCGGCGGGAAAGGCGTCGGTCGCGTCGATGGCAAAGCGGTCTTTGTCTCTTTCGTGATCGAAGACGAACACGTCGTAGCCCAGGTTGTTCGAGAGAAAAAATCCTTCGCTCAGGCCGAACTCGTTAGGCTGATTCATCCCTCCCCGCATCGGACAACGCCGCGCTGTCCGTATTTCGGCCGCTGCGGCGGATGCAGTTATCAGCACATGACTTACGGCCATCAGCTCGATTGGAAGACGCGGCAGGTGCAACAGGCTTTGCAACGCATCGGCAAGTTTCGCGATCCACCGCTGCATCCAATCGTCCCCTCGCCGCTCGATTATGGGTATCGGAATCGGATTACGGTCCATGTGGACCACGGCATCGTTGGATTCTTCCGGCATGATGGCCATCGCCTCATCGATATCGAGCACTGTCCAATCTCGCTCCCGGAGGTGAACAAAGGCTTGAATGAACTTCGTGCGCGACGCCCGCGTGACGGCCATTACACGCTGCGCGCCCGAATCGAGCCACGGGTTTTCGGCCAGACCAACGATCCGGTCGCCCTTCTCCTCGCAGACAAAATTGCCGAGCTGATTCCGCCTAACGACTCGCTCCTGATCGATGCTTATTGCGGTGCCGGCTTTTTCGCAAAACGGTTGCGCGCAAAATTTCCGCGGATTATTGGCCTCGATTGGGATATCCACGCCATCGCCGCGGCGCAGGCCGACGCCAGTAACATCGAGACCTACATCGCCGGTGATGTCGCGACGCATCTGAACGAGCAACTCGCGCAGACCGACTCCCCGCCTAACGACTGTGATTGTCGATCCGCCGGCCGTCGGAATAAGTCCCGAGGTGCGCGAGATTCTGCGCGCTCATCCGGTCGCGACCCTTCTGTATGTTTCCTGCAATCCGCCGACACTCGCGCGCGACCTGGCGGACCTGAGCGCCGCTTTTCAGCTCCAAAGTGTCACGCCCTTCGACATGTTCCCTCAAACCGCCGAGATCGAGGCGCTCGCTCACCTGACGAGCAAAACTGCCTGACAATCAGAGTTCCACCCGCGCGCCGAGCTCGACGACGCCATTAGGCGGCAGGCAGAAATAGGAAGTCGCGTCACCGGCATTGCGAGTCATCCAGGCGTAAAGCGAGCCGCGCCATGGAGAAAGCCCGAGCTTGCGCGTCGCAAGAATGGTTTCGCGCCCAATGAAATAGGTCGTTCGCATCGGCTCAAAACGCAGCTCGCTTTGTTTAAGGAGCTCGAGCGCGGCGGGCACGTCCGGCTTTTCCATGAAACCAAAATGAATCTGCACCCGCCAAATGCCCGCCTCGACTTTCTCGACGTCGACGCGCTCCGTCAGCGCCGAGAAGTAAGGCACGTCCTCGGTGCGCACGGTGAGCAGGATCACCTGCTGATGCAGCACCTTGTTGTGTTTGAGATTGTGCAGCAGCGCGAGCGGTGTGCCACAGCGATTGCCAGACATATAGACTGCCGTTCCTGGGACGCGGCTGATGCGATTGCTTTGCAGATCCGGGAGCAATGCCTCGAGCGGCACACAAATATCCCCCAGATGAGTGCGCAAAATTTTGCGGCCTTTGCTCCAGGTGAGCATGAGAAAAAGGATGATCGCCGACACCATGATCGGAAACCAGCCGCCGTGCGTGATCTTAAGCATATTAGCGCTGAAAAAGGCGAGATCGATCGAGATAAAGAACATCGCCACCGGCAGAGCAACTATGGTCGGCCAGTGCCAGCGGCGGCGCGCCACGAGATAGAAGAGGATCGTAGTAATCAACATCGTGGTTGTGATCGCGACGCCGTAAGCAGCCGCGAGACGGCTCGAAGTTCCGAAGCCGAGCACCAAGCCGATGCACGAAATCATCAGCACCCAGTTCACCACAGGCACGTAGATTTGACCGATAATACGCGCCGAAGTGTAAATGACTTTGAGTCGTGGACTGTAACCGAGCTGGATGGCCTGCAGCGTGAGGGAAAAGGCGCCGCTGATGATGGCTTGCGATGCGATGACAGCCGCCGCCGTAGCGAGAGCCACTAGCGGGTAAAGCGCCCAGGCAGGCGCAAGACGAAAAAACGGATTCACCGCTGCCTCTGGTTCAGCAAGCAAGAGGGCTCCTTGGCCAAAATAATTCAAAACCAGCGCCGGCAGAACAATGCCAAACCAGGTGAGCCGAATCGGCAGTGTCCCGAAGTGACCGATATCGGCGTAAAGTGCTTCGCCCCCGGTTATGACGAGAAAGACCGCGCCGAGAACCACGAACCCTGGCGTGCCATTGTTGGCAAAAAATTCGAACCCATACCAGGGATTAATGGCGGCCAAAACCGACGGCGCGTTCACAATCTGCCGCAAACCAAGAAGGCTGATGGAGAGAAACCAAAGAATCGTAATCGGTCCGAAGACTCGGCCGACGCGCGTCGTGCCGTGAGACTGGAAATAAAAGAGCCCGATAAGAATTCCTATCGCAAGCGGCACGACATACGGGTCGAACAACGGCGTCGCGACATGTAAACCCTCGACCGCGCTCAGGACCGAAATGGCAGGCGTTATCATCCCATCGGCGTAAAGCAACGCCGCGCCAAACAGCCCGAGAATAAAGATGAACCTTCCTCGATTCATCACCTCTCTCACCAAGGTCGCGAGTGCAAGAATACCGCCCTCGCCCCGGTTGTCGGCACGGAGGATGAGGATGAGATATTTAATCGAAATGATGAGAATGAAGGACCAGAAGATGAGCGAGAGCACGCCAAGGATGTTCGCCGGCGTTGGTGGCACGGCATTCTCGCCGTAGAAACATTCGCGCAGGGCATAAAGCGGGCTCGTGCCAATGTCGCCATAGACGATCCCAAGGCTGGCAAGGCAGAGCAGAGCCAATCGCCGCTTGCGCGCGGGCGCTCCTTGCTGATCCGAAGCGGCGTATGCGGCCGTCGGAGTCGCTGGAGTTATTGTCTCAGGCATGGAGTTTCCATCCCAAACTGTAAGCTTAGGCTGCAGGCCAACGCGACAGTAATTAAAACGGTATTAAAATTTCGGCCCGGGCCTTTTACCCGCGTGCCTCGTGCAGGTAGAATTGGATTCGTGCTCGACTCGCTCTGTTCCTGTATGATCGACATTCCGGCTTCCGCGGGACCGACGGTTGCACGGCCCGAGGAACTCGCAAGAAGATTGACGACCGCTCGCGAAAACCTCGATGCGGGTGATGTCATCAACCTCCCGGCACGGGCTGCCAAAACAATTGTATCGAACATATGAAGTCGAACCGAGTCGCTTTGATCATCGACGACGAAAAACAAATTCGCCGTCTCCTTCGTCTCGCCCTTGAAAGAGCCGATCACCAGGTCTTCGAAGCCGAAACCGGACAGACCGGCCTGGCCGAAATCGCCTACCGGCGACCCGATATCGTCCTGCTCGATCTCGGATTGCCTGACATGGAGGGGATGAAAGTGCTGAAGCATTTGCGCGAATGGTCCGACGTGCCCGTGCTGATCCTTTCCGTCCGCGACGAACCGGACGAAAAAGTCGCTGCGCTCGATGCGGGTGCGGATGATTACGTAACTAAGCCCTTCGACACCGCGGAGTTGCTGGCTCGTGTTCGCGTCGCGCAACGCCGCTCGCTCTTAGAAACCGGTGAACCGGTTTTCCAATCCGGTCCGCTCTGCGTCGATTTTGGAGCCCGTCAAGTAAGACTCAACGGCGTCGAGATCAAGCTTACGCCCACCGAGTATTCCCTCTTGCGTGTCCTCGTCCAGAATGCCGGCAAAGTCGTCACTCATCGCCAACTTCTTCGCACCGTTTGGGGCGAAAAAGCCGAAAGCCAGGCGCAATATCTCCGAGTGTATGTTACCCATTTGCGCAAGAAACTCGAAGGCAACGCCGACGCGCCGACCTTGATCAAAACTGAAGTCGGAATTGGCTATCGGCTCTCGACTGAAGGGTTGTGAGTCAAACAACCTGCAGCTTGCGAGAGCTGCAGCTGTTTCAAAAGGCGTCCTTTCATCTTAACGAACTTTTAGTACTTCAAAGGCCAGTTTTAACTAACTCTCTGGTCAAGCCAGAGACGACCTTCGGACATGGAAGCAGTCACCATCGTGCTTCTGCCCGAACGCAAGACGCAGCCCTATGCCCGGCAATTATCGCCTGGAGGTTCCCGACTCGCCCTTAGTGTCAGTTCTCAGTCTCCGGAAACGCGTCAAAGCCCGTCCCTCTTCTGGACTTGGTTTGTTCTTCTTTTTCCGAAGCGACAAAGTCACAGAGCAACCAGGCCCTTCGATTTTGGCCTGCTTGCGACAACCACAAATCTTGTTCGTTCGGATCTAACCCGGGTCCTTGTCCAACTGACGGTCGTCGCTGTCGCGGCTGCAGTTGCCGGCTGCTATCATGAGCCGCAGTCGGTTCTTCAACGCATGTCTGAAGCGCAGCGAATCGCAGGAAAGCTGCACGTCGACTTCACCCAGGCCTCAGACGCCACGAACCTTGCCGTGATGGCTCAGAGCGACGAAGCTTCGGCCCAGTTCGCGCGAGAGTCTGAGCGAAAAATGCAGGCCGTGCAGCAAGACTCTGAGAAGCTGCAACTGCTCCTCGCCAGTCTCATGTTCTCTAACGAGACTCAACTGCTCGACCGATTCGATCGGCAACTCAACACCTACCGAACGGTTGAACAAGACATCCTTAAATTAGCCGTCGCGAACGACAACCTCAAAGCGCAGCGACTTTCCTTTGGACCTGCCCAAAAAGCCGCCGACGATTTTCGCCTCGCGATCGAGGACGTCGCGCGGAGCGTTTCCGGAAATCCCTCTCAGGCTGACGCGCTGGCGTTCAAAGCGCTGGCCGCGCTTCGCCAGATTCAGGTTCTGGAGGCACCTCACATCGCCGAAGCGAGAGACGATGTCATGACCACGTTAGAAAGGCAGATGGCGACCGCAGAAGCTGAGACATGGAACGCACTGCAGAGCTTGGCGGCGCTCACACCGGCTGATGGAGACGGAAAGATCGAAACGGCGCAAATCGCTTTGAACCGCTTTCTCGGCTGTCATCGTCAGATCATTGCGCTTTCCAGGCGTAACTCGAATGTCCGCTCGCTGGCCCTTGTCCTTGGTCAGAGACGCAAACTTACGGCGGAATGTGGAGATACATTGGAAGCGCTCAGTCAGGAATTGAATAAGCGCGGATTTCAAGCCACGCGATAACTGCTAGTCGGCTTAAGACAGGGAAGCGCCCTCCTTAATCCCGCCGGTTCGTTAGCGAAATCTTAATTACTTGAGCCCTTCTTTTAATTATAACCGGTGCACCCAGACAGCTACACTGGCCTTATGAATTATCGAGATTGTGGGGCGAAGCCGTCATTTTGGCTGCAAGCTTTGCACAGCAAATGGAGGTTGTCCGACGATCTCCCATCCAAGTCTTCATCTGGCCTTCGCCGCAACTCGACACACTAATGAGTGATCTTGTTTTTATTGGAACGATCATTCTCTTTTTTCTCTTGAGCGTCGCATACACGCTCTTCTGTGATCGCCTCTAGTTACCACTCATGGAAACCATCGTCGTCAGTCTCGTTGCTCTCCTTCTCTTTATCTACCTTCTCGTGGCAATGCTTCGTCCCGAAAAATTCTAGGCAATGAACCCACAAATCTCAGGTTGGATTCAATTCGGGCTTTTCGTGATCGTGCTCATCCTGATCACGAAGCCAATGGGACTTTATTTGCTTCAGGTGCTTGATGCGAGTGGCCGCACATGGCTCGATCCGGTGCTGCGTCCCCTCGAAAGATTGACCTACGCTTTGATGGGGGTTGATCCCAAACGGGAGCAAAATTGGAAGCAATACACTTTCGCGATGCTGGCATTCAGCCTGGTGAGTTGCCTCTTTACCTATGCCATCCTGCGGCTGCAAAACTTGCTGCCACTCAATCCGCAAGGACTTGGGCCAGTCGGTCCTGACCTTGCCTTTAATACGGCAACTAGTTTTACTACCAACACCAACTGGCAGAGCTATGTGGGCGAATCGACGATGTCCTACCTGTCTCAGATGGTTGGACTCGCCTTCCATAACTTCGCTTCCGCGGCGACGGGTATCGCAATCGCCGCCGCGCTGGTTCGCGGTATTGCCCGACACACCGCTCACACCCTCGGCAATTTCTGGGTCGATCTCGTGCGAATCACTTACTACCTCCTCATCCCGATTTGCATTGTTTTCGCAACCTTTCTCGTCTCGCAGGGGATGATCCAAAACTTCAAGCCTTATACAAAAGCGACGCTGGTCGAACCGGCCAAAGTCTCAGTTGCCAAGGTTGACGCGAACGGCAAACCCGTCCTCGACGCGACGGGTAATGCGGTCATGGAAGAACAGACCGTCACGGAACAGAACATCGTCCAGGGCCCGATGGCGTCCCAGATCGCAATCAAGATGCTGGGCACAAATGGCGGTGGTTACACCAATGCAAATGCCGCGCAGCCGTTCGAAAACCCGACGCCTCTCTCAAACTTCATTCAGATGCTTTCGATCTTCTCGATCGGCAGCGGCCTGACTTACTACCTGGGTCGAATGGTGAAGAGTCAGAAGCATGGCTGGACGGTGTGGGCAGTCATGCTCGCCCTGTTTATAGCAGGCGTGCTTTTGGCCTGGCACTCGGAAGCAGCGGGTAATCCAATCCATCAAAATCTCGGCGTTGCGACGACCGACGGCAACATGGAAGGCAAGGAAGTCCGATTCGGAATCTTTAACTCCGCGCTTTTTGCCACGGTCACTACTGATGCCTCATGCGGCGCCGTGAACTCCATGCATGACTCCTTCACGCCGCTCGGGGGATTCGTTCCGCTCTTCAACATTCAGCTCGGCGAAATTATCTTTGGCGGTGTCGGCGCCGGTCTTTACGGCATTTTGGTCTTTGTCGTCCTCGGAGTCTTTATCGCCGGGTTAATGGTCGGCCGCACACCGGAATACCTAGGCAAAAAAATCGAGTCCTTTGACGTGAAGATGTGCATGCTGGCTTTACTCATCCTCGCTGTTGATATCCTCGCGTTCTCGGCCTGGGCGGTGGTGAGCAAATGGGGAATCGTGGCACTCAATAACACGGGTCCCCACGGTTTAAGCGAGATTCTCTACGCCTTCACCTCCGGCACGGGAAACAACGGCAGCGCCTTTGCGGGAATCAGCGCCAACACGCCCTGGCTTAACACAACGATCGGTATCGCGATGTTAATCGGGCGATTCCTCATGATCGTGCCGATAATGGGTCTGGCTGGCTCGCTCGTTCAGAAAAAGGTTACTCCTGCGAGCGCTGGCACATTCCCGGTCCACGGCGGCACTTTTTTCATCCTGCTTATTGGCACGATTCTCTTGATCGGCGCGCTGAACTTCCTTCCCGCGCTGACTCTCGGGCCGGTGGTGGAGCATTTCCTCATGCAGGGTGGCAAACTCTTTTAGATCGTTAGGCACCATGAAATCCAAGACTCGCTCTCTTTTTGACTGGCAGATAGCCGCCCCAGCGATCGGGGATTCTTTTCGCAAGCTCGATCCGCGCCTGATGGTAAAAAACCCCGTCATGTTTGTGACCATGGTGGGCGCGGCCCTAACGACTGTAGGAATCTTTACGGCTGAACCTGGGTTGCGTGGCTTTGTTCTTCAGCTCGCCATCTGGCTCTGGTTCACCGTTCTTTTCGCTAACTTCGCGGAGGCGATGGCGGAAGGCCGCGGCAAAGCCCAGGCCGCTGCCTTGCGCCGGATGCGCACGACCACGATGGCTCGCCGGCTAAAGAATGGTCATGAAGAAAAAGTTGCTGCGACTGACCTGAACAAGGACGACCGCGTCGTCTGTGAAGCCGGCGACATTATTCCGGCGGACGGCGATGTTATCGAAGGAATCGCGAGCGTCGATGAGGCCGCCATCACCGGCGAGTCTGCTCCAGTCATTCGCGAAAGTGGCGGCGATCGCAGCGCGGTTACTGGTGGCACGCGCGTCTTGAGTGATCGTATTGTCATTCAGGTAACCATGGAAAAGGGTGGCGGCTTTCTTGACCGCATGATCGCTCTCGTGGAAGGGGCGCGACGACAAAAAACGCCTAACGAGATTGCGCTCACCATCCTTCTTGCTGCGCTCACCTTCATCTTTCTCTTGGTCGTCGTAACCCTGAAACCTTTTGGTATCTATTCGGCAACGCAATTTTCCATTCCGGTCCTGGTCGCCCTGCTTGTCTGTCTGATTCCCACGACGATCGGCGGCTTGCTCAGCGCGATCGGGATCGCCGGGATGGATCGTGTCCTGCAAAGGAACGTGCTCGCCATGAGTGGCCGTGCAGTGGAAGCCGCGGGGGACGTCGATGTGCTCCTGCTCGATAAGACTGGCACAATCACTCTCGGTAACCGAATGGCCGTCTCCTTTGATCCCGCACCCGGAGTGTTGGATCAGGATCTGGCTGCTGCCGCACAGCTCAGTTCGTTAGCCGACGAAACACCCGAGGGTCGCAGTATCGTCGTCCTGGCTAAGGAAAAGTTCGGATTACGCGCACGCGAAATGCACGAGTTAGAGGCAACCTTTGTCCCGTTCACCGCGCAGACGCGGATGAGTGGGATTGACCTGCATGCCAGTGGCAGTCAGCCACGCAATAGGATCCGAAAAGGTGCGGCCGAAGCGGTGCGCGCATTTGTGGAATCGGCCGGGGGCGCCTTTCCGCAGGCAGTGCAAACAACGGTCGATGATATCTCCCGACGCGGCGCCACCCCGCTCGTCGTTGCTGCCGATCAAAACACTCTTGGAGTTATTGAGCTAAAGGACGTGGTCAAAGGCGGAATCAAGGAACGTTTCGCGCATCTGCGCAAGATGGGAATCCGCACCGTGATGATCACAGGTGATAATCCACTGACAGCGGGAGCGATCGCGGCCGAGTCTGGAGTGGATGACTTCATGGCTCAGGCTACGCCCGAAGATAAGTTGAAGCGGATTCGTTCCGAGCAGGCGGAAGGCCGTCTTGTGGCTATGACTGGCGATGGAACTAACGACGCGCCCGCTCTTGCCCAAGCCGACGTGGGTGTCGCGATGAACACAGGCACCCAGGCCGCGCGAGAAGCCGGTAACATGGTCGACCTCGACAGTAATCCCACAAAGTTGATCGACATCGTTGAGATCGGAAAACAGATGCTCATGACCCGGGGAAGTCTGACCACTTTTAGCATTGCCAACGATGTCGCGAAGTACTTCGCCATTCTACCGGCCATGCTCATGGCGACCTTTCCAGCCATCGCGCCGCTCAACATCATGCACCTGCAAAGCCCTACAAGTGCCATCTTGAGCGCGGTTATTTTCAACGCGCTCATCATTATCGCGCTCATTCCGCTGGCGCTGAAAGGTGTCACCTATAAGGCGATCGGCGCCCTCGCCATCCTCCAACGTAATCTGCTGATTTACGGACTCGGCGGAATCGTCGTGCCGTTTATCGGGATCAAATTAATCGACGTCGTTATCACCGGTCTCAACCTTGCCTAACAAATGAAGGATTTTTTTATCGAATTTCGCGCTGCGATCATCAGCACACTGGTCTTAGTACTGGTTTGTTGCGGGATATATCCCGTCATTGTCTATGGATTGGCCCAGGGACTCTTTCGAGATAAAGCCGACGGCAGCCTTATCGTCGCTGCCGACGGGACGGTTCGCGGCTCGAAGCTCCTGGGTCAGGGTTTTACCGACCCAAAGTATTTTCATCCCCGACCATCTGCGGCGGGCAACGGTTACGACGCGGCAGCATCGAGCGGCAGCAACCTGGGTCCGACCTCTCAGAAGCTAGCCGACGCAATTAAGGATCGCGTAGCCGCTTATCGCGCCGAGAACAGCCTCGGACCTAACGACCCGGTGCCGGCCGATGCCGTCACCGCTTCCGGCAGCGGCCTCGACCCGCACATCAGTCTTCGTAACGCCGAGCTGCAAATCTCGCGCATCGCGAAAGTGCGCGGCATTGCGCCCGAAAGGCTGCGCGCACTCGTGGAGCAACACACGGACAAGCCTGATCTCGGAATTCTTGGCGATCCCGGAGTCAACGTGCTGCAACTTAATCTGGCGCTGGATGCGGGAGGAGCTACCAATGAGGACGTCGGCAAGAGGTAGAGAAGCTTCAGATGCCGAAGCCAGATACTCCTCCCTAACCGGAGTACGCTATCTGAAGATGAAAGGTTCAGAAGCACTAGCCATCAGTATTCTCCTGGCTTTGCAACCTGCATTACAGGGTGGCGTGAGCCACCGGTATCACCTTCACCATCCCCTACTCCCGAGCCGCGCTTCAAGATATCGGCCTGGATCGACGCCGGCTTCACAGCCAACCCTTCTTCTCCCGACGACAGGCAAAACTTCGGCCGGTTTTTCGACGATCGCTCGAATGAGCCGCTTGTGAACCAGATCACCCTCAATCTGGAAAGGACTCTTGCGCCGCAACCGGGTGAGCTGGATTGGGGGTTTAAGCTTCAGCTGCTTTTTGGAACTGACGCACGTTACATTCATTCCCTCGGATTGCTTGACCATACGATGGGCACCAGTCTCTATCAGCCGGACATCCCGGAGGCTTATCTGAATCTGCATTTCCCCGTTATCACCGAGGGGGGCCTGGACCTGAAGCTGGGCAAGTTTGTTACCCCGGTTGGTTTCGAGGCAATTGATCCGCGAGGTAACGTTTTTTACTCTCATAGCTATATCTTTAACTTTGGTGTGCCATTTAACCACACTGGCGCGCTCTTCACTCTGCACGCTAACTCATGGCTTGACCTGCTTGGCGGAGTGACGCGCGGTGTGAACACGAGCCTGGATGACAACAACGACTCGGCCGGATTCCTCGCCGGGTTTGGTATGACTTTCAACGGTGGCAAGCTTCTCGTGAATGGTGCCACTCACATTGGCCCTGAAACGCCGAACGACGACCACGATCTTCGTTACCTGAGTGATATCTATCTCACCTGGAAGATCACCGACAAATGGACTTCCGTCACCGAACTCAACTTCGCGCGAGACGATGCTGCGAATGCGGATGGATATGGTGGTGCGCAGTATCTCACCTATGCGATCAACGACAGGTTCACCGCAAAAATCCGGGGTGAAGTCTGGCGGGACGACAAAGGATTTTATGTCGCATCTTTCGCCGATCCGCACGATCCGATGCGAGCCCTAGCTGGACAACCGGTGATCGATCCGCGCACCGTGGGCGGCGGCAGCACCACCTACGGTGCCCTTACCATCGGGCTCGATATCAAGCCTTCGGTGCCGAAGCCCCTGCAAGGTCTGACTCTCCGGCCTGAGTTACGCGTTGATCACTCCTTTAGCGGTACGCATCCGTTCAATGACTCCCAGGACCAGACCATGTTCACCGCAGCATTCGACTGCATCTTCGCTTTCTAGCCTTTGCGTTTTCTCGCCGCCCGCTATCGGGCTGAACAAGGGCGGCTGGACCAGTTGGCCTGAGCGCCAATGACTCTTTCTACAACCTAACGAACACCGTCGCGACACGGGCCGGCAGATCAGATTGTCAAGATTCTGCTTTCGGGATCTGGGATCTCGCTCAATCTTGCGCGGGTAGAGTCGAATGTGGTCGGTCTCTTATCACAACCCTTTTCTTCATGTGCCAAATTATCCACTTCATCTTTTTCCGAACGCTGCCTAATCTGCCGATCCTGGTCGGCGGCACGCTCATTGTCATTGTCAGTGGCGGATGCTCGTGATTTTTTGGAAACCCGCTTATTCGCCCTAATTGCAAGTCGTGAGTAAACTCGCCTTATGAGCGCGGCCGAACGGCCTGATCCAGATGCGTTGCTCACGCATTTGAAGCGCGAAGAAGCCAAGGCCACCCGCGGCAAGCTGAAGATTTTTTTCGGGATGAGTCCGGGCGTGGGTAAGACCTTCGCCATGCTCCAGGCAGCACGACAGGCCCTGAAGGACGGGCGCGAAGTTGTGATCGGAATCGTGGAAACACATGGGCGAGCCGAGACTGAAGCGTTACTCGAAGGATTGCCGATCGTTCCGCGCGCACAGCTCGACTATCGCGGGACGACACTTGAGGAAATGGACCTCGACGCGATCCTGCTCTGGCATCCGCAATTGGCTGTGGTCGATGAACTGGCGCACACTAACGCGTCCGGTTCGCGCCATCCGAAGCGTTATCAGGATGTGCTCGAGTTACTCGACGCGGGCATCAACGTTTATACGACCGTCAACGTCCAGCACATCGAGAGCCGACGCGACACGATCCAGCAGATCACTGGGGTAATTGTTAGAGAAACGGTACCCGACTCGATGCTTGATTCGGCCGACGAGATTGTCCTCATCGATCTGACTCCGGAACAACTGCGCTCCCGGCTCGCCGAAGGCAAAGTCTATCTCGGCGATCGCGCACAGACGGCGTCGGAAAATTTCTTTCGGGAAAGCAACCTTACAGCGCTGCGCGAAATGTCACTCCGCATCGTGGCCGAGCATGTCGATCGCGACCTGCGCGACATCATGCAGGAGGAGCGAATCATCGGGCCGTGGAAAAGCAGTGATCGCCTGCTCGCCGCGGTCCGCGGAGGCGCGACCTCGGAAAAGTTGATCCGTTACACACGTCGGCTCGCCGCTTCGATGGAAGCCTCCTGGATCGTGGCGAACATCGATACTGGGCAGCCGGTAGGCGAAAAGCAGCAGGCTCAGCTTAATCGCGACCTTGCGCTCGCGCGCAGTCTCGGCGCGGAGGTCATCACCACGCCTGGAACACACGTGGGCGAAGCCCTCCTCCGTCTCGCGCAACAGCACAACGTAACTCAGTTCGTTCTCGGGAAACCGATCAAGAAACGTTGGCTCTTGCGCCAAACCTCGCCGGTGGACTGGCTGGTCAGGCACAGCGGCGAGATCGACATTCACATGATCCGCTCGGATGAAAAACCATTGCCGCGTTCACATACCGGCGTCTCCGACCTGCGTTGGAACGAATACGGAGTCGCGATTCTCATCGCAGCCATCGTCACGGCACTCTCTCTGGCAGTCTTTCGATTTACTGGCTACTGGGCAGTGGCGCTGCTCTACCTTTTCGCGGTCACCGTCGCGGGATTGCGCCTTCATCGCACTCCGACTCTCCTTCTCGCGGCCCTGAGCGCACTCCTCTGGAATTTTCTCTTCATCCCGCCGCGCTTCACTTTCTACATCAGCCAACTGCCTGACTTCATGATGTTCGGCATCTACTTTGTCGTCGCGCTCGTCATCGGACATCTTGCCGCCCAGTTACGCGAGCGCGAGGATGTGGAACGGCGACGCGAGGCACGCGCGACTGCTCTCTATCGGTTGACTCAGGCTTTGGCATCGAGTCGAGATCTGAGTGAAGCGCTGGCTTCACTCGTTAGGCTAATCGAGGAAACCTTTCATGCGGACAGCGCGATCCTTCTTTGCTCTGAGAGCGGACTTACTGCGCATTCAGCCGGGTCGTTCGCGATCACGAGCAAGGACGAGAGCGTCGCTGCGTGGGCCTTTCAGAGAAAACAGGAGGCCGGGCTCTCGACCGACACGCTGCCGGACTCGCCCGCTCTTCATCTCCCTTTACTCGCTGGCGGCCGGGCGGAAGGGGTGCTTGCGGTCTGTTTGCCACAGGCTCCGTCGCTGGAGCAGCGGCAATTGCTCGACGCCATCGCCGCTCAACTCGCGCTCTATCTTCACAAGGAACGCGCGCTTCAGGAAAGCCGCGAAGCCCAACTCGCCACTCAATCACAGAAATTGCAAAAGACGCTCTTCGACCTCGTGTCGCACGAGCTGAAGACGCCACTCGCGGTCATGTCGGCCACCTTGCAAGAACCGCAGCCTGATTGCGCCGAGTTGCAACAGGCGGCGCAACGCCTGACGAGAACAGTCAGCAACCTGCTCGATGCCACGCGTCTTGAATCAGGCCTGCTGCAGCCGGTACGCGAATGGTGCGATCCCGGCGAATTGTTACGCGAGGCCGTGCGCGGCGCCACTCTCGACCGTGAAGTCGAGATCAACATCGGCGAAAGTCTTCCGCCCATCTCGGTCGATAGCCGCCTCATCCAACAGGCACTCGCCGCTCTGCTGGCAAACTCGGCCACTTACAGTCCACCCGGCACAGCGATCGAAGCGACGGTGCGCGAGGACGCGGGAAACTTGCTTTTCAGTGTGACCGATCACGGTCCAGGCCTGACTCCGGGCGAGGAGACGAAGGTCTTTGAAAAATTCTACCGCGGCGCAGGCAAGCCAGCCGGCGGATTAGGCCTCGGGCTGGCGATCGCGAAGCAACTGGTGGAAGTTCACGGCGGCGCCATCACTGCGCGCAATCTCGCGAACGGCGGCGCCTGCTTCACCATCCGCCTCCCGATGGGAAAACCGATGCAGTTGCCGGTCGAAGTGAGTTGACGCTGCGCCTGCCCAATTTTTTCGAAAATGAAAGTCCTTATCGCCGATTCCATTTCTCAACGCGGCATTGACGAGCTGGCCAGGGGCAACGCTCTCGAAGTCGTTGTGCGCACCGGCCAAAGCGAGGCGGAACTCGTGGAGGCAATCCCCGGGTTCAGCGCCATCGTCGTGCGCAGCCAAACAAAGGTAACCGCGCCGATTCTCCAGGCCGGCACACATCTCAAGGTGGTTGGCCGCGCCGGAGTCGGTGTGGATAACGTCGACCTCGATGCTGCCACGCGTCGCGGCGTCATTGTGATGAACACTCCCGGCGGCAACACCATTTCCACCGCCGAGCACGCCTTCTCCCTTCTGCTCGCGGTGGCGCGCAAGATCCCACAAGCGCACGCCAATCTGCAGGCCGGCAAATGGGATCGAAAACAATTCGAAGGCAGCGAGCTTTACAACAAAACGTTAGGCATCATCGGCATGGGCCGAATCGGCTCCGAACTAAGTCGACGCGCGATTGCCTTCGGAATGCGCGTCCTGGCTTACGATCCCTATCTTTCCTCCAGTCGCGCGCGTTCTCTTCAGGTCGAGTTGATCGAAGACCTCGATGAGCTCCTGCCCCTGGCCGATTTCCTCACTCTCCACACTCCGCTCACACCCGAAACGCATCACCTTCTCAACGCCGCTCGCCTAACGAAAACAAAGCCGGGCGTCCGCATCATCAACTGTGCCCGCGGCGGCTTGATCGACGAAGATGCGCTGCTCAATTCGTTAGGCAACGGCCATGTCGCGGGCGCGGCGCTTGATGTTTTCGAGACCGAGCCGTTGCCTAACGACTCCCCGCTGCGGGGGATGCCAAACCTCATCCTCACGCCGCACCTCGGGGCTTCGACTGTGGAAGCGCAGGAAAGTGTTGGGATCGAGATTGCCCAGGCCATTCGCGCCGCCCTCCTCGAAGGCACCATCCGCAATGCGATCAATCTGCCAAACCTCGACGCTAAAACCCTCGCCATCATTGGACCGCATCTGCGCTTTGGCGAAAAGCTCGGTCGCTTTCTCTCCCAGATCGCGCCGAAACGGGTCGAAAACCTCCACATTAACTACAGCGGCAAAGTCAACGAAGTCGATACCACCGCGATCACACGCGCGATCCTGAAAGGTTTCCTCCGTCTCGCCGGCGGCGAAGATGTGAACGAAGTGAACGCCCCCGCTTTTGCGGAATCGTTAGGCTTGAAAGTCACCGAATCCCGTCTCAGCTCCCCGGGCGATTACACCGATCTGCTCGAACTGACAGCTGAGGCGGAAGCGAAAACCATCTCGGTTGCGGGCGCATTTTTTGGCGCCACCCCGCGCATCGTGAGTATCAACAGTCGTCCAGTCGAGGCGCGACCGAGTGGAGTTGTGCTCGTTCTCGAAAACACCGATCGGCCCGGTATGGTCGGTCGAATCGGAACATTGCTAGGCGCGCACGGCATCAACATCGCCACCATGTCGCTCAGCCGAAACCAGGCCGGCGGCCGCGCGCTGACCGTTCTTAATCTTGACACCGCGCCCGGCGCCGAACTGCTTGCCGAGATTGGATCGAGCGAAGACATCCACAGCGCACAGGTTGTCCAGTTGTGAGATTGACAGCTGCGACGGATAAAACCATTGCAGTGGGTGACTAAGGTTCGTTAGCGTATTGGAATTATGGGCGCAATTCTCTGGACACTCATCATTGGTCTAATCGTCGGCGCGATCGCCAAGTTACTCACCCCGGGGAGAGATCCGGGTGGTTGCATCATCACCATCCTGCTCGGTATTGCAGGCGCGTTCGTCGCCGGTTATCTCGGCCGACTGGCCGGGTGGTATCAACCGGGGCAACCAGCGGGCTTCATCGCTTCGATCATCGGCGCGGTAATACTCTTGCTTATCTATCGCCTGATCGCAGGGAAACGCGGTTGATTACAGGAAGGGCGCAGGGGCGCCACTTTCTCTGGCTTCGAGAGACGGAGCGACAGGGCCTGCAATCACCGCTTATTCCACCGTTACGCTCTTCGCCAGATTACGTGGCTTATCCACGTCGTGACCGAGCGCGACCGCGAGATGGTAGGCGAAGAGTTGCAGAGGAATCACTGTCAGCACGGGCATAACGAAGTCCTCTGCGTCTGGCACGATCAGGATGTCGTCTGCAATTCCGCTGAGTTTGTCGGCGCCGCGTTGGGTGGTGACGGCAATGATCGGTCCTTTGCGCGCCCTGACCTGCTCGATGTTGTTCAGATTTTTTGAGAAGACGGCGTCGTCCGGCGCAATGAAAACGGAGGGCAACTCTGGCCTAACGAGAGCGATAATGCCGTGCTTCAATTCCGCACTCGGATGACCTTCCGCATAGAGATAGGCAATTTCCTTCAGCTTGAGCGCGGCTTCGAGCGCGATGGGAAAATTGAATTGCCGCCCAAAGAAGAGCACGCCGGTAGCCCCGGTGTATTTCTCCGCGATGGCTTTCACTTCATCACTCAGCTTGAGGACCTGCTCGATTTTCTCCGGCAATCCTTCGAGCGCTTCGATGACGCATGTTCCCTCCGCCGTAGAGAGGTGGCGCATTCGGCCTAACAATAAGCCGATCAATGTCAGGATGACGACCTGCGAGGTGAACGACTTGGTCGCAGCCACGCCAATTTCCGGTCCGGCATGCATATAAACGCCGCCGTCGCTCTCGCGCGCAATTGTGCTCGCGACGTTGTTGCAAACGCCGAGGGTACGAAATCCTTTGCGCTGGCTCTCGCGTAATGCGCCCAAGGTATCCGCCGTTTCGCCGCTTTGGCTGATGGCGAAAACGAGAGTGTCATTGGTCATCGGTGTATTGCGATGGCGAAACTCACTCGCGTATTCGATCTCCGTCGGAAGATTAGCGAGCTGTTCGATCAAATATTCGCCCACCATCGCGGCATGAAGTGCGGTGCCACAGCCGGTGAGCACGACGCGGCCCACTTCGCGCAGCTGCGCAGGGCTCATGTTCAAGCCGCCCAACTTTGCCGTGCATTCTTCGAGACTGAGCCGGCCGCGCATCGCATCGCGCACCGAGCCGGGCTGCTCGAATATTTCCTTGAGCATGTAGTGGGGGTAATCGCCTTTCTTAATGTCCTCGGCAGTAAATTCTACTTTGCTGATCGCATGAGCGCCGCGCTCGCCGGCAAGTGAGCTGATCTCAAATTTGTCGCGCTCAACGGCAACAAGATCGAAGTCGTTGAGATAGACCGCGTCGCGGGTGTAGGCGACTATGGCGCTCACGTCACTGGCGAGAAAATTTTCATCCTTTCCCACTCCGAGAACGAGAGGGCTGCCGCGGCGCGCGCCGACGATAAAATCAGGAATGTCGGCGTGCACCATCACGATGCCGTAGGTGCCAATGACTTGTTGCAGGGCGCCGCGAAGCGCTTCGACGAGCAACGCCTTGTGCCGACTTGGATCAGTCACGCCGACAGCAGATTCGTCGTAGATTTTGCCGATGAGATGCGCCAGCACTTCGGTATCGGTTTCGGAGGTGAAATGGTGTTCGCCTTCCCGCAGGAGCGCGTCCTTTATCTGCTGGTAATTTTCAATCACGCCATTATGGACGACCGCGAGCTTGCCGCTTTCGTCAAAGTGCGGGTGCGCATTCTGATCGGTGGGTTTGCCGTGTGTCGCCCAACGCGTGTGGCTAATTCCAAAGGTGCCGCTCGGGGGCGCGTCGGCCATCAACTTCGTCAGGCCGGCTATGCGCCCGGCACATTTGCGCGTCTCGACATGACTCCCATCAACCACGGCGATGCCGGCAGAGTCGTAGCCCCGATATTCCAGCCGACGCAGACCGTCGAGCAGGATAGGCCCGGCTTCAGCCCTACCGACATATCCGACGATGCCACACATGGCCGCCATTGTAGGGTGAGCATGTTGCAGTAGCAACACCCTCTGCTGGCGGTGATCGTCTGCGAGTTTCCCGGCGGAAGAAAGCGGCGCACGCAAATAGACGACAAGGGTGAAGCCGCAAAGGTCGCCGGCGGATCGTCCTTCTCCGCGCCCCGTGATTACATCATAGCTTGTGCCGTGCGGCGAATCTCCTGTAAGTTCTCGAGCGCCTCATGCCGCAAATTCCTGCATTACCACCAGGCACGACGCAACGCACTCTGTCTATCATCATGGGCGGCGGCGCGGGCACCCGCCTTTTTCCCCTCACGAAGGATCGAGCCAAGCCGGCCGTACCCTTGGGCGGGAAATATCGACTGGTCGATATTCCGATCAGCAATTGCCTCAACTCAGGCCTGCGTTCGATTTATATCCTGACGCAGTTCAACACGATGTCGCTGCATCGTCACATCCAGGCGAGCTACAAGTTTGATAATTTCTCGCCCAGCTTCGTCGATATTCTCGCTGCGCAGCAAACGCCCTCCAGCACGCAGTGGTATCAGGGAACAGCCGACGCCGTGCGGCAAAACCTGCGCTATTTCCTGGAGAAACCCTACGACTACTACCTCATCCTAAGCGGTGATCAGCTTTACCGGATGGATTTTCGCATCTTGCTCCATCAGCACATTCGCTCGGGCGCGGACATCACACTGGCGGTTACACCAGTAGAGCGTGAGGCGGCTTCTAACTTCGGCATCATGCTGAGCGGTTCGGATCATCGCATCATCCGGTTCGAGGAGAAGCCAAAAGACCCGGCGGTATTGGATGAATTAAAGCTTGGGCCCGTAATCTTGGAATCGCTGGGACGAGCGCCGGACGAAGAACTCTATCAAGCCTCGATGGGCATCTACGTCTTCAACCGGCAGGTGCTGGTGGATTGCCTGGAAGGAAGCATGGACGATTTCGGCAAACACGTGATCCCAAAGGCGATCGGCGAACGGCACGTCAGCGCCTACATCTTTGAGGGCTACTGGGAAGATATCGGAACTATTCGGGCCTTTTACGAAGCAAATCTCGACCTAACGAATCTGATTCCGAAGTACAGTTTCTTTGAAGCGAATGCACCGATCTACACTCACCCGCGCTTCCTGCCGGGAAGTAAAGTGAACGGCGCGACCCTGCGGCAGGCAATTGTCTCCGACGGCTGTATCATCTCCGACGCGCACATTGAACGCAGCGTGATTGGAGTCCGCAGCATCATTCGCAGTGGCGCGACCATTCGCAACAGCGTCATCATGGGCGGCGATTACTTTGAGGCCTCGGCGCCGCAAGCTTCGCCTGGAGCGCCTCCGATTGGCATCGGGCGCAACTGCGTGATCGACCGAGCCATCGTCGACAAGAATGCACGCATCGGGGATGGCGTCGTCATTACGCCGGAAGGCAAAGACAGGAACGTGGACGGACCAAACTACTTCATCCGGGACGGAATCATCGTCGTTCCAAAGGACGCGATTATCCCTGCGGGATTTTGGATTTAGCAACCCCCGACCGCTAGTAGGAGGTCGGATTATTTGGATTCGGGTTACCCGCACCACCGGGCATTCCTGCAGGCAAGCCAGCTGAGCCCTCCCAAGCCTGGGGCCTATTCCAGGGAATGGCAGACTCACCGTGTACATCGGGATCGCCCACCAACGAAGGTTGCGCGGGCCCACTCGCGCACGACACAAGGCAAAGAGCGCCCAGCAATGCGACCAGACCGCGTTTCACCTCTCGACTATGAAGAGGCATTTCCAGCATAAATTACCGTATCTCCAGGTTGTACTTGGACGCCCCGCGCCAAGCTGTTGGTAATGATATCGCCTATTGACGTGGTGGGTTCAACTGAAGAGATGCGAATCTTCCCTATGAGCGCACCGCCGCGCATGACCAACATTTCGGAATTCGGTACTACACCCTGACGTTCTCCCATGCTGAGGACGACAAAATTATAGGCCTGGTTCACCGCCAGCACCGTGCCGTGAATGCCCGCGACGCTGGCCCGCAATCCGCGTCGACCTTTTTCTTCCTCCATCGCAGTCACGCGATCCTGGGCTTCCTTCAGTTTTTCCGCGAGTGCGGCTTTCTCTTTCTCGACCGCTTCCATTCGGCGCCTCGTATCGAGAAGCTGCGACTTCAATTTGCCGTCGGGGATTTTTTCCTTCGAGTCCGACCCGCCAGCGACGGTTGCGGCGGCGACTTGTTTTTGCAGGTCGACCACCTGCGTCTCACTTGCCTGCAATTTCGACTCCAGTGCGGCCTTCTCGCTCTGCGATTTTCTAAGTTCGGCTTCGGCACTGCCAGCTCTTGTTTCCGCAGTCGCCACCTTGCCCGCCAAGCCGCTCAATTCCTTTGCACGCGCCTTTAGCTTTTGCTCGCTCGTCGCTTGAAGCCGCCGCGCTATTTCCAGTGAGGATGCAGCATTGACCGACGCGATCCGCAGGCCGTTTACCTCGCTCTTGTTAAGAAAGCCAACAACGATCGCGATGATTAAGAAGAGCAGCGAAAGCCCGATCAGTTTCCGAGGAGTAAACACAGGGGGGGTCTAAACTTCAGCGCCGAGCTATCCCGGCGAAGCGTTTCTACCTGAAGCGCGCGAAGATTTGCAATAGCAAAATTGCACCGGTCGCGCTGATTGGAAATTGCGCCCGATCAGCTTTCGGCCTATAGCAACAGCCGCATGGGTCAACAGCATCGAGTCAGGGCAAAACGGCAACGGCGTAAGGCATACGTTGAACGCAAGCGCGTCGCTGCTAATCATCCACGGCGACCAGCAGCGAAGAGTCGCGCCAAGAAAACCCCGACGCCGGCGCCAGCCCCCGTCTCCGCGAACGGACCGACAGTGGCAGAGGCGAGCGCGGCGAGCTAAAGCCCTCTTCCTTTTCTCCGGGCCCAGTTTATCGTCGAAGGGCGTGAGCCCCGATTATCTTGTCGTCGACGGCCACAGCATCATTTTTGCATGGCCTGAATTGCGCGCCCTGCATGACCGTCGGGGCGCTTTGGCCCGCGAGACGCTCGTGAAACAACTGCGCGATTATCAGGATTGGAGCGGCACGCGCGTTGTGGTGGTTTTCGATGGACGCGGTGCGTCTGTCTCGCAAGCAGGGGAGCCGGGGGAAATTCAAGTTTTCTATTCTCGGGCCGGGCAAACGGCGGATTCGATTATCGAGCGCCTGGCGAGTAAATACGCCGAGCGCTTCCGGCTGGTTGTCGCGACTGCGGATTATCTCGAACAGGAAACGACGAGCGCGAGCGGCGCCGAGACGGTCTCACCCGAAGGATTGCGCGAACTCCTTCAGGACGCGAGACCGCGACGGTAAATCCTCGCTCCGCATCCGGTGATCCGGAGCCGGATCTGATTCCTTAGGTGAAAACTTTCACTTTCACCGCACCCGTCCTCCTCACACAAAAACATCTGCCTTCTCTCCGACTCTGCCGAATCTGTCGCTGTCGTCCGCCAGCGAGGGCAAGAATCAAGATTGATGGCCTAACGACACGTTGCGACGAAAAGACTGTGCTCCGAAATGTCTACCTTCCGGTGAGGAGTGGGCGGATCTCAGTGCCACCAACTCGTTAGGCAAGGCGACGTTCTTTACTCGCTAGGCTACGCTCGCCAAGGCGGGACGAGAATGCTCCTGAAGGTCGCGCTGGCGACAGGTGGTAAGGACGCGGGTCAGGACGCAATAAAGCTGTTCCACTGGCAGGTTCTTGCTCACGTAACCGTTCGCTCCTGCACGTAGCGCGGCGTGCATCTTCTCCTCCTCGTAACCGATGCCGGTGAAGACGATGATCGGCAGTCGCGCTCGTATTTCGTGGATGTAGGAGATAAGCGAAATGCCGTCGACTTTCGGCATGTTGAGATCAACCACCACCACTTCGCAATCATGCATCTCAAGCCAGGCGTGCGTCTCGAAACCTTCGGTCAGGGTGGCACAAGTGTGGCCTTTCTGTCTGAGGTAGGCGGCAAGGAATTGAGTAATCGCCGGATCGTCATCAATGACGAGGAATTCGACGCGCTCGCGATCAAGCAGTTTCATAGGCAAAAGGTGAGCCGCTGGAGTGTTTCATAATTTCTATAATCACTGCTAAAGCAGTAACCTTGCCAACCCACCGGACTCGAGGATTTTTGCCGACACGGTTTGCTCCGCAAGATGAGTCTTACGCATCGTTAGGCAAGAGCCTCGCAGATGCTCAGCGCACGACCGCCGGAAACGGTACCCGGCGACTTCAGCGACGCGCAATTTCCCCAACTTTTCGTTGAAGTGCCGGAGCCGACACTCCAGCGTTATCGCCCACATGTCCCGCGAATACATGCTACAGCGCGCCCAGTCGGCGGCGACAATCCATATCGATTACGCGAGCGAGCTTAATCCTCAGCAATACGCCGCCGTCACCGCGCCACCTGGTCCGCTGCTGGTCATTGCCGGCGCCGGCTCAGGCAAAACGCGCACCCTGACTTATCGTGTCGCGTACCTGCTGGAGAATGGAGTTGATCCGCGCAACATCCTTCTCCTCACCTTCACCAACAAAGCTGCGCGACAGATGCTCGATCGCGTCGCCAACCTGTTGCCGATCGACGCCAGCGGGCTCTGGGGTGGCACCTTTCACTCCATCGGAAATCGTATGCTGCGGCGTCATGGCCGCGCGCTTGGCTATTCCAGCGGTTTCACCATCATGGACCGCGAGGACCAAAAGGATCTGCTCAACGCTGTCGTGGCGGGCGCAGGGATCGATCCGAAAGAGATTCGCTTCCCGAAAGGTGACGTCCTCGCCGACATCTTCAGTTTTGTCGTTAACACCGAGCGATCGGTCGAAGAGGTTCTCGCGGAGAAATTTCCATACTTCGTCCCGCTCCTCGAGCAAATCAGAGACGTGCACGCACGCTACGAGCGGCGAAAGCAGTCGACAAACTCGCTCGACTTCGACGACCTCCTGGAAAAGACGCTTCGCATGCTGAAAGAGCACGAGGAGATCGCCCGCTTCTATCAGCGACAATTCCAGTTCATCCTTGTCGATGAATACCAGGACACAAACAAGATTCAGGCCGACTTCATCGATCTGCTCGCGGGAGAACATCAAAACGTCATGGTAGTGGGCGACGACGCGCAGTCGATCTACTCCTGGCGCGGGGCCAACTTCCAAAACATCCTCGCCTTCCCGCGGCGCTATCCAAACGCGCAGATCTTCAAGATCGAACTGAACTACCGCAGCGTGCCGGAGATCTTAGAGGTAGCAAACGCCGCCATCGCGCAGAACCTGCAGCAGTTTCGGAAAGAACTAAGTGCCGTTCGCCTAACGAACAAATTCAGACCAGCGATCGTCGCCTTAAACGACGGAAGCGAACAGGCGCAATTTGTCGCCCAGCGCATTCTTGAGCTGCGCGACGAAGGCGTGGAGTTGAACGAAATTGCCGTCCTTTATCGCGCGCATTATCACGCCATCGAGTTGCAGCTTGAGCTTTCACGCCGCGGCATCCCCTATCAAATCACAAGCGGGATTCGCTTCTTTGAACAAGCCCACATCAAGGATGTGGCCGCCTTCATCCGCCTGGTCGCCAATCCGCAGGATGAAGTCGCCTTCAAACGCATGGTACGCTTGCTTCCTGGTATTGGCGGGAAAAGCGCAGACATGCTCTGGAGTAAATGGGAGCAAATGTTGAATGAGAACGCGGTGATTACTTCGTGGAACGACCGCATGGCTGGAATGCCCGTCAGCTCTCGCGCCCGGAAATCATGGCAGCAACTCATCGACACCCTTGAAGAAATCGCGCCCCACGGCCAGCCGATTGCGCCCACCGAAATGATCATGTCCGTCGTGGAAGCAATCTACGACGATTATGCCAAAGCCAATTTTGCCAACTACGAGCTGCGCAAGGAAGATCTCACTCAGCTCGCGGCGTTTGCCCGCCAGTTTAAAGACGCGAACGAATTCCTTTCGCAGCTCGCGCTCATCAGCAATGTCGACGCCGAACCGGCTGCGACCCAGACTAACGATGAGGAAGCGGTCAACCTATCTTCTGTGCATCAGGCCAAAGGCCTTGAATTTCACACCGTATTCGTCATCTGGTTGACCGACGGTATGTTTCCCAGCTCGCGCTCGCTCGAAACGCGCGACGCGATCGAAGAGGAACGGCGCCTCTTTTATGTCGCGATCACGCGGGCGAAAGACGAACTTTACCTCACCTATCCGCATATGCGCCTCAACGCCGGTTATGGCGACATGTTTCAACGGCCTTCGCGTTTCTTGAAAGAAATCCCGTCCCAGCTCGTCGAAGACTGGAATGTTCGGCGGGCCTGAGTTCGACATAACTCTCAGCGATGAACCCCAACACCGTGTGTGCACAGAGAAGGTTCGCGCATCCGTCGCCTTCTTTGTGGCCGTTGTTTGAAGAATGAAGCTGACTCCCGAAACAAAGATTGCTGGCATTCTCGCTCCGCTTTTCGCTCTCCGGACCGAGAGTGATCTCGGCATCGGCGATTTGGAGGGTCTGCGCCAGTTCATAGAATGGTCGGGCCGGATTGGTTTTCGTCTCGTCCAGCTTCTCCCGATTAACGAGACCGGCGGCGACAACAGTCCGTACAATGCGGTCAGTTCGCGCGCGCTCGATCCCACCACGCTGCACCTCGCGCCCGGATCGCCGACGGACCTGTCGGTCGAGGCGTTCAGGGACGTCACCACGGGCATTGATCTTGCCGCCCTGCGCCGGGGTCACGTGCGCTACGGGATCGTCAAGCCGCTAAAAAAGAAGCTGCTCGAGAGCGCGTTCGCTGTTTTTCGCGCGAAATCGCCGAACGAAGATTTCCAACGCTTCTGCCAAACCGAAGCCGGCTGGCTCGATGACTACACTCTTTTTCGCGTTCTGATGGAGAAGCATGGCGAGCGCGAGACCTGGGACCAATGGCCGCAAAACAGCCTTGAGGAAGCAGGCACCTACTTACATTCGTTAGGCAAAGATGAACGCATCTCGTTCGAAGAGCGGCGGGATTTTTTTCGCTACATCCAGTGGATTGCACACGAGCAATGGCGCGGAGTGAAACAATTCGCCGAGGAGCACGGCGTCGCGCTGATGGGAGATATTCCATTTGGAATCAGCTATTACAGCGCCGATGTCTTTTCCCACCCTGAGCGGTTCGCCCTCGACTGGTCCGGTGGCGCACCGCCGGAACCTTATTTCAAAGACGATGAGTTCACCCAGAAATGGGGTCAAAACTGGGGCATCCCCGTTTACGACTGGCCGGAGATGCGGCGTCAAAATTTTGTTTGGTGGCGCCAGCGCGTCGACGGCGTGAGACAAATTTTCCATCTTTTCCGCATCGATCACGTTCTCGGTTTTTATCGCATCTATGCGTTTCCGTGGCGTCCTCCTTACAACGATCAATTCCTTCCCCTGAACTGGGAGGAAATGCTCGCCAGGACCGGCGGCCGTCGTCCGCACTTTTTCCCACGCGATGACGAGCGCTGGGAAAATTGCGCGGCCAACCAGCGAGAAGGCGAGGAGTATCTGCGCGTTGTCCTGGAAGAATCGGGCGCAACCCAGGTTGTTGGCGAAGACTTGGGGACGGTGCCTCACTACGTCCGGCCCAGCCTGAGAGCATTGGGGATTGCCGGGTTCAAGATTCCGCAATGGGAAACGCAGCCGGACGGGAACGTCATCCCCGGCCACGCCTACGAACGGCTCTCGGTCGCGACTTTCGCCACCCACGATCACTTTCCGCTGCGAGCGATGTGGCAGAGAGCACTCGAAGACGGAGAACAGAGTCATCAGGCGCGCCAGGATCTGGCCAAGATCGGCGCGTTCAGTGGTCTCATGCCTAACGACTCGATGGATTACCTGCGTGATTTTTATCCCGCGATTTTTGACGCGCTTTTTCGATGCGAATCATGGATCGCGATCGTCATGATTACCGATTTACTGGGAAGAACGGAGCGCTTCAACGTTCCCGGTACCGCGACGAATTCCAACTGGACGCGCAGATTACACACCACCATTGCAAAGCTTGGGCATGGGACAACACTGCGACGACAACTGCTCATGATCCGGCGATCGATCGAAAAGAGTGGACGATTGTCTTTCTCGGCAACCGCAGTTAAGGAGGAAAAATGAATTCGCCCATTAAAGTCGCCGTCACCGGCGCCGCTGGCCAGATCGGATACTCGCTTCTTTTTCGCATCGCTTCCGGCTCGATGTTTGGCCCCGACCAGCCGGTGCAATTGTCGCTCATCGAAATCCCGCCCGCTCTCGGCGCGCTGGAAGGCGTAGTCATGGAATTGCAGGATTGCGCCTTCCCGCTCCTCAAAAGCATCGCGCCAACGGCCGACCTCGACGAAGGTTTTCGCGGCGTGAATTGGGCCCTGCTTGTCGGCAGCGTGCCGCGTAAGGCGGGAATGGAACGCGGCGATTTGTTAGGCATTAACGGCAAGATTTTCATCGGCCAGGGAAAGGCGATTGAGAAAAACGCCTCGAGCGATGTCCGCGTCCTCGTCGTCGGCAATCCGTGCAACACCAATTGCCTCATCGCGATGAATAACGCGAAATCAGTGCCTAACGATCGCTGGTTCGCCATGACCCGCCTGGACGAAAACCGCGCCAAAGCGCAACTCGCACAAAAGGCAGGCGTGGACGTGACGACGGTGACGAACATGACCATCTGGGGAAATCATTCCGCGACGCAGTATCCCGATTTCTACAACGCGAAGATCAATGGTCAAAACGCGGACGAAGTCATCGCCGACGAAAAGTGGCTCAAGGAGACTTTCATCCCTACGGTGCAACAACGCGGCGCCGCGGTCATCAAGGCCCGCGGCCTTTCCTCAGCCGCTTCTGCGGCTAACGCCGTCGTCGACACCGTTCGTAGCCTGACGAGTAAAACACCGGAAACAGACTGGTACAGCGTCGCCGTCTGCTCCGATGGCAGTTACAACGTCGAAAAAGGCCTTATCAGCTCCTTCCCCATCCGGTCGGAAGGCGGAAAATGGGAAATCGTTCAAGGCGTTTCGTTGAACGATTTCAGCCGCGCGAAAATTGAGGCTTCGGTTAACGAGCTGAAGGAGGAGAAATCTGTCGTGCACGATCTCCTGGGCTAGCTCCCTTGCGGTGCTTGATCGTCAGTCCTCCGAGTAATTCTGGCTGCGCGACCGGTTCGAAATTCTCCTGCAGATATTTCCAGACGAGCGGATAGGTCGCCGAGAAGCGCAAATCGTCTCGCTCATCGATTTGCGTATTTGAGACAATCGCCCAATTGATTTCTTTCTTCGTTAGGCTAGTGGTTATTTCTTCCTCGCGCTCCTTGCTCGTGGGGAAGAAAACGTAACTCTCCCAGACAGGTGAGACCCGGTTCAGAACGGGATAGAGACCCGGAGCAGAGGGAGCAATGAAGATACCCTCCCGCGGACCGATATGGGCGGCGAATTGGTGAAGCTCGTCGAAAAAGCGTGCCCAGACCGGTGGAACAAATACACCGCTGGCAACTGCCGATCGTTGCCAGGCTACGGGTGAAACCAGTCTCTGGAAGGCCGGCATTTGTCTTCCTACCTCGAAAAGCCCAAGCGCCGTCAGGAAGAGAGCCATGGTTGTTAGATAACGAGATCGTTTTGCAAAATGATAAACAAGCGCGAGGAGGCCGAGTGTGAAAGGATGAATCGCCTGAGCGAGGTGACTAACGTCCGCCCTCGAGTAAGCATGATTGAGGTAGCATAATCCTACGGCTCCACAGGCAGCAAGAAGGGCGCGCTCCGGCGAAAAATGCGCGAGCGGCCGGGAAGCACCGATCATGGCAAGATAAGCGACTGGTAGCGCAAGCAAAACTAATCCCAGGACTAACTGAGACGCGACGGCGTAAGGATTCCCACTCAGGAAGATTCGCCAGGGCCAAGGCATCGGGAGCGCGAGGTTGGTCCCATGACGCAGGATTTCTACAATCGAGTTTTGATAGCTGGTAAAGAACCCCGGCACAAAGGCCAGCATGAGGAGCAATGGTAGGCTACCGGCGACAATACCGGTCGCCCACGCTATGAAGCGTGTAGGTGGAAGCTCTCCTCGTACAGTTAGCCAGAGAAGGAGCAGAAATTCCGCGGTACCATTATAAAGCGCGTGATTTCTTCCAAAAAAAGCACAGAGACCGATGAACACTCCCCCCCAGACGACCCTCCATCGCGACGGCTGTTCTGCCAGGCGCGTTGCCATCCAAATGCCAGCCAAAAGAAGGCTGTGGTCGAAAATCTTATGGGAGGGAAACACCCAGACCGTGAGCATGAGACCGGTTGCGAGGAGAGCGAGCCAATTGCGGCTCAGTCGACACGCGGCCAATAGCCCCAACCAAAGACCGATAGCTTCCGCGATTGTCTCAGAAAAACGCAGAGCCACTAATCCGTTGCCAAACCCGAGAGCCACCGCAGCCGACCAGTAATATCTTCCCGGGTCATAAGACTGAAAATCACGCAGCGGCACTTCCCCCGCCACCGTCCGCTGGACGCCGTACCAAAGGAAACCCTCGTCCGAAATGTTAAAGCCCTGCCATCCCTGGAGCGCGAACGAAGACGCGGCGAGGATTACCGCAAAGACAAGAGTAAGTTTCCAGGGAGACCCTGGCCTTGCCATGGTGGAGTTCACGCGCAGCGAAAACTACGGACCGTGCCGATCACTTCCGCTTGCTCGTCCGCACTCATCCCCGTGAAAAACGGCAGGCGGAGGAGTCGGTCGGAAATATCCTCGGTTACGGGACAGTCACCTGGTCGTCCACCGAAACCGCGACCCATGGGTGAAAGGTGCAGCGGCAGATAATGGAAGACCGCGAGAATGCCACGGGCGCCAAGGTGCGTGATGAGACGTTCCCGATCCTCCAGCGACGGCAAGAGTAAATAAAACATGTGATAACTCTGCTCGCACTCCGCCGGCACAAATGGAAGCTGTACCTTATTCTCGTTAGCCCAGGACGTCAGCTCGCATTTGTACGTTTCCCAAAGGCGGCGCCGCGCCGTCTGAATCTCCTCTCGGCGTTCCAACTGTGCTCGGAGAAAAGCGGCCAGGATATCGGACGGCAGATAACTCGAGCCCGCTGCTACCCAGTTATACTTATCCACCTCGCCACGGAAGAACCGGCTGCGGTCAGTCCCCTTTTCGCGAATGATTTCCGCCGGGGCGATGAATCGCGTCTGCTTGAGAAGCAGCGCACCTCCCTCGCCGCAGGTAAAGTTTTTCGTCTCATGAAAACTTAGAGCGGCCATCTCACCAAAGGTTCCCAGGAAACGGCCGCGATACCTGGCATACAGCCCGTGGGCATTATCCTCGATCAGGGCCAGACGGCGACGCTGCGCCAGCTCACAGATTGAATCCATCTCACAGCCCACACCCGCGTAGTGCAAAAGAAAAATCGCACGCGTTTTATTCGTTAGGAGTTTTTCGATCAGACGTTCATCGATATTCAAGGTATCGGGACGGACATCGGCGAAAATTGGACGAGCACCACGCAGGACAAAGGCATTGGCGGTCGAGACGAAAGTGAAAGCGGGCAAGATAACCTCGTCTTCAGGTTTCAGCTCGAGGAGCAAAGCTGCCATTTCAAGCGCATGGGTGCAGGAAGTCATGAGAAGAGCCTTCGTCACGCCTAACGACTGCTCGAGAATCCGCTGGCACTCCATAGTGAAACTGCCGTCGCCCGAGAACTTCGGCGTGCCTATCGCTTCCCGGATATAGTCGAGTTCGCGGCCGGTCGCGAAGGGACGATTGAACGGTATTCTGATCACGAGAGGCTAAGAGGTTTGTCGGCTGCGACTAAAAGCGAGCCGCCGACAGGGAACGAAAGCCCGGTTCGAATCAAGCCACGCTCGACCGCGAGCAGCTTTTCCAGGACGAAATTGAGAGGACGACTGATCTGAAACTCGGCCCATGGATCGCACTCTTTGCTTCTCCGTGCCAGAATCATGAGCGGCAAAAGGAGAGACACGAACGAAGTGATCCGCCTGGGTTGGAATCCCGCCAGCTTCACTTTCCGCTCCAGTTCCTTCCGGCGATAGCGGCGTTGATGCAAGGCGTGCTCGTCGCTTTTGCTCCACAGGAAAGGGTGCTGTGGCACCGTCAGCAAGATCCCCCCGCCTGGCCGTGTCGCACGAAACATCTCGGATAACACCTGCTCGTCTTCCGCAATATGTTCAAGCACGTCAAAGGCGCCCACGACATCGAATTCGTTCTCGAAAGGAATGTGGCGCGCGTCCATTTGAAATAACTCCACCTCGGGCAATCGAAGTTTCGTGAAAACCAGTCCTTCGGAAAAAAGTTCGCTGCCCACCAGGCGCAGTTCGGGTCTCGTCTGGTGCAGACCGGCAAGGACGAAACCGGTGCCGCAACCGATTTCGAATAAGTTTTCCACATTAGGAAAGTAAGTCTGAATCGCCCACTGGATTAGTCGGTTGCGCGCGCGAAACCAAAAGTTATCTCCTTCCAGGCTCGCGAGTCGGGCGAAAAATTCAGGCTTAAACCCGTCGTCGTTCATGGCGGCGCTGCTCTCAGCAAAATGCCGTATGTCGTCAACGATCGGCGGTGTGAAACCGCAGTGCGGACATTCCCAGCTCCTTTCTTCGAAGCGGGTTCCACACGCTAGGCAGCGTTTCATAACGGCTCAGACGACAAGCCATTTGTGAAAGGAATGTTTCGCATCTGCGATCTTCCAACCAAGCCGATGCAAGGCGCGATGCACGGGAAAATTGCTCACATGCACCGGACCATCGACGAATCGCGCCTCCGCGCGGGCGATTTGCATTCCGTCTCTCGCCAGGGCGCTGTAAATCCCACGACCGGCGAGATCCGGATGCACCCCAGCCAGGCTATAGTGAGCCAGCTCAATTGCCTGAGACACTTCGCAGCGCGACGGCTTTTTCCAAATACCATAGCCCACGATTCGTCGGTCGATCTCGGCCACGAGAATCCAGTCAGCCCAACCGCGAAAAGCGGAAAGGATCCAGTCGCGGTAGACACTAACGGCGGCGCCTGCAGGCATTCTCGGATCGGCGTGATATCGCCCGAAGAAACCAGTAAAGGCCTTCTCACTCACTGCCAGGACTTCGGGCTCGTCCTTTGGCTCGGCACGCCGGGTCGTTAGGCCGCCGCTCTGCCGCCGCCCATCCGCTCCCTCTGGCGTAGTCCGCGAAAAATCGCAAAGGAAGTTAAGGGAAGTATCCATGAGTAAGAACCCATTCTCTTCCAGTGCATGAGTCATCGAAGAATCCAGGGCCCTCACTTTGGCGGTCAAACACTTCGTTCCACGACGAAGCGCAAAGTCAGATAGCTCAGTGAGCAGTGCGCCGACGATCTCCTTTCCGCGCCCTCCTTCCCGAACGGCAAGATGCCGGACAAAACCCACTTTTACGCCGATGACCTTGGAATCCCACGGCGCATCGGTGTAAATCGCGAACGCCTCAATGCCATCTCCATTTTTCGCCATCCAGCCCGCGGCTGACTCATCCGAGATAGTCTCCTCGATTTCCGCCTGCCAATACCCGGCGCTTCGCTCGCGCGGCAGATCCGGCAAAGGAAGAAGCGGATTACCCGAGAACTCCTCCAGGCGTGTCAGCTCACCAAAGTCTTTCGGATCAAGGCGCTCGATCATTCCGCGCTTACGATCGGCTGCTGGCTCTCGCCAATCGCACCACGGACAGCATAAACGGGACGGTCCATCGTTCGAAAGTGCATTCTTGCCAGATATTCTCCAATTACACCCAGAGCAAAGAGTTGAGCGCCCGAAAAGATGGAAATGATTGAGGCGAGAAAGGGAAAGCCGGGGATGCTCCCTTCCAAAAGATATCGCCCCACCACATAGAGAAACACGCCAAGGCCAAAAAGAGTGCAGGCGAATCCAATCAGACTGGCCAACTGCAAAGGCGCTGTACCTGAAACCGGTCATCATATCCAGGGCATGTCGCACCAACTTTCTGAACGTGTAATTGGAGGCGCCGTAAGAGCGGGGTTGAAAAGGCACTTTCTTCGCCGCAAAACGCGTTGTCCCCCAGGTTAAAAGCACGTCGATCGAAACAAAGGGCGCCTGATACCTTTGGAACGCATCGCGCAGTTGAGTGCGAAAAACACGGAAAGCACTGACATTCTTCGCCACATCTGCGCCAACCGCCGCGCGCAAGGCGAACCGGGTTATATAAGAGGCGATCGCACGAAGGAAACCGTTCTGCTCGCTCTCAGGCGTGCCATAGACAACATCAAACCCTTGGTTGAGGCGATCGAGTAATCCGGGTATCTCTTCCGGCGCGTGCTGCAAATCGTCGTCCATCGTCACGATCACGTCATACTTGGCGGCGCGGATCCCACAAAGGAGCGCGTTATGTTGCCCATAATTGCGCATGAAATTAATCCCGCGCAGCCAGGAGCTATCAGCGACAAGCTTTTCGATGACCTCCCAGCTCTGATCCCGACTACAATCGTTTACAAGAATGATCTCAAAAGGGACTGCCCTCGCGGCTAGTACTTCCGTCAGACGCCGGCATAACTCGGGTATCGACGGTGCCCCGTTATACACTGCGATCACAATCGACAGCGAACATGGCTCCGGACACCCTGAAGGTCGGTTCATTTAGAAACAGTTCGCCATACTACGGGATGGTCACGATCGAATCCTGCCACGGTCCAACCAGTAGCAGCGGACCCGAGTGTTGACCCAGCATAACACGGTTTGGTTTGCATGGCCTTGATCAAGTGCCTTAGTAGCTTTTCGGCTGGCTTGACATAGTGCACATTTTTCCGGGAGCTCTTTTTTTTCTCTTTGCCACGGCCACTCTGGCCTATGCCCCCGGGGCACTCGTCCTCCTCCTGCAGAAGAGGTCACTGACTCCGGTCGAGCACGTTACTTTATCCTGCGTCCTTGGCTTGCTCATGAGCGCGAGCGTTTACTGGATCTTTGGATTTTTCCATCTTTTTCATCTCTACTTTCTTTGGCCCTTACTGGCAACCATCGCTTTGGCGTCGCACCTTTGGCCCGACTTGCGTCTCCGCGCGCGTGGTCCCCCAACAACCTCTCCTATCCAAGAAGACGTCGTAACGGCCAGCTGCGCTGGCTCCTGGTTTGCCTTAGGTGGCATCGCCGCACTTGGCATCGCTGTTCTCGCCATTTTGCCACAATATTACACTAATTTAATCCCACGAAGTGACGGTACCATGCAGGTTTACCCGGCCGATGACGTCTTCCTGCATCTCGCGATTGCGAGCGAATTGACTCATACCATTCCGCCCCAAACTCCCGTCTTCGCAGGTCACCCACTAACATACCATTACGGGATGGATCTCGTGGTGGCCATGTTCGCCACCGTCACTCATCTCAACACGTGCGACCTGACATTACGCTTTTCATCGACCCTCTTTCTGCTCCTCTCAATGCTTTGCGTATTTTGCTTTGCACGTCGTCACCTAGCCTCCACTTACTTTGCCTGTCTCGTCGTCTTCCTCGTGTTCTTTGGAGAGGACTTTTCCTTTATTCCGGGCATAATTCAGCACGAGAAACTCGATTGGTCGGTCATTTATTTTCAGGAGCCGACCGTTTTTTCTCTCTTTTATCTGAATCCGATGCTTCCGGCGTTGGGCTTGCTCTTTGCCGGATTGTTCTGCCTGTCCTGTTATTGGCGCGATGGAAGCAATATTTGGCTTCTCCTCTCAGCTCTTCTCATCGTCGCGTTGTTCGAAGTAAAAGTGTTCACAGCACTTCAACTAACGATAAGTCTGGGACTGGCGTCTTGTATTCACCTATACCGGTTTCGGGACGCACGTCTGTTCCGCGTTGCCGCTCTGACCGCGGTTCTAAGTCTACCTTTGGTCCTTAGTATTTTTTCTAAAAACAAGGCCGGGGCGGATATTGTTATGACTGCGAATCCCTGGCCCTATGTTGCTCTGGCAATGAAACGACTGGGCTTGACAAGTCTCTCGAACCACTGGTGGTCCTTTCTGTTGCTCGCTTTGCCAATCTATCTCCTGGGATGCTTGGGTTTACGCGCCCTCGGTTTTGCCAGAATTGCCTGGTCGGCCTTTTCGCCGAAGCGAGACTTCGCTTTGGACTCCCTTCTCGCCATTTTCGTTTTGCTTGGAGTAGGCCTCACCATGACACTCCGGATTGTCCCTGCCGGTTTCGCCGAAGCCTTTAACAATGGCGGTTGGTTCCTGGTGCAAAGTAAATATGTGGCATGGGTCTTCGCCGTCGGCGTCCTTCAGAGCTTCTATCGTAGACTTACCGCACGAGCGACGCACCCGGTCGCATCTGCAACGTTCGTCACTCTCTTCGCACTAACATTAAGCGCACCCGCTACGGCCTATCATTTTGCGTTCCAATGCAAAAAGCCGCCAATTCCCGATATCCGATCTTATAGCGCGGACACTTTAAAGATGATGGACTTTCTCAGGCGCGATTCCAAACCGGGAGAGGTCGTCTTGCCTGGACGCGAACTAATGGGACCCGTTTGCGCCTTAACTCGATGCCGGGTGCCACTAGGATATTTTTCCAACGCACAGGTTTCATCGCACGACTTTAACATGCGAAGCCAGCAACAAAATACGTTTTGGGAGCAGTGGAGATCGGGAATACCGCAAGATGGCTACTTGCGCGCTACCAATATTCGATATGTCGTCGTGGATAAGGAGGCAGAAGGTGCTCCAAAGGTTCTCCCGCCATTCCTGACCCAGGTATTTAGGACGCCCCACTTCACCGCTTTCAGGGTCGAACAAGGGATCGTGTCAAACTAGAACGGCTCTTTGTGCCCGGTTAGGCACCTCTCCTCGTTCAGAATCGCGTACACCTAGGTTAGTTTCGCTTTTGCGCGGACCTTCAAGATTTGCCAGACGAGAATCAACGTTGCAGTGGCGGCGAAGAAAAGCTGCGGCAACCAACTCCACAAAACGAGAGGATGAAATGATAACTCTACATCACCGATCATCGGAGGAATGAGAACGCCTTGATAAAATTGATTGACCCGCACTGTCCGGAGCAGGCGCTGACCTGCCGTTGCCCGCCAGGTGGAATGATATTGCTGACTCACAAACAGGAGCGTTTCCTTCGGCCAGGCAGTCACCCGAATGTTTTCGTAATCATCCGTGTCTTGCCGTAACTCAGACGGCAAATGTCGTTCCGCTGGCGAGGACTCTGTCTCTACGCTTTCGTCACCTAGCATTCTATAACCCGTCGTCTGTTGGAAGGCGACGGGTGCAACGGTGGGTTGATAGAATTTGAATCCCATAAGATTGCCAACCGCTTTCAGCCCGGGGGATGACAAAGGCTGTTTTGAAAGAACAATACTCACATTGGCAAGGGAAAAAGCAGGATCCGCCAGCGCACGGTCCGGGTTAATAACCTTAAAGTAACGCCCGTAAGTATCAGTTCCTTCAGCACTCCACCGTTTAACCAACTCCTGATATCGACGCGGAGAAAGGGAGTCATAGGAGTTGATGCTATTCAAGCCGAAAAGCGCTTCCTGGTTGGGAGGCAATTCCGCTCCTATCCCAGGATCGGCGATGGCGAAGCGCGCTCCCCCAGTTTCTTTCTTTAGCGCTTCAACCAGAGCAGACGAACGGTAAATTGCTGAGGGAGGGCGGCTAAGGATAAGGGGTTGTCCATAGAAAAGGATCGAGAGAAGAATGACTCCGAGAAACACAGGAACAGAACGCCAGAAAATTGCCGCGAGTAAGGCAAACGCAAAGGCCAAGGTCGCACCGACGGCAAGCCACTGCACAGGCGTCTGGCGCCAGAAGATAAGTGCCACCGTCACCTCAGCGGCAAATGGAAGCAGAAACCAGGCGATTGACCAAAGCGTTAGGCGCATTTTTCTCTGAAGAACCGCATCGACTACATACGCGCTCAAGACCAATCCCGGCACAATCGCCCCACACAAGACTTGGATGCGGGAGAAACCAAAACCGAGGTGATTGACCGCAAACAAGTAAAGGGACGGAAAAATGGTCCCAGCCAGACAAGCCATGAGTAAGACTTGCCAGAGCCACACATCACGTTTCGGCTTTAAGAGAAACGAAAGCCACACCAAACTGCCGAAGACCGGCGCAAAGCTCAAACCATTGAATGGCACGGGAAAGGCGGGATTGATGGCGTTGCCAAGCCAGGACCAATCAAACATCGTGACCAGGAATTCCGCCAAATCCCGGATTCCGTGGAGCGGTGGCAGCACCGCGAGAAAAAACGTGTCGCGTACTCCACTCAGCCTGGCCGAATCCCGTGCCGTCACAAACAGGTCCAGATAGACCGGTAACGAAGCCAGCGCTCCGACCCCGACACAGCCAGCGAGTTCCAGTGCTTTCCGGCACTTTCCGCTCAGCGGCGATTGCATCTGTCCCAGCCGGATCAGACCATAGGCGCCGAGCATGTAGCTGAACAAGATCGTCATCTGCGGATAACCAGTCAGAAGCAATGAGTAGGTCGCAAAAGCGACTCCTAGGGCAGTTGGCCACGAACTCTTCCGGGTGAAGTCAGTAAGCAGCCAAAGAAGACAGACTGACCAGCAGATGGCAGACAAGAACATGACGAAAGTGAGCCAGTACATCATCATGGTGGTGAACCCGAGTCCGAGCGCTCCGACGGTGCAGGCGGCCGGGTGGAGTCCCAAAGCGCGAAGAAAGAGCAGTCCGAAACAGCTAGTTAGGCCGACAGTTAACAAAACGAGCAAGGTGTAGAGAACAAATGGATCAGTCGACAGAGTCGAGAGGAGGTTAGTCAAAGCGTAAGCACGGCTTAGACCGCTTACCTGGAATGCAGGCCGGCCCAGTTCCACGTGCGGATTCCAAGTGTTCAACCACGCCTTGTGATTCGCGCTCAGGTTATTCGCGAGCTCCGGGATAAAAACGCTGCTTGCATCGGAAAACTTGCGATTCGATAAACGCGCGTCTGCACTCTCGACGCGCGCGCCAGTCGCCAAAGCATTGTTATGAGGAAAAATTACTTCGCCATGGAAGAGCACGCGGTTGAAAAGGACCACGAACGTTCCGAGGAGGAGCAGAAAGGCAAAGCGATAAGACATTAACGCAGTCAGGCGCGTCCGAGATTCAGCTAATATCTCTCGCGGTCAAATTTCGAAATGCCTCGCGATATTTGCCTGTAGTCCTTGCGATGACGTCGTTGGGCAATTTCGGCCCAGGATAGGTC
>CAWDEC010000019.1:0-276755 GCA_963801255.1 uncultured Verrucomicrobiae bacterium | reverse complement strand
TTTAGGCTTAGGTCCACGGTGGGTTGCGCCGCAGTCTGATGAACTCAATGTCTCGTCCTGCCGCCACTCAGAAACGAAGGCTCAGCCAAGGGGAAAAGATGTGATGTCAGAACGCCCCTTAGATGGTGCGCGATACAGGGTTCGAACCTGTGACCCCTACCGTGTCAAGGTAGTGCTCTACCACTGAGCTAACCGCGCAAGTTGGCAGGGAATGACAAGAGACGAAACGCTTTCGCGCAGTCAAGCACGAAGACGCAGGTCGGCTGAACCTCCCGGGACGGAATCAGGCGGCCAACTTGGCCGGTGCTTGATGACCGAGGACGCGGATCGTCTGCTTCAGCTGCTCAGTCTTGAGCGGTTTTTTCAGAACCGTCACCGGTCCGCGAGCGAGGATCCGATTCAGCATTTCGCTATCTGGATAGCCGGTAATGACGACGACCGGCAGAGTGGGATCGATTTCTTTCGCAGTTTCGTAGACGTCATCAGCCGGGCCATCCGGTAATTTCAGGTCGAGAAAGAGGAGATCGAATCGCTGTTTTTCCAACGCCCCGATCGCCTCTTTCACAGTCCCGACCACCACACGGCTAAAGCCGATCTTTTTCAGGAAAACCTTGAAGAGATTTTGCAGGCTGACATCGTCATCCACTACGAGGACGGTGGGTTGCCCGGCGCGGTCCTCTTTCAGGACATCTTTATCGAGCGAGTCCTTTTTGATGCGCCAGCGACCGCCGATTTGAATTGCAGGTAATTGTCCGCGTTGGACCAAATAATAAACAGTTGGCAGGGGTATCCGAAGATACTTCGCGGTCTCCTTAACCGTCAGTAGATTATGCATTGGTCGAGCGGAGCCGCGGTGATTCTTTTGATTTAATCCTGAGTACCCGAACAAGGACCGAGGATTATAAATTTCAGAATCCGTGTCAACCTCATAATCCCAAATGTTTCGACTGCAATTGCGCGCTGGGATGTCAGTCGTTAGGAAAAAGAGCATCCCCCGCCAAGTCGAAAGACGAAGCCTTCACGCCACCGTCGCGTACGAGATCGCCGCTGGACATTGACCCACCCGAGGTTCACTATTCGCAACTTTATGAGCGCATTGTTCTTCAAACGGTTCTTACAAAAACCGTTTCAAATCGCCTCAATCATCCCCAGCTCCAAGGCCCTGGTCGAGCGGGTCGCGGGCAAAATGGATTTCAGCCGGCCGCGCACAATCGCCGAATATGGTCCGGGCGAGGGCGTTCATTCGCGCGAACTGGCCGCGCGCATGGATGGGGATTCGAAGCTGTTTCTCTTTGAACTGGACCGCGCATTTTCCAGTGATCTGAAACGGCAGTTTTCCGACGATTCGCGCGTGCATGTGATCAATCGCGATGCCGCCACTCTTCCAGAAGAAATGGCCAGGCATGGTGTCGCGCAGTGCGACTATATTCTTTCCGGAATTCCGTTTAGCATTCTCGAGATAAAAAAGAAGCGCGCTCTGCTCCAGGATACTTATGACGCGCTCAGGCCCGGGGGTGCCTTTATCATCTACCAGGTGACTAACGAACTCCGGCAGCATGCCACCTTCTTTGATCGCGCGGAATCGGAGTATTGCCTGCAAAACATTCCGCCGATGTTCATCACCGTTTTCCACAAGGCGCAAACCCGTAACGGCCACACACATCCTCTGCCGGCGAGGAACCGACTTTCCGTTTCGCGCCCGGCATGAGCGCCCGCAAAAGCCGAATCGAAAAGGATTCGATGGGCGAGATGTCCGTCCCCGAATCCGCCCTCTACGGGGCTTCGACGCAACGGGCCGTTCTCAACTTTCCGGTTAGCGGCTGGCGTTTCTCGCGGCCATTCATTCGCGCGCTCGGCTTGCTAAAATGGGCGGCTGCGCAGGCCAATCACGATCTCGGTTTGCTGGACGCAGATCGGAGCGCACTCATTGTCCAGGCCGCAGAGGAAGTTGTCGAAGGCAAGCTCGATGAACATTTCCCGCTCGACATTTTTCAGACTGGCTCGGGCACAAGCACGAATACGAATGCGAACGAAGTGATCGCCAATCGCTGCTGCCAGCTCGCCGGCAAGCCGATCGGCGCGCGCGAGCCGGTTCACCCTAACGACCATGTCAACATGGGACAGTCGAGCAACGACGTGATTCCCTCCGCCATCCATATCAGCGCTGCAGAGCAGCTCAAGACCTGTCTCATTCCCGCCCTGGAAACACTGGAAGCCGCTCTCGTCGCGAAAGCTCAGGAATTCCACGACATCATCAAGATTGGTCGGACCCATCTGATGGACGCGACACCCGTCAGGCTGGGCCAGGAATTTGCCGGCTACGCTCAGCAAGTGCGTCTCGGCAAACAGCGCAGCGAGGCCGCGATCAAGGCATTACAGGAACTGGCCCTTGGCGGCACTGCCGTCGGCACCGGGCTCAACCGCCACACCGGTTTTCCCGGAAAAGTGATGCGCCATCTCGAACAACGTACCGGCATTGCCTTCCGTGAAGCGGGAGATCATTTCGAAGCGCAGGGTGGCAAAGATGCCGTCGTCGAAGCCAGCGGTCACCTTAAAACGATCGCGGTTAGTCTTTTCAAGATCGCGAACGACATTCGCTGGCTCGGGAGCGGTCCGCGTTGCGGCATTGGCGAAATCCAACTCCCAGCCACGCAACCTGGGAGCTCAATCATGCCGGGCAAAGTGAACCCGGTGATGTGCGAATCGACCATGATGGTTTGCGCGCAGGTGATCGGTGCCGACGCCACCATTACCTGGGCGGGCGCGAATGGAAATTTCGAACTCAACGTCATGATGCCGGTGATGGCACACAATCTTCTTTGCAGCATTCGATTGTTAGGCAACGTCATCGAGATTCTGGCCGACAAATGCGTCAGCGGCATCGAGGCCAATAAGGAGCGCTGTCAGGAACTGATCGAGCTGTCGATGGCCATGGTCACCAGTCTCGCGCCGAAGATTGGATACGATCGCGCCGCGGAGATCGCCAAGGAGAGCGCGCGCACCGGCAAAACCGTCCGCCAACTTGCGCTCGAAAAGAAGGTCTTGCCGGAGGCGGAACTCAATGCCGCGCTCGATCCGGTCGCCATGACCGAACCGGGTGGGGAAGGCTCAGGCGGGGGCTGATTGGCTCCGGGCGCCTAACGATCGTCCTCGAGCGCCGCAACCTTTTCTATGGTCGCCAACGTCAATAGTCCGGCTTTCTCGGGTGGGGCAAACATCGCAATCAAATGCCCCTCTCACACCTACGATCAGACCATTTCTTTCTACCGCGACACGCTCGGTTTGCCCTTGATCGAGGAAGAAGCAGAAGGCTGCATCTTCCAGTTCGGCCCCGTCCGGCTCTGGGTCGATCGCGTTCCAAACCTAAGTCATCCCGACATCTGGCTCGAATTGGAGACCAACGACACGGAAAGCGCGGCTGCCTACCTGAAGAACCACGGTGTCGTTCGCCGCGATGAAATCGAGCAGTTACGCGAAGACTTCGACGGCTTCTGGATCTCTGATCCGGCTGGAGTGATTCACCTTGTGGTAGGTGAAGAAAGTTAGTTACAACGCTGCTGTCTCGAAGAAAACGCTCTCGAAGGTTGGCTGAAACGGACCGCCTCGCGTAGCGCAAACGACAAAACGCGGACTGATTTCGCCCTGGCTTGCGCAGAAAAGTTCCACGTCGCGCCGCCCAAGTTTATCCAGTTCCGCTCGAATCGCGCCCGCCGCCAGTTCTGGCGTATTACAGTCGCGGCTCAGATGTCCGAGGACGACGCGCGCGATCTTCCCGCCTAACAATTGCCCAACGACAGACGCGGCGGCCGCATTCGACAGATGACCGTGGCGCGACATGATTCGCTGTTTCACCGGCCAGGGGCGATGAAGGTCGGCTTGCAGCAGCTTCTCGTCATGATTGGTCTCAATCACCAGAGTTTGCACCTGACGCAAGCGCTCGATCGTTAGGCGGGTCGCGTGGCCCAGATCGGTAATGTAGCCAAGAGCGCTTCGTCCGACGTGAAAGGTGTAGCCGACCGGTTCAACCGCATCGTGCGGCACGGAGAACGTTTCCACCGTGATGTCACAGATGGAAAAACTCGAACCAGTGCGAAAAATTCGCCAATTGCGATGTTCCCCTAACGAACAAAATCGGACTGCTTCGGCGGTCAGTGCGTTACAATAAATCGGCACCTGAAATCTCCGGCAAAGCACTTCCAATCCACACATGTGATCGCCATGTTCATGGGTCAGGAGAATACCGTCGAGCTCGTTAGGCGAAACGCCGCAACGCTCAAGCCGCAGAACAAGCTGACGCGCACTCAGTCCGCCATCCACCAGCAGTCGGCAATGATCGGTGGCGATAAGCGCGCTGTTTCCCGCGCTCCCGCTGCCGAGAATGGTGAGACTGAACATGCTCGATACTTAGCGAACCGAAGGCGCGAGCACAAACGGAAAGCCGATTTCGACAGTGACGGTACTCTCGCCTACGATTTCGATAGTATGGACGACATCGATTTGATTGGCCTGCGACGCGAGTATGAAACGGCCGGGTTGCGCCGCGCGGAGATGCATTCCAATCCGATCGAACAATTCGCCACTTGGTTTTCGACCGCCGTCAATTGCGCCTTGCTCGATGTCAATGCCATGAGTCTTGCCACTGCCACGCCCGAAGGAAGACCATCGGTGCGTGTTGTTCTGCTGAAGACTTTCGATCAGCGCGGCTTCGTTTTTTTTACCAACTACAACAGCAGCAAGGGCCGTAATCTCGACGCCAATCCACACGCGGCGCTGGCGTTTTATTGGATGCAACTGGAACGTCAAATCCGCATCGCCGGTCGGGTAGAAAAAACGTCACGCAAAGAATCGCAGGAATACTTTCATTCCCGGCCGCGCGGAAGCCAGCTCGGCGCCTGGGTTTCGCATCAAAGTGAAGTGATCGACGCGCGCCGTATTCTCGAGGCACGCCTGGCGGAAATGACAGAGCGCTTTGCTGGCACGGAACCGATCGAATTGCCACCGCATTGGGGGGGCTACCGCGTCGTGCCAGAGACAATCGAATTCTGGCAGGGCCGGGCGAGCCGCTTGCATGACCGGTTTCTCTATACGCTGCAGACGGATGGCTCGTGGGCTCTCGATCGGCTCGCGCCATGATTCGTTAGGCAATGGCTCGGCCCAACAATCAGGAGCAGGAGCGCTCGAGGCAATGGAGGCACCATGCTGGGCCGCGCTACTGGTGGCATCGGTTGCCAGGATTTGATTTCGAGCCGCCGATATATTCCGATCTCTCGGAAGCGGAGTGGCAAGTCGTTAGGCAATGGTATCAGGAAACCGATCAAAGCGGCATTATCGGCGAATGCGCCGTGCCGTTCCTCTCGCTTTTGCAGGGTTTCGTGTTGGGAAACCGGATCACCCGTATCGTGCAGCTGGGCACCTGTTCCGGTTACTCGTCCCTGCTCCTTGGTTTTATGCTCCGACGCATGAACGCACCGCGCGGATTGTTCACGCTCGATATTAGCCCGGACTTCTGCGCCCTGACCGAGCGCTGGCTGGAGCGGGCTGACCTGACAAGCTATGTGACGGTGGTGCAAGGTAGTTCGCTCGATCCGAAGTCCATTGCGGCGGCGCAAGAGCATTTCCCTGACGAACCTGAAATGATCCTGCTCGACAGCTCGCATGAATACAGCGCCACCATGCGGGAGCTGGATCTCTGGTATCCGCTCCTGCAAAAAGGTGGTCTTTTTCTCCTGCACGACACGAGCATTTTCGCGGCAGGTTTCGACACCACAAACCAAGGCGGGGTGCATCGTGCCCTCAATGAATGGCGCCGGAAGAATCCGGAAGCGGAAGCGATTTGCCTTAACGGCGAATCACGCACGATGGATTTGCCGCGCCCGCTCTACAAAGATGCTTGTGGCCTGGGGCTGATTCACAAGCCCGGCATCCCGGCGCCGCCTAACGACGACGCCGGGACCAAGCTGACTTAGAAACCGATCGATACGCCGGCATAACCATTCAGCCGCGGCGCGGGCTCGATTCGGCTGCCAAAGACGCGCGAATAGTAATTCTCGTCCGTCAGGTTTGAAACACCTGCCAGGAGACGGCAGTTCTTCGCGAAGTAATACTCGGCCGAGAAATCGAGCGTCCAGTAGGCAGGAATCTTTGCCGGAACAAGGACCGTTCCGTCTGCCGCGGTCGCGGGCAGATTCGAGTCCTGAAAGAACTGCGACGAGACAGAGGTAGCACTTAGACGGATATCATAACAGTGGTCTTTACCAAAGGTTAGGGCACCTTTCACGACCCATTCCGGCGCGAAAGCTGGCTCCTTGCCCACCTGGTCGGGAATGGTGCTCTCGGTAAAGGTCGCATCGAGCCACTGCACATTTCCAGAGAGGATGAGATGGTTGCCAGCCTTTGCCGTCGAATCGACTAACTTCAACAAGTCGTAGGAGATTTCGCCTTCGACGCCGCGATGCCGCGTGCTGCCGCTGTTAATGAGGATGGTATCATTATTAATCCCCGGATTCAGGAACACCGTTTCCGTGCGATTATCGAAGTCCATCCAGAAAAGACCCACGTCATACCAGAGTCCGGGGACGGCAGCCGGCGTTCCATGCACACCCAGCTCAAAGTCGAGCGACGTAAACGGATCGGAAGGATGACCGGGAGTAAAGGTGGGCGAGAAGGGTGAGACAACGTCGAAGAAACGAGTAGGACGCCATCCACTGGAGGCGCTGAAGTAAGTCTCGTTACCCTGACAGAAATCATTTCCCAATCCGATACCCCACAACGGCACAAAATGATCGACACTCGCATCAGCCGGCGGACGAGGGAAAGGAGTTACGTTCTCCTTCACTTCGACATTTTCGTGGTCGAGTCGGAAGGAAGGCACGACATGGAAAGGGCCAAAGCGAAAGATATTTTCAGCGAAGATGGCCTGATAATCAGTGCTACGATCCTGATCGAGGCGAGTGGAAGTGCCTTCGTCATTGCGATCGGCGTAAAGATCGGGACTGATGAATTGCATAAAAGGAGCTTCTCCGTGATAGACCACTCCGCCGAAAGTCAGAGCGCTGCCGCGGAGAGCGGTTCCTTCGCCCCAGAACTTACGAAAGCGAAGATCCATGCCGCCGTTGTAGTAATTCTCCGACTGAATGGTGGTGGTAGCTGGCAAGGCTCCATCGGGACCTAGCGCAGCAGCGGTGCGGTTATCGACTGCCTGTTCAGTAAACCACGCTTTACCTTCGAAATACCAACCGTCGCCGAAATCATGATTCAGGCCAAGCGTAACATTATAACGGTCTACCCAGTCGTGGTTATAAGGCGTCGGCGAAAAGTTCGGGTCTTCATTAAACTGCTGGATCGTTATCCGGCCGGGATCGCCCACCGAAACGTGATAGGCATGAAAGTCGAAAGAAAACAGTGTCGCCTGGCTCGGGCGATAACCGAAGTAGACGTCGCCCTGATAAAGGTCTGATTGACCGTTATCCCGTTGACCATCGGAATGGACATAGCCAAAGTCGGTTCGAAACTCGAATGGCCCCTGTGTTCCCTGCAAGACGTTGAAGGTCGAGTAAGTGCCATAACCGCCACCCACCTGTTCCGTGTAACCGCTAATCGGCGAACCGGGTGCGGGATGGAGCGTAACATAGTTAATGGCTGGTGCCGGTTCCGGGCCGTAAAGCAAACTCGAGCCACCACGAATAAACTGAATCTCACTAATACTTTGCGGAAGCGGAGTATAGTAGAGAGTCGGAAAGCCTATCCAGTCGGTTGCCATCGGAACGCGATCTTGTAAGGCAAGGAGGAATTCCGATTCCTGCGGGTTACCAAGGCCGCGATAGCTAAAGTTAAACTGCCCGGGAGTCTGTTGCTGGGTGATGAGCAAACCTGGCGCCTTGTTGAAAAGCTCCTGCTGATTGTTGTTAATGACAGTGGGTTGCTGGTCGAGCTTGATAACCGTGGCTTTCTTGGTCACCGTGATTTCGGTTCCAGCCACTTCTTTCATGATATGATTGAGTTTCGGCCGGGTATCGTCCGATGGTGTTGGGGAAGGGACCGGTTGTCCGGTTACTTCGATTTGCGCTGTCTGTGGCACATGTGCGTCCTGCGCTCTGGCGAGATAGCCAAAGCTAAGGAAGCACGCCGCGCCCAGGGCAAGTAGTCGCATGCTGGCATTCATTGGGTTCGTTAGGTTCGAGCGTGAGTTAGTTGGTATGTAGTTGGTATTAGGCATTGGTTAAGGTAGAGAAAGACATAACTCTCCTGTTGACGACAGGATCAGGTTGGGTTTACGCCGCCGGCCTACCGATTGCGCGTTGAGGCTGGAGCTTCGGCTTCGCCTTCGCCCCCTCTACCGCCGAAGACGTAGGAGAAAACCGCGAAGACTTGCGCACGCGGGGCGTCCTTATTCACGCCGAAAAGCGGAGAAACATCAAACCGCGTATTTTTCGTCGGTTTCCACGCGACCGTCGGGCCGATGATGAAACGAGCGGATTCACCCGTCGCAGGATCTTCGCGAATACCTTTGTCGCTAAACACGGTTAGCTGCATCTCCGCGCCCACTTTGAGGCGCTCTTTCGGGAGCAAGACCGGAATCAGCGCGCTTTGGGCGAAGCCGTATTCGCGGCCGCGGTCGCCACCGATTTCCTGCTCGTAGAAAACGTTCAGTGCCCACTCCAGCTCGCCGAATTGCTCCGCAAATAGCACCCGCCCCTCCACGGCGTCCGGCAGCGGAAGGTGCATGTCCAGAAAATCCCGTCCCTCGCCGTGGCCAGGTTTTTCCGGCGGACCTTCATCATGCAAAATGTCACCGATGCCGAATTTGTATTCGACGAACAAGGTTGGGTTGAAAGGAATCTTATCCCAATCGGCAAGGGCATAACGCGCCTCCACGCTGAAACTTCTCTCCTGGGTCGTTCCGCGATAAGTCTCGACTGCGTTCTCGACGGCGATGCCGAAACGATAGGGCAAACCCATCTCGACCTCTGCGGTGTAATTGTGATCGGGTCGATCGAACTTGAGCGCATCGCCTTCGTAAATCGCGCCCGCGTAAACCCCCCAAGGTGGGAGAACGTAAGCGTTGACGAGATTTGAAAAGCGGCTGCGGGAAAGAGCTGGCGGCGCGCCGTATGCGCTGGGAACTTCTTCGCCTGTTACGACGATTGTCGGCTCAGTCGTGGTCGTGCTGCTGCTGGTTTGTTTGACTGTAGGCTGAGCATCCTGTCCGAGAAGCGTCGGACCGACGAAGAGCGCGATGAAAGGCGCGACCGCGCAAAGATAGTACGCGACGCCGAAGGCCCACCGGCGCTTGCCGGCCGGTGGTGTGGTTAAGTGAAGCATGGCAGTGGTTGTATCCTTAGATTACAAAATTGACAACAAAAAAACTGACAATTTCGTTAAGTATGAACTAAAGCTAGCGGCGTGCCGCGCGGCTTTCAGGCTTTTGCCGGGAATCGCAGAGTAAACCGCGTGCCACCGTCCAGATGGCTTGCGACGTCAATCGAACCCCCATGCAACTGGGCGATGGACTTAACCAAAGCCAGGCCCAAGCCGGTTCCTTCGCTGCCACGGGAACGATCGACCCGGTAGAAGCGATCGAAAATGCGTGGGAGATCTTCGGGTGCGATGCCGCAACCGTTGTCTTCCACGACGACTCTTGCCTCGTTCTCATTGGTCCTTAACGAGATGGTAATGTGGCCGCCGTCCGGGGTGAAACGCACCGCATTATCGACCAGGTTGCTCACGGCACGACCGAACAAGACCGGATCGGCATAAACCTCGCCTTTTCCGTCGCAAGTGATCGTTAGCTGACGTTCCTCCGAGATTGCTTCATTGTAAGCTACGATGCGTTCGATCGCCCGGTGCCCGTCAAAAAGCGAAAGGTGCACCTTGCTCTCGGCCGCTTCCGCGCGGGCGAGGAAAAGTAGATTATCAATGATGCCGCCAAGCCGGGCGCACTCCGCTACGCTTGATTCGATCACGGCCTGATATTCGTTAGGCGAACGCAGACGCGTGAGCGCGACCTCCGCTTCTCCGCGAATATTGGCCAATGGCGTCCGAAGTTCGTGCGCAAGATCGGCGGAGAATTGCGAGAGCCGGGTAAACGAATCCTCCAGCCGGTCCAGCATCTCATCGAAAGCGATCGCGACCGGTTGCAGCTCGCGCGGCCAATCGCCCGGCGTCACCCGTTCGTGCAACCGGCTCGGCCCGACGCGTTGCAGGGATTCCCTCATCGCCTGCAGTGGGCGGAGGCCGCGTTTGCTCACGCTAATCGCGATCAGGACTGAGGCGAAAATTCCGCAAACCAGGACAACTGTGACAAGAAGGCCGAATTGCTTTTCAAACTGCTCATCCACCGTTCGGTCCTGCGCTACCTGCACGACATAAGATTTTCCGTTAGCAGCGGCGAGAACCGAGACTAACGAGAATAACTTGTCGGACGTTTCATAATCGACCGGCTGCGCGGTCGACGACGTGAGGGCAGGCGGCGTGGAGAAAACATTTGGCGGCAGGATTCGATTCATTGCCGGAGTTTCGGCGACCACGTTACCTCCGTGATCCAGCACACGCACCCAATACGCGGCGCGCTGCCCGGACTGGGCCACGTTCAATTCGCGGCTGAGCGAGATGGGCCCACCGCCGGATTTCAAATCGGCCTGCACTGCCAGCACCTTGTCCAGGAGGACCGCCCGGTCTTCGGCGAAAGCGTGCCTGACGACGATCCAATAAAGCACTGCCAGGCCGCAGCAAAGGAGCAAGGCCGCTGCGGGCGTGAAAAGCAAAACCAGCTGAGTCGCGATCGAGCGCGGTTCAGCTGGTTTTGAGGACATAGCCGGCGCCGCGCACAGTGTGGATGAGCTTTTTGTCAAAAGGATCGTCCACTTTGGCGCGCAATCGCCGCACCATGACGTCGAGCACGTTGGTCCCGGTTTGAAAATCGATTCCCCACACGTGGCTCTCGATGTCATTCCGCGTTACGACTTCGCCGGCTGACCTGACGAGATGCGCGAGGAGAAGAAATTCTTTCGCTGTCAGATGCAACTGCTGTCCGCCGCGGGTGGCACGATTGCGGTGGGTGTCGAGCTCGAGATCCTCAATGCGCAACGGTTCATCCTGCTGCGTTTCGCTGCGCCGCAGCAGCGAACGAACGCGCGCCACCAGCTCGGAAAAGGCAAATGGTTTTACCAGGTAATCGTCCGCTCCAAGCTCGAGACCTTTCACGCGATCGGGCACACTATCCCGCGCGGTCAGAAACAGAATCGGCGTATGCACATTCTTGGCGCGCAATTCCTCGACCAGCGTCCAGCCGTCTTTCTTCGGAAGCATGACGTCGACCAGCAGCAGCTCATAACGCTTCTCCTGAGCGAGTGCCAGGCCAGCTTCTCCGTCTCGCGCCGTTTCGACGGTAAAGCCCGCCTCCTCCAGACCCTGGGCGATAAAGGCGGCGGTCTTTTTTTCATCTTCGATCAGCAGAATGCGCATGAGCGGAATGTTAGGTTGCGCGACGATTACGTTCAACTGGTTCACTTCTTGGGCGATCACTTAACAAACGACTCGCTGCTTCCTGCAATCCCGGCGCCACCATTCCAAACGCTCACGGCTTGCCTCCAAAGGTAACGAAGTCATCCAGGTCGATCAGGTCCATCCAAGTGCTGATATCTTCGCGCGTTTTGGAAAACGAGCCGACGTGACGGAAGAAAAAAATGAGCGTCTCCGCGTCGCTGTCGGGTGCGCGACGAATCATATACTCGCTCCACTGTTCGATTTCCCAGGGCGTTGGTTGAAGCCGCGCGTTGCTCTTCAACCATTGCAAAATCTCACCATCGCTCTTTCCCGCGCGCAGCTCCTCAAGCATGGCTTTCGGGTCGAAGCCAAGAAAGTTGATGATGTGCTGATCGAAGGACGCGTCGTACTTAAATTCGCCGTTCTTCCCGACGATCGTCGCACGGCCTTTATCGAGCATGCGCGGCAAAGTGACGTACCCGCCCAACCGGCAACGGGGGCTTCGCGGGGGCCGAAGGGTCAGATCAGGCGCGGAGATTTCTGCAGAATCAGGCATTTTCGTTTTCGTTAGGCAACCATCGTCCGGAGGAGACTAACGCAGGAACTGGAGCGCGCGCAAAATGGTGGCCGCAGCTGGTAAAGCGCGCTAGCGGTAGTGATGGCTTTTTCGTACTTGCGTCCTGCCGGCTTCACGGCCTCGTTAGGCTGTTGCATCCTCGCGGCGACTTTGCTCTCGGCCCAGGAACCGGAGTTGGAGAACATTGTCTCTCCACCACCTGCGCTCGCCACGCCTTCCGCCGCGCCTTCCACCAGTCCGATGTTTTCGGCCGTTGCTTCGCCGACGCCAACCGCTGCGCTGACTCCAGTGCAACTGACGGATATACTTTTCAAAGGACTAAAGGCTCGTTCCATTGGCCCGGCCGTGATGGGAGGACGCGTTTCGGATATTGCGATCGACCCGCGCAATCCTGCCATTTTCTACGTCGGACTGGGGACCGGTGGCGTTTTCAAAACCAGCAATAACGGGGTCACCTTCGATCCGATTTTCGACAAGCAGCCGGTACTATCCATTGGAGCGATTGCGATTGCGCCTTCTGATGCAGATGTCATCTGGGTCGGGACGGGCGAAGCAAACGATCGCAATTCCTCGGAGTGGGGCGATGGCGTTTATCGTTCGAGCGACTCAGGCGCGACATGGGACCACGTTGGCCTAACGAACAGCCGCGCCATTGCGCGCATCGTGGTTCACCCGCAAAAGCCGGAAGTGGCTTATGTCGCGGCGATGGGCAATCTCTGGAAGGATGGCGGCGAACGCGGTCTCTATAAGACCATTGATGGCGGCAAAACCTGGAAGCTGGTCCTGCATGCGCCTTCGCCTAACGACGTTCGCACTGGCTGCGGCGATGTTGCGCTCGACCCCTCGAATCCCGAAACGGTTTACGCCGCTCTTTACGCCCGGCAGCGCACCGCCTGGTCATTTGCCTATGGCGTGACAGCGACGAATGGCGCTGATGTTGGCGGCATCTTCAAGAGCACCGACGGCGGCGCGACCTGGAAAAAATGCAGCGGCGGTTTACCTGGCATGACCGGCCGGATCGGTCTTGCCGTTTCGGCGAGCAAGCCAAAAACCGTCATGGCGATCATGCAAAGCGATGAGGGTGGCGCGAGTGACCTGCGTGATATTCATAGCCGACGCGGCGGAGTTTTTCGCTCGGAGGACGGCGGCGAAAATTGGAAGCGTATGAGCGACATCAATCCGCGGCCGTTTTATTTTAGCCAGATTCGGATTGATCCGGCAAACGAGCAGCGCGTTTACGTTCTTGGCATGGCGGTGCTCGTCTCGGATGACGGCGGGAAAAGCTTTCGAGAAGATCTTTCCGAAAAAGTGCATCCTGATTGTCATGCGCTTGCTCTTCAATCTGGCAGCGCTCCAGCCCAGAAACCGGCAAAGCCAGGGGAGAAGAGCAAGCCGCCAGTTTCGCAGCGCCTGATTCTCGGAACCGATGGCGGCGTTTACCAAAGCTACGCGGCGGGAAAAAGCTGGGAGCAGCTCAATCGGTTTCCGGCTGGCGAATATTACCGCATCACTCTGGACGATACGCAGCCGTTCTACCGCATCGCCGGCGGTCTGCAGGACAATGAGAGTTTCGTCGGTCCAAGCCAGACGGCGAGCAAAGACGGAATCCGCAATTTCGATTGGACTGCGCTCGAGGGCGGCGACGGGTTTTACGTTGTTTTTGATCCGAAGGATCGCGATGTCCTCTATGCCGAAAGCCAGGAGGGGTTCATTCACCGCATTAACCTGCGCAACGGCGAAAGGCGCGAACTGCGTCCCGAAGCAGCCGAAGGCCAGGAACGTTACCGCTTTCATTGGAACACACCGCTTATCGGGAGCCATCATCAGCCGGGCGTGCTTTTCCTCGCGGGCAATCGCGTTTTTCGCCTAACGAATAACGCGGAACATTTTGAGGTTATCAGCCCTGACCTGACGCGAAACGAGCCGGGCAAGATCGACACTGCGGGTAGCGGAGCGGAAAATTACGGAGTGATTTATTCGTTAGCCGAATCACCCGTCAAAGACGGCATGCTTTGGGCCGGAACGGACGACGGTCGCCTCTGGGTTACGCAAGACGAAGGCAAAAATTGGGTCGAGCTGACCAGCAAACTGCCGGAGGCGGTGCGCGGCCAATGGATTGTGCGCATTGAACCCGGGACAAAGGACTCGAAGGTCGCCTACCTCGTGACAAATGCCTATCGCAGCGGCGACGATCGACCCTTTATCCTTCGGACCGCCGACCTCGGGCAAACCTGGCAAAGCGTGGCAGGAGAAGGTCTTCCGCCTAACGACCCGGTGGAAGTCGTGCGGCAAGACCCGATCAATCCCAGTCTCCTCTACGCCGGAACACACTTCGGTTTATTCGCCTCTTTCGATGGCGGCGGGCGCTGGGTGCAAATCGGCGATATGCCTAATGTCCGCGTCGATGACCTCCAGATTCAGCCGCGAACGAACGATCTCGTCATCGCGACGCATGGGCGCAGCCTTGCGATCCTCAACGATACACGACCATTTCGCGAGCTGACCCCGCAGGTGTTGACCGAGCCCGCGCATCTCTTTCCCATCACAACGACACGGGGTTTCTATCTTCTCTCCGGGGGCGTCGATTGGAACGGCAAAGGCGTGTATCGCGGCGAAAATCCTCCGGAAGGTGCGCTCATCACCTTTTGGGTGCAAAAATTCACCGGAGACGAAGTGAAGATCGCGATCACGAACTCAGCGGGCCAACCGGTGGCAAACCTCAAGGCGCCGGGGTCACCCGGCATGAATCGGCTTAGCTGGGACCTGCGACCGACGGAGGATGTCCGGATCAAATACGGGGGCGATGATCCGAAGAAATTTGTTCCGAGCGGTGATTACACCGCCGAACTGAGCTACGGCAGGGAAAAGTCGAAACAAACTTTTCGCGTCGAGATTGCGGAAGGAATTACGACTCGTTAGGCGCATTCTGCGGGTGCACAGACTCGCTCTTCAGAACTAGGACTTTTTCCTAGGTCACGACGCACTGCCGTCCCAATTGTTCGCCTCGGACCACATCACGAGGTTAACGCCGCTCGGCCGCGACGGACGCGGTCTGGACAATCGTAACCGCTATGATTCAACCGCTTATTGACACGGCCGGTCTGGCCGAGGTTTCCGACGAAACCCTGATGAAAGCGATCACGGATCGCCATCAAACCGCCCTGCGCGAGCTTTACGATCGTTATGGCAAAACGGTCAAAGCCGTCGTCGTGCGTGTCGTGCACGAGGAGGCGGAAGCCGATGACGTTCTCCAGGAAATTTTTCTCCAAATTTGGAAGGAAGCTGAAAATTATTCTCCCAAGGCTGGGCGCCCACTCGGCTGGGTGGTGACCCTGGCGCGGCGTCGGGCGATCGATCGTCTGCGCCGCCGCCAGGCATACTGCCGGGCGAAGGATCGCTTTGAGACGCATGTCGAACGGCAGCCTGATTCGTGGGTCCACAACCGGATCGACGATGATCTGGTGCAGTCCGATTTACGGCGTTTCCTCGAGAGACAAATGAATTCGCTCCCGAGTTACCAGCGCGAAGTGATTGCGCTTTCGTTTTTCGAAGGACGCAGCCATCGCGAAATCGCCGCCCTCACCAGGACGCCGTTAGGCACGGTGAAGACTCGACTCGAACTGGGCTTGCGGAAATTGGTAAACTCGATCCGCCCGCTCCGCCGCAAGGTTTAACGTCGGGTCATTCTTCTTCGCTTCCGTCTTCCGGCATTGGCTCAACCGGGGGAGCGTAACGACGCTTACGTTTGTTCGCCGGCAACGGCGAAAGCGTCATGGTAATGTTGCGCCCGGCAGTCTTCGGTTCCATCTCCACTTGAGCCATCATGGCAAGATCGTCGCGGACCTTGTACATGAGTTGCATGCCAAATTCCTGGTGCGCCATTTCGCGCCCACGGAATTGCAACTGAACGCGCACTTTGTTTCCCTTATCCAGGAATTCTTCCCCGTGCCGGATTTTCGTCAGGTAATCGTGGTCGTCGATGTTTACGCGGAATTTGATCTCCTTCAGCTTTGCGCCCGAGGAGCGTTTATCTTTGATCTGCTTCGAAATGTCGTAACGGAATTTTCCGAAGTCGACGATCTTGCAGACCGGCGGGTTAGCGGTGGGCGCGACTTCCACCAGATCGAGACCCATGCTCTGGGCTCGCTTCAGCGCCTCGGACAGTTTCATGACTCCGAGCTGCTCGCTCGTCGCGGCGAGAATGACGCGGACTTCGCGTGCGCGAATCCGACCGTTTACACGAATTTGTTGTTGCAGAGTAAGGTATTCTCCGGCCGGCGCCGAGAGAGTGAGGACGACGCCGTGGTTTTTGTTATCGCAATTCCTCGCCGCGCACTTCCCCGATGGAACCGCGTGGTGCACTCATTAATCTCCCCGCCTGCGATCAGCGCGAAGATTGGCCCGTGGTATGACCCGAACCGAGGGGAAGTTGTATCCGACAACACGAATAGTCGCAAGGGGTTTCTCTGCCGTTATGCTGACGGCGGCGCCGCGCCGAAATGTGCTGCATGCGCTTCGTAGTCAACAATGTCGCCGAGCATGGCCTCGATCGTCGAGATAATTGGCGCGGCTTTGGCGAAGCCGGAAAAAATCGCGCGGTCGCCGATCGGCGAATCGATAACGAAAGTCGGCCGTTGCGTCACCTGCATGGCGTGAAATTCCGCGGTCGACTGGCGAACACGAACCTCGATCTCCGGCGACTTGGCGCGCTGCAACAATTCGTTAGGCGAAAGCCCGCTCGCCTTCGCCGCAATCTCGGCTGCGGTCTCCCAATCGCCGATCTTTTGTCCCTCGCGTAATTCCGCATGGCTCAGCGCCATCCAGACGCGATCGTCTTCGACGCCCAAATCGCGGGCCGCTTCCGCGAGGCAATTGGGTTCGAGATATTCGGCGCGACCGGCTTCGATCCAGCTCGCGTTGAGCATAAAAGGCGAACGCATCAGCATGCCGCTGCGGCGATAATACCACTCGGTGTGCTCCAGCGTCGGCGGTAAACCGCTCTTGTCCATGAGCGCGATCTTCCAGCGAAAATCCACCCGATCATGATAACGGTTTCGCAATTCCTGCCAGGCAGGTGTGGCCCAGAAGCACCACGAAGAAATGACGTCGAGGTAGTTGGTGGCAGTGAGTCGCATGATCTATAGGTCGCATACGTGTCGGCGACCGTATAGCTCTTGATCGATCTCAATCACATCCTGCTTTTTCTTGCGGCTGTTTCACCGCTCATTCTGCTGGTGCGCATCGTGCGTCTGCGCAATCCGCGCAATCGCGGCTGGCTTATCGCCTCACTCATCGTGCTGGCGGTTTGCGCGTTCGCGTGGGCGATCGTTCCTTCGCTCGCTGGATTTTTTGGGGGAGCGGCCTGGATCTGCTTGCTTCTCTTTCCACCCTTCGCGGAACACGCAATTGCCCAGGCCCTCATCGAACAGCGTCCTGGCCGGGCGCGCCGTTTTGCTGTCGTTAGGCACGTCCTCCATCCGTGGAACGACTCGCCCTATCGCCCGGAGGTGATCCACTCTCTGGAGCTGGCGGAAAAGAGCCAACTCGGTCTTGCCTTGGATCAACTCGCGAAGGAGCGCGATGAACGTACTCCCGGAGGGAACTACGCCACGGCGCTCACCTTTGCCCTGACGGAAAATTGGGCCGGTCTCGTGCAATGGTGTCGGCGCGATCCTAGCCTAACGAGCGATCTCGCCGTCTACCCACTCTACCTTCGAGCCCTGGGCGAGACTGACTTGGTCGACGACCTTGTCTTCGACTTCGAATCGCATACCGCCGGGTCCGAAGCGGCCGGGCTGCTAGACGCACCATCTAGTTTCAATCTCGCGCTCGTTTTCGCCTTCAGCGGGCAAACCGATCGACTCGTTAGGCTATTGACTGCCCGGCTCGGGCGCATGCCGCTGGAGCGCCAGCAATTTTGGCTCGCGACCGCGGAGTGGGCCGAAGGCAAATCGAAGCTTGCGCAGCAGCGCCTGGAGAAATTGGGCCCGATGACATCAGACGCCGTGCTGCGACGATCGATCGAGCGCCGCCTCGCCGTCGGGCAAAAACCGGCCCTGCTAAGTTCGAGCGCCAAGACGATGCTGGCCCATCTTGCCACCGAAGCCATCGGGACGAGTGACATCGGAGCCTCAAGCGTGCGCCGCGGCGCTCCCGCCGTCTGGTCATTAATCGTCATCAATCTGATCATGTTTGGGGTCGAGATACTCATGGGCGGGGCGACGAACGATCGCACCCTCGATTGGCTGGGAGCGCTTGACCCGGACGCGGTGATCGTTAGGCACGAGTATTGGCGGCTGCTTACTGCGCTTTTCCTGCACTACGGCCTTCTTCACATCCTGATCAACCTTTATGCGCTTTACCTCCTTGGACCGGAGCTGGAACGACTCATCGGCTCTTTCAAGTTCATCATGAGTTATCTCATCGCCGGTCTCGGCTCGAGCGTGGGGGTCGTTCTTTTACGCGCTTTGAATCTCAATCATGCCGATCAACTTGTTGGTGCTTCCGGTTGCATCATGGGCGTGATCGGCGTTTCCGCCGGTTTGCTCTTGCGCCATCGGCGTAGGCCGCTTGCCGGCCGCCGCCTGCGCGACATTATCCTCATTGTCGCTATTCAAACCGTTTTTGATCTTTGGACTCCACAGGTCAGTCTTTCCGCGCACCTGAGCGGCTTCGCGACTGGCTTGCTCATCGGAGCTATTCTGCCTTCGCACCCGCAAAGCCATTCCTAGCTCTCGCTTCAAAGGGAACGCTTGCTGCTATTGTTTTTGCTGCGACACTTTTCGCTTTCTTCAGAACGAGCTGATTTACGTCATGCCGAACATTCAGACTTACAACGTCATCCCTAATCTGCCGGCCAAACTCGAACCCCTGCGCGAGATGGTTTTCAATCTTTGGTGGACCTGGGAACCCTCGGCGCGCCGGCTCTTTCGTCATCTCGATCCGCTCCTGTGGGATCGAACGAACCATAATCCGCTGCGCATGCTTCAGCTCGTACGCCAGGCGCGACTGGTCGAAGTAGCGCAGGACGAAGTTTTCTTACGCGATCTCGCGGAGGTGCACACTGCTTATAAGAAATATCTCTCTCGCAAAGACACCTATGGGAAGAAAGGTCCTGGGAGCGAGATCAAGAAGCCGATTGCTTATTTCTCGGCCGAGTTTGGCTTTCATGAATCCATTCCCAATTACTCTGGCGGGCTCGGCATTCTTTCAGGCGATCACTGCAAGTCGGCGAGCGATCTTGACCTGAACTTTGTCGCGGTCGGATTGCTCTACCGTCACGGCTATTTCAAGCAACTGATCAACAAGGATGGTTGGCAGGAAGCGGTTAATCTGAACCAGAACTTTCACCATCTCCCGCTCCGCGAAGTCATGCGCAACGATCAGATTCTGCTCGTGGCGGTGCCGCTTCTCGGTCGCGAAGTCTTTGCCAAGATCTGGGAGCTGCATGTCGGGAGAATCAACCTTTATCTGCTGGATACAGATATTCAGGAAAATGCCCCGGAAGACCGACTCATTACCGCCGAGTTATATGGCGGCGATCTCGAGATGCGCATGCGGCAGGAGGTCGTTCTCGGTATCGGTGGGGTAAAAGCGCTTAGCGCGCTCGGGTTCGAGGCGGAAGTGTTTCACATGAATGAAGGTCACTCGGCCTTTCTCGCCCTCGAACGCATCCGGCTGCATGTGACGCAGCACGATCTCGACTTTTATTCCGCACTCCAGGTCGTGGCCTCGGCAAATGTCTTTACCACTCACACGCCTGTGCCGGCAGGGAATGACTCCTTTCCCCGGGAAATGATGGTGCGCTACTTCAGCGACTTCGCCGCGCAACTCAAGATTCCTTTCGATGAGCTTTTCCGTTTCGGGCAAACGACCACCGATCCGGTGGCAAGCTTTAGCATGACCATTCTTGCCTTGCGCATGAGTCGGCATGCGAATGGTGTAAGCAAATTGCACGGCGCGGTCAGTCAGGCACTCTGGAAAGATGTCTGGGCGGGCGTGCCAACTCACGAAGTCCCGATTACCAGTATCACCAACGGGATTCATACCAAGACTTGGATGGCGCCGGAATTTTCCGCGCTTTATACAAAGTATCTCGGCGATTGGGAGGAACATCTTGCCGAGCCAGACTTCTGGCGGGGGGTAATCGATATTCCCGATGTTGAGCTATGGGAGACTCATCAAAAGCTCAAGCTGCGCCTGGTAACCTTTGTCCGGGATCGGGTGCGCGCGCGCCGGACGCGAATCGGCGAATCACCGGAAGCAATCCGTTCGGTCAACTCCATTCTCGATCCGGAGATTCTGACGATTGGCTTTGCCCGCCGCTTTGCCACTTACAAACGCGGGGCATTACTTTTCAGCGATCCCGACCGGCTCCTTCGCCTACTCAACGACCTGGCACGCCCGGTGCAATTCATCTTTGCCGGGAAAGCTCATCCACGCGACGAAGGTGGCAAAGCACTCATCCAGCAAGTGTACAAGCTGACGCGCGAAACCGGTTTCCACAATCGGATCGTCTTTGTCGAGGACTACGATACTTACATTGCTCGCCGCCTCGTCCAGGGGGTTGACCTTTGGCTTAACAATCCACTGCGTCCTCTGGAAGCCAGCGGCACGAGCGGGATGAAACTTCCTCCCAACGGCGGCCTTAACTTGAGCGTGCTCGATGGCTGGTGGTGTGAAAGTTACAACGGCAAAAATGGTTGGGCGATCGGGGCAGAGATAACGGAAGGCGATGCCGACTTCCAAAATGAAGTAGATGCCGCCAGCCTTTATCAGGTGCTCGAAAACCAGATCATTCCGCTCTATTACGCAAAGCCGGATGGCAAGCTTCCTCTCGCCTGGCTACAACTTATGCGGGAATCCATCCGCAGTGTGACACCAGTCTTCAACACTCATCGGATGGTGAAAGATTACACCGAAAAGCTCTACATTCCGGCGGCGAAAGCTCACAGCGAATTCTCGCGCGATGGGTGGCGGACTGCGACTTTGGTAAGTCAATGGAAGGGCGAGATGCGGAAAGATTGGCCGCAAGTCCGCATTAGCGACGTGCAGGTGGCAAACAAGGATCGCCATCGCATTCCTGTAGGTGACTCGCTTCAAGTCTCGGCTCGCATCCATCTCGGCCCGGTGGATCCCAAATACGTCCGGGTGGAAGCTTATCATGGCGCAGCGGAAAATGACATTTTGCGCAATCCGACGGTGACGATGCTGGCAGAAAGTCATCGGATTGGCGAGGACGGCGACTACATCTACAAGGGATTCATTCCTGCTTCGGAGAGTGGCACCTACGGCTTCAGCGTGCGGGTTATCCCGATCTATGAGAATCTGCCTCAAGCCCACGAGCTGCGGCTCATCACCTGGGATTGAGTCTTTTTCCCGTTAGTTAGCGACATCGGTTAGGAAGAGACCGGGCTAATCGAGTAACGAAATTCTTTGCACTTAGCGCAAAGAGTGCTTGCTCTATCTCGAACATGGCTTATAACTGCGCCATGGACGTATCTCTAAAACAACTGGAAGAGGCGGTTGATCTGAAAAGACAGATCAATCAGCTCCAAACCCGACTCAACAGCATCCTGGGCAGCTCGTCTGCTTCAGGCGGCACCTCGGCGGCGGTTAGCACTCCTAGCTCCTCTGCTCCGAGCAGCGGACGCCGCGGACGCCGTCGCGGACTTTCGGCCGCAGGCCGTGCCCGCATCGCCGCGGCTGCTCGCGCGCGCTGGGCTCGGGCTAAAGCTGCCGGTGGCGGGACATCCGCCGCTGCTAGCACCGCAGCTAAGAAGTCCGGCGGTAAGAAAAAAGGCGGAATCAGCGCCGCTGGCCGCAAAAAGCTTTCGCAGATGATGAAGGCCCGCTGGGCGGCTCGTCGCAGAGCGCAAGGCGGCTAACTCATTCAATAGAGCTTCGTCCTGCCGGCGGTGCCGATATCTACAGCGTCGCCACCGTGCGGATAAACTCTGGATAATCCGCGGCCTCGCGTGCGGCTGCATTTAGCGCCGCGAGCCGCGGATTGTCATTGGGTTGCGTCAACTGCACACGCTGACTCAATGCACCATCGCTAAAGACGATTTCATCCCACTGGATCGACTTGATCTGCGAGTTAAAGCGCGCAACTGATCGCCCACGGAAGTAAGCCCGCGTATCTGTCGGCGGCGCAAATATCGCTTCCTTGATCTGCGCCTCATTCACAAAGCGGCGCATGGTTCCCTGCCGGAGCAACTCGTAGTAGAGCCCAGTCTCTGGAGCGATGTTGTGATACTCAAGGTCGATTGCCTGGAGCCACGGATCGTTCCAGGATAAGTTTTCCCCGCGACGCAAAGTCTCGAGCAATTCCTTTTTCGCCACCCAATCGACCCGGTCACGACAAAGCAAGACATCGCGCTCAAGATCATTCAGGACGCTTTCCCATTCTCGCAGCACCCATTCCACATCTTCATCTACCTGCCTGAGTGCTTTTCGTACCGCAGCCAGGTAGATGCGTTGCACTTGAATGGCGGAGATCTTGCGACCGTCGCTTAGCTCAATAATCCAGTCATAGGTCTGATCGCGACTGATCGATTTGATGGCATCGATCGGTTGTGCGATCTCAATTTGTGGCGCCATCCCTCGCTCGATTAAGTCGAGCACCAAAGCCGTCGTGCCGATCTTCAAGGCGGTCGCCCATTCACTCATGTTTGCGTCGCCCAGGATAATGTGGAAACGCCGATAAATTCGCGGATCCGCGTGAGGCTCGTCACGCGTATTTACCAGCGGCCGCCGATTCATCGTATCGATGCTTACCAGAACACTGAAGAAATCTGCCCGCTGCGATATCTGATAAGTCCCCGGCTGCCCGCCGGCGCTTTCGGTCTCGATACCCATCTTTCCGGCGCCGGCAAAGATTTGCCGAGTAATCAAGAATGGCAGAACGCCGGAGACGATTCGGTCCCAGGGCACATCGCGCCGCATGAGGTAGTTGTCGTGACAGCCGTAGCTATGGCCTGAAAAGTCGGTATTGTTTTTATAAAGCCGGACGGCGCCAGTCTCAGCCAACTTCTCGTTTCGGCGCCGCGCGCATTCGGTCAGGATTCGCTCGCCAGCCTTATCCTGCGCGACAATCTCCTGCAAGGTCGCGCATTCCGGAGTGGAATACTCCGGATGCGCATGATCGTTGTAAAAGCGCGCGCCATTACTCAGGACGAGATCGCTTTTGATTTCTTCGAAGCTTAGCGGCCGGTTGCGATCGATCTCAAAGTAAGCTGACTCATCCGTGTCCTGCAATAACTCGCGGGCGCGAAAGCCGCGCGCGTCGCGATGCGGGTCTTCCAAGTCGTAATCCCATTTCATATGGGCGCCATGCTCGGTATAGCCGCGCACCAGCTCGATCGACTCCGCTACCACGTCGACCGATTCCACTCCATCGCGCGTGATCCCATACTCTGTCTCCAGTCCAAAGACCCTTTTCATCCTTGGCTAACATACACGCGGGCAACACGCGCGACCGGCGTGAGAATAGTGAGGCGAAGAGCAGCCTAACAAATGCGAGGTAGTTGTTCGCCCGAAAGCATGTCGACCACCCGTGTGCCACCCACGCGCGTCTTCATAACCACGAAGCCAGGATGATCATCCGTAATTTCGCCAATAATGGCGGCTTCCTTGCCTAACGGAAATCGACGCAATGTCGCCAAAGCTTTTTCCGCGTCCGCCGCCGCGATGATAGCAATCAGTTTTCCTTCATTGGCGACATAGAGCGGGTCGAGCCCCAGAATCTCGCAGGCTCCTTTTACCTCTTCGCTGATTGGAATGCATGCTTCGCGCAGAACGACCCCCACTTGAGCGGCTTGCGCAATTTCGGTTAGCGCGCTCGTCACACCGCCACGGGTCGGATCGCGCAAGACGTGCACATCCGGACAGGCATTGAGTAACTCGCTCACCAAGCCGTGAAGCGCGGCCGTGTCGCTCGCAATCTCGGTCTCGAACTCAAGGCCTTCGCGGACCGACATGATGGCGATGCCGTGCACGGCAATAGGTCCGTTGATAATGACCTTGTCGCCCGGTTGCGCGCGCGCCGGAGCGATCCTTGTCTCCTCTGCGATAAGACCAATCCCGGCAGTATTAACGAAGATCTTGTCGGCCTTGCCGCGATCCACCACTTTGGTATCACCGGTGACCAGCTGCACGCCGGCTGCATCTGCCGCCGCGCGCATCGATTGTACAACGCGCCAAAAGTCTTCCATCGGCAGTCCCTCTTCGAGAATAAAGCCGACCGAAAGATAAAGTGGTTTCGCGCCGCACATGGCGAGGTCGTTCACCGTCCCATGCACCGCGAGCTTTCCAATGTCGCCACCCGGAAAAAATATCGGATTAACGACATAGGAATCAGTGCTGAAAGCCACGCGTTCCTTGCCTAACGAAAAAACGGCCCCGTCGTGCAACGGAGCCAGAAAATCGTTCGCGAATTGCGGCAGAACGATCTTTGAGATGAGCTGATGACTCAGTTTCCCGCCGCTACCATGAGCGAGCACGATCTCCTTGTAGTCGGTAATCGGGAGCGGACAGCTCGCGCTTAATAAGTCCCCTGCGGCAGTATCTCGAGAGTCGTCAGGTGACATCCTCTGCCCCTAGCGCGATATGGACCAAATCCCAGATGATGTGCACGGCTGTGGCGTGCGCTTCCTGAATGCGATGGATGCTGTAAGAGGGGACGATGTAGCAGTAATCGGAGACATCGGGAAAGCGGCCGCCGTCCTTTCCGGAGAATGCAACCGTCAGCATCTCTTTTTCCCGTGCGGCTTCGAGGGCATAGATAAGATTCGGGGACTTCCCGCTCGTGCTAAAGACCATCGCGATATCATGGGACGTGGCTTGTAAGCGAAGTTGGTTTACAAAGACACGCGTGAAATCCAGATCGTTGCTGATGGCCGTCATGGTCGCGATATCGGTCATGAGCGGAATGGCGGGAAAGGCGAGTCGCTTCTCGATAATGGGATGATTGAACTCGACGGCGATGTGCAGCGCATCGCAAAGACTGCCGCCGTTTCCCATGGCAAAGAGCCGCCCACCATTTCGGAAACGTTCGGCCATCGCACGAGACATCTCGTCGAGTGAATCGGCATAGGTCGCGAAGAACTGTTCCTTGGTTTCCATGCTTTCATTGCATTTACGAAGCACTTTCGCCGAAAAGGCCTCGTCGAATTTGCTAGTCGTGCTCATCCTAGAGCCACCGAATCGGCTAACCTGCTCCAGCGCACGGCTAGGAAGTCAATGCGTTCTCGGGGCGCTTGTGCGCTTCGAGATGGCGGCCGTAGGCATAATAAGCGGCGCAGGCGCCTTCCGCGGAAACCATGGTCGCGCCCAACGGATGTTCGGGCGTGCAAAGATTCCCGAAGGCAGGACAGTCGTGGGGTTTCTTCACCCCACGCAGAACCAGTCCGCTAATACAAATCTCGGGTTCCTTCGTGTCGATCTCGCGCGTGTCGAAGATGCGGTCGGCATCATAATCTCGAAACTCATAGCGCAGTTTGTAACCACTCTTGGGAATTGAACCCACCCCGCGCCATTTGCGGTCGCCGACTTCGAAAACCTTGTTCACCAAGTCCTGGGCAACCTTATTACCCTCACGACTAACGACTCTCGGATATTGGTTCTGGACTTCCGCTTTGCCTCCTTCCAGTTGGCGGATAGTCATCAGCGTTCCTTCGAGAATATCGATCGGTTCGAAACCGGTGATGACTATCGGCACCTTGTAGCGAGCCGCGATCGGCTCGTATTCGCGGTAACCCATAACGGTACAAACGTGTCCGGGACCGAGAAAACCCTGCACGCGATTGAACGGCGATTGCAGAATTGAGGCGATCGAAGGCGGAACAAGAACATGCGAAACGAGGATGGAATAATTGGCGATTCCTTGCTGATGTGCCTGCCAGACTGACATCGCGTTCGCTGGCGCCGTAGTCTCAAAGCCGATCGCGAAAAAGACGACCTTCTTTTCGGGATTGGCGCGCGCAATCTTAAGACAATCGATCGGAGAATAGACCACTCGCACATCCGCACCACGAGACTTCAAAACGAGCAGGTCATCCTTCGAACCGGGCACGCGCAACATGTCGCCAAAGGAGCAAAAGATCACCTCTGGCCGGCGCGCGATCTCGAGCGCCTTGTCGATCATCTCCAGCGATGTCACGCAGACCGGACAACCCGGCCCATGCACCAATTCGACCTCGTCAGGCAAGAGCCGATCGATCCCGTACTTGACGATGGAGTGAGTCTGTCCTCCGCAGACTTCCATTAAGACCCATGGCTTTGTCACCGTGCGACGAATCTCTTTGACGATTTTTTGGGCGAGCGCCTCGTCGCGATATTCGTCCAGGTATTTCATGCCACCCTGGGAATCGCGAAGGGCTCGTCCGGCACATCAGGAATATCCAGCTCGGTGAGCTGTTGCATTCGCTCGAGTGCTTGATAAGTGCGGGCTGCTTCCGCTTCATCTACTTTACTCAAGGCGAAGCCGACGTGGACCAGGACATAATCTCCCTTCTCGACTTCGGGCGTGTATTCGAGGCAGACCTGTTTCACGATTCCGCCGAAGTTAGCCTTACCCATCCGCACGCCGTTGGGATCGGTCGCAATTTCGATCAACTTTCCCGGAATCGCGAGACACATCGTTAGGGCTTCGCTTCAAAGATCAGGTTGAATGGCGTTTGAGTCGCGCGCCGGAAGCTGCTGAAACCGCCACTCATCACCACGTCGCGCAAACGCTTTTCGCCAGCCTGAGCTCCGAGTGCCAGACCGACTTCCTGGTCGCGCGATGCCGGGGTGCAAATCATGGTGGAAGCACCGTAATACATCCGGCCGATTGGATTGAGATTGTCTTCCAACTTATCGCCCGCAATCGGCTCGACAATCATCCAAACGCCATCTTTTGCGAGCGACTGGCGGACATGACTCGCCGCGCCGGCCGGGTCTCCCATGTCGTGCAGACAATCGAAGGTCGTCACCAAAGTATAATCGCTTCCCGGAAACTCTTTCGCCTTCGCAACTTTGAATTTCACCCGGTCAGCGATGCCGGCTTTCTCAGCCTGCGCCTGAGCCCACTTAATCGATGCGTCGTGATAGTCGAATCCGGTGAATTCGGATTTGGGAAAGGCTTTCGCCATAAGCAACGTCGAAGCGCCATGGCCGCAGCCAACATCCGCGACTTTCCCACCTTCCTTCAGTCTGGCTTCGATACCTTCCAGTGCAGGGATCCATTCCGAAACCAGGTGTGCGGCGTAACCTGGTCGAAAGAATCGTTCGGTACCTTCGAAGAGATCGGCGCCATGCTCATGCCATCCCACACCTTTGCCACTCTTGAAGGCGGCCCGCAGTTTCGGTTCATCGGTAATCACGGAACTGATGAGCTGAAACGCACCCGGCAAAAAACATGGGCTGTCATCAACAGCCAGAGCCATTGCCTGTTCGTCAGCGAGCGTGAACTTGTTCGTCTTAGGATCATATTCGATGAATCCGCCGGCGGCCTGGGCTGAGATCCATTCCCGGACATAGCGCTCATCGGTTCCCGTTTTCTTCGCCAGTTCTTCGGAGGTCATTGGACCGGCTCCTGCCATCGCCTTGTAGAGGCCGAGTCGATCACCCGTAATAACGAGCGCGACATTCATGGCCGCGCCTAATTCACCGATCGCCTGACCGAGAAACTTGTTCAGTTTTTCCTCGTTGATATTTAACGTAGGAGCATTCATCGCTGACACCTCCGGTTGTTGTTGAACTTTGCTGATCGCGACGCCGTCGCAGACCAAAAGCGTATCACCGCACGTTACGTCTGTCAGGAGTCCGAGTGCGACTTTCTTGCTCGCGCCGTCGACCTCAATCTTGCCGCTTTGAATTCCATCCTCGTCGCTGATTTCGACTAACCGACCGTAGAGCAGGTTCACTTCCTTTTCTGTTCTTCGGCCTCGAAGAATTCCGCGTGTGCCCCAACCGCCACAAGCGCCACTCCACCGATGACGTTTCCAATCAGCACTGGCGAAACGAAGTGGAGAAGAAAACTTCCGAAACCGAGCGTGCCAGCGCAGACGAGGTAAAAAGTTTCCACACTCCCCGCGACGATATGCGGCAGCTCGCCGAGTCCGATCAAATAACTCAAAATGATGATTACCCAGATGCGAGCCGATTCAGCAAATGGCAATAGCCAGACCATGAGCGCGATCAGCCATCCGGCCACTATTGCGCGCAGGAGAAGGGTGCCAAAACCTGCCTGCAAAACATGCTCGCCCATCTTCGCGAACTCATTCCGCGCTTCGGATGAGAAGACGGGAGATTTAGCGGCCATCCAAGCGAAGACGAAGGTGCCGATCAGGTTCATCACGAAAACGATCGTCCAGAGCCGCGCGACATTGACGAGCATGTGAGGTCTTTTTTCGCGCAACAAGGGAAGGATAACCGTCAGGGTGTTCTTGGAGAAAAGTTGCTGGCGTCCCAGAATAACGATGAGGAAACCAAGGCTGTAACCGAGTTTGCTCACCAGCGGTGTCCAGTGCGCCGCGGGCAGATAGACCCGAAGAAGACCTTCCCCGAGCATGGAGAAACCCATCGAGAGCCCGGCGGCCAAACCAGAGAGCGCTAACTCGGCCCAACTGCGATGAAGCTCGTGCTCGCCCTCGGCATAGATCGCCTTGTAGATCACCTCACCCGGTGGTGCGGTTCGATCCATGATTTCTTCCGCCTGTTTTTCTTCCGCGCGTGCCGGCTCGGCTTTCTTTCTCATGCGGAGTTAGGCCCTCCAGGTCGCAGCGACCGCTTGACCAAGAGCGATTCCACCGTCGTTAGGCGGAACACGTTGATGCCAGAAGGGCGTGAAGCCTTCCCGGCGCAAGTCCGCGATCACCAGTTCTGAGAGAAAGCGGTTCTGGAAACAACCGCCGCTCAAAGCGACTTTCGATTCCCCGATGCGTTGCGCCGTCGCCAGAATGGTCTTGCTCAGCATGTGATGAAATTTAGTCGAGATAACGGCCGACGCCGTCCCGCTCTCTATATCGCCGAGTAAGGCCCGGATGGCTGGTTCCCAATCGACCACGATTGGCGCCTCGGCCCTCAGCTCGAAGGGATAGGCTGCATCGGTGAACGACTCCTGAGCGGCGAACTCCAGCTCCATTGCCGCCTGACCTTCGAATGAAGCGCGCTGGCGCAAACCGATCAGGGCCGCAACGGCGTCGAATAGCCTGCCCGCACTGGAGGTGAGCGGAGCGTTGAAACGCTTCACCAGCATTTGGCGGAGAATGGAGAGTTCGTTAGGCGAAAAAACACTTAGGACTTCCGGCCTCTCCCACACGGCATCGCCGAAGATTTCATAAAGGACGCCGAGGGCGCTCCGACGCGGTTCCCTGATGGCTTGATCTCCACCTGGAAGACGAAATGGCCGAAAATGGGCCACGCGCTCAAACGTTCCGTCGCTCCTCGCGAGAAAAAATTCACCACCCCAGATTGTCTCGTCCAATCCATAGCCTGTGCCATCCCACGAAACGCCAAGAGCCGGTGGCGCGATTTCGTTTTCTGCCATGCAAGCCACGACATGCGCGACGTGATGCTGAATGGCCACGTGTTGCCCCGGCTGCTCCAACGCAAATTTGGTCGAGAGATATTCGGGATGCAGATCGTGCACGACTACCTCCGGCGCCGCGTCGTAAAGCCTCGGCAGATCCGCAGCCGCGCGAATGAAGGCATCATGCGCGGCTTTGGTCGCGAGATCGCCGAGATGCTGGCTGATAAAAACGTCAGAGCCGATTTTGAGCGCGACGGTATTTTTCAAATGCGCACCTACGGCAAGGACGGTTTTCCGTTCACGATCTCGCGATTCCCGACGCAAGAGTGATCGGCAGCGGCGCATAACCGCGCGCTCGGCGCAGGACCAGTTCGCGCCCAGCCAACAGCCTAACGACCGAATCATCCATGTGCCTAACGATCGGACGATCATGGACGAGAAAGAAGTCCGCGATTCCGCACAGCCGCTCGCGGGCTTCGCACTCATCAATGCAAATTGGCTCGTCGCTGATGTTGCCGCTCGTCGCGACAATCGGAAAATTGAGCAGGCGCAAGAGAAGATGATGCAGCGGCGTGTAAGGAAGCATGACGCCGAGATTGGGATTACGCGGGGCGAGCGCGTCGAATTGTCGTGCGGGGCCTTTAATCGGCGGGGCAGACGAAACCTCCCTCCGGCGTAATAATGCGATCGGGCATTCGGGTGATGTAAGGATCTGCTCTTCCAGAGCAGAAACTTCGCAATATGCCCGGATCGACTCGAGCGATGAAAACATGACTGCAAAGGGCTTTTCTTCTCGATGCTTCCGCTCGCGCAAATGCTGGATTGCGTCCGCGTTTCGCGCGTCAACAAGCAGCTGAAAACCGCCGAGCCCTTTGACTGCAACGACCTTCCCTGCGCAAATCTCGGCAGCGGCTCCATCAAGAGCATTCTCTCTCTGTGAGAGGATTTCGCCTAACGAATCCCAAAGCTGAAGTTGTGGCCCGCAGCGCGGGCAGGCGTTTGGCTCGGCATGGAAACGCCGGTCGGCTGGATCGCGGTATTCCCTCGCGCAATCCTGGCACATCGCGAATTTCTTCATCGATGTGTTGGCCCGGTCGTAAGGTAGCGCTTCGATAATCGAGAAACGCGGGCCGCAATTCGTGCAGTTGGTGAACGGATAACGGAAACGGCGATTCGTCGGATCAAATATCTCGCGTAGACAATCGGCGCAGGTTGCGATGTCCGGCAGAATCAGCGCCGTCTTGCTTCCCGCGTCGCTGCTTTCGCGGATCTCGAACTTTTCGTAACCGCGGGCCGCAAGCTGTGACGACTCGCAACTTTGGATGATGGCCCGGGCGGGTTTCTCGCTGCGGAGGCGTTGCGCAAAATCCGCTAACTCGTTAGGCAAACCTTCCACCTCGATGAAGACGCCTTGGGCGGAGTTGATCACCCAGCCTTTCAAGCCCAGTTCCGTCGCGAGCCGATAAACAAAAGGTCGAAAGCCGACGCCTTGGACAGCGCCACGCACGACAATTTTGCGCCGCTCCGGTTTCAGCGGGTGAAGAGCCCTTCGACGAAGCCGATCTGGTAAACGAGGAACGAACCGAAACCAAGACTAAGGACGCCGGCCGCAGTGCCAAGGTGGCGATGCACCCATTGAAAACGCGTTGAATAGGAAACCGGCACGGCGATTGCCGCCGTAATCAGCATCATCCCCGCGATCGTACCGAGACCAAAGATGAGCAGGTAAGCCACTGCCCAAAGCGGGTCGCGAATAATGGGGAGGACAAGGAGCGCCACCGCCGCCGAACCGGCCAAACCGTGCACGACGCCGATGATGAACGGACGCAAGGCCCGGTAAAATTTCGAGCGCCCAAACGCGCGATCGAGCTTTGCCGGCGGCACGTCTTCTTCCGCGTGCCCATGAGTCTCGACTTCGTGTCCATGCGAATGGCTGTGGACATAATCCCCGTGCCGATGCGCGTGGTGATGCACGCCTTCCTGATCGATCTGTGTCTCGACGGCTCGAAACGTTGTCCGCAGATTAATTCCGCCGAGCAAGATCAGCATGAGCGCGACGCAAAACTCGAGGCTCATCCCGAGCTTTGCCGGAATGACGATGCCAAAGAGAATGATCGCACCGCCGATTGCCAACAGTGTCAGGCTATGGCCAATGCCCCAGAAGATGCCGGTCCACGCCGCGTTCCAAATGCTTCGCTGACGGCTGACGATCGTGGTCACTGCGACGACGTGATCCGAATCGGTCGCGTGTCGCATACCGAGGAAAAAACCGAAGAGAAGAATGGGGAAGAGCGTGTTCATGAGGCGGTACGAGCCATCTCGTTAGGCTGATAGCGAATGGAACGGATGGCACACTCGTTCCCTGCGATTGCTTCGGCGGCTTTGCCACAGCCTGGACATTGCAGGGTCGCAACCGGCTGGCCGTGCAAGATGCCGTCCCAATATTTTGGTGGCCCCTGATAGCCGCAGTGCGAGCAGGCAACTTTGCCGAGAACTGGTTCAATCGTCAGGCTGGAACCCGCGATTGGCATTTCGCTGATGATTGAGTCGTAGCAGAAACGCAGCTGCTCCTCTTCAATCTGAGCGAACTCACCGATCGCCACACGTACCTCGACGATTTTCTTGTCTGGATTCTGTTCCGCGAAATCGAGGAGTTTTTCGACGAGACCGGACGCGATCGAAAACTCATGCATGCTCGTGAGGCCTAGATCGCGAGGAGTGTTTGCGCGACTTCGTCGAGACCCACGCCGTTCTTGCAGCTCGTTGGAATGACTTTGATATCGGGCTTAAGCGCGTGCACGTCGGCGATCAGTTGATCGACGCTCACTTCCATCGCATCGGCGAGGTCGATCTTATTAATCACAACCACCTGCGAGCCGAGGAACATGTGCGGATGTTTTCGCACCATCCACGGTCCTTCGGTCACGCTCACGACGACGACGCGCGCTTTCGAGCCTAACGGAAACTCCGCCGGGCAAATCAGATTTCCGATGTTCTCAATGAAAATCATTTTGAGATTTTCGAGTGGGATTTTTTTTAAGCCTTTGCCCACCAGGTTGGCATCGAGGTGACAACCGTTGATCGTCGCAATCTGAACGACCGGTACGTTCTGTTTCGCGATGGCGTCGGCGTCATTGCTCGTGGTGGCATCGCCGTTAAAAACCGCCACGCCCATTTTCTCTTTCAACTTCTCGACCAGTTTCGTGATGAGCGTGGTTTTGCCGGAACCGATTGCGCCCATGAAATCGATCGCGGTCACACCATTTCGATCGAGCAGTGCGCGATTCTCATGCGCGAGCTTTTCGTTAGCCTGAAGCAGGCTGTGCTCCAGTTCGATGTCGTAAATTTCATCCGGCGACGCCTCAAGCATCACCTGAACCGCACTTTGCTCGGCCATGATTATTTCGCGAGGCCCATCAAGGCCGTCGGGGTATGCCGCTGTTTCAAGAGTTTGCCGCCGCCGAGATACATGTGCACTCCACAGGGGAGACAAGGATCGAAGCTCCGAACAGCACGCATGATGTCGATACCTTTGAATTTATCGGGTCCGTTCTCCTCAAAGAGCGGCGTGTTTTGCACGGCGTCTTCGTAGGGTCCGGGCGTGCCGTAGATGTCACGCGGGTTCGCGTTCCACGGAGTGGGCGGATAAGGATGATAATTTGCGATCTTGCCCCCGCGGATGACGAGGTGATGCGACAGGACGCCGCGCACGGCTTCATGGAAACCGCATCCGATAGCCTCGTCCGGCACTTTAAAGGGTGTGAAGGTCGCGCTCCGTCCCGCGTGCACTTCCGCCATCGCTTTCTCGATGAAGTAGTAGGCGCAGGCGCAGGCGTATACCTGGAAATAGGTGCGGGCGCGATCGCGTTCGATTGCGTTGCTCCATTTCGGCACCTTCCATTCGAACTCCACTTCGCCCTTGGTAGCAGTCTTCGGGAGACGAATCTTGACGCTGTTGCCAGTGGCTTTGACATAACCGATATCGACGAGCCCGGCGAGCGCGGTTGCCCATAGACGCGCGATCGGTCCGCCGCCGGTGTCGAGGGCGAGATGATCGCCCGTGCGCTTGTCAAGCCAGCGCGGGGACATGACCCAGCTATAATTGTCCGCGAAATTTCGCTTCTGCGGTTTTGGAATCGTGGTCTGGTTCCAGGGATGGTGCTGGTCAACCGGATTGCCTAACGGATCGGTTTTGACGAACGTCTGCGCGCTCTCCCAATCCTCATAGTAAGAGGAGCCAAGCAGAATGCGGATGTTGAGATTGATGTCGATCAGGTTGGTCGTGACCAGTTCGCCATCGATCACGATGCCGGGCGTGACGAACATGGCCTCGCCCCATTCTTTCATCGTCTTGTAGTTGTAATCGCAAACATCGGGATCCTGGAACGAGCCCCAGCACCCGAGAAGAATACGGCGGCGACCGACTTCTTCGTATCCTGGAAGGGCTTCATAGAAGAAATCGAAGAGATCATCATGCAGCGGCAGGCAGCGCTTCATGAACTCGGCATATCTCGTTAGCCTAACGAGGTAATCAGTGAAGACTTGGATTGACGGCACGGTCCCGACGCCGCCCGGATACAAAGTCGATGGATGAACGTGCCGGCCTTCCATCAGGCAAAACATTTCGCGCGTGTAGCGGCTGACCTGGAGCGTCTCGCGATAGAACTCGCCCTCGAATGGATTGAGGGCATGCATGATGTCGGCGATCGTGCGATAGCCGTGGTCCTTCGCGTGCGGCGCCTCGGTTTTCTGCGCCTTCTCCCAAACGCCCGGATTCGTTTCCTTCACCATCATTTCGCAGAAGTCGACCCCGACGAGGTTGTCCTGGAAAATGTTGTGATCGAACATGTATTCGGCCGCTTCGCCGAGATTGACGATCCATTCGCCGAGTGGGGGCGGCTTCACGCCATACGCCATATTCTGTGCGTAAACCGAACAGGTGGCATGGTTATCACCGCAAATCCCGCAGATGCGACTGGTGATGAAGTGCGCATCTCGCGGATCCTTGTTCTGCATGAAGATGGAGTAGCCGCGAAAGATTGACGAAGTGCTAAAACACTCCGCCACCTTCTTGGCGTCGAAATCGATCTTTGTGTAGATGCCGAGACTGCCAACAATCCGGGTCACCGGATCCCATGACATTTCGACGAGGTTGCCGGATTGCGCCGGCTTTGCGGCGGCAGGTTCGGTTTGCGGCGGATTATCGAGTGTGGATGTATCCATTTCCTTCTCCGGTTAGTTGTGAGCGTAATATTTGGGTTCGTAACCAGTCGTTAGGCTGCGACCGGGGTGGCGCCATTTTGGTTCCTTGTTCACGGTACGATTAGTGATGCCGCGCAGAGCGCGAATCATTCGCCCATAGGCACTGATGATGCCCGACGAAATGGTCGCTCCCGGCGGTTCATCCATGAAGGGCATGAACTTGTCCGGGAACCCCGGCATGGTGCAGCCGATGCAGATGCCGCCGACATTTGGACAGCCGCCGATGCCATCCATCCATCCGCGCTTGGTCACATTGCAATTCACCACCGGTCCCCAGCACCCGATCTTCACCAGGCACTTGGGCGAGCCATATTCGTGAGCGAAATCGCCCTGCTCGTAATAACCGGCACGGTCGCAGCCTTCATGCACCGTCTTTCCGAAGAGCCAGGTTGGCCGAAGTTGATCGTCGAGCGGAATGACCGGCGCGAGACCCGCGACCTGATAGAGAAGATAAAGAATGGTCTCCATCATATTATCCGGCTGCACAGGACACCCCGGCACATTGACAATTGGCAACCCGGCTTTGGAACGCCAACCCCAGCCAAGGTAATCCGCCAAACCCATTGCGCCGGTCGGATTCCCTTCCATGGCGTGAATGCCGCCGTAGGTCGCGCAGGTGCCGCAGGCGATGATGGCGGTGGCTTTGGGGGCGAGGCGATCGATCCATTCGTTGGTCGTGATTGGCTGACCTGTATCCGGATCGGTCCCCATCGCCGCCCAGTAACCTTCGGATTTGATGTCCTCGTTAGGCACGGAACCTTCCATGACGAGAACAAACGGCTCGAGCTTGCCGGCAGCGGCGTCGAACCACCACTTCATGAAATCGTCGCCGACTTCATAAGCCAGCACCGGATTGTGCAAATGCACCTTGGGCAACCCAGGAATCGCGCCCATCACCACGTCCTCGATGCTGGGAAGCGAGGCCGCCGTTATGGAAACCGAATCGCCGTCACAACCTAGTCCCGTCGTCATCCAGACTACGTGGATTTCTTTCACATCGGGTGGCCGATCGGCCACAATCATCTCCGGAGCTTTCATGCCAATCCTTCCTTCTGTTGTGAGCGAAAAAGGCACCTTTTTTCGGTGCACGAATCGCCCAGCGATTCCAGCTATTGAATTGTAAAATCTTTCATTCTTCCCTGTGGCCAGTGGGAAGAAACGCGCGACCCCGGCTACATTCGCTTTATCCGCATATAGCGAACCAGCTCCGGAAGCATGGAAGCGACGCCCACCACTGTGAGCAGCACTACCAGGCCACCCAAAATTTCCCAGGCTAACAGCGCCGTATCTCCAGCTCCTTCATCACGTCCTCGAACCTGGTCCCTCAGCTCGTTTTTCCAATCGCGTGCCGTGCGTGTGAGTGTTTTCATTTTCATGAAGGAGTTTGCTAATTAGTTCCCGAATCATATCGAGCGCGAGTGGAACAGCGGACCTGACTTTTTCGCTCAAGCCTAACTCTTCCGTTTCGAGCACCGCCGGTTCGCAGCCGATGAGGTAAAGTTTGCGAGGGGATCCGCCAAGCGAGCGGACCAGTTGCATGACGGCAACCGGATTCATCGTATGAGCATTCACGGACTCGATACCGGCGTTGTCCAGCTTATTTATGTCGAGTTCTAACAAGAAAACGGTGCCCGCCTCTTCACCACGCGGAACCGCGTCGATCAGAATGACGGCGTCGTTGGGCTCGAGCATCGCATAAGCGAGGTCGTAACTGCGGATGCCATAATCGAAGGCGCGGACTCCGTCGGGGAGCGGCTCGCGGATGAGCTGCTGCGCCACTTCACAACCGAAAGCATCGTCGCCAAAGAAAATGTTACCGATGCCCGCGATGAGGATGCTCACGATTCACAATTCCGCACGGGCTCTACTTCATCTGCGCCATAGAAGAAGCGGTGTCCCGGCTGGCGCATCATTCCCAGGTCGCGTCCGGGATCGTCTTCGAGGATGAGAGCGAAATGCGCGTGGCCTTCGACGTCCTGTTGCACCGATTCGACAATGGCGACTTTACCTTCGAGCGCGATATCCATGACATCGGCGCGTTTCTTTGGCCGAATTCTCACCTTGTCTCCAGCCTTCAATTTCACTCCGCCCACCGTTACTTCCTGGAGCAATTGCGTCGGGTTGAAGAACTCTTCGTTAGTCGGCTTTTTCACATCGCGCATCGCACCGTGCATTCGTAAAAGGTCCGCCTGGGCGAGATTCTCAGTGCGTTCGAGGATGCGACGAGCGTGCTCATCCACCTGCCGCATTTCGGCCTTTTCCGCCTCGGTCATGGTTTGGATACGGAGGGTGAGAATCTCATCGATTTCGGCGCCGTCGAAGAGATCCCCCGCGCTCTCCGGGGCGATCTTTGGGTAATCGTAAAGAATGATCGGCGACGAGAGCATGAGATCGCGTTCCGGTTTCTTCTCGTCGCCAACCAGGACTGGCCAGGTGCCGATCTGTTTGCAGGCCTTCGCGGCTTCGAGGTATTGCCCCGGAGGATCCAGGAGCGAGATGCACTCGCCGCCCGCCGCATCGAGGATCGTGTGGGTAGAAGCGAACGTGCGCAGGGTGATTGTTTCCTGGTTTTCCAGTAATTCGTTAGGCACAGGCGTCTGGTTGAGGATGCGAACGCGAATTTTAGCCGCCTCTGCTTCGATCATTTCGATCTCAACTTCGATTAACCCTTTGATGGCAGCGCTTCGTCTGATGATCAGCCCGGCAATGCGTCCATCATCTTGGGGAATCGGTTCCGATTCTCGGGATTCCGCAAAAGCGAACGGATGCTGCATTTGGCTGGCGACATTCAAGTTCACCGGCGGCAGCGCCACGTCCCGCTCCACCGCTTCCTGCCAGGTTTGATAAAGCTTGTCCCCAATCTCCAGTCGCGGCACAACCTCGGCCTGCGCTTCGGCTTGCTCCGTCAGGCTCGTAACCGGCTCCGCGAAACGCGCCACGTTGCGCGCAAGCGGTTGAAGAAAACGCACCGCGACGGTCGCAACTGCATCCTTCGATTCGTTGCGGACGAGAAACTCCGTCTGCATCAGGGACGGCTCCCGTCCGCCTTGCGCTGCTGCATAATCGACTGGGTAGACTCGACCAAACGTGAAGCGTCCGACCTGGTTTTTCTTCGACGACGCCCGGTAAGGGTAAAGAATGTAGCCTTCGTAAAGAACGGCATTGACGATCTTGTCCAGAGCTTCGCGGTTCATGTTGAGAGGAAGACGAAGACCGGCCGGGCGGCAGCGTTCCGGTTGCTAACGGGTATCGCTCTCATTTCCATTGCCGGCTTTCGCCAAGAGCTTTTCGATCGCCTGCTCCCAGCTCGTCACGCCGCTGCGTCGCTTAAACTGACAAAGCCGCTCAAACACATCTCGCTGCAAATAAAGCCATCCGGTATTGGGATAATGGCGTTCCATCACATCCTTCCAAACCTGCACGGGCATGTGATAGACGCACTCTTTTTCCCAGGAGATCCGCTGCACCTGCAATCGACCATCGGCGCCGGCGTAGAAAATCGTTCCGCTGAAGAGAAAGAGCAGCGGGATATCGTCTTGTTCGATTGCAAAAAAGTATTTGGTCCCGGCGAGGTTGAGATCGTAACTGCACGGCACGGACAGCGTCGCTTCCGCGGAACCTTGAAACGCGGGCACGGTGGTGTTGGTGTGGGCCCAGAGCTTGTTGCGCAGGGTTTGTCCCCATTGGTCCGGTTCGCCAAACAACTCGAAAAGTTTTTCCTTTTCGTCAGGCGAATAAGCGCGTTGCGGCGCCTGAATTTGAATCTGCGCCTGGAGAATGACGGACTGAACTTGTTCGTTAGGCGGCTGATTCGTGATCGCCAACTTGAAATGCAATAGCGGGACCAAGCCGCGAACGGCGGCATCCACTCCGGTAACCTCGAAAGCAAGCTCCGGCATTCTAGCGAGCCGATGCCTTCAGGCCGGCAAAGAACCGGCCGATCTCTTCCCAAACCTTTTCCCCACCAGTGAATCCGCGCCAATGCATGCGAATCAGCCCGACCAGCTCGTAACACTTGTCGATCGGCGCGATAAAATATTCTCGCGCTTCACCCGCACGATGAACAAGAAGCGCTTCCACATCGGGGGCCAGTTCTTCCAGCGGGGGATTTTGTTTAACGATCGCTTCCCAAGCCGTCAATGGGAGGAGTGATTCCGTCGCGCCCGCCGGGCTGGGATACATCGCCGTCATTTTCTCGTTAGGCGTGTCGTAGAAGAAAAATGCGAGATTAATCGGCAAGGCGAGTCCTTCCCAATCCGCATCCGAGATTTGAAAATCCGGCAAGGCTCGAGCGTCACGGGGAATTACTTTAAAGCGCCCGTCGACCACGGGGAGAAACGTGGTGGTACAGCCGTCGCACGCACACACGATTTTGCGCGTCGCCGTTTCCAACAAGTGGCGATGCACCGGAGGGAGCGTAACGCTGCACAGTTCGCAATGCTCTATCAACTGCGGAGCTGGCCCCTTGGAGCCGCGGTCGGCGACCCGACTGAAGCGCCGGAGCGTGGCAAAAGAATTCCGATTCGATCCGCTGATCGATTCGTTCGAACTCACACTTAAGGAGCGACTCCCTTTATGCTGGCGGGATGTTCGGCATCGCCGGCAGAATCGGTTGCCGGTCGGAAGCCGAGATTCCGGTTGAATCACGTGCACTGCGATAGTGTTTGCGATTAGGATCACGCCCCGGCTCGCGACTCGTTAGGGCTTTTTCTTCGCCTTTCCCGTTGCCTGCCACGTGAACGGGTTGTGGTGGTTTCCTCATAGTTTCATTTCCTTCACTGATGCTTGTCCATTGCTCGTTGGACATTCCGTAAAAAGTGGGGCGCGACTGGGATTGACGGGCGCGTTTGGATCAGCCGCGCCTTCCACCTCCAGTGAAACAATATCCGGTGCGGCGGCGTAAAGTTCCTCCTCGATTGTGGCGTGCAGGGTAATGCGCGAGGAAGGGCAGCCGTTGCAATTTCCCTCCAGTCTAATCCGCACCACCCCATCATTGGTCACCTCGACCAGGTCCACGTTTCCACCGTGCAAGCCAAGCCGGGGCCGGACCGTTTCGAGTGCATTGCGCACCCGGGTTTCGAGATCGAGTGGGTGCAACCCGTGGAGCAAGAGGACGCCAGACACAAGTTGGTCGCGCCCAAGTTTGTCGATCACCTTTGCGCCCAGCGGATCGGTCTCGTGCACCGTTTCCAGAATTTTTTCAAGCCCGCGCCCATGTAAATCAAGCAGGGTCTCAATCAGCTCGCGCGTTTGCTCGCGCACCGCGGGATCAGCCGCGCCTTCGAGAGAGGCAATTAATTCTTCGACCCGTCCGAGCCGCCGCTGAAATTCCTGGCTGCTGACTTTTTCCATCGAATTCCTACTAGTTCATCGCATCTCGGGGAGAACCTGGGGGGTGCGGTCACCTCTAGTTCCACGAAAAGCTCTTGGCAATTGCCCGCGCTATCGACTCGTTAGGCAAGAAATTCGTCGAGAGCGGCGCCCATCCGTTCCAAGCCCCCCTTTAGCGTAGCGGTCTCACCACCGATCCCGAGGCGGAAATGACGTGGCATTTCGAAAAAACTACCGGGCACAACCGACGTCTCATATTTCTCGCGCAGGAGCCGAAAGAAACCTTCCGGCTCGCCTCGCGGCAAGCGCGGAAAAACGACCGAGCCGGCTGGCGGACGAAAACACTCCAGGTCGTCACGCGAATCGAGAAACGCATCGAGCAAAGCGCGGTTGGTTGTCAGCAGGTCGCGGGCGCGTTCACGAAATTGCTCGAGATGATCGAAGGCCATGACCGACATGCGTTCTGCCGGATGCGCGGCGGTGGCGGCGAAGAGATCGTTCAATCGCCACATGCGTTGCGCCAGCTCCGGTGCGGCTAAAATCCAGCCGCAACGCAGTCCGCTCAGGCCATAGGTTTTCGTTAGGCTACTGGTCACGACAAAATTGTGGCCCAGAGAAAAAGCCGTCGATGGAGACGAATCAAAAAGCATCGGCAGGTAAACTTCGTCCACCAGGACCAGCGCCCCGACCCGCGCGGCGAGTTCGCCGATCGATCGCAACGTCTCAACGGAAAGAAAGGCGCCGGATGGATTGTGCAGATTCGTCAGGACAATTAAACGCGTTGCCGGCGTAATCGCCTTCTCCATTTCGCCTAACGAAATGGCAAAATCGTCCTCAAACCGTCGCTCAACTCGCCGCACCCTTGCATCGAGATAATGGAGCAAGTCCAGAAGCAAGCCGTAGGCAGGTTGTTCGATGACGACCTCATCGCCCGGCTCGAGCAGCGTGGCGGCGGCGAGATGATTCGCCATCGACGTTCCTTCTGCGCTGACAATGCAGTCGGGCGGTGCGCCGGTAAGCCGGGCGATTCGTTCGAGCAACGGACTGTAGCCGTAGCCGCCGCCGGTGATTTCCAGCTCTGCCGCTCGAAATGGAAATTCCGCCAGCATGACATTCGTTAGGCCGCTGGTCGCGAGATTGAAGCGCGCGCTCGACGAAAGCTTCGCCCACTCCATGTAGACCGAGCGCTTTCGTTCCATCGCCGGAAAAGGTGGCGGGTTTTAACCCTCGGGCAACCGCGCTACGATTTGTTGCCCTGCTTGCGCCAGACGAAATAAATCGGCAGGCCCAGCAAGGCGAACCCGAGCCCGAGGAAAGCTCGCCGCGGATCGTTCGCGAAGGTGCTGACCACGACCAGCCACTGCGCAGCGATGAAGAAAAGCGTCGTCCAGGGATGCCCCGGCATACGAAAAGTGGTCGAGCTATTCCGTTGCCGCAGAACAAAAAGACAGACGGCGGTTAACCCGAAGAAGAGCGAATCCATCGCCACGACGTAATTGATCACCTGGCCATAGCTGCCGCTCAGAGCGATCACGATTGCCCAAATCCCCTGAAGCAAAATCGCTACGATGGGCGCGTGAGTGCGCGGATGGACGTTGGCCACGCCACGAAAGAAGACTCCGTCTTTTGCCATCGCGAAATAAACCCGCGGACCGGTGAGCATCGATTGCGCGAGAAAACCAAAAGCGGAAAAGGCAATGCCCGCGGCCATCAGCTGCGCGCCGCGCGCGCCTAACGAATTGCGCATGACGGTGGAGGCCGGTGTGCTCGTCGTAGCCAGGCCTTCCGCTCCAAGCGCGCGGAGGTAGGCAAAATTGACCGAAACGTAAATCGCGATCACGCCCAAAACGCCAAGAATCAGCGCCCGCGGCAAAACCCTTTGCGCATCCCGGATTTCACCCCCGAGAAAACTGGAAGTTTGCCATCCTCCGTACGCGAAAAGGACCGGAGTCATGGCAGCACCGAAAGTCAGGAGGAGGCTTGGCGAGAAGGATCGGTCGAAGACCGGCGCTGTGTTGCTTTGCGGTGGAGCGCCGCCCGAGAACACAACCGCTTCCAGAAGAGCAATCGCGGCCACCGCAGTAAGGGTCAAAATTGACTGAACGCCACTACCGGCGCGCACGCCGAGACAATTGATGAGGGTGAGCAAGCCAAGGGCGCTGATCGCGACTAACGAATCGCTCAGCGGCCAATGTGTCAGCTCGAGGAGATAGCGCGCGAAGGTCACGGCCACAGCCGCAATTCCCCCGGTTTGAATGACCAGGAGCAGGACCCAACCGTAAACAAACGCCACTGACGGATGCAGCGCATCGCGCAGGTAGGCGTATTGGCCGCCGACTACCGGCAGCCGTGCGGCGAGTTCGGCGTAAATGAAACCGCCGGCGAGCGCGATTAGGCCGCCTGCCACCCAAGCGCCGAGAATGAGCGGCGCAGTGTGGACGCGTTGCGCCACGATATAAGGATTGATGAAAATCCCCGCGCCGACGATCCCGCCCATAACCGCCATCGTCGTCCCAAAAAGTCCGAGCTGACGGGCCAGCCTTCGCGAGTCGTTAGGCGATCTGGAGTTCGAATCTGTCGTCATTTGCCTAACGACAACGGTTCGGGCGCATTTCCCTCACGACCACCATTTCGAGAGCCGGGAAACGGGCTGCGAAGGAATGCCACTCTCCGCGCTGTTGTAATGCGACGTGTCGTTAAAGAGGGTGAGCCGTGCATGGGTGGTGTCGCGAAAATCGACGATGTTTAGCGCCGCCGGATTTTGATCGAGATTGTCGCGATAGCGTCGCGGATCGAACCCGAGAAGCGAACTGAGCAGTAAACGAATGGTCGCTTTGTGCGAGACGACAGCGACCGGGCTCTCGCGATGTGTCCGGACGATCTCAAGTAACACTGGAAGGGCGCGCGCCGTTACGGCCAATCCACTCTCGCCCCCAACCGGCGCGAAGGTGTACGGATCCTCTTCCCAGGCGGCAGCTTCCTGGGGGAATTTCTCGTCCACTTCCTTGCGCGTCATCTGCTCCCAGCGCCCATGGGAAATTTCGCGCAAGCCGTCGCGCCTAACGACTTCGAGATTGTGTGGTCGCGCGATAATTTCGGCGGTCTCTAACGTGCGGCTTAATGGCGAAGCATAAATCGCGGTGATCTCCTCCGTCCTCAGTCGTTCCGCCAGCTGCCTGGCTTGTTCCCGACCTTCATCCGAAAGCTCAACATCGGTCGCGCCCGCGAAACGGTCTTCCGCGCTCAAGACCGTTGCGCCATGTCGGATAAGAAAAACGCGCGTGCTCATGGCCGGAGGATAGCGGAGCGGTCGCCAAGGGGAAGCGGAAGTCGCCGCGTAGCAGCGGCAAATGGCGTCAGGTCGCGGCGGCCAGTTGCGCGTCGCGCCGGCGAACGATAACCAAGGTGACAAAAGCGGCGATGGCACATACCACCGCTCCAACCGCGAGCGTGGCTTCCGTCCCGAAATAATGCGCGACCACTCCAGCCTCGAGGCTGCCGAAAGGAATCATCCCACCAAAAATGAGCGACCAGATTCCCATGACGCGCCCGCGCATTTCGTCGGGCACGATGGTTTGCACGGTCGTGTTCGAAGTCGAAAAGAAAAGCATCATCCCGAACCCGCCAGCGGCCAAACAGAGCATCGCGATCGTTAGGCTGCGATTGAACGAGAAAATGAGCAGCATGACGGAGAAAAGCCAGACGCCGCCGAAGGCAAGGGTGCGAGGCGAGACGTTAGTCCCGAAGGTAGCGGTCGTCAGGGCGCCGATCAGCGCGCCGACGCCACTCGCGCCTAACAAAAAGCCATAGCCCTGTTCGTCGAGATGCAGAATGTCGTGGGCAAAAGCTGGCATGAGGACGGAATAGGACCAGCCGAATACGCCCACGACGGCGAAGAGCGCGAAGATGGTGCGTACCCGCACGTGGTGCCACACATAGCGAAAACCTTCGAGCGATTGCGCGATCGCCCCGCCGCTGGCTGGACCGCGCACGTGCGCCGGCAGTCGCATCATGATGAGGCCCCCGAGCACGGCGAGAAAGCTCACGCCATCGATGAAAAAGCAGAGCGCGATGCCCACTTTTGCCATAAGGAAACCGGCCACGGCGGGACCGACAATGCGCGCGCCGTTGAACATTGCGCTGTTGAGCGAAATGGCGTTCATGAGATCTTCGCGACTCGCGATTTCAACCACGAACGATTGCCGCGCCGGCATGTCGAAAGCCATCGCCACGCCGCCGAACATTCCCAGGACGATAATCTCCCAAGGGACAATCACCTTGGTCCAAACGAGCCCGGCCATAACAAAGGAGAGAATCATCATTCCGATCTGTGTGCCGATAAGGACTGAGCGTTTCGGAAAATGATCAGCCGCCCAACCGCCCCAGGTAGAGAAGACCAGCATTGGCGCCGTCCCGGCGGCGGAGACAATGCCTAACAATGCCTTGGAACCGGTGAGCTGATAAACGAGCCAGCCCTGCGCAGTGCTCGTCATCCAGGTGCCGATGAGCGAGACGAGCTGACCGCAAAAGTAGAGCCGGTAATTGCGATGTTTAAAGGCCGAGAAAGTCTTGCGCCAGGAAACGCCCGCGATCGCCACCCGGCGCGGCCGGCCGGTAAGATCTTCCGGCACCGAGGCGGTGTGGTCGTGATGGTCGGTCCCTTGCATTAGACGGAAAGGCGAAATCTCCGCGCTTGGATGAAGGCCGCAACCGGGAGAAGACTATGCCTAACGAATGATTCCAGTCGTCAGACTTGCAAAGCCGAACGACTTTGGCGTTGCGAAAGATAAATAAGATGTATTTCCGCGATCGCGCCGATGCCGGACGTTTCCTCGCCACCAGTCTCGCGGCATGGCGCGGCCGTCGCGATTTGCTGGTGCTGGCCTTGCCACGCGGCGGTGTGCCGGTCGGCTACGAGATCGCAGAGGCGCTCCTGGCACCGCTCGACGTTTTCGTCGTTCGTAAACTCGGCGTCCCCGGGCATGAGGAACTGGCCATGGGCGCGGTTGCTTCGGGCGGGACGAGAGTCCTAAACCCCGAGATCTTAGACGCCCTGGGACGCTATGCGCAGGATGCGATCGAGGAAGCCACCGAGCGTGAAAGCCAGGAAGTGGAACGACGGGACGAACACTATCGCGGAGCGCGACCGTTTCCGGATGTGCACAACAAAATCGTCATTCTCGTGGACGACGGACTTGCCACGGGCGCAACCATGCGCGCCGCCGCTCGCGCGCTCCGTGCGCGCAATCCGGCTCGGCTCATCATTGCCGTACCAGTCGCGGCGGAAGCGATTTGCGCTGAGATGCAGAAGGAAGCCGACGAAGTCGTCTGCGGAATGCTGCCGCATGATTTTTTTGGCGTGGGACAGTTCTACGAGGATTTTCGCCAGACGTCGGATGACGAAGTCCGTCGGCTGCTGGCTTGCGCTGCCGATGGAGAAGCAAGACGTGGCCGACCTAACGAATAGCGCGCGTTTCAATCGAAAGATGCAAGCGTTGAACTTGCGGAGCAAACCAGCAGCGCGGCGGGGCGCGAATTTCACCCGATGAGACTTTGCTCTTTTCGGTTCGTCTGTTGGTTGCTTTGCCTAACGGATACTAAGGCAGGCTCCGTTACCGCCACCCTGCAAGTGGTGGCCAGTTTTCCCACTCAGCAGGTCACGGGAGTCGCTATCTCCCGCACGGGACGAATCTTCGTCAATTTTCCTAACTGGTCCGACCATCACTCCATCTCGGTGGCGGAGATTATTAACGGTAAACCGGTTCCCTTTCCTAACGACGAATGGAACCGACCGGGCTCACCCAAGGATCACTTCGTTTGTGTACAAAGTGTCGACGTCGACGAGAGCGACAGTCTCTGGATTCTCGACCCGGCGGCCCCGATGATGAAAGAAATCGTTAAGGACGGCCCGAAGCTCGTCAAGGTTGACCTGGTGAAGAACGAAGTCGTGCAGACAATTCCCTTTGGCGAGAATGTCGCGCCAAAGAAGAGTTACCTCAATGATGTCCGGATTGATACCAAGACCCAGACCGCTTTTATCACCGACTCAGGGCTGGGCGCGATCGTCGTCGTCGACTTGCGGACCGGCAAGGCACAACGTCGCCTGGACGGTAATCCGTCCACCGCCCCCGAGAAAGATTTTGCCTTGCAGGTCAATGGAAAGGCTTTGCTCGGCGACAAAAGCAAACCGCCGCAGATCGCCTCTGACGGCATAGCCTTCGACCACCTCAATGGCTACCTCTACTACCATGCCCTAACCGCGACCAACCTTTACCGCATCAAAGTTGGCGATCTCATGAACAAGCGGCTAACGAACAAAGAACTTGGGACCAAGGTGGAGAAAGTAATCGAAACGCCTGCTCCCGACGGGATGATCATGGGACCCGATGGTCGACTTTATCTCACCGACCTCGAGCACAGCGCCATCCAGGTGTGGGATCCCAAAGAAAACAGACTTGAAACAGTGGTCGCCGATGGGCGGCTTAGTTGGCCGGACAGCCTGTCCTGGGGTCCAGATGGCTCGCTTTACGTTACTTCCTCACAAATCCAAACCATGCCTCGCTTTAATGGCGGCAAGGACACTCGCTCCACTCCTTACCAACTTTTTAAGGTGGTCGGAATCCTGGTCGCGCATTGAATCGCAGCGGATCCGATCGAATCTGCTTGCTTCCCTCCAATCCTCGTCCGGCCTACTGTTCATAGCTGGCCGGGATGATCGATTTAATGTCCTACCGTGAGGGACGGCGGCGCCATAGCCTCAAAGGCTAATGCGGGCAAAGGAGGTAGGCCTTCTCGGATACAATGGCGTCATCGCCTCTCACCTCACACTCATCGCCGATGTTTTAAAGGCGGCCTTTCTCGAAGACGGATTTGGCGGTCGACTTCCCTGCTACAGAGTCCGAACCATTGGCCTAACGAGAAAGCCTTTCCTGACCGATTCTGGGTTATTGATTTCTCCGCAGGAAACTCTTGAGGCAGCACCATCGTTCGACACCCTCATAGTAGCCGGTGGTGATGGACTGCGTCATGGCCCGGCTGCTGAAACGCTAGCCGAATGGATTTTGAGCCGTTCCTGCGCGACTCGGCGCATCGCCTCGATCTGCACCGGCATTTACGCTCTCGCGCCAACCGGACTGCTCGATGGTCGCGACGTCACCACTCATTGGCGCTGTGCACAGGACGTGGCGCATCGCTTTCCCACACTGCGAGTTAATCACAAACGACGTTTGGTAAAGGATGGTCCCTTCTACACCTCGGCCGGACTGACCGCTCCAGTCGATCTCGGGCTGGCACTGATTGAGGAGGACTATGGGAAACAGCTCTCCGCTTCGGTCGGTCGCGATCTCATGATGTATCTCGCCGGCACCAGTGAACCGGACCAGGCTTGGTCAACGGCGAGTCATGAGAGCCAGCCGGCTAATCGTTTCGGCGAGCTAGTCGCCTGGATCATGAAAAATTTGCAACAAGACCTGAGTGTCGAAGTCATGGCCAGGCGAGCCTGCATGTCGCCCGCGCATTTCTCACGCGCCTTTAGAAGTGTGCTTGGCACAACTCCAGGACAATTTGTCGAGAATCTCCGTCTGCATGAAGCCCGACGCCGCCTGTCCTCGCAACGCAAAACCTTGAGTAGCATCGCGGCATCTGTCGGCTTTGATAACACCGTCGCATTTCGCCGCGCATTTGAACGGCGTTTTGGAGCCGGGCCGGCCAAGTACCTGCACAGCCGGGATGCAAACGGGCCAGAGCTGAACGTTCGGTCCTAAAACCGCACGCCCTGACAGCGCATCGGTCAAGGCGTTCAAATAACTCGAGCGTTCGCTAGCTCATTTCTCCTGCGCAAAGCGCCGTCGCTCTCGCGAACAGACCTATCCCCGTCTTAAACTGTCGACTTTAAGTCCTAACACTATCTCTCCAGTCGGTCGTATGACTTGATACAGACCTAACCAAGTAGATGGAGAAACTAATGAAAGCAAAACTACACAAATCGCTGGGATATCGTGTCGCTCTCATGGCTGGCACTATTCTACCCTTCCTAATCGTGAGCACTCTTGTTGGACAAACAGCTGCGCCTTCCCCTGTAGCAGCTGTGCCCGAGGCCGGTCCGCCGCCACCTGTAACCAACGTGGCCGCTTCGGATACGGGCACCGCAGCCACCGTTGAACGGATTGTCATAACCGGATCCTTGATCCCGACGGCCGAGGAAGTCACCGCGTCGCCGGTCGATACCTTGAATTCGAGCGATATCCAGATAGCCGGAGCCGCCTCCGACGTTTTGACGGTTTTGCAAAAGCGCAACCCGGATTTCGTAGGTGCAGGCAACCTGGGTAGCACAAACGCTAATAACGCCAGCGGTGCCACGCAGGGCGGCTCTATCATTGCCATACGAGGTCTCCCGACCCTGACCTTATTTGAAGGCCGTCGCATAACGGATTCAGCAGCTATCTCCAGCGCCGGGTTTCAGTTTACTGATGCAAGTCTTTTTCCGACGTCGCTTATTAGCCGTATCGATGTCTTGAAAGATGGCGCCTCGGCCCTCTATGGCTCCGAAGCTGTCGGTGGTGTCGTAAATATCTTTCTCAAGAAAGATTTCACCGGCGCGGAGATCGGTGCGCGCTATGGTTTCACGGTAGAAAGCGGCGTAGCAGAGCGCCGGGCCTACGCCATTGTTGGCGCAGGAAATGACACGACACATGTCACCGGCGGATTCCAGTACTATGAGATTGATCCTCTTTTTGCCCGTGAACGCGGCTACTCTCAGCCCGCGATCAACCTGACTACGACTTATGCCGGTGTGGGGCGAGATAACGCCGGCGGTGGCACCAGTTATTACCTTCTCAAGCCGGGTTTGAATTCTCCCTTTGACGCCGGGGTTGTGCCAGGCTCAATCCCACCGCCGCCCGCGGATAGCGGCACCACAAATCCCGGCCAGTATGCTCTTATCCCTCAAGCTTACAATCCTTCCGACCTCGGGACGGTCCTGGGATTCGACTTGTCCAAATTGCCCACCAGCACCCTGGACATCCAAAACACGAGTGCCTACGGCGACTTCAACCATCAAATCTTTGGAAAGCAGCTCGAGTTGTTCGGTAACTTCCTCTACGCCCATAACCACAACCTGAGTTTCCTGAACTCCCAGCCACTGAGTAACGGTACTGGTGTCCTCATCCTTGGTTCGATGAAAGTCGATCCCGAGACCGGCAACCTCGTGCCTGAAGATCGCGGCCCACCGGCTGCTTTCAATCCTTTCCAGGAAACGATCGACGATACCTCTCAGAGTGGGACGTTTCGGCTGATTGCAGCCAATCGCTATCAAAATTATCCAAGGAAGTTTGATGACAATACCAACTTCTATCGGTTCCTTCTCGGCCTGCGCTCTCAGTTTGCCAAAGACTGGACGTTTGAGACCACGACATACTACAGCAAATACGAGATACAATTCACGAACTCGAACCTGGTCAATGCCCAGCAACTGAATGCCATGATTGCTGGCACCGCCGTGGACTTTAATGGCAATCCAATTCCGGCTCTGGACTTTTTTGCCCGAAACCCGATTGGCGATGGTCCGGGCCAGGTGACCGCGGCTCAGTTTGGGACCATTTTTGGCTCGAACATTCGAGCGCAAAGTTCTTATCAAGAGGTATTCGACGCCAGGGCGACGGGATTTCCCTTTCACCTTCCCGGGGGCGACGTAGGTCTGTCTTTCGGCGGTGAGTTCCGGCAGGAGGGCTTTAAGCTTACCGACTCGCCGGAGATTTTTGTTGGGTCGGTCCCCGTGCAGAATATCGACCAGGGGCGTGGGATTACCTCGGCCTATGCGGAGTTAAATATCCCAATAGTCGGGCCACAAATGAAGATCCCAGGAATTTATAGCTTGGAGTTAGATGGCGCCTTTCGTTACGACCATTATGAAGGTGTGAAGGAAGACGCAAAAGTTCCCAAGGTCACTTTGCGCTATCAACCCATTCAAGACATCACCATGCGAGCGACCTATTCGAATTCGTTCGTTGCTCCGACGCTTTTCCAACTCTTTGGGCCTGCGGTTACCGGCTTCTCCGGAACCATTAGTCTCAATGGCCAGGTTCAAGACCAGGCACAAGTCTTAGCGGGTTCAAATCCAAACCTTGTGCCATCCACGGCAGAATCCTACACCGGCGGTATCGTTTACAGCCCGCACCAAATCCCAGGTCTGACCGTTACCTTTGATTATTTTCGCACACTCCAATTGCAAACGGTCGGCACGATCGACATTAGCGGGGGTGCGACCATTTTGACCAGCGTTAATGATCTGGGGCCCGCGTCACCTTATGCGAACCTCGTAGCCTTTAATAACTTTCCGGGTCAACCGGGAGCAAGGCCAGTGACAGCTCCAAACCAGCTCTTCGGTAACCTGGCCTCTGTTTTCTACATCAATAGTGCGCAAAATATTGGCGCCAACCATGTCGCAGGATTCGATATGAGCGCTCACTACAATCTGGATTTCCGACGTTATGGGCAGGGGGAAATTGGGGTGAACGCGGTCTGGTTTACCTTAAGCGAGCTGAAGCGCGTTCCTAATGCTCATTATTATAACATCTCCGGGCTCGACTTTCCCGAAGGCGGGGGCGGCAATCCAGACTACAAACTGACTTTCCTTACTCGCTATAGCTATCAGGGAGCCAGTTTGAGCTTGAACGCCAACTATATCCCGGGACTGATTAACGCCATCGGGCACGATGCTGAAACGGAAAATCAGGGCAATTTTCAGAAGATCGGCGATTACTTCGCGGTCGATGGACGTCTGGAATATCAGTTTCACGTCAAACCGGCGCCCAGCGCGCCGCCTGCCGGTTATTCGAAAGACGGCAAAGATTCCGCCAACGTGGTTGCCGGCGCTGGAGGAAATGCCGAGCCGGAAAAGGTCAGCCCATTCAATCATCTGCTGGATGGACTTACCGTGGCGGTCGGTTGCAACAATATCTTTGACCGCCAGCCGCCTTTTGTAGCCGGCGCTAACAGTAATACCGACCTCTCGATCTATGATCCGTTTGGACGCTTTGTTTATTTCGAGGTCTCGAAAAAGTTCTAGGCGCTGGGAGTAAGGAGCTGAGCGTAACCTTCCATCCTACCTAAAGAGCGGCGCTGCTGAGGATGACCGAGTCTCGGCGCGCCGTTTCCTCTTTTGTGAGGCAGTCGCCTTGGGGGAGGTCAGTCAGAAAGCCGAGCCTGATGTTCACGAACCGTTGGGGTAACAATTGCAATCCTTTTATTTTAAATTGCCCATCGAGGCAGCGTTCACTCGAAATCTTTTCATGATCGGAACTACATTTGCGGTCCCGGTGAAGTGGATGAGTGCTGTGCACTTCCATGCCCTGTACCGCATGGCAGTTGCCAGGTTTCGCATTTGGTTTCAGTTGGTTTACAATGAGCAATGGGCAATCGTTTGCATTAAGCCTGGTGCAAGTTGTAAGCGACGAATCGCGGTCTTCCTGATGAGATCGGGCAAAGAAATATCGAGCGAAAGCCAAGCGGGGCCGCAGAGACGGGCAGAGACGAATTGCGAGACGACGACGAACGCCAAAGGTGGCCGGGAAGCCATAGAAGCAATCCTGCCACTCGTTTATGAGGAGCTGCGCCTGCTTGCCGGAGGTTACCTCCGCAATGAGCGACCGGACCACACCCTGCAGCGCACCGCCCTGGTGCATGAGGCCTATCTTCGCCTTGCCGCCCAGCCGAACCTTGAGTGGCAAAATCCGGCGCACTTTATTGGAATTTTCGCGCGCCTCATGCGGCAGACTCTGACGAACTACGCCGTCGCTCGGAATCGCATCAAGCGCGGCGGCGGAGACCCCATGGAGTTGATGCTCGAATTCTATGAGCGCCACCAGATCGATGTTACAGCGGTCAATGACTCTCTGCGGCAACTCGAAACCTTTGACCCGCGGCAGGCGCAGATCGTGGAGTTGCGTTTTTTCGGGGGGCTAACGATTGAAGAAATTGCGGAGCTTCTCCATGTCTCGCCGGCAACCGTGAAGCGGGAATGGTCGGTGGCAAAACTGTGGTTGCGCAAGACCCTTTCGGAAGCGAGCTAGCTGCTTCCTATTATTAACGTTGATACGCGATGTTTTCTCGACCACAACCTGACTCATGAATCAAGAACGCTGGCAGCGACTTAAGGAGATCATTGCCGACGCCTTGGAAGAGGATTCTCCCGCAGCCCGGACGGCGATGCTGACCCGGGTTTGCGCAGAAGACGAAGGGCTGCTTCGCGAAGCGGAGTCGTTCCTCCAAGGGGACGTCACTCTTACGGATAAGCTTGATAACCTGGAGGAATGCGCTTCGATCGCCGCCGCTGCCTTGCGGCGCGGGTCTAACTCGATGACTGGACGGCGCATTGGCGCCTATGTCATCGTGCGAGAGTTAGGGCGGGGTGGAATGGGTGCGGTCTACCTGGCAGCACGAGCAGATGGCTATTTTGAAAAGCAAGTTGCCATCAAAGTGCTAAAGCCAAGTGAAAGCAACACGGTGGAGCTTCTGGCCCGTTTTCGAGCGGAGCGCGAAGTGCTCGCATCCCTCGAACATCCCAACATTGCTACGCTCTTTGACGCCGGCATGACGGACGACGGAATGCCCTACTTCGTCATGGAGTATGTTTCCGGAACCGCCGTCACCTCTTATATCGAGGAACATGAGCTCACTATTCCGCAGCGGCTGGAGCTATTTCTCAAGATATGTGCGGCCGTCGAAGCTGCTCATCGCGGGCGCGTAGTCCATCGCGATCTCAAGCGAAGTAATATCCTGGTTAACGAGAATGGGGAACCCAAGTTACTCGACTTTGGTATTGCCAAACTACTCGGAGAGCATCCAATAGCAATGACAGTCGCTGGACAACAGCGGCTAACGCCTATCTCGGCCTCACCCGAGCAGGCACGCGGCGAAGAGGTCACAACAGCAAGCGATGTTTATGCTCTGGGCGCTTTGCTCTATGAGATTCTCACCAACAAACATCCGCATGTCTTTGACACTCGCAATCCGAATCTGGATGAAGTGGTAAGGGTGGTTTCAGAAAAAGATCCGGCGCCGCCAAGTTTGGCCGTCGAGGATCCGAAGCTACGACGACTCTTACGTGGAGATCTTGACGCGATCGTCCTTCGCGCCATGCGCAAGAACCCGGCCGACCGTTACCCATCGGTGAAGAGACTGGCGGAGGATATTCACCATTACCTTGCGGGCACAGCGATTGAAGCGCGTCCGGACAGGTTCATATATCGGATTCGGCGTCTCGCCGGTCGTGACACGCTTACTGCCTGGAGAACGGCAGCAGTGCTACTCGTGATCCTCGCCCTCATCGGCGCGACGGTCGCGCTCCTTGGTCATCGCGGCCTGCCGAAGACGGTCACAACACCGCAGTCGAAGTCGGGAGTTAATATTCCAGAAAAAAGTATAGCCGTTTTGCCCTTCGATGATTTCAGTGCGCCGACTGGCTCCGGCTATTTCGCTGACGGAGTGCAAGACGATATTTTGACAGATCTTGCCACCGTGACCGATTTTAAGGTTATTAGCCGCACCGGCGTAGCCCCCTATCGAAAGGGAACGCGCAACATTCACGAGATTGGTCAAACGCTAGGTGTCGCTTACGTCTTGGAAGGCAGTGTGCGCAAACTAGGCGACCGCATCCGGGTCAACGCGCAACTGATTGACACCCGTTCCGATACCCAGGTGTGGGCACAGCAGTACGACCGTAAGATGGATGATCTTTTCGCGCTACAAAGCGCCCTCTCCCAGGCCATCGTTACCCAGCTAAAAGGAAAGCTCTCGCCGAGTGAGAAAGCGGCGATAGAAAGCCGGCCAACAACAAGCATGGCGGCTTACGACTTATACTTACGTGCCCGGGAAACCTTCGTGCAGTACGACTATGATGAAACCATAAAGTTGCTTCATCAGGCTACAGCGTTGGACCCAAACTTTGCCCTTGCCTACTGCCTGCTCACGGACGCCAATCTTTATATGTATCGCTTTGGCGACGATCGGTCGCCTGTAAGACTGGAACGAGCCCGAGTGGCAGCGGAAACAGCTTTGCGTCTCGCGCCGGAGTTACCAGAGAGTCACCTGGCGCAAGCGCAATATTATTACAATGGCTTGCGCGATTACGAGAAAGCTCAGAAAGAATTAACGTCCGCTCCAGCCTCGCCTTCCAATCAATCCAAATTCTTTGACTTAATGGCTCTCACAGAACGGCGGTTGGGACACTGGAAAGAATCGCTGCGCGACGGGGAAAAAGCCTGGGAACTGGATCCGCATGATCCTTTCATCGCGACGGAAGTTATCCAGACCTATATGTCGTTGCGGCGATACCCTGAGGCCGAGGAACGGGCTCAACGCGCCATCAACCAGATGCCGGCAAGGGCAACGCCGTTCTGGTCTCTTAAGGCTGAGAGCATGTTTGCCCGAGGTGAATTAAAACGGGCTGAGACCTGTCTAAGTCAAGCGCCAGGAGAAAGCGATCAGAAATATTACGGACTGGCGCGAGCGGCATTTTACCTGCGCGACTTCGACCGGGCTTTGCAATATCTTGAGACGGCAAGGAAGAGTCCCATGCAGCCGCCGAATCATGGTCTTGATCTCTTCGAAGGAGCTATCTATCGCGCAAAAGGAGATCGTGAGAAGGCCGAAGAGATCTTCGGAAAGGCCTCAAACGAGCTGGAGCAAATAGTTCAGAAGCGCCCGGAGGATGCCCTCGCCGTGATAAACCTGGCTTGGGCCTATGCAGGACTGGGTCATGCCGACGAAGCCTTGCAGACAGCGCAGCGCGCGGTGCAGCTGGTACCGGTATGGCGGGATGCGACCGAAGGACCCGGTTTCGCGGCGATGCAAGCGCAGGTGCAAGCCTGGCTGGGAAACAAGGACGCAGTGATCGTTCAGCTCTCTGCCCTGGTGAAGCAGCCGGGCAGTCCCAGTTATGGCGAGTTAAAGTTTGATCCCTCCTGGGACGTCATGCGCAGTGATCCGCGTTTCGATCAGCTCGCAGCCCAGGCCGCCAGGCCGATCGAGCTGGAGTAGGTCCCGCCAAAATAGGAACGCGGAGGTCGTGCCGAAGAGACCGTGCTGGCTTCGGCGTTTTCCGTTTTTCGAATTTCCTGAGCCATTTTGGCGGCGATTGTTGCTTTACAGGATGTGGAACGGTTATTTCCCATGCCAGAAGAATCCCGGGGAGGCGAAGGGTCATGACTCATTTCGCAAGATTCCCGGGAGAACTGGCTCCAAAGGTGGTTGGATTAGTTGGGTTCGACGGCGTGGCGGCGTTGGATATCACAGGACCTCTCGAGGCCTTTGCCAACGCCCGCCAGGCCGGAGAATCAAACGAGACGCCATGTTATCAGACGATTCTTCTCGGCCTAACGAGCAAAACATTCGCCTCCGAGTCGGGCCTGCTTTTCAAGGCGGAGGCGACATTGGCTTGCGCAGGCCACCTCGACACCATTCTCGTCCCGGGTGGAAAAGGATTGCGGCAACTCGAGACGATGCGTCTGGTGGGAGCGTGGCTGGCCGAGCGCGCGGGTCATAGTCGCCGCATTGCCTCGGTCTCTACCGGTATCTATGCACTGGCGCAAAGCGGGCTGCTTGAAGGACGCAATGTCACGACGCATTGGCGTTTCGCACAGGATGTGGCGCGACGTTTCCCGAACCTGCGCGTCAGTGTCTCGGCGGCCTTTTTGAAGGACGACAAGTTTTATACGTCCGGTGGCGGGAACGCGGGCGTGGAAATGACACTCGCCATGATCGCAGAGGATTGGGGAAACCAAACCGCGCGCTCGGTCGCACGGGAGTTGGTGATGCGCCTGCGCCCACCTGGCGAAGCTGGCGAGAATTTCGAGGTCGCTAATTATCAATCGGATCCGAATGAGCGCGTAAGCGATCTACCGGCTTGGATTCTTAGTCATCTGAACGAAAAGCTAACGGTGGAAGCCTTGGCGGAACGAGCCTGCCTTTGCCCGCGCCATTTCAGCCGAGTCTTTAAACAAGTGTTCCAGTGCACCCCGGCGGGTTTCGTCGAGGAGCTGCGCTTGAGTGAAGCAAGACGCCGGTTGCTGGCACTGCGCGCCAGTGTCGAAAGCGTCGCCGAAAGTGTCGGCTTCAATAGTTCAGACGCCTTTCGCCGTGCGTTTGAGCGACGCGTCGGCACAACGCCGAGCGGCTTCCGGCGACAGGCGCGAGTGGCGAATACTTTCGCCAGCGAACAATTCGTGGCTCGAAGCAGAGGCGAGACAAAATCGTCAAGAGTATTTCCTGGCCGCCTCGCGGCGTAGTAACTCGACTATCCCGTTCTGGCTGAGAGAACTTGCTCTCTTTAGGGCATTTTCATTACGAAACTGACATTTAGCCTTCAGGCGAATTATATCTTTACAAGCCGCCTTCGATCTTTCAGTATCGACACTTGGTCTTCCAAGGAGGCGTTAGGCAGGCTGGAGTGTCCACGTTTTTCGCCTCTTTGATGAGGTATCCAAGGCGCTGGAGACTGGACGGAAAGTCTCGAGCGCTGCGCTAGAGAACAACTCAACTTACCACATCTAAAATGACGACAGACGTGCTCATCATCGGCGGCGGTCCCGGCGGATCGGCTGCGGCGATGCTTTTAATCAAAGAAGGAATAAAACCGATTATTGTCGAGCAGGAGGAGTTTCCCCGCTTTCATATTGGCGAATCGATGACCGGCGAAGCCGGGGCGCTTGTGCGACGACTCGGTTTGGCCGAGGCAATGGAAAAACGGGAATACCCGATGAAGCACGGCGTGCGCGTTTTTGGCACCAGCAGCTGGTATATCCCCGTCTCTCGTCGCGACGAAAACTGGCAGTTGCAGCCGACCTTTACGTGGCAGGTACGCCGGAGCGATTTCGACGGAATGATGCTGGACGAGGCAGCGAAGCGAGGCGCGACCTTGGTTCGCGGCACGGCGGTGAAAGTCTTGCAAACACCCGAGGGGGCTGTTTGCGGCGCAACAATTCGCAAAGCCGACGGCTCAACGGAAAATATCGAAGCACAGGTCGTGCTCGATTGTTCGGGCATGGCGACCTTTCTCGCCAACCAGCGCGTGACGGGTCCGAAGTATGTTGGCAGTTATGACAAGCAGGTCGCCTTTTTCGCTCATGTTAAAGGCGCGGTCCGTGACGCTGAGACCTCTGGGGAAAACGCGAAGGACAACACACTCATATTCTACAAGAAAAAATATCACTGGGGTTGGTTTATTCCCATCGACAAAGAGGTCGTTAGTCTCGGTATTGTAGTGCCGACGGCGGAGTTTAGTGCCCGCAAGCAGACACCGGACGAATTTTTCCGAGAGTACTTGCACCAAATCAATCCAGAACTTACCCGCCGCACTCAGAACATCGAGTACGTCGAGAAGGTGCACGTGATTCCAAACTATTCGTTCCAAGTGCGCGGTTTTTGCGGCAAGGGCTTTATCTGCATTGGCGATGCGCATCGCTTCATCGATCCAATTTTCTCGTTTGGCCTATCCGCCACTTTGCGCGAAGCGGAGTTTGCTGTGCCGCATGTCATCGCCTACCTGCAAGGCAAAGGGCGCGACAAAGCTAACCCGTTCGAGGATTATCAGCGCTTCATCGAAAAGGGGACTGATTGCCTGGAAGACATGGTCGATCTCTTTTGGGAACAGCCCTTCGCCTTTGCCACTTTCGTTCACCAGCGCTATCGCGAGCTGCTGATCGATGCTTTTGCCGGTCGTATTTACGAGACGGAACATCAGCCGTCGCCGGCGATCATCGCTTTCCGGAAAATGCTGAACCGGGCACGGGATTACAATCATCAGGATGATTATTCGATCCCGATCGGATCACGCTATCATCCGGAACGGGCGCCGTTGTGGGAACCAAGTTCGCCGGTCGCAGGCACGGAGCAGTGGCTCAAGGAAGCGACTGCGTCGAACGAGGAACTAGCCAACGCCTAAAGGATATCTTAAGATTGTTGTTCCATGGAAATACCACAGAAACTGCGCGACTACATCAACGAGAGCCGAGCTCCTCTTCCGCCCGTAAGCGATCCGAACGAACCGCTACAAATCGACTCGCTTGGGTTGATTCGGCTGGTCTCCTTCATGGAGAGCGATTGTGGGATTCGCGTTGAAGACGAAGAGCTGGTCGCAGAAAACTTCACCACCTTGCGCAGCCTCGGCGACTTGATCGCCAGAAAATCGGAAAACGCCCAAGCCTCGTCGCACTGAAATCGGCCGATACTTCTGCCGACGCCAATTGTTTCTGCCGCTTATTGTTGGTCGGTGAGGAAAATGATGTGATCGGGTAGTCTTTCTACCTGATTCCCGCCTGACCGTCAGTCTGCTTTGTGCTCGCGTTTCTGGCGCGAGCAAACACTCGTCTGCGGTCCTGGTCTCGATTCGTCCATAAATCGATAGGTAAATCGACCGGCGAAATTGCTCGCCGGTCGCTGAGGGCGATGTTCTTTTCAGAAGAGTTATGTCCGCGCCGCCGCTCAATTCCTATACAATCGTGCTCAACGCGACCCAGGTGGACATGCTACGGCGACTGCTCGAGGAGCAAGGCTTCGAATTTTCTGATCGCCCTTACACCCTCTTCTTCGCCCAAAAGAACAAGTTGAGCGTGGCGGTTTACGAGAAAGGCCCCAAACTTCTCCTTCAAGGTCGCGGCATAGAGGACTTCGTGAGCTTCGAACTGGAGCCAAAGATCCTAGGGGAAGCGCGTCTCGGTTATGAAGAGGTGCACACCCCGGAAATGTTTGATCCGCACTTCGGGATCGACGAAAGCGGCAAAGGCGATTTTTTTGGACCCTTGGTCATTGCGGGCGTGTTCACGGATCGTGCGGTCGCACGCGCCTTTATCGATGGCGGAATTCAGGACAGCAAACGAATCGGTTCCGACGCGCGAATCCACGAACTGGCAAAGACGATTCGGCAGACAACCGGCGTTGTTTTCGACGTAGTCCTCATCGGGCCCGAGCGCTACAACGACCTCTACGAAAAGTTTGCCAACCTCAACAGTTTGCTGGGCTGGGGACATGCGCGAGTTATCGAAAATCTGCTCGAGAAAAAACCGGACTGTGGCCGGGCGCTCTCGGATAAGTTTGCTGATGCCAGCGTGATCGAAAGAGCGCTTTTGCAGCACGGTCAACAAATTCGCCTCGAGCAACGGACGAAGGCGGAATCCGACATAGCAGTCGCCGCCGCTTCCATTCTGGCGCGGGAAACATTCATCGATTGGCTCGAGCGAGCCGGCAAACGTCTTGGTCTGCCTCTCGGACGAGGCGTTTCCACACCGATCAAGGAAACGGCGCGACGTATTGTTGAGCAAGCGGGACCTTCTGCACTCCGGCAGTTTGCCAAGGTGCATTTTCGCACAGCACACGAGGTGGCGCCCGAGTCTTACGCTGCGCCCCGGTTGCCGCGAAAATGGCGCAAATAAGCTGCGCCGACGACCTCCAGACTTGACGAAAAGACGCGCCGGTTGGAATCGAATTGGAACTTCGTTTTCACGAAACTCGGCCTCTTGCAGGACAATTGAAGCCGCGCGCAAGGCCTTGATTGGGAGAAGCGCTTGGGCGGATGCGCTGGCGCATCTTTTTGGGCGAAAGCCCGCGGTCCGCTAACGACTGACGAAACGGTCCCATGCGGCACGAGAGTCTGCTATCGTTGCTTTTACGATGGACGCGGTAAAAGATTTTGCGTTTATCGCCCGCTCAGCATCGGGTCGGCGAACGATTCCCTGTAAATGAGCAAGCTCACAAAACGCGACATTGTCGTGTCGATCAGTAACCAAACTGGGATGGTCCAGCATCAGGTGTTTGATGTCGTTCAGCGAACTTTGGACCAGATCACCGATAGCCTGGCGCGCAACGTGGCCGTCGAGTTGCGCAACTTTGGCGTGTTTCAGCCGCGCCTGACAAAGCCCCGCGTTGGGCGCAACCCGAATCAACCCGGAAGCAGCTTTGTCATTCCTCCTCGCGCAACGGTGAAATTCAAAGCTGGAAAAGTGATGCGGCAGCGCGTCGAAAAACTTTCCCGCGAAATGAAGGAAGCTGCCGAACGGCGGGAGCGAATGGTCGCGACTCGCAACAATCAGGAAAGTGTTCGACCCGCCGAGCGCCAGCCCGTATAAGCGCGCGACAAGGTTATTGTTCCAAGCCAATTTCTGCCGTCGTTTAAACGAAACGACCCTCTTCCACCCTTTTGCACACACCCGTTCGCCTTTGGGCGCACGATTCCCTGAGCTAAGAAGCCAACTCCATGAAAAACGTCTTTCGCCTGGCGGTCGTCCTGACATGTTTTTACACTCTCCCGCTTACCCTGGCAGGACCGGTAGAAAGTACCGTCGCCATGAGTGCGCCGGCGAGCGAAGAATATGTCCCACTTGATGTGTTTAACATTGACTCGGGTTATGTCTTCGAAAGCGATTTAAACCATGGCGGCAGCCACGGAAAACAGGACGAGATCCAAAACGAAATCGAGTACGGTCATCGCATTCACCTCAGCGGCGATTTTTACATTCACCTCGGCCTTGCGTATGATCGTTTCGATTTCGGCAGCACCAACTCTCCGGTGCCTAACCATCTTCAGTCTTACGCCGGCGTCTTCGGAATCGAAGTGATGAAAGGGAGCGATGTCGGCGCTTTCATCTCAATACGCCCCGGCTTCTATACGCAGAACGACATCGGCATCTCTTCCTTCGACATGCCAATCTCGCTTGGCCGAATTTTTGTCGTCCAAGACAAGAAGTTCTACGTTTTTCTCGGAGCCTACGCGGCCTTCCTCCATGGCGGCCTTCCAGTTTGGCCGCTCGCAGGAGTTATCTGGATCCCGAACGAGAAACTACGTTTCATGGGTACGCTGCCCGACCCCAAAATCGTCTACTCGGTAAGCGACAAGCTCGATCTTTACCTCGGCGGAGAGTTGGTCGGCGGGTCTTATCGGACCGATCGCAACCCGGGGATTCAGCCCGCCAAACTGAATGGCACTCAGGTGGATTTTGTTGATTATCGAGTCGGGGTCGGATTCAGCTACGACCTGAGCAAATTATCCTCACTCGACTTTGGGGCCGGTTATTCCATCCAGCGCGAATTCGACTTTGATCGTGCTGGTGAAACCTATCGAACCGATCCCTCACCGTACATCAGGCTCACACTAAAACTCGCATTCTAAAAAGGCTCACGCCGAAGAGGTGAAAAGTTCGTTAGGTAGAACGATTGCCGTTTTCCTTGTTCTTACGTCCCTGCTCCCCACCCTGTGGGCGGTTACGCCCCTGGAGCAAGTCCAATCGCTTTCCTATCTCCCGCCGCTCGACCTGGCGCGGCTGAAACAGGGAGAAATCGTGGTTGAGCGTGGCTCGTTAGGCGATTTTCCGCGTGGCGTTCATCTCCAATCGAGCTATTTCGTTCGTGCTCCGCTCGCCACGGTGGGCAACGCCCTGCTCCATTGGGACCCGGTAAAACATCAGGATCCCGAGGTTCGCCTTTATCGCGAGTTCGCTCTCCCCGGCAGCGTGGCCGATTTCAAGACGCTCCATCTGCAGGCTAATTCGCCTAACGATAAATGGCTGCTCGATCGTACGGCGGAAATCCGTCGCGACTCTTCTACCCGCGATCTTCATCTCACGAACGAGGAAATAGCCCTCGTCCACGGGAAAGATGGCGACACCGCCTGGCAGGAAATCTTGCATGGTCGCGCTGCTGCCTTCGCGCACGGCGGCCTGGCCGCAGTGCCACCTTATTGGAGCAGTGAAAAGATTTCGCCGCTAAGCGAATTTCGCGGGCTCCTCAGCCTTGCCCCCAAGACGGCGAAGCATTTTGAACCGATCATTAACTCGCGCCCTTTGACGGCTGAGGGCAACCCGGCCAGCGAAGCGGTTCCCTATTGGGAGGCCTACGTGGTACACGGGCACACGACTTTGCAGCTCGGTCTCTTTGCGGCTCAGAAGGCAGATAACTCCTGGCAACTCATCGACTGCGTTTATTACCCTTCCGATACCTACTTTATGTCGATCGATCTTTACCAGCTTTGGCCGGTCGAGAACGGTACACTTGTCTGGCAGGCCAGTTTTGTCTCAGCGCTGTTTCGCAGTTACCTCGGCGGAGCCGATCGATTCGTGGCAGGCAAACTTCAAGCGGCGGAGGCGGTGCGGACAATTAAGGAGTTTCGCGCTGAGATCGAAAAGCATCGTTAGACACCTCGCTATTCGTGAATTCGCTTGAGTAAGAGCGCCGCGCCGAAAAAGGTCAGCGCCGCGCCGAGAAAGAGGAAAAGCAAATCTCCTCCATAAAATTCCGGCCCAGCCCGATAAAGGTTCACCAGCCGAAAAGCACGGCAAAAATGCGTCAGCGGAAAACATTCGGCGAGGTAACCGATGGCTTTCGGCAAGCGTTCCAGCGGAGCGAACGCACCTGAAAGCACAAATATTGGCAAGAGAAAGAAAACTGAGAGCTGAATCGCCTGAGTTTGGGTGCGCGAAAACGCGGAGATGAGCAAACCCAGCCCTAACGAGCAAAGCAAAAAGAGCAGGCAAATCACCCCGAGGGCAAACGGCCGGTGAAAGGGCACGTGAAAATGCCAGCCCGCCACGACGATGACCACGAGAATGAGCAGAATCGAAATTGCGAGATAGGGGAGGAGCTTTCCAATGACAATCTCGCCTCGACGCAGCGAAGTCACCATCAGCTGATAGAGTGTGCCTGCCTCCAGTTCGCGCGCAATCGTGCAGGCGGTGAGTGTGACGGTGAGTAATTGCAAAATGATTCCGATCACGCCCGGCACGACATATTCGATAAAGCGCTGCTGCGGGTTGTAGAGCACGTGAGCCTGCAGGCCCCACTGGGTCATGGCGGAGACAAACTGCTTGCGCACCTCGATCGGTAATTTCTTCCCCAGCTCAATCACCTCGTCCGGCAAATTCTCCACGGTGTTATCGATCTGTTTCTTCTGGAAATCAGCCAGGCTTTCCTGCACGCGACCTTCCAGCTCGCTAGCCGTGTTTGTGTCGCTGCCATCCAGATAAAGCGGGAGTGCAATCGGATCGCCATTCTTCAAGCTCGCGCCCCAACCGGAAGGAATCACCAGTGCAGCCTGGACCTGCTCACGCAAGAGATCCGGGTTTCCACTGATTTTTTGTTTCATCTTCCAGCGGAAGGTAGAGCCGGCCTGCAGGTGCCTGACAAACTCATCGCTCTCCGGGGAATGATCCCGATTTTCCAGGAGCGCCGGCACATCAGTCGCACTCGTCTGTTCGAAGGCGTGGCCGAAAATCAGAGTGAAAACGGGGGGCAGAATAAGCAGCAGGACGAGAATGCGCCAGTCGCGATAAATGTGGATAAATTCCTTTACCGCCACGCTCCCGATCGCCTGCAAAGGGTCTCGTACGCTCACTGGATGGCTCCTGGATTGAGCATGGCGTGGTAACCTTGCGAGTAAGCCGTAAAAACATCTTCCATGTCGGGCTCGCCCCAGCGAGCGCCGAGCAATTGGATCTCGGGAAACGGCCATTCCCGCTGCCATTCCGCGAGAAGCCTTTCAGCTTCCGGCGCATAAACGCGCAGACTTCCGCTGCGCAGCGAGACCCCGAGTACGCCCGGGATTTCTCGCAGCTTAATCAGTGCGTGCATCGCCGGTTTGGCGTCGAGCTCGAGCACCTTTGCCTTAAAGGTTCCCTTGAGCGCGCGGGGCGGCGCCTTCGCCAGCAGCCGGCCCTCATGCAAAAATCCCACTTCGGTACAGCGCGCCGCCTCGTCCATATAGTGAGTGGTTACGAAAATGGTAATCCCGCTGCTGCTCAGTTCGTAAAGCAGATCCCACATTTGTTGGCGGTGCACGGGATCGAGGCCGGACGTTGGTTCGTCGAGAAAAAGCAGTGGCGGCTGGTGCACTAGCGCACAACCCAGAGCAAGCAGCTGGCGCATCCCGCCAGAAAGACTTCCCGCCGCTACATCGCGTTTTGCTCTTAGATCGATCTGCTCGAGGATACGCGCGATTCGTTTCAGGACTTCGTTAGGCGGGACATGATAGGCGCCGGCGAAGAAACGGATGTTCTCCAGCACCGTCAGGTCCCGATAAAGACTGAACCTCTGTGCCATGTAACCAAACTTGGACCGCACCACATAACGCTGGCGCCAGACATCCAGGCCATCGATCGTCGCCTCGCCTGCGGTCGGTCGCACCAGCCCGCAAAGCATCCTCATGGTGGTCGTCTTGCCCGCCCCATTCGCGCCCAGAAAACCAAAAATTTCTCCACGATGGATCCGAAAGGAGAGATCGCGCACTGCCTCCAAATCTCCGTAGGTTTTCGTTAGGCCATCGAGGCAAATGATCGTGTCGCTCATTCGAAAAGGAAACGTCTCCCGATATCCATTCGGTCTCTCCCTAGGAAAAAGCGTCGCCTTTGCAAGACCGCATCATTGCTTCTCGTTGACAGGCGACACATTCGCTCAAGACTTGGGGGAACACGACTGTGTCTTTCGTTAGGCGCGTTTTCCTTTGCATATGAAGTTGATCCGGCAACGCTCTCTCCTGTTCGTCATCGCCTTGCTTCTTACCTGGCCGCTCGTCGGGCGCGCCGCCGATGCGGTCACAGAAATGGCGGAGTTTTCCGTCTTCGGCAAAATCGATCTCGCCGAGCTGGCGAAAGGCCAGATTAAAACCGCGACCGGCGCGCCGATGAGCACAGCACGCTACCTTTCCTCCCAGAGTTGTTTCGTCGTTCCGAAGCCGCCCGCGCAGGTCATGGCTCGGATGAAGCAATTTAGCCCGACCGAACATCGCGAGCTCAAAGTGTTTCTCCATTCCGATCTGCCGGCCTCGCCAACCGCGTCAAACTTTTCCGGGCTGACCAATCCGCCTAACAATGGCGCAGTCGAGTCATTGAGCCAGGCGACGAAGAAAATGTCGCCAGAACTCCAGATTAGCCAGGACGAAGCTCAGAAGTATTCCAACGGCCAACCTGTTTTTGCCTTTTGGACAAATCTGCTCGCGAAACGCGCCCAGGATTTCGTGGCGCGCGGGGCGGCGGGTGAAGCCCCCTACAGTCACACGCGCAATCCGATTCAGCCGGGACAGGAATTTTCCGCGCTCGTTAGGCAGCAACCCAAGGTCAATCGCCAGTTTGGCGGATTTCTCGGCAACACCGGTCTCATCGGCGGCAAAGGTTCACTCCGACCCGATCTTTATTGGGAGCTGCTGCAGGTCGAAAGCGATGGTGTGCTCACCCTCGGTGCTTCTTACACCCGCTCGACTTCCGGCGGCGGCGCGCAAATCGCCGACGGCCTCTATTATGCAAGCGGCGGCTACAACGTCGCACTGACTCTTTACCAGCTCTGGCCCATCGATCTCGGCGGGCGCGCTGCCACTCTCATCTGGCGGGGCGATTTCATTTCCGCCAACTCGTTAGGCGACCTTCACGGGGTCGAGCGTCTCGCTTCCGAGTCGGCAATGCGCAAGGATATTTTGAAGGCCGCTACCATCGTTCAACGCGAAGCTTCACGATGACATTACGCCTTTTCATCCTGCTCGATTTGCTCTGCAGTGCGCTGGCGCTCTCACTTTTCGCCGGCGAAGACAAACAATCTGCGACGCCGCCTAACGAACCGGTGGTGGAGGAGCCTTATCGATTCTCGGCCGAGTTTGCCATCGAACAGGCTTATCTTGGCGGGGCCGACGTGGCCCGCGGCCAGCGCGCTGTCAACAATTTCGACGAATACTACTCCAACCTCCTTTTCGTTTACGCGCCGCGCGTCAGCTTTGGAATTTTGCGCCTTGGGGCGCAATGGGAACGCTATTCGTTTGGCTTCCCCGATGGCGGTCAGCAGTTACCGAACACTTTGCAGGCGACCAATTCTGTCGTTGGGCTCGACACAAAATTTTCCGATTCGATCCTTGTTCGCTTCGAAGCTCAGCCTGGTTTTTATGGCACGACCTTTAACCATCTCGACGGCGATTCCTTTAACGTCCCTTTCATTCTTGGCGGCACCTACATTTACAGTCCGGAACTGCAACTTGTGCTCGGCATTGGGGTAAACCTGCAAGGCCATTATCCGGTTTTGCCCGGCGGTGGGATTCGCTGGAAGTTTGCCCCGCAATGGGTCTTGAACGCCGTCCTGCCTGCGCCGCGACTCGAATACGAATTGAGCCGCAGCGCCACGCTCTACGCCGGAGCTAACATCAAGGCCAACACTTTCCGGGTCGATGATCACTTCGGCGACAGCCATGGCGATACCGCTCTCAACAACGCCTGGCTAAGCTATGAAGAAGTGCGCGCCGGGGCGGGCCTTTCCTGGAAAATTAATTCTGCGCTCACCTTTACTCTCGAAGGCGGATACGCGCCTTATCGGCAGTTCGATTTCCATCGCACGGAGGTGCGTTATCACTACGAGGAGGGCGCACCTTACGGCTCCCTCGTTTTTCAGGGCGAATTCTGAACGCATGACCACGGGGTTTGCGTTCGTCAGGCTAAGCAAGTCATGCTTGCGGCACACTGGCATTCGCGTTTAACGCTGCCCAATGCGCTACGCGAAAGTTATTGCTGGCTTGCTCGGGCTGTTACTTGTCGCGGCCGACGCGCCGCGAGATCAACTTTGCGGCCTTTGGTTAAACCAGGAGGGCGACGCCAAAGTGGAGATTTATCAGGAAGGCTCCAGTTTCGAGGCAAAAATCGTCTGGCTCAAGGAACCGAATGTCGAGGGCAAACCAAAGGTGGACAAGAATAATCCCGATCCAACCCAACGCGATCGTCCTACCCTCGGACTCGTTATCCTGCACGCCCTGCACAAAACCGACGACCCAAATAGTTACAAAGGCGGACGCATCTACGATCCAAAGAACGGTAAGACCTACGATTGCCGAGTCACCTTCGAAGGCGACAAGCTCACCCTGCGCGGCTTCATTCTCGGGATGCCGTTTCTCGGTCGCACCGCGATTTGGGCCAAGTCGCAGTAACGACTTAGGCTTTCACAGTCATCTCGGAAGATCGTTGCTGAATCGCGAGAAGAATGTTGGCGATGACTTCGTCTCTTGGCCTCGCGCCAAGGTTGCCTTTTCCGTGCACGCGAACGCTAACCGCGCTGGCCTCCAGGTCGCGCTTGCCGATAACCAGCATGGTGTGGACTTTCATCTGCTCGGCGCGCTGGATTTTGCCGTTAATCTTGTCACTGGAATCGTCGAGCGTGGCGCGGACTTGCCGAGCCCGCAGCTCATCCAGAATCTGACGCGAATAACTGACGAGTTCCGGTTCATCGCCGATGGGAAGGATACGAACCTGTTCAGGATTCAGCCAGAGCGGGAAGTTACCGGCGTAATGTTCGATCAGAAACCCGATGAACCGCTCGTGAGTGCCTAACGGTGCGCGATGGATACAGAGCGGAGTCTTATCCGTGTTATCCCTGTCCTTGTAGGTCAGATCGAAACGTCTCGGCTGGGCAAAGTCGACCTGGTTGGTGGCGATGGTAAACTCGCGTCCGATCGCGCTCCAGACCTGGACATCAATTTTCGGACCGTAGAAGGCGGCTTCGTTAGGGACTTCGACGTAATTGATACCGCTGCGTTTTAAGACGCCCCGAACCATATCTTCGGTTTGCTTCCATAGCTCCGGCTCATCCACGAACTTCTGTCCAAGCTTGGCCGGCTCATGAGTCGAGAAACGCATGACGTATCTCTCGATCCCAAAAAGCTTGAAGTAGGTGAGATAGAGTTGATTGACAGCATTGAACTCACTCTCGAACTGCTCGGGAGTGCAGTAGATATGCGCGTCGTTCATCTGCAAGGAACGTACCCGCATGAGGCCGAAGAGTTCGCCACTTTGCTCGTATCGATGACAAAAGCCATATTCGGCCAGGCGAAGCGGCAGGTCGCGATAACTCCGTGGTAACGCGGCGTAAAGCTTATGATGATGCGGGCAGTTCATCGCTTTTAGGTAATAGCGATCCGTCGGTAACTCCGACCGTATCTCTTCCGCTTTGGCGAGAATATCATCCAAAGCTTCGCGAGTTAGAGGTTTTTCAAGCAACTCCCGAAACATCTCCGGGCGATGCATGGGTCGTCTTGCATCGGCGCCCTCCGTAACCAGCTCCATCGGCGGAAACATGGACTCCGCATAGTAAGGTAAGTGCCCGCTCTTTAGATATAGGCTTTCTCGCGCCAGATTAGTCGTCCTAACTCGTTCATAACCCGCAACGAACTCCGTTTCCTTCGCCAGCTTCTCTAACTCTTCGATGATTGCGGCGCCGCGCGGCAGCCAGAGCGGAAGACCGGGACCGACATCGTCATCGAAGGTAAATAGCTCCAGCTCCTTCCCGAGCTTACGATGGTCGCGCTTCTTCGCTTCCTCCAGCATGGCGAAGTATTCGTCGAGCTGGGTCTTGTTCTTGAAGGCAGTGCCATAGATGCGTTGGAGCTGCGGGTTCCGCTCGTCCCCTTTGTAGTAGGCGCTGGCGACGTTCGTCAGGCGAAAGGCACCGATGTTGCCAGTGCGCATGACGTGTGGCCCCGCGCAAAGGTCAAGGAAATCGCCATTGCGATAGAGCGAGATTTCTTCATCCGGTGGAATGTTCTCGACGATATCGAGCTTGAATTTCGACGGCTGGTCACGTGTGCCTAACGAGGCTAGCTCACCGCGCTTTGCCAGCGCGATCGCTTCGTCGCGAGTCACGACGCTGCGTTGAAAAGGATGATTGGCCTTGGTCTCCTTTTTCATCTCAGCCTCGATTCTCTCGAAGTCTTCCGGCGAAATGCGGTGGTCCAGCTCGACGTCGTAATAGAAGCCGTTCTCGACCGGCGGCCCGGCAGCGAATTGCGCTTCCGGCCATAGCCGCAGAATGGCGGTGGCCAAAACGTGGGCGCAGGAATGCCGAATGCGTTCCAGCTCAGTCATGGGCGAACCTTGGTGAGCGTGCGGCGCCTCGGCGGCGGCAGCAATGTCTTCAGCGGCGCTTAGTTCGTTATTCATCGGAGATGGACGGGGCTGCAACCTAAGCAGGTTGCTGGCAAATTGCACCCTGCCAATGCGAGGGAAAGCGACGCTTTTGGTGGAGGATGAGAGGAACAGAATCGGCAGACTCGTTAGCCGCGTTTGCTGAAGATTTTTAACTCCTCAGCCGCCTTCTGTAACTCATCGAGGGTGGCGAGAGCAGCCTCCTGTTTCTTCAGCACATCAGCGTTGGTCACCTGCATCTCCTGAAGCAGTCCAATTGCTGCCGCTGGCTCCGTGACATTTGAGGCGGGCGGAGCTACCGCAGTAGCGGCCTGAGCGGGTGTGGCAGCCTGAACTACAATCGGCGCGGGCGTCTGCGCGCGGACTGACATGTTCATCGCCCCAAGAAAGACAACCAGAGCCAAACTGACGAGTTTCATTCTAGTGACCTCCCCGGCTGGCATAAATACGCGCGACACGAATGGCTTCGGCCAGGGACGCCAACTTGGCATCGATGTTTGCCTGGTTCTCCGCGATCTGGCGCTGTTGCGCCTGCACCTGTTGCAGGAGCGCATCCAAATGTTGCTGATCGCTTGTAATCGGCGCAGGCGCCTGGGCGCCGATTGAGCTGGCCAGAACTACCAGCATGCCAATGAGAATAATGTTTTTCATAAGGAATCTTCCGTTCCGGATACGAAGCAAGTCACGTTCCCGCGTGGAAGCGCGACGGGCGCGGCGCGAAAACTGCTTGCGATCAGAGGGCTCGACGTTACCCTTCGCCCATATGGCCGGTCCAGGGATGTATCAATCGCAGAATCTTTCTCTGCAGCAGGTCCTTGCCCCGCAACTCCAGCAAAGTTTGCTCATCCTTCAGGCGCCGCTTCTCGAGCTGCGCAATCTCGTCCAGCAGGAGATGGAAACGAATCCGGTGCTGGAAGAAACGAGCGAACCAACGACGGAGGAGGAACGCCAGGCGACCGAGGCCGAGCCCACAGATAATTTCAAAGAGGAATTCGATCAGCTCGCCAAGCTGGATGATGAATGGCGCGATTACATGGCACAATCGAGCAGCTACAGCGGCCGCTCGAGGGAGGACGAAGAAAAGCGGCAATTCTTTTTCGATTCCATCGCGACCCAGGAAACGCTGCAACAGCATCTCGTGGGTCAGCTCAACCAGACCGCGCTGAGCAGCGACGATCGCAAGACCGCCGAACTCATCATCGGCAACATCGATGACAATGGTTTTCTCCAAACCACTCCGGAAGAGATGGCAATGAACACGGGTATCGCCCAGGAGGATTTCGAGCTCATGCTCACGCTCATCCAGAGCTTCTATCCCCCGGGCGTGGGCGCGCGCGACTTGCGTGAGTGTTTGCTCATTCAGCTAAAGCGCGACGGACGGGAAAAGAGCCTGGAGTATCGGGTCGTGGCCGACCATATGGTCGATCTCGGTAAGCGGCGATTCCCGGAGATCGCACGCCGCATGGGACTCACAGTCGAGCAGGTGCAGAAAGCGGCCAACTCCATTGCGCAACTCGACCCGCGTCCCGGGCAGGTTTTTGCCGAGGCGCCGCAAAATTACGTCCTGCCCGACGTCACTGTGGAAAAAATCCAGGGTGAATACCAGATCATCCTCAACGGCGAACAGATTCCGCATCTGCGCATCAGTAACACCTACAAAGACATCATGGCGCAGGATGGTAATGCGGGCGACGTGAAAGACTACATCCGCGACAAAATCAGGAGCGGAAAATTTCTCATCAAATCGATTCACCAGCGCCAGCAGACGATCTCAAACATCGCGCACCAGATCGTCGCGCGGCAGAAAGAATTTCTCGAAAGCGGTACGGCCCATCTGAAACCGATGACCATGGTGCAAATCGCCGACGCAGTTGGTGTGCACGAGACGACGGTGAGCCGCGCCATTTCGGGCAAGTATATGGCGACACCACAGGGTGTTTTCGAGATGAAATATTTTTTCACGCCGGGCTATCAAACTTCGAGCGGCGAAGCGATGAGCAATACGAGTGTGAAAGAGGCGATCCTCGGCCTGGTAAAAAACGAGTCCGGCAGCGCGCCTTTAAGCGACAAGGAAATCGTGGAGATCCTCGGTCAGCGCGGCATCCCGATCGCGCGCCGCACGGTGGCAAAATATCGGACGGAGCTAAATATCTTGCCGAGCAATATGCGCAGGAAGTATTGAATCGGTGGCCCACGCTTCACCGATTCTCATGACTCCTTCGCTTCGCCGCGCCGTCATCGCCGAATGGCGAGGCTTGTCTTTCAATCCGCCGCGACCCGATCGCACGCAATCGACCGCGGAACTTTTGCCCCGGATAATGAAAGAGCTCGGGCTGAAGGAACGTTTGCAGGAACGAGAGGTTTTGGCTGCCTGGCAGGCGCTCGTCGGCGAATTCAACGCGACCCATTCCTGTCCCGTTTCACTGCGCGAGGGCGTGCTCTACGTGCAGGTTTTACAACCCGCGTTGCATTACGAATTGGAGCGAGTGAATAAACCGGAGATTCTCCGCAAACTAAAGCAGCGCTTCGGCGCACGAACGATTCGCGAACTGCGTTTTCGGCTCGGCTAACGAAGTGGTCTCTTGTCTGGCCGCTTTGACTTTCGCAGATGCGTGACAAAAGCCCGCAAGGTCTCGGCGCTGACGTGATGCTCAATTCCTTCCGCATCGGAGTGTGCGACGTGGGCGGGCACGCCTAACGACTCGAGAAATTGTACGACAATCTCGTGCCGCCGCCGGGATTCCTTCGACAACTTGCTCCCGCTGGCCGTGAGGAAAATAGAGCGGTAAGGCCGATTCGTGACCAGGCCTTCGCGCTGTAGTCGTTGAATAGTGCGAGCGACGGTGACGTGCGTGACTCCGAGCCTTCGCGCCAGGTCGATAACGCGTGCTTCGCCGGTCGTGCCGATAAGATCGGCGATAATTTCAACGTAATCCTGCGCCGTCTCCTGCGAATGTTCCTCGCGCGTCCGACGGGGATGGCGATGGGGAAGCGTGGGAGATTTTTTCCGAACTGAACTGGCAGCGGCAGACGACACAACAATGAGCGAAGCAAAAGAACCGGGCGTTGACAATCGTAAGCTAAATTTGTAGCCTCTGCTACATGTTTAAGCCGGAACTTAGAGATGTATAATCGGCTAAACCTGATCGAGGAACAAGAGCAGTCAACGCCGACACCCGGTCCCTGGCGACGGAAGAGCAATCTCGTTTCCCTGCCCGAATCCCACCGAAGCATCGTCGTGCCGCCGCAGGCTTCCTTCTGGCGGAAGCTGGCGGCCTTTTCCGGACCGGGTTTTCTCGTCGCGGTGGGTTACATGGATCCGGGGAATTGGGCGACCGATCTGGCCGGTGGAGCGCGCTTTGGCTATACCCTGCTCTGCGTCATCCTGATCTCCAATTTCATCGCGATTCTCCTGCAGCATCTTTGCATCAAGCTGGGCGTAGTCACAGAACGGGATTTGGCACAGGCCTGTCGCGATCACTATTCAAAGCCGACCGTGATTTTTCTTTGGCTCGGTTGCGAGGTCGCGATCGCAGCCTGCGACCTGGCGGAGGTGGTCGGTTCGGCCATTGCCCTCCAGTTGCTCTTTGGCATTCCCCTGGTGTGGGGCTGTCTTATCACCGCGGCGGATGTGCTGGCGGTCCTCTATCTCCAGCACAAAGGGTTTCGCCGTGTGGAAGCGATCGTCACCGTCCTCATCGCTACGATCGCCCTTTGTTTCGCCTCCGAGCTTTTTCTTTCCAAACCCCATCTGCCCGGTGTGCTTGCCGGCTTTGTCCCACAGAAGAAGATCCTCGTCGATCCGGCGATGCTTTATGTCGCAATCGGCATAATCGGCGCGACCGTCATGCCGCATAATCTATATCTGCATTCCTCCATTGTGCAGACTCGCAAGTTTGAGCGGACCGGCGACGGGATGCGGGAGGCAATCAAGTTCGGGACGATCGATTCAACCGCGGCGCTCATGTTTGCGCTCTTCATCAATGCCGCCATTCTCGTCCTGGCCGCCTCGGCCTTTCACTGGAGCGGGCATCAGGATGTCGCCGAAATTCAGGATGCGTTTCGGCTCCTCAGCCCGCTTCTCGGTACGGGTGCGGCCAGCGTGCTCTTCGCCGTGGCGCTTCTCGCTTCTGGTCAAAATTCCACGCTCACCGGAACACTCGCGGGTCAGATTGTGATGGAAGGTTTTCTCAATTTCCGCATTGCGCCCTGGCTCCGGCGGGTGCTCACGCGTGGACTGGCGATTATTCCCGCCGTGGTGGTCATCGCCATTTTCGGCGAAAAAGAAACGACGCAGTTGCTCATCGTCAGCCAGGTGGTGTTGAGCATGCAACTTGGGTTCGCCGTTTGGCCGCTGCTCCGTTTCACCGGGGAAAAGAAGAAGATGGGAGAATTCGCGAACGGCCTTTTGATCAAACTTCTCGGCTGGACCACGGCGCTCATCATCATCGCGCTTAACGTAAAACTGTTATTCGATACCTGCCTGCCCACCAGCCTAACGAACACACTGTATCGTGTGCTCGGATTGCCGGAGATCGGCTAACTGGACAGTCTGCGCGTTCCAGCGTAACGATGCCGAGAGAGCGTTATGCTTGGTCCAACTAAGATCTACTTCATCATTTTTGGCCTCCTCACCATCGCCGGCGGCGTGATGGGTTACGTGAAAGCGGGAAGCATGGCCTCGATCATCGCTGGTTCGATCAGTGGTGTGCTGCTTGTCTTTGCTGGTTTCCTGCTTTCCCCACAGCCAGTGGCCGGCCTGGCTCTCGGCGGCATCGTTTCGCTTTTGCTTGTCGGTTATTTTTTGCCGGCGTTTTTTCGCACCGGAAAAATGATGCCGGCGGGCATGATGTCACTCCTTAGCGTTCTCGGGGTCGCCTTCGCGATTGTGGCCTGGGTCCGCAGGTAAGCGTGACGTGCGTAAGTTCCGCCGGAGCACGTTAGGCTGGCTGGCCCTGGTACTTTTTCTTGGGCTCTTTGCCGCAATCGTGTTGCGCTGGATTTCGCTTGAGCGCCTCCGCTCGACCCTGCAACGACTTGAGCCGCCGAGTTTTCCGAGTCCCACGCCCACTCCCGAGGTGACTCCGACGCCGACGCCGTGGCGCACGCCGGTGATCGGCGGCAGGCTTGATACGGCGAAATTATGGGGCGGGATCACGGTCCATGCCGAAGTGGAACCAACACCCGGAGGTGCTGCTTCCGAGGAACGGCTCGACCCGCAGAGTTACGTGCTGGATTTGAAGTTGAAGGTGCGCGTGCCAACCCCAAACCGCACGCTCGACGAACTGTCGCGAGTCACTCCTGAGTTGCCAACACTAATGCCGGGCTTGGACAAAGCCTTCGGCACGGATCCGGTCTCGCCGCTTTTCGGCCAACTCTACGATCTGAAGGTGCAGACCCTGCGTCAGAATCTCGTCAGGCTGGATCAGCTCTTGTCGCGGCATAATTTTTACGACTGCCAGACAGTCCTCCAGCTTCGCAATCCAGAGACGAAACGTCAGGCACTCCTCCTCCAGGCAGACATGGACGTGGATGCCGATGGATCGGACGCCGATCGCCTGCCGGAGATCGATGGCAACTCGGCCAACTTCAAACCGTTCACCAGTTATCACTGGAAAAAGCGAACCCCTCGCCCCAGTCCGTTTCTCGCTCCATCAGAAGAGAAACTCGCTCGTTACGAAGCCGAGTTTGCGCAGAAAGGCCTAACGATGGAACGAAATCGTGATTTGCGCATTGGCATCCAGCGCGTCAAAGCGGAAGTCGATTCGCTGAAACGTTACAGCTTTCTCATCGCTGCAACCGATCCCTATGTCGTGCTTCCCGGCCTCTTCGCTCAAGCAAAGGAAGGAGGGAGAGTCGGGGATTACGCGATCGTGGTGTATGGCAAAGAATTGTATCCCGCGATCGTGGGCGACGTCGGGCCAAGCGACAAGGTAGGAGAAGCGTCTCTTCGCATCGCGCAACAGATCAATCCTCTCGCGACGCCTTATAACCGTCCGGTGAGTACGCTCAAGGTCACCTACCTCATTTTTCCCGGGACAGCCGAGACGCCGTTTCAGCCGCCCGATTTGGAAAAGATTCGAGCGCGTTGCGAGAAACTTGTGCAGGAACTAGGCGCGAGTACCAGCGTCCCACTTTATCGATGGGCGAATCTGATACCGACGCCCACACCTACGCCCTCGCCCACCCCTACGGCGTCGCTCAATCCGACGCCTTCAGTGACGCCGACGGGGATTGCCACAGGATCGCCTTCTGCGTCCCCCACTGCATCGTCAACGCCGATTGCCACAGCTACCTTCGCCTTCCCGACGCCTGCCGCCAGCGAAACACCTTCGCCTTCGCCTAACGAGACCTCACCTGTCTCGCCAATACCAACCGCTACGCCTTGACAACGTCAGGCGCATCCAGTCAAAAGAAAGAGACAGAGAAAGCGGCGAGCTACCGTCCCGTGGGCGCACCGCCAACGACGCTTGAACCCTGAGGAGCTACTCCCTGGTTGCGCAGCTGCAAATCGGTTCCGGTGCCCTGGGTCGCATTCTTGACATAAGATCCCGCCGCGAGATCGCTCGCTTGGCGAACCCTTTGCACGACCCCACCGAAAGGAACGGAGTTTTGCTGGGCCAGGTATCCCCAGGATTTTCCACTGGCTTTCAAATCGAACAGCTGGCGAACCTTGGCCGGTTGGTTATGTGCAATCACGTTCAGCGCCAGCAAATCGCCCAATCGAAGCCGCATCTGACTCTGCTGCGCCAATACTTGTTGCTCGCTCAGGCCGCTGACCTGCGCTACCGCGTGCAGGGCAAAAGGTTGTTGTTGTGGTTTCGCCTCAGCTGCGTTCAACGTCCCGATCGCGTCGATCAGACCAGATTCATCATTCGAGGTTGATGATCTTGGGACACGGGCAAAACCCCCGCCGATATGGCTTCCGGTTGGAGGATCGACCCAGACCGCCCGTTCCTGGTGCGACGACGCCGTAGTGGGAAAGGAAGAAAGATTGGATTTGGTCGTTGTCGCAGTTGTCGTAGTACTCGCGCTAGTCGAGGCCGATTGTGGCGCAGTTGTGCAACCCGCAATCAGAACAGCGCCAGGTAGAAGAAAGCTCAGAAATTTTAGCATGGTGGCGGGGGAGTTACGATAGGTCGGCCCAGTGGTCAAGCGGCAAAGTCAACCTTGCTTTTTCGTGTCGCATAAACGTAACAATTGACTTTTTGCCGCTTCGCACTGCTTTGGTTACAAAGGTGACGTGGTAAGCAACCGCACGAATCGTTATCGTGCCGCCTGGATTTCCGACGTTCACCTCGGAACTCGGGGCAGCAACGCCGTTGCCTTTCTCACTTTCTTAAAGGAGAACGAGTTCGACACGCTCTATATCGTTGGCGACCTGATCGACATCTGGTCGCTGCGACGTGGCATTTATTGGCCTCAGGAGCACAACGACGTCATTCAAAAGTTGCTCCGCAAAGCGCGCAAAGGGACGCGTATCATCTATATTCCAGGAAATCACGATGAGTTTCTCTCGAGCCATCTCGGTGCCTACGGCGCGATAACGGTTCAAAAGCATGCGATCCATCTCACCGCCGATGGGCGGCGCATTCTCGTCCTGCACGGGCACGAGCTGGATACCGTGGTGCAAAATGTGAGATGGCTTGCCTTTCTCGGCGACGTCGGTTATCAATTTCTCCTCGCCCTCAATCCCCTCGTGAATCTTGTCCGGCGCATCTTTGGCTTTGGTTACTGGTCGCTTAGCAAAGCGGTCAAAGCGCGCGTGAAAGACGCTGTCAGCTTCATCGGCGCCTACGAAAATGCCATCGCTCGTTACGCGGAGAAGTTTCATGTTCAAGGGGTGCTCTGCGGCCATATTCACAGCCCAACTGTTAGACAAATCGGCGAGACGATTTATTACAATTGTGGCGATTGGGTGGAAAACTGCTCAGCTCTGGTCGAAACCGAAGAGGGCCAGATCGAGTTGCTGACCAACTGCGCCGCACAGACCATCGACCTGCTCCCGCCGGTCACACGCTCGGCTGGCGGATTAGTGCCTAACGAAAGAGATGAAAAAAAATCTACGCCACGAGAAGGCGACCCTCGAGGTTTCTCCGGCAAAATCATTGCTTACCGATCTCGTTAGGTTGCGCCGGACCTTGCGTCGCACCGGACGGGCTTACCTTCGCCGCCTCGAAGCGGAGTTGGACGAAGTCGCTACCTGGGCCCACGAGCGCGCGGAGGAACGCAACCTGCCCAAGGCACGCGTGCGCGACCTGGGCGATATGATCACGCTTGTGCGCAAGATTGATGGTAAACCGGAGAAGGGCCGCCGGCGCGACCTCAAAAAAATCGACACCACCGTCGGGGATTTGCGCGAACTGATGAGCAACAAAGTTTCGCGTTAGGGGGAAGCTGCCTGCCTTGCCGGCCACTGGCGCGCGTAACGCAGCAGGCGGCGCTCAAAGACTCCCGGTTTCTCTGCGAAAAAACGCGCACCGAGATCAAGCGCGATTTTTTCCAACTCGCGTTCGCGCGTGCAAATCAGGCCACGCAGGATAACACCCTCCGCCTCCGGCAAATCATGCGCCCTTTCCAGCCATTCGTGGAAGGACGTCATGTCGTGCAGGTCGCCCAAATGTTGCGCCAGAGTTCTGGCCTCGTTCAGCAATTCGCACAGTACAAGCCGGTTGAGCTGCTGCAGGATGCGCACCTGATACCAAAGCTCTTTCACTCGCTTACGCAGGGAATGAAAGTCCTCCGGCTTCGGATCGCTCAAGGCATAGCCAAAGCATTTTCGCCCGCGCTGGTAGGTTTCTCTGAGCGCACAGCATAGATCTTCCATCGTTAGTTCGTCGAGCGGCCATCCCTCAATCCGGTCACACATTCCCAGCAGCATCGCTTCCGCTTCACGGCGCTCAGAACTCAGGCCGCCTCCATGCGCTTCCAACTGTTTTTCGAGAATGGACCGGGTCTGGGGGAAATCTGTGCCGTCGTTTCCGATCGGATCGTGCAATCTTTCGAGGACCTGCAATCGGACGCAGGCATCGCGCGAACTGGAGAAACTTCTCGCTACGTCGCGCAGACGGCGGTTCTCTTCCTTGAACACTTCCTTTCCCAGCTCATCGCGCACCAATCGCAACAAGGCCCGGGCTTTCTTAATGTGTTTGCGGGTCGCGTGAACTGCCGCGGGTATCTCCGCTCGGTTCGCCCCGGCGATCTCACGGAGCGCGCTCTGCAGTTGTTCGCGCGCCATTCGCCGCAATCCGGCGGCCGGCACCTCGTCACATTTTAAATGATAAGCCATCGCTCAACAATTTGTTAGGCGCGGACAAGCGGCTCGCGATCAGCAGTTCATTGGCGTTCGTCGCGCTACCCCGCATGGATTCGAACCATGAATAACGCCTCCAAAGGGCGCTGTGTTACCGTTACACCACGGGGTACCAACTTCGTTGCGATCGCCGCTCCCGGCTTTGACCGGCACAGCGCCCAACAGCTTATGAAAGCTGTTCGCGATGCGCAAACTTAGGTTGCAGCCAAACAGGTTTTGGTCCCCTGCGCTGTTGCCTCAACGTGGCTAAACTCCATGCTTGCAGATGTGGCCGCCATCGAGACCCGTCCTCGTGCGTCGCCGCGGCAGACGACAAGAAAAACGTGCGCCTCATGATCACCCAAGCGATTGTCAAAGCGCTCAAAGATTGAAGATCTCCCATTTCTAGTGGCCCTCGTATGACACCTTCTCGTCTGCAGTTTCAACTCGAAGCTACCGCCGAGGGGTCGCACGCGCGCGCCGCTACTTTCCGCACTCTGCACAATGAAGTGCGCACCCCGCTCTTCATGCCCGTCGGGACAAAGGCAACCGTAAAAGCGCAGCTTCCCTCCACCCTTGAAGAAGCCGGCACCCAAATCATGCTGGTGAACACTTATCATCTCCTCCTCAGGCCTGGCCCGGAACCCCTGCGTGAAGTTGGCGGTGTTCACAAATTGATGAGCTGGCGTCGCGGCGTCCTGAGCGATTCGGGCGGCTTCCAAATTTTCTCTCTCCCGCACGCGCGTTCGGTGAGCGAAGAAGGCGCCGTTTTTCAGAGCTATGTCGACGGGCGAATCATCCTTCTCACGCCCGAGTTAAGCATCGAAACTCAGAAAGCCATCGGCAGCGACATCATGATGGTGCTCGACCAATGCATCGCATCCACGGCCGAGGAATCGGTCGCGCGCGCGGCGATGGAAATGACCGAGCACTGGGCGAAGCGCAGTCTCGCGGCGCGCGGCGATTCACTGCAATCCATCTTCGCCATTGTCCAGGGAGCGCTTTTTCCTGAGCTGCGACGACAAGGCGCGCTGTCGTTAGGCGAATTGGAATTCGACGGTTATGCGATCGGCGGTCTCGCACTGGGCGAATCGCGAAGCCAGCGCCGGGACATTTGCGAATTCACGGCTGGGTTTCTTCCCGCCGAGAAACCGCGCTATTTCATGGGGATTGGCACGCCGCTCGATATCCTCGAATCGGTGCACCGTGGCATCGACCTTTTCGATTGCATCATGCCGACTCAGCTCGCGCAACGTGGCGGCGTCTTTACCTCAGAGGGGTTTCTGCAGTTGCGACGCACTGCTTACCGGTCATCGGAACAACAGCTCGATCCGCTCTGCGCCTGTCCGACCTGTGCCCGCTTTTCGCGCGCCTATCTGCATCACCTCACGAAAACCACCGAGACGTTAGGCTGGCAACTTCTCGGCCAGCACAATCTCTATTTTTATCATCAACTCATGCGCGACATCCGCGCCAGCATCCTCGCCGGCCGCTTTCTCGATTTCTATCGTGAGACCCGCGAACGACTTTCCGAACCCGAGCGCGACGAGTCCGATCAGACGGAGAAGAAAGAACCTCAAAAAACGCATTCGTTAGGCGACTACGAAGTTCATATCGCACGCGAGGGTTTTGCCAGCATTCGTCAGATCTCTTCCGGCGAAATCATGCATCTACGCACGCCGCCCATGGAAGAGGCGTGCAGCCTTTATGTCGAACAATCCAACCTGGCTGCGCGTCTTCGCTCCTCCGAGACCGAACCACTGGTTATCTGGGATGTCGGACTCGGCGCCGCGGCCAATGCCGTCGCCGCCATCCAGTGTTTCGAGCGGGAAGCCGCTCTCGCTCCTTTGCGGCCGCTTCGTCTCGTCAGCTTCGAAAACGATCTCGATTCGTTACGGCTCGCGTTGCGACACACCGACATCTTTAGCTACCTTGATCGCACCGGACCGGCGGCGATTCTCGAGCGCGGTTCGTGGGAATCGCAACATCCCTGCCGAATGGGCTGGCAACTCGTTTTGGGAGACTTTCTCAAAACCATCGTGCAAGCACCCTCGGCGCCTGATCTCATTTATTACGATATGTTCTCCAGCCGAACCCACGGCAACCAATGGACCATCGAGATTTTTCGTCGTCTCTTCGCCGCCTGCGCGGAACGCCCGGTGGAGCTTTTTACCTACAGCCATTCCACCGCCGTGCGTACCGCCCTTCTCGCCGCCGGTTTCTTTGTCGCGCGCGGGCGTCCCGCTGGCATGCAGGAAGAAACGACCATTGCCCTTACCCCCGCTGCCTTAAGCTCACCTTTTGCCCGCGGTTACCAACTGCTCGCTTCGGAGTGGATCAGCCGCTGGCACCGGTCGCGCGCCAAGTTCCCTTCCGAAGTCCCACGAGAAGAGCGCCCGGCTTTCGAACAACAGATCCTGCGACACAAACAATTTCGTTAGGCGAATTTCGGCCTAACGAATTGGGGTGTCGACTGATTCACGATATGGTCCCGCCTCAAGCAACCGATCGATTCCGCCGTGGTTTCGGAGCAGCGCTTTCATGCTCCAATGGATGTGCCCGGGCGAGGAAGTGTTCTCCCGCGTTAATTCAATCTGGCGAATGATTTCACTCGCCGGACGTTTCGTGCCGATCCGTTCGGTGGCGATTCCCGGCCAAACCGGGCGGTCGCGACTCTGCGCGCGCCACCAGGCGAGCAGGACCGGAAAACTTTGCTCTGGCGGTTCGATGCCCCAGTAAAGCTGCGGCGCGAGATAATCGACCCAGCCTTCCGCCAGCCACTTGCGCGAGTCGGCGAAAAGCTGCGCGTAGGCATCGAGCCCGGCGCGAATGGTCGGCGGCACTCCCGGTCGCCAAATGCCAAACGGGCTGATCCCAACGCGGACGTGCGGCCTGAGCGCCTTAACCGTACGATACATGGTGCGCACGAAATCGTTGATGTTCTCGCGCCGCCAATCCGCCCGACTGAGCCCGCTCTCGTGGCCGTAGCGTTGCCAGGTCGCGTCGTCGGGAAATGTCGATTCTCCCGGTCGGAGCGGATATGGATAAAAATAATCGTCGAGGTGCAGACCGTCGATCTGGTAGTGCCTGACGAGATCGGTGATCACACCGATGACATATTTGCGCGCGGCCGGTTCGCCGGGATCGACCCAAAGCTGATTTCCAAAGCGGCGCACCCATTCCGGATGTTTACGGGCGACGTGATTTGGCGGCAGGCGATCGCTGGCACGAACCGCGGCGCGAAACGGATTCACCCAGGCGTGCAATTCGAGTCGACGCTTGTGCGCTTCCTCAATTGCAAAAGCCAGGGGATCATATCCGGGGGAAACACCTGCAGTGCCGCTGAGAAATTGCGACCATGGTTCTTCACTTGAGTTGTAGAGCGCATCGCTCGCCGGCCGCACCTGAAGCAGGATTGCATTGAGGTGCAGTTCGGCAGCGCGATCGAGTAAGGCGAGCAACTCCGCCTTTTGTGTCTCGGCCGGTAAACCGGCCTTGGAAGGCCAGTCGAGGTTGTAAACCGTCGCTACCCAGGCACCTCGAAACTCGGAAGTGCTGCCCTGAGCCCCGGCGAGATAGAGAGCTAACAAAAAGAAGACCGAGCCTAACGATCTCAATTTCGTCACCCGGTCACTCTAAGGCAGTTCTTACCGCCGAGGGAAAGATCTCAGTCACCTCGCCCTCCAGTCGCAGCGAAACTTCCGTCAGCCCATCATGCTCCGTCCGTCCGCGATTGACGACCACATAGGGCGCGCCGCGCCGCGCCGCGAGCAAAGGAAACGATGCGGCCGGATAAACTGAAAGGGTCGATCCCAAAGCGATCACCAAATCCGCTGACATGGCGGCGTCTTCCGCGCGAACGAGTTCGTTAGGCCGGAGATTTTGCCCGAAACTGATCGTAGCAGGTTTCAGGAAACCGCCGCAATCACAGCACGGCGTCGCGCGATGTTCGCGAAAGAAATCAAAGAAGGGCTGCGGATCACCTCGCCAGCCGCAGCTCTGACATTCGACTAACGAATTCGTGCCGTGCAATTCTACCAATCGCTCCGCACTCGTGCCGGCCAGCGTATGCAGTCCATCGATGTTTTGTGTCACCACCATCTCGATCTTGCCGGCCTGTTCCAGCTTCACGATCGCATGATGAACCTCGTTAGGCCGCGCCTTCCGAAAGGACTCCCATGCTTCGAGCTTGTAATCCCAATGTTCGATCCGCGCTCCTTCTGAAGTCATGAAGTCCTGGTAATAAACCGGCTGGCGTCGTGTCCAAACGCCCTGCGGACCGCGGAAATCGGGGATACCGCTGCCGGTTGAAATTCCCGCGCCGGTGAAGATGAGAATCCGCTTCGCCTCGCGCAAATAAAGCTGGAGCGGCGTCGTGAGGCGATTTAGCCCGCTCGTCAATCCCTTCCCGGATGCGCTCACGGAAATTTTATCGGCTCGAGCTGAGCGGCCTGAAGCGCGCGGTTGAGTGTCGCCACCTCTCGCGGAATCTCTCTCCATTCTTCCAGCGCTTTTGCTCCCGACTTTTCGAGGTCGGCTAATGCGATCTTCTGCTGCGACGTCGGCGCGGCGTCAACCCGCTGAACGTCGCTGAATAATCTTCTCACTTTGTCTAACACATCGAACTGGAGCGATTTCTCCCGCACCTCGGCCGGACTCGCAAAGCTTTCCAGTTTCTTCCACAAACTCTCGACCTCGTTCCCGAGACCTTTCTCCTTCGCCGGTTGACGCAAACTTTGGACGGCACTGACGAGCGTCTCGTACTCTTTTCCGATCGGCTCCATCTTTCCGCGCAACTCCGTTAATTTTTGCGACGCCTCAAACTGTTCCCTTAAGTCGATCTGCGACGCTTTCACGCGCGGATCCATTTTCACCGTTAATGGTCTCGTCACGGTGGTTCCGCTTGTCGTTAGGGCAATCGCGTAATTGCCCGGCAACATCCACGGCGCGGTCGGCTGCGGCGCGGTCTCATGCTCGACCGCCGTCATCGGATATACCGGCTCGGTCTCCGACAGTGGCTGCCCGTGCAGATCCCAGAGGAATCGATGCAATCCTGGAACCGCTGACAACACCTGCGGCGGCCGCACCCAATAACGCGGAATCTTCAATTTGGGTTCCGGCGTCGGTGCGGGCTCGGCGCTGGAATAATGACGAACGATATTCCCGTGCTCATCCTTAATTTCGAGAGTGATCGCTCCCTGGACATCTTTGCCTAACGAGTAATCGATCATCGCACCGTCCGGCGGATTTTCTCCCGCCGGTTCGTCTGGCGGCAGCGGCGTGTCTGTGTTGTTGTTCCCGCGAACACGCAAAGCCAGCTGGGGTTGAAAAAGCTGAGTCTTGCCTTGCTCGTTAGGCACGAGCTGACGCAGCGTGGTGATGTTATCCAGGATCCAGAACCCGCGCCCGTGCGTTGCGATGCAAAGGTCGTCATCCTTCACGATGATATCGCGCACCGAAGTCGCGGGGAGATTGAGCCGGAGCGATTGCCAATTGTCGCCGTTATCCAGGGAGAAATAAACGCCGCGCTCCGTGCCGGCAAAGAGCAGACCGCGGCGCTGCGGATCCTCTCGCACCGCATTTACATTTTCATCGTTAGGCAACCCTCGCACAATTTCCTGCCAGCTCTGGCCATCGTTTGTTGTGCGATAGATATGCGGGCGCAGGTCGTCGAGTCGGATGGTGTTGACCGCAGCATAGGCGGTCTGCGCGTCGAAGTGGCTCGCATCGATGAGCGAAACCTTCCACCACGCCGCGATCTCCGAGGGCGTCACGTCGCGCCAGCTTTTGCCGCCATCGGTTGTCAGGTGAATGAGGCCGTCGTCCGTCCCTGCCCAGATCTGATTTTTGGCGATGGGCGAAGGCGCGACCGTGTAGATGACGCCGCGCTGCCGTGATTGTGCGCTCGGACGATCGCGAAATTTTCCGACGCTCGCTGGAATTTCCCAATCCTTGCGGCTCAGGTCGGGACTGATCTCGCTCCAGTTTTCTCCCCCGTCACGCGTCTGCCAAAGCGTGTTGGCCGCAAAGAAAAGCAGGTGTGGATCAAATGGCGAGAAAATGATTGGCTCGCTCCGCAGGACGCGAAATTCATCCGACCTGAACGGCTTCGGCAGAATCTCCTGCGCTTGATGCGTCCGCTGGTCGTAACGGGTTAGTTTTCCGCCATAGACGATCTCAGGGTCGAGCGGATCAGCCGTGACGTAGCCGTATTCCTCCGCGGCAACTGGATGCCAATCGCGGAAAGTGATTTGACCGTTAGGTCCGCGCGTCGCGATGCCGACAGAACCACTTTCCTGTTGGCCACTGTACAAATGATAGGGGAACGCGTTGTCCGCACTCACATGATAAAGCTGCGCGGTCGATTGGTTGTACCAAGAACTCCACGTCGCGCCTCCATTCACCGTCACGATCGCGCCTTGATCGCTCCCCAGCATCACGACCTTCGAGTCGTTAGGCGAAACCCAGACATTCTGATAATCGTCTCCCCCTGGAGCGCCGCGCCAACCGTCCCAGGTCTTGCCGCCATCAGTGGATTTCCAGCAAACGGTGCTGGCGGAGTAGATGACCTTCGGATTCTGCGGATCGATCCGAGGCACGGGCAGGTCGCCGCCGCCGATTCGCGTCGCCGGCCGGGCGTCTTGGGTTGCGACCTTCCAATTCTCACCTCCATCCTCAGAGCGAAAAAGTTGTACCTTTTTTGGCGCCGCAACGGCCGCGAAGAGCTGTTGGGGTGCACTGGCCGCAATGGCTAGGTGGGCCTGCGTGATCTCCTTCGGCAAACCTTGGTGTAATTGCTTCCAAGTCTTGCCGCCGTCGTTCGACTTAAAGATTCCGGCGCCGCCACCCTTCCATTCCGCGTTTTCCCACGGACCTTCACGCGCTTCCCAGAGAGACGCATAAACCGTCTGGGGATTCTGCGGATCAATCTGCACGTCGCTTCCGCCGGTGCTTTCATCCTGGTAGAGCGTTTTCGCGAACGTCTTTCCCCCGTCAGTGGAAAGAAAAATGCCGCGCTCTTCGTTAGGCCCATAGGGATGTCCGGCGACTGCGATCAAAACATGATCCGGGTCCTTTGGGTCGACCGCAATCTGCGCAATCTGTTGTCCGTCGCGCAAACCAAGATGCGTCCACGTCTTGCCGCCGTCGGTCGATTTATAAACACCGTTACCGACAGAGAGGTCGGGCCGATGCAGGCCTTCGCCGCTTCCGACGTAGATGACGTCCGGATTTGAAACTGAGATCGCGAGCGCGCCGACCGATGCGGTCGGTTGATCATCGAAGATCGGATGCCAGGTGCGACCGTAATCGTCAGTGCGAAAGACGCCGCCGTTGACCTGCGCGAAGTAAAAAACGTTAGGCTGCGACGGGACGCCGGAGATCGCGCGCACACGACCGCCACGATACGGACCAATGTTTCGCCAATGGAAAAGATCTGAGAAATCCTGCGTGGCGAGGGCGTGATCGTTAGGCAAAAAAGCGAGGAGCAAAGCGAAAAGGCCAAGCTTCACGCCCGTTTGATAGGCGACCGATCGCGACCAGATGGTCATAAACTCACTTGGTGAGCTGCGATCTTCACCGGAGCACAGCTGGGCCGATTATCCGGCCGCGGGGGGCGTTGCTGCCGGCGCCGCCGGTTTCTCGGCCGGTTTCTTTTTTGCCGCAGCCGCCGCCGCCAGTGCCGCATCGACTGTCTCTGCCTCCACGGGATGAATGCTGTGATAATACTGGTTCGACTTCGCCAGATCGCTCTTGCGCATGAGAAGCGCGTCGAATCGTTCGCGCCGACTAAGCTCGTAGACCTTGTCCATCTTGATCGCTTCAAAGGGACAAACCTCGACGCAAATCTGACAGCTCATGCAGACCGAGATATCGATGTCGAAAGTCGCCGGATAAAACTGCGGCTTGCCGATGTAGTCCGGTTTCTTGTCCTTACTTTTGACGATGTAGATGCACTGCGGCGGACATTCCTTCTCGCAAATCTGGCAGGCGACGCAGCGCAAGCCGGCCTGAGGATCGTCGCCGTCGTAAACCAGAAAGGGAAAGTTGCGTGCGTTTTCCGGAAGCGGCAGCCGCTCCTCGGGATATTGCACGGTCGTTAGGCGATCTTCGTCAAAATAACTCCCGACGAAATTCTTCGCCGTCACCGCCATGCCTTTGAGAACTCCCGTGCCGACCATGAATGGATCAATCTCTCTGTTAACCGGAAAACATTAAAGCAGCGGGCGTGTGATTTGTCGCCAGCGCTTTTTTCAGTCGCCTGCGGCAATCGCGTTGAGACGATCAATCAGCTTGTTGTAGGCTTTCATTCCTCCGATGAACCTGCCGCCGTTATTCAATCGGGTTGGAACTCCGCTGATCGCGGGATTGATCGTGCTGCTTCTTTTCCTCCAGTGGCGCTTTCCCTTGCGACGCCAGCATTTCGGCCTGCTTCGTCGCCTCCTGCGTAACTGTGTCCTTTCGATTCCCGGATTCGTCATCGTCCGCCTCGCGATGCTGCCAATTCCGTTTGCGATTGCCGTTTGGGCAAAGGCGCAACACTTCGGTTTATTGCACTGGCTTGGGCTGGGCGGATGGGTGAGTGCGTTGATCTCCTTTATCCTGATGGATTACGTCTACTGGTGGTGGCATTGGGCGAATCACCGGCTTCCGTTTTTCTGGCGATTTCACAATGTCCATCACACCGATCTCGATATGGATGTCACCACCGCCGCCCGCTTTCACTTCGGCGAGATCTTCTTCTCGATCGGCTTTCTGTCTCTCGCCGTATTGGTGTTTGGAATCGCGGCCCTGGCGTTCGTGGCGTTCTACATCACTTTCGAGGCCGCGACCTGTTTTCACCATTCCAACTGGCGGTTACCGATCGGGCTCGAGCGCGCTTTGAACCTGATCATGGTTACGCCGCGCATGCATGGTATTCACCATTCGATCGTCGAGCGCGAGACGAACTCGAATTGGGGCACGATCTTTTGCTGGTGGGATAAGCTTCATGGCACCTTGCGCTGCGACATCCCGCAGGACGCAATCACGATCGGAGTGGCCGCCTATCGCGACGAGCATGAGCTAACTCTCGGCAGGCTCTGGGCCCTGCCATTTGGCAAACAGCGCGAATGGCGTTTGCCTACCGGCGACGTGCCGGGGCGAGCGGCCCAACCGTGCCACGAATTGGCGGAATAGAATCGCGGTCTATTTTCGCGCTTCGGGCGTGACGGTGAGCGTGACGCGCTGGCCATCCCGTTCGACGATCATGTTCATGGGCTGGCCAATTTTCACCGCATCGAGCGCGTAGGTGTAGTCGTAGATGTTGGTAATCTTTTGTCCCGCGAATTCGACGATGACGTCGCCGCCTTTCACCCCACCTTTTTCCGCAGGACTGCCACCGCGCACCCCGGACAGTTTTACTCCTTTCACCTCGGTCGTGTAATCCGGGATCGTGCCGAGATAGGCGCGCAACGTTTCGCGTCCGCCACCGGCTGGGCCCTTGCGTTCGACCTTGGCGAGGTCGGGACGCTCTTTTGTCTGTTCGAGATCACTGACGATCTTTTCCGAGAATTGCGCGATCCGCTCGAGACCATCGTAGTTGATTTTATCGGCGGTGTCGGTCGGACGATGATAATCCTCGTGCGCGCCGGTGAAGAAGCTGAGTACCGGAATGTTCTTTACATAGAAGCTGGTCACATCGGTCGGGAGATAGGGGTCGTCCTGAAGAGTGAGATTGAAACCGGCGGCAACGTTGCGCTTTTCCAGCATCCTGCGCCAGACATGCGACGAGCCGACGCCTTGAACGGTGAGCTTGTTCTCGTGCAGACGGCCTACCATGTCGGCGTTCAGGTAAGCAACGATTTTGCCTAACGAAATCGGGGAACGCTCGGCGAAGGCCGCCGAGCCGATGAGCCCGATCTCTTCGCCCGACCAGCAGGCGAAGATGAGCCCGCGTTGAAATTTCTCAGGGTGTTGCGCGTGCTCCTGCGAGAGCGCCGCAGCCAGCTCCATCACCCACGCAACTCCTGATGCGTTGTCGTCCGCGCCAGGATGAATCTTGTTTTCCTCGCCGGAACGGTCGAGCGAATTCGAGCCGCCATGGCCGAGATGATCGTAGTGCGCGCCGACCATGACGTATTCGTCGTGGCCGGGCGCGGGCGGAAGAACACCGATCACGTCGCGATCGTCTTTCTTTAGATGCTCAACCCCGCAGCGTAGTTTTACTTTCACCTGCGGCAAAACCAGACCTTGCTCAGTGTGCGGGTTTTCGTCGTCGAGCGCAGTTTGCAGTTGTTGCAACGTTTTGCCGCTTGGGGCGAGCAATTCGTCGGCCACCTTGCCGCTGAGTGAGGCCGCGACAATTCCGCTTCCGGCGCTGGTGTTGTCGTTCGTTAGGGGAAGAATCTCGCCGGCGTTAGGCGAATTCGGACCCGTGACGACAAGCACCGCTTTCGCACCGTGCTCGCGCGCCTGCATCGCCTTGTAGCGCAGGCCGGCGTAACGGTTGAGATGCGCGCGCCGCGCGGTATCCACTTTTTCCGGCACGTAACGCAGGATGAGCGCGATCTTTCCTTTTACATCGACGCTGTCGTAGGAGTTGTAACTCGCGCCGTCACCTTCCGGCACGGTCAGTCCATAGCCGGCGAAAACGACCTCGCCTTCCGCCTCGCCGTTTTCAGTGAAGGAGAGCGGTCGAAAATCCTGGTCGAGCGCGACCTTCGTCGACGCCTTCCCGTCGGTTGTGATTTCCAGGCTGGTTTTCTCCGGGAGGACACGCTCCCCCGAATTAAACTCAAACGGGAAGAGGAAATCCTTGCCTAAAGGCTTCAATCCAATCTTGAGAAAATAGTCGGCAATCCATTGCGCGGCGGCTTGCGCTCCGGGCGTGCCCGTCATGCGGCCATCGCGTGCCGGATCAGCCAGCCATTCCACGTCGCGTTTCAGATCGGCTTCGCTGATCGCGGGCGAGAATGAACCGTTGGACACAGGCCTGCTCGAGGCCTGGCCCGGCGATGGCGACTGCGCGAGCGCTTCGCGCGCCGCCGCATCGTTCCAATCAGCGAGAAAAATCTGCGCCTTGCCATCACCCGTGCGACCACTGGTCCAGGCGAGCTTCTTGCCGTCCGGGGAAAAAACGGGCAGACCATCGAAACCATTCGTGAAGGTGACGCGGACCGGCTCGTGCTCGCCTTTGGCGTCAACAATAAAGAGCTCGAAATTTTCGAACCCAAGTTTGTTCGAGGTAAAGATGATGTAGTCGCCGCTTGGATGAAAATAGGGCGCCCACGACATCGACTTGAAATCGGTGACGCGACGTTTGTCCGAGCCGTCGAGTTTCATCGTCCAGACATCGGCAATCACGCCATTCTCCTCGAAATGGCGCCAGAGAATGCGTTGGCCGTCAGGCGAGAAAAACGGACCGCCGTCGTAACCCGGCTCATTCGTGAGGCGCCGAACGTTCGAGCCGTCCGCGTTCATGAGATAAATATCGCCGAAGTAGGACGGATCCTGTTCGTAACGTTTGCGGTCGTTAGGCGAAAGTTTATCGAGCGGAAAGGCGTCGCGCAGCGAGGTAAAGACGATTTGTTTCCCGTCGGGCGAGAACGAGCCTTCCGCATCGTAGCCGGGAGTGTTCGTTAGGTTCCGCAGATCGCTTCCGTCGCGTTTCGCCGAGTAAATCTCGAAGTGCTCGTCGTAATCCCAGGAGTAGCGCCGCTGTTTCCCGCTCGCACGAAAATCCAGTTCCGCCTTCTGTTTCTTTTCCGCCTCCAAATCATCATGCGTGGAAGCGAAGATGACGCGATCCGTCCCCGGCTGAAAAAACGAGCAGGTGGTTTTGCCTTTCCCGGGCGAGACGCGCGTCGTGTCGCCGGTTTCCAAATCCAGGATGTAAATCTGGTAGAAGGGATTTCCCGATTCGCGCTCGCTTTGAAAAATGAGCTGCTTCCCATCTGGTGAGAAATAACCTTCGCCGCTCCGTTTTCCCTCAAGAATCAGCTGGCGGGCATTCGCGATAAAGCGCGCTTCCTGCGCTGGTTCATCCGCGGCGAAACCAGAAATAGCACCCGCGCTAACAAGGAGGGCCGCCAGGAATTTTTGCATCGTTAGGCGGATGCTCTAACGATCGACTTCGCCCATGACGATGTCGATGCTGCCAAGAATGACCATCACGTCCGCTACGGTATGGCCGAGGCACATGTCCTCCAGCACCGTCAGGTTGATCAGGCTCGGCGGACGAACCCGATAACGATACGGATTGCCGCTACCGTCGCTGATGAGGTAAAAGCCAAGCTCGCCTTTGGGCGCTTCGATTCGACCGTAGGCTTCGCCGAGCGGCGGTTTGAAGGCGCGAATCTTTACCTTGGGATTTTGGATCGGTCCTTCCGGCAGTTCGTCCATCGCCTGATGCAGGATTGTCAGCGTTTCCCGCAATTCGAGCACGCGCATCATGAGGCGATCATAGCAATCACCGTGGTCGCCTAAAGGTACGCGGAATTTGAAACGCGGATAAATGCCGTAGCCATCGACTTTGCGGATGTCGTAGTTCACGCCACTCGCGCGGAGACCGGGACCGGTGATGCCGGCGTTGATTGCAAGCTCGGCAGAAAGTCTTCCGACTTCCTGTGTCCGGGCGAGCAGGATTTCGTTGCTCGTGATGAGCTTTTCAAACTCGTCGAGAAAACGCGGGAAGTTGTCCACAATCCGGCGCGCCTGCTCCAGCCAGCCCGGTGGAAGATCGACCCGACAACCGCCAAACCTCATGTAGTCGCACATCATCCGCGAGCCGCTGAGCGATTCGAAGAGGTCGAGAATGTATTCGCGTTCGCGAAAGGCGTACATGAGTGGTGTGCCCCACGCACCCATGTCACTGAGGAGAAAGCCTAACAATGACGTGTGATTCACCAGCCGCGTTAGCTCGGCCAGGATGACGCGCAGATATTCGGCGCGCTCGGGAACTTCGATCCCAGCCAGCTTCTCGACGCTGAGCGCGTAGGCCCAGTTATTGGTCATCGAGCAAAAGTAATCGAGCCGATCGGTGTAAGGCATGGACCCGAGATAGCTCGCGTTCTCGCCAATTTTCTCGTGGTTACGATGGAGGTAACCGAAGACCGGCTTGAGCTTGCGCACAATCTCGCCCTCGAGAGCGACGTTCATCCGGAAAACGCCATGCGTCGAAGGATGCTGCGGCCCCATCGAAACCTCGAGCAGTTCACCTTGCAGGTGTGAGCTCATCCCAGGTGGCGGAGGAGCCTGTTCGAGTTCGTGAAAACCGGTGGTCATTGCCTAACGAAAAAGAAGACTAACTATGCGCGGATTCATCTTCTATGCGGTCATTCATCGTATGCAAATCTTTGCCGCTGTCTGGCGCGGATCGAGGCGAAGCGGTTTGCCGTGACGTCGCCTCCCTCGGTCCGAAGATTTCCGCGAGAAGTTTTTTGAAGCGTGGATCGTCGCGCAATGAATCGAGGCGTTTATCGATCAAGGGACTGCCGTCATTACCACCGATCTGGATACTGCGTTCGTCGTAAGCCTTTTCCAGGAGCTGGATTGCTTCCTCCTTGTCGCCGAGCACGGCGTGAATTTCCGCCAGCTGATAGCTGGGAACGTAAGTTTCGCGTGACCGTCCGACGAGCTCGGCCAGAATTTGCCGCGCCTCCGCGACACGATTGGTCCGCGCGTCGATACAGGCGATGAGAGCGCGCGACTCTGCATACGGAATGCTCGCTTCGGCTTTTTCATACGCGGCAATCGCTTCGTTCAACTTGCCCTCATCCTCCAAGATCTGCCCGAGAAACAGCTGGCTGATTCCGAAATCCGGATCCAGGGCGAGAACCCGCTGGATTTGCTGAAATGCCTGGTCGTAGTGACCGGCCAAGTCGAACGAGGAGGCGAGCACGCAACTGATAATTAGCGACAACGGGTCGAGGTCGTGCGCCTTTTTCAACTCGGATACGCCCTCGCCAAAGCGTTTTTGGGCGAGCAGACATTCGCCGAGCCATTGGTGCGCGGTGGCGTAGTTCGGATTTAACGCCAAGGCACGTCGAAACTCACTTTCCGCGGCGGGAATCTGCAGATCAGTCCCGAGCGCGTTGGCGAGCGATGTATGCGCTTCAGCGAGTGAATCGTCCAACTCCACCGCCCTTCGCGCGGCGGCGAGCGCGCGAACGATCTCTTCCTTGGGCGGATCATTGCTGTAAACGGCAATGAGCGAATAGCAATCTGCCAGGCCGGCGTAGGCCAGAGCGTAGGAGGGATCCTTCTCGATCGCCTGCTGGAAAAAACTGATCGCCGTCTCCAACGACTCACCGGTGCGAAGATTCCAATCGTGCCGGCCTTTTAGGTAGAGTTGATGCGCCTCGGGATCGTCGGTCGGACGCGAAGCGAGAACCTGCTCGGCGGAGCCGGTCAATTTTGCCTGCAAAGTTTGCGCGACGGTACGGGCGATCTCGCTTTCGACGGCAAAAATATCCGTCAGCTTGCGATCGTAAATGTCGGCCCAAAGATGAGCGTCAGTGGCCGCCTTGATCAGCTGGACATTCACGCGCACCTCGTCATTCACTTTTTGCACGCTGCCTTCGAGAAGATTGGCGACACCAAGTTGCTGCGCGATTTGGCGAAGGTCTTCGTTGGAATTCTTGAAGCGTTGCGTGGAGCTGCGCGCGATGACTTTCAACTGTGCAATTTTCGCCAGGCGCGTCAGGATTTCGTCCTGAATCCCCTCGGCAAAGTAGGCGTTGTCGGGGTCGTGACTCAGGTTGTCGAAAGGCAAAACCGCGATGGATTTTTCCGGAATCGCGGCGGGCGCTTCGGCAATCTTCGTGTCGCTTTTCGACGATTCGTTGGGGCGCAGAAGTTCATAGGCCAGCATGCCGGCCGCGGCCAGGGCGAGGACAACGGTGAGTCCAACGATCTTACGGCCAGTATGACGTGCGATTGATTGATTCGGATCCAGTTCCGATTCGCGCCTGATGCCTTCCGGCGTGATCTCAAAGACCCAGGAAAAGATGAGGGCGCAGGGAAAACCAAGCACCAGCAGGACGACGACGAGCCGAATCGCCCAGTTGGGAATCTCGAAAAAGGGAAAGACCTGCGTCGCGATTTGGATCAAAAGCCATGCGGCGACGGCGTAAGCGACGGCGACTTTGTAGACATTCCGCCGTTTGAGTTCACCGAAGAAATCCTTCGGATTCATTCCTCCTGCCTAACGACAGGTAAACTTCGTCTCGGATGAAAAAGAATGGTCACGAATCGAACCCGGGTCGCGCTTCTTCTATCACCCGGCCTGATCAGTGGCGAGCTTTTCCGCTCCGTCCAACTGAGGTCGAGCCGAGTCATGCTGTTTCGCTCTTTCCAGCACGTCATCATGCGCGGTCGGCTCGTATTCGAAGTCGTCCGGCTCGACGTAATCCTTTCGCATCGGATAGTCGGTGAATTCATCCCACATCAAAATCCGTCGCAGATCAGGATGGCCCTCAAAACAAACGCCATAAAGATCGAAAATTTCACGCTCCTGAAACTCCGCGCTACGCCAGATCGGCGTGAGTGAGGGCAGGGATACACCGGGAGATCGGTCGCTGGTTCTTAGCCTAACGATCAAAGGACCCTGGCGCAGTGCGATCGAGTAAAGATGGTAAACGGCCTCGAGATAACCATGAAAGAATTCCTCCTGCGTTTCCTCGACTTCCTTCTCTTCTCCCTCGACGGCTTTTTTCACCTTCACCTTTTTCTTCACTGTTCGGTCCAGCCAGTCGACGCCCGTGACATTCGAGCAGTAATCGAAGCGCAAAGCCGGATCGTCGCGTAGGAAACGTGCGACGGCGACCGCATGGTCGTTAGGCAAAAGCAGTGATGGCTGCGCGGCCGGACCGGGGTTCGGGACAATTTCTATCTTCCCGCCGGCAACAGCCGTTTCGATCCTCGCCTTTATTTCCTCGAGTGACTCCATGGGCTGCAATTGTAAGGACAAGTCGGCTCGAATGCCAAAAACTCCTTCACAAGGGCTTGGCACAGTAGCCAAGCCGGTAAACGCATTCGGCTAACGGTTGCGCTGTGCGCCGCTCGACCTTTTAGCTGCGCTCAATCGCCGGTGGATGAAACAAGTTTGGGTTCGCCGTTGGCTTGAGGTCGTGTTCGCCGAACTCGGGCACCGGATATTCGCTCAGAGTGTTCTTTTTCAGAAACTCGGCTTTGTGGTGACCGGTAATTTTTTGTTCGTCGATCTTGCGTTGCAGTTCCATGAAGGCATGGAGCAAAGCCTCCGGCCGCGGCGGACAGCCGGGAATATAGACGTCGACCGGAATATAGCGATCAATGCCCTTGAGCACGTTATAACCTTGTTTGAAAGGGCCGCCGGAAATGGCACACGCGCCCATGGCGATGACGTATTTCGGATCCGGCATCTGGTTGTAAAGCCGGACGATTTGCGGCGCCATTTTTTTTGTCACGGTGCCGGCAACAATCATGAGATCGGCCTGGCGCGGCGAAGGGCGAAAAACTTCTCCGCCAAAGCGCGCGATGTCGTAGCGCGAAGCGGCGGTCGCGATCATTTCGATCGCACAACAAGCGAGACCGAACTGAAGCGGCCAGATGGAATTCTTGCGCCCCCAATTATAAAGCTCCTGCATCGAGGTGACCCAGATGCCCTGCTTTTGCAGCTCGCTGCGCAGCCCTTCCTCCATCGCTTCACTCATGCGCGTTTTAGTTCTGCCAATCTTGAGAGATTCACCGCCCTACCTTGCCCAAGTTAGCAGTCCTTTGCCCCAAGCCCAAACCAAGCCTTCGAGTAAGAGGAGCAGGAAAATCAAAATGGCGACAAACGCGCCGAACGGGAGCCCGGTAAACGCGACCGCAAAAGGGACAAGGAAAATCGATTCCACGTCGAAGATGAGAAAGATGATGCAGTAGAGATAGAACTGGGATTGAAACTGGATCTGAGCATCGCCTAACGACTCCACACCACATTCGTAGGTCGCGTTTTTTGCCACGCCCGGTTTGGGTGGCTGGAAGAATCTTCGCCACAGCCAGGCAAGGACGAGCGGCATGACGGGAAAAAGCAACGCAACGCCGATAAAGATGAGAAGGAAGAAATAGGGAGAAGGATTCATGAAACGAAATCAAGAATTCGAAAGCCGAAACAATGCTGAGCTTCGGCTAGGCAAAACTGCAACGTCTTCATCACGCGCTTATTTGAGTCTGTGGCGGATTTCGGCATGCAGATATTTAGATTTCCGGCAACTCGTCGACTAGACCACTCCCTGGTCCATCATCGCATTCGCCACTTTCAGGAAGCCGGCAATGTTGGCGCCATTCACATAGTTGCCAGGCGTGCCGTAGGCTTCGGCGGTCTGGTAACACGCGCGATGAATCTCGCGCATGATTTTTTGCAGTCGATCGTCCACTTCGTTGCGCGTCCAGGAAATGCGCATGCTGTTTTGCGCCATCTCGAGACCAGAGGTGGCAACGCCGCCGGCGTTGGCAGCTTTGCCTGGACCGTAAAGAATCCCGGCATCGAGGAATTGGTTCACCCCTTCGATGGTCGTCGGCATGTTGGCTCCTTCAGAAATGACGTAGACGCCGTTGCCTAACAGATTGGCCGCGTCCTTGCCGTTGATTTCGTTTTGGGTGGCGCTGGGAAAAGCGCATTGCGCCTTGTGATTCCAGAGTGGGTTATGGTCCAGGCCCGGGTCGAATGGCGTGTAAACCGCGCTCTTGAATTTCGTCGCGTATTCTGAGATTCGGCCACGTCGGACATTTTTCAGGTCCATGATGAAGGTCAGCTTTTGATCGGTGAATCCTTCCTCGTCGTAGATGTAGCCGCTGGAATCCGACATCGTGACGGGCTTGGCACCCATATTGATCAATTTTTCAGCGGTATATTGCGCAACATTGCCACTGCCCGAAATAAGGCAGGTCATTCCTTCGAGACCTTCCTTGCGCGCCTTGAGCATGTCAGCGGCAAAATAAACCGCACCATAACCAGTCGCCTGGGGACGGATAAGCGAACCGCCCCAGCCCAAGCCCTTTCCCGTCAGGACGCCTGTAAACTCATTGCGCAGTTTCTTGTACATTCCGAAGAGATAACCAATCTCACGGCCGCCCACGCCAATATCGCCGGCGGGCACATCGGTGTAGGCGCCGATGTGGCGGAAAAGCTCCGCCATGAAGGCCTGGCAAAAACGCATTACTTCGTTGTCGCTTTTGCCTTTCGGATCGAAATCCGAACCGCCCTTACCGCCGCCCATAGGCAAAGTCGTTAGGGCGTTTTTGAAGACCTGTTCGAAAGCAAGGAACTTCAGGATACCTAGATTGACCGATGGGTGAAAACGCAGCCCGCCTTTGTAGGGACCGATCGCGCTGTTCATCTCGATGCGAAAACCGCGATTGATCCGGATCTCGCCCCGGTCGTCCTCCCACGGCACGCGAAACATGATGACCCGTTCCGGTTCCATCAGGCGCTCGAGAATCTTCGCCTTCACATATTCGGGGTGCCGATCGAAAACGAGGGTGAGTGATTCCGCCACCTCCTGCACCGCCTGGTGGAATTCCGGTTCGGCCGGGTTCTTGGCTTTTACCCGCGCGATCAATTCTGTCACGTATCCTGTCATAACGTCTTGCTTGTTCTGTCGGCCCGAATTTGGGCTCGCCTAACGAGGCCGCGAAAGTGCTTTCTTTTGCGCCGGTCCGGTGGCGATCACGGGAGGAGCAATAGCGCGACACCTTCGGAAACGAAACAAAATTCGTTGGCCCGGACACCATTCCTGTCTTGCGAAAGAAATAAGACCCCGCTTTCCTTCCAGCCGACGTGAGCGGTTTTCTCGACCAAATTTTTGTTCAGGCCAAGGAGCACATCCTTGCGCCGTTCGCCGCAGCGCCAGTTTGGCTTGGGCAGCTTATCTCGAGTCTGATCAACATTGTCGCCCTCCTGGCGGTCTTTCTTTCCCTCTTCGCGCTCGTCTCCGTGCTGGAGAGAAAAATTCTCGCTCGCATTCAAAACCGGCTTGGTCCGAATCGGGTTGGACCTTTTGGTTTGCTCCAGCCGGCGGCGGACGGAATCAAGATGCTGATTAAGGAAGACATCGTGCCGACGCGCGCCGACAAAGCAGTGCACTTTCTCGCGCCGATCCTGATTGCAATGACGGCGATTCTCGCGCTCGGCATTATTCCCTACGGGCGCAATATGACTCCGTTCGCGATCGACGGTGGGATTCTCTTTTTTTTCGCCATTGGATCGACGACGGAGCTGAGCGTTTTCATGGCTGGCTGGGGGAGTAACAATAAGTTTTCCATGCTGGGCGCGATGCGCGCCATCGCACAAATGGTGAGCTATGAGCTGCCCCTTATTATCACCGTCCTTCCGGTGGTGATGGTGGTTGGCTCGCTTTTACCGGATACGATCGTCGCAGCGCAGGGCGGGTACTCGTTAGGCTTCATTCCGCGTTGGTTTGTGCTCACCCCCTGGGGCGCAGCCGGATTCCTTATCTTTTTCGTCGCCGCACTCGTGGAATCGAACCGCACGCCTTTTGACGTGCCCGAAGGCGAATCGGAAATCGTCGCCGGACACATGACGGAATATTCCGGGTTTAAATACGCCATCTTTTTTCTCGGTGAGTACTTGGGGATGTTTGCCGTCAGCGGTCTCGCAGTGACGCTTTTCCTTGGCGGTTGGCACGCGCCACTGCCCTTCCTTGAGTTCGTCCCGTCATGGCTCTGGTTCTTCGCAAAATTGGGGGCGATGATTTTTGTTTTCATCTGGGTGCGGGGCACCCTCCCCCGTACGCGAGTCGATCAGGTGATGAATTTTGCCTGGAAATTCATGCTTCCGATGGCATTCGCCTGCATTCTCGCGGCAGCAGTCTGGCATTATGCGGGGCGTCGATTCGTCAGCTGGCTCTTATCGTTAGGGGTGGTGCTCCTGGTTTATTTTGCACTCTCGCGCTTCCTCGGGGCGGGAAAGAAATTTGCCCCACGCAGCTATCGTTTCGCGGAATGAACGGCATCGCCTTCATCTTCATCGCCATCTTCACCCTGGCGGCGGCGCTGGCGGCGGCGACCCTGGGCAAACTAATCCACGCGGCGCTCAGTTTCGCGGCGGCGTTTGTCGGCGTGGCCGCATTTTACTTTTTGTTAGGCGCGGAGTTTGTCGGACTGGTGCAGGTCTTCGTTTACGTCGGTGCGGTCGCTGTCCTGATCGTCTTTACCATTCTCCTTACACGCCGCGACTTGGAAAAAGACCATGGCTTCAATTGGAGTGGCGTGTTCATCGCACTGGCGGTCTTTGCCGGATTGGTCTGGGCGATTCTCAAAAGCGCAAAGCTGTCTTCCGCGGCACAACCTCTCGCCAGCCTGACGGTGAAACAAATTGGCGAGGCGCTTATGACCGATTACGTCTGGCCGCTGCAATGCATTGGCGTAATTCTCACCGCAGCGCTCATCGGCGCACTCGTGCTGGTCATGGAGGAAAGGCGATGAGCTGCACCTCGTTTCGACTACAGCAATCTTTGCTCCGCCAGGAAACCGCCTGACAATGACGCCAACGCTCCAACTTTTTCTCATCATTTCCTCGGCGCTCTTTTGCATCGGCCTTCTCGCAGCGCTCAGCCGCCGTCACGCGGTTTTCATTCTGATCGGTATCGAAATGATGTTGGCGGCGGCCGGCTTGAATTTCATCGCTTTCTGGCGTTTCGGGCCCCAGCCTGCGCCGCCAACCGGCGTCATGATCGCGATTTTTGCCATCGGCATCGCAGCGGCGGAGGCGGCCGTCGGTCTCGCGCTCGTGATCGCGGTTTATCGCCATTTCCGGACGACGAACATCGATGAAATCGATGAGCTCAAGGGATGAGTAGCTGGATCGTCTCTCATCTCTGGCTCATCCCGTCCGTGCCCCTGGCGATGGCTTTGGTCGTTCTTAGCCTAACGAATTCTCCAGCAACGACTCGCCGCGACACTCGCTGTTGCCGGTCAGGTCGTCGCGCTCCTTCTCTCGTTAGGCGCTTTCGCGGCCACGCTCCCGACACCGGGCTACCGTGCGGTGCGGAATTTCACCTGGTTCACCTTCGGCGAACAAGCTCTGCGCCTCGGCTTTGTCCTCGACCCGCTGACCGCCGTGATGCTGGTCATGATTACGTTCGTGAGTCTGTGGATTTTCGTTTTCAGCATCGGCTACATGGCGGAAGACGCGCATTTCACGCGCTTCTTCGCCTACCTCTCGTTTTTCTCCGCTGCCATGCTTGGCGTGGTAATCGCAAACAGCCTCCTCCTCCTCTTCATCTGCTGGGAACTGGTCGGACTTGCCTCCTATCTGCTAATTGGTTTTTGGATCCATAAACCGAGCGCGGCAGCCGCGGCGAAGAAGGCCTTCATTACCACCCGAATCGGCGACATCGGTTTCTTCATCGGCATGCTCTGGCTCTACGGGCGGAGCGGGACACTCCTCTTTTACGATGGCGGGAAAGGTGCGCTCGAATCGGCGGCGCTGCTGTCGTTAGGCGCGGCTGCCACCTGGATTGCGCTCCTCATTTTCTGTGGCGCGGCCGGGAAGTCAGGTCAATTCCCGCTTCATGTCTGGCTGCCGGACGCGATGGAAGGTCCCACGCCGGTGAGTGCGCTCATTCACGCCGCGACCATGGTGGCAGCAGGTGTTTTCCTGGTCGCGCGCGTTTACCCGCTTTTTTCGTTAGGCGAAATTCATGGTGTCACCACTTCGCTCAACGTCGTGGTTTGGATCGGCGTGATTACCGCGCTCATGTCGGCGCTCATTGCTGTCGCCCAGGCCGACATCAAACGCATTCTCGCTTATTCCACGGTTTCCCAGCTTGGGTTGATGATGGTCTCGTTAGGCGTGGGCGGCGTGGCGGCTGGCATCATGCATCTGCTCGCACATGGATTTTTCAAGGCGCTGCTCTTTCTCGGCTCGGGCTCGGTCATTCACGGTTGCCACGAAGAGCAGGACATCCGGAAAATGGGTGGATTGCGTCGACTCATGCCGGTCACGTTCTCCACCTACGCCATTGGCATGATGGCATTGAGCGGAGTGCCGCTCTTTTTTTCCGGTGCCTGGACGAAGGAAGAGATTCTTCACGCCACCTCGCTGTGGAGCGCATCGCATCTGCCGCATTATTTCATGTTGCTCGGCGTGATCCTGACTGCGCTCTACATGACGCGGCAAATGATTTACGTGTTCTTTGGATCCCAGGGTAGCGCGTCGAATCACGCGCATGAGAGTTCGCCGGTTATGACGCTGCCACTCGTTGTCCTGGCGACTTGCGCGATCGTCTTCAGTCTTGTCCTCACGCCAGCCTGGCCGTGGTTGCATTCGTATTTGTCAGGCGAACGGCCGGCCTTGAACTGGTCGCTCCTCATCACACCAGCGCTCTATGTGTCGCTCGTCCTCGTCGTGATCGGCATTGGACTTGGTGTGCTGATTTATCGAGGTGCCGGCGAAACTGACCCGGTCGAGCGCGCGCTGCCGTCAGTCTTTCGCTTTCTGGAAAATCGGATGTGGCTCGATGAGCTCTACGATTGGACAGTGCTGGCCCTGGCGCGTTTTCTCGCGCGGCTTTCCGACTTCCTCGATCGATACCTCTGGGATGGACTCTTTCGCCTGGGCAGCACGCTGGTTGGTTTCTTTGGCAGTCTAACAAAAGGTTTCGACGAACGCGCGATCAATGGCGGCGTCAACGAAGCGACCGATTGGGCACGCGGCCTCGGTCGTGGAATCGCGCGCGGCCATTCCGGCCAGGTCCAAACCTATCTCGGAGCGATCGCGATCGCGATGGTCGCGCTCTTCATCTTCTACGCATGGCTCACCTGATCGCGGGATTGATTTTTTTTCCAATCCTGGGCGCGCTCTTCGTCAGCGTCGCACCACGCCATTATGCCCGAGCGGTAGCGCTCGGAAGCAATCTCTTCACCGCGCTCTTTGCCCTCATGCTATGGGCGCATTTCGACCCGACAACACCGGGCCTGCAAATGGTGGCGCGCCACGTCTGGATCCCGGCGATTGGCGCGGAACTGCATTTTGGGATCGATGGTTTAAGTCTGCTTCTGGTTCTCCTGACCTCGTTGGTTTTTCCCTTCGCCCTTCTCGCGCAAAGAATGGATCGTGGATTTTGCGCGCTCATGCTCGTGATGCAGGCCTCGCTTTACGGCGTCTTCACCGCGCAGAATTTTATCCCTTGGTTCCTCTTCTATGAGATGAGCCTGATCCCCGGATTCCTGCTCATCAAGCTTTGGGGCGGAGCGAAGCGCGACCGGGCCGCGACCAAGTTTTTCCTCTACACCTTTCTCGGCAGCGTAGCGATGTTGCTCTCGTTTCTCGGGATCTATTTCGTCAGGGGAACTTTCGACTTTGCGGAACTGGCGTCGTTAGGCAAACACGGCTTGCTCCAGGGAAATATTCGCTGGCTCGCCTTCGCTGGCATCTTTCTTGGCCTGGCGGTGAAGGTGCCGCTTTTTCCTTTCCACACCTGGCTGCCGGATGCCTACGAAGCCGCGCCGACGGGGGCCTCGATGGTCCTGACCGGCACGCTCTCGAAGATGGGAGTTTACGGTTTTATCCGATTGCTTCTGCCGCTTTTCCCTAACGAAATAAAGGTGGTCGGTTCCTGGCTTCTCGGCCTGGCGGTCGCGTCGATTATTTTCGCCTCACTCGCCGCCTGGGCGCAGCGAGACTTGAAACGAATGGTGGCCTATCTCTCGATCAACCACCTTGGCTATTGCATGCTCGGCCTCTTCGCGGTGAGCGCGACTTCGACGGTTCCGCCTAACGAAGCACAAGCCGCCCTGAGCGGCGTCTTTTTGCAAATTCTCAATCACGGTATCACCGCGGCGGCGCTCTTCTATTTTGTTGGCTTGCTCGAGCAACGCTGCGGCAGGCGCGGGCTTAATGATTTCGGCGGCCTCATGCAACGCACACCTCTGCTTTGCGCCTGGATGAGCGTCGCCATGTTTTCCTCGTTAGGCTTACCCGGACTGAACGGCTTTGTTGGCGAATTCCTGATTTTCAAAGGCTCCTTCGCACTCGTGGCCGGTTACAGCGCAGTCGCGGTACTTGGACTGCTTATCACCGCCATCGTTTTTATGCGGGCGATGCAGGCGCTTTTCAGCGGACCTTTGTCGGAAAGCTGCGGCAGTACGCCAGATCTTAGCCTGGTCGAACGATGGACCGTCGTGCCGGTAACACTGCTCATGTTCGCGATCGGAATCGCGCCGCAGTTCGTCACCACCATCTTTAACTCCACGGTCACGCACCTTGCGCAAGTCCTGGGTTAAGAGCGTCATGATGAAGCCAATCGTCCCAGCCGATCGCATCGCAACCTCTTCTGGAATGGAACGCGTCCGATGATCGCCTGGACGATTTATTTGTCCTTGCTCGGGGCGATTGTGGTGTTGCTCTCGCCTCGCGCCATTTCGCGCTGGCTCGCGCTTGTCACCGCGACCGCTGGTTTTGTGGTGGCTCTGGCTGCTTTCTTTGCGCGCGGGGCCGATTTCGCATCATTCACGACGCTCGTTAAGGCATCGTGGATTCCGGCGATCGGGAGCAGCTTTCATCTCGCTGCGGACGGCATCAGCCTAACGATGGCTTTGGTAACGGGACTGACCGCAATCTGCGCGGTTCTGTTTTCCTGGAAAGTAGTGGAGCGGCCTAACGAATTCTTCTTTTGGCTGCTGCTCGTGGTGACGGGCTCCTACGGCGTTTTCCTCAGCGCTGATCTCTTCCTTTTCTTCGTCTTCTACGAACTGGTCATCATTCCAAAGTATTTCCTCATCGCGACGTGGGGCTCGACGAACAAGGAGTACGGCGCGATGAAGCTGACTCTTTATTCTTTCTTCGGTGGCGCCCTCGTCTTCATTGGAATCCTCGCAATGGCCAACGCCGCGGGATCATTCGACCTCCAGCAACTCGCGCAGTTTTCCTTCGCGCCGCAGCTTCAAAGCTGGGCTTTCCCGGTTTTGTTTCTGGGCTTCGCTGTGCTCGGCGGCATCTGGCCCCTGCACACCTGGGCGCCGACCGGTCACGTAGCCGCACCGACGGCGGGTTCGATGCTTCTCGCCGGTATTGTCATGAAGCTCGGCGCATACGGCGCGCTGCGCGTGGCCTGCAATCTGTTTCCGTCAGGCTTTCACCTCTGGAGTAAGTGGATCGCCGTCCTTGCCGTCGTCGGAATCGTCTACGCGGCGGCTGTGGCCTTGCGGCAGAGCGATCTCAAATTCGTCATCGGTTATTCAAGTGTAAGCCACATGGGTTTCGTCCTCCTCGGGCTGGCCACGGCGAATGCGTTAGGCGTCTCCGGCGCAGTTCTGCAAATGTTTTCCCATGGCGTCATTGGCGCGTTGCTTTTCGCGCTGGCCGGCGCGGTTTACTATCGGACGCACACGCGCAACCTAGACGATCTCTCCAGATTGAATCTGGGTCGGACGATGCCCTTTCTCGCTGTCGCCTTCGTTCTCGCCTCAGCGGCCTCGATGGGGATTCCAGGGTTCAGTGGCTTTGCCGCGGAAATCACCATCTTGCTTGGGGCGTGGAAAACATATCCGCTTGCGGTTTGGATTACCGGGCTTGGTATGGTGCTGGTCGCGGCCTTCACCCTGCGCGCCTTGAAGAAGGCTTTCTTTGGCGACGATCGAATGCCCGCCACGCTCGAAGTCGTTTCCGGGCCTAACGATTCGGCTACGCTCGCAGAGAAGCTGGGCGCGAGTTTGCTTATTTTCGCAACCCTCGCCGTTGGGCTTTACCCGAAATTGCTCTTCGATCGAATCATGCCGGCCGTGGAGACGATGAGATTTTTACAGCGATGAACTATCTGCAACTGCTCCAGCTCGCCGCGCCGGAAGCCATCGTAGTCGTGAGCGCTCTGCTGGTCTTGACGATTGGGCTGATAACGAGCCGGCGTGCCGGGTCGCCGGAAGTGGCATTGAAGCCGGATAGTCCGGCGAGCGCTACGCGCTCTTCCGCGACAACAACAGATTCCTGTTTGCTCATCGCAACCTTAGGGCTGATCGCGGCGATTGTCGCCGTCGTTAGGCTGCCGTCGCAGGCTTCGATCGCTCACGGCATGCTGGTGGTTTCTCCTCTCAATTCCCTTTTCCAGGTCATCGCGTTGCTTCTCGCCTTCTTCACTCTCTTCCTCGTACGCGCGGAAACGTTTCTGCCTAACAAAGCCGAATACATCGCGATGATTCTCCTCGCCACCGTCGGACTCATGCTCCTTGTCGGAAGCGAAGAACTCCTCATGATTTTTATCGGCCTCGAGCTGACTGGGCTGTCGCTTTATGTCCTGACCGCGTTTGCGAAAATGAACCGACAGTCGGCGGAAGCCGGTCTGAAGTACTTTCTTTTTGGCAGTGTGGCGAGCGCGTTCACCCTCTTTGGGCTGAGCCTCATTTATGGCCTGACAAATACGACCGCTCTCAGTGAGATCGGTACGCGCCTAACGACTTCCCCGCTGCCGCTGCTGCTGGTCGCGGGAATTGTCATGACGCTGATTGGTTTCGCTTTCAAGATCGCGGCGGCGCCATTCCATCTTTGGGCGCCGGACGCCTATCAAGGCGCGCCGATTTCGACTGCCGCTTTCATCGCTTCGGGCTCAAAGGTGGCGTCGTTTCTTGTCCTGGGAAAAATTCTGCTGAAAGCATTCGGGAATTTACCTGGGAGCGCGGCCTGGCATGCCTTGGGCGCAGGCTGGCAACCGATCGTGGCGGTGCTTGCGGCGCTCTCAATTGTCGTCGGAAACCTGACGGCGCTTGCGCAAAAAAATGTTCGCCGCCTGCTCGCTTATTCAGCGGTTGCACAAGGCGGGTACACCTTGCTCGGGCTGATCGCGGGCGGGCCCGCCGGTTATTCCGCAACGCTTTTTTACACGACGATCTATGCCGTCACGCTCATTGGCGCTTTCGGCGTCGTCGGATTCGTTAGGCAAAGAACCGGCGGCGACGATCTCTCCGACTTTGCCGGATTACGTAAAAGTTCGCCGCTGCTCGCGACGTGCATGGCGATCTTCATGCTGTCCCTCGCCGGGTTGCCGCCGCTCGCCGGCTTCTTTGGAAAGTTTTATCTTTTCAAAGTCACCATGAGCGCCACTCCCAACAACGGCCTTCTCTGGCTCGTCATCCTGGCGCTGCTCGGCAGCCTTATCTCGCTCTATTATTATCTCATCGTCTTGAAGATGATTTTCGTGAACGAATCCTCCGCCGCCATCCATCCATCTTCATTTCAGCCTTTCTTGCCGCGGTTCGTCGTGTCGTTGCTCGCGATGTTTGTCTTGTTGCTCGGCATCCTGCCGCAGAATCTTCTGGCGCGAATTCTTGCGACCCTGTCTTGAAGGCGAAAAAAGATTTCTTCAAGAAATTGCGTGCCTAACGTCGTAGGCACCAGATAAGTTGTGGCTGGTGAATCCCAAGTCGAGAAACCACGACGTCCGATGAAATCAGGTCCAATCAGCGAATTTATCGATCGCCACTACCGGCACTTTAATGCCGCCGTCCTTAGAGACGCTGCCGATGCCTACCGTGCACATCTCGAGAAGGGCGGGAAAATGATGATTACGCTCGCCGGGGCGATGAGCACGGCCGAGCTGGGAGTTTCACTCGCGGAGATGATTCGCGCCGGCAAAGTGCACGCCATCACCTGCACCGGTGCAAACCTCGAGGAGGATATTTTCAACCTCGTCGCGCGCAGCCAATACGAACGCATCCCGCATTATCGCGAGCTTTCGCCCCAGGAAGAGGAGGCTCTTTTGCGCCGTCATCTTAATCGCGTGACCGACACTTGCATCCCCGAGGAATATGCGATTCGGCGTCTCGAGAAAGCGGTCATGGCGGAATGGAGCGAAGCGGCGCAAAAGAAGGAACGCCTTTTCCCGCACCAATTTCTTTTTCGCGTCCTCCAGAGCTCTCGGCTGAAGGAATTTTACGAGATCGATCCGGCTGACAGCTGGATGATGGCTGCGTCGGAGAAGAACCTTCCGATGTTTGTGCCAGGCTGGGAAGACTCGACTCTGGGCAACATCTACGCGGCGCGTCACATCACCGGCGAGCTGCCCGATGTGCAAACGATGCGCTCGGGAATTGAGTACATGATCGAGCTGGCGAAGTGGTATCAAACGGTCACCGAGCAAAGCTCGATCGGCTTCTTTCAAATCGGTGGCGGCATCGCGGGCGATTTTCCCATCTGCGTCGTGCCGATGTTAAACCAGGACGTGGTGAGCAATCAGGTTCCGGAGTGGGGTTACTTTTGCCAGATCAGCGATTCGACGACCAGTTTCGGTTCTTATTCGGGCGCAGTGCCTAACGAGAAAATCACCTGGGGGAAACTCCGGGCGACCACCCCGCGCTTCGTCATCGAGTCCGATGCCACCATCGTGGCGCCCCTCATTTTCGCCAAGATCCTCGGCTGGTAAACGACAGCGGTACAACGGCCGCAACTCCTTGCCCGCAAAGGCTTGACAGGACGATCGTGGCCGAAAAAGATCGTTCCATGAAGACACTCACCCTGGGAGTAGGAACAATCGCCGCCGCCTTGAGCGCGGCTTTTTTTGTGGCGCCTCTCTGCGCCGAGGAACCGAAGCCTAACGATGCTTCCGCCTCACCCGCGGCCGCCAAGCCTAACGATGCCGAAATGATGAAGCAGATGATGGAGTTGGCGAAGCTGAATGATAACCACAAGTTGCTCGCCAGCCTCGATGGTATCTGGACCTATACCGTCAAAATGTGGATGAACGGCGATCCGAGCAGCAAACCGGACGTTTCCAAAGGAATGGCCACGCGGCGGTCAATCATGGGCGGCCGTTATGTGGTTATGGACGTAAAAGGCAAGATGGATATGCCCGGGCCGGATGGCAAAATGATGACCGCACAATTCCAGGGCCGGGGGACAGAAGGTTATGACAACGTAAAGAAGAAATTCGTCAGCACATGGGTCGATAACATGGGCACTGGCATCATGATGGCTGAGGGAACTTACGATGACGCGAGCAAGAGTTTCACCTACACCGGAGAATACGAACCGATGCCCGGTATGAAGCAGAAAATGCGTGAAGTCGTGAAGATGGATGACAAGGACCACATGACACTGGAGTGGTATGAAACGCGCGGCAGCCAGGAAGTGAAAACGATGGAGATCGATTACACGCGCAGGAAATAGCGCCCGATCGGAGGAAAAGGTTCATGAGATGAGCATTTCCCGGCGAAAATTCGCACAATTGTTAGGCGCGGGAGCGGCGGCTGCGGTCGTCCGCCCCACGCTTACTTTTGCCAATGACCTGAGTGCCACGACGGCGCGCGGCAGCGTCGTTAGACTGAGCGCGAATGAGAACCCTTACGGACCATCACCAAAAGCGCTTGCGGCCATGCGCGACTCTTTTTCCCTCGCCTGCCGTTACCCCGACGACCATGCCGGCGAACTAGTCTCGGCGCTCTCTCGACTTAATAACGTCGGGCGCGAGCAAATTCTCATGGGCGATGGCTCAGGAGAGATTCTCAAACTGTGCGCCGACGTTTTCACTGGGCCACTCTCGCTCGACAATAAATCGGGTGGCACCCTTGTCGTGGCCGATCCGACCTTCGAAGCGATTGTTTATCACGCAACGAACAACGGCGCGGAGGTCGTGAAAATTCCGCTCACCTCGAGCTACAGCCACGACTTGGAAAAGATGCTGGGCGCGGCAAAGAAAGGACTCGTCTATCTCTGCAATCCCAATAACCCAACCGGCAGTATTACTTCGAAAAACGAGGTCCGTGACTTCATCGCGAAGGTGCCTGAGGACACCATGATCCTGGTGGACGAAGCTTATTATCACTATGCGGAGAGCAGCGACTACGAGAGCGTAATCCCGCTGCTGCCAGACCATCCCAACCTCATCGTCGCGCGCACCTTTTCCAAGATTTACGGGATGGCCGGATTGCGCTGCGGTTATTGCATCGGACATTCCGTCGCGATTGAACGACTGCGCGCGCACCAACCATGGGACAGCATTAATATCATGGCGATCGTGGCCGCCCGCGCTGGTCTCGACGATCCGGGCGAAGTCGATCGCGGCCGGCAGCGCAACAAGGAAACGCGCGAGTTTACGATCGCCGAGTTGGAGCGAATAGGATTTAAGACCATTCCGTCGCAGGCCAACTTCATCATGTTGGACGCGCAACGCCCCGTCGTGCCGCTCATCGCAACCTTAAAGCATCACGACGTAGAGGTGGGGCGGCTGTTTCGAGCCATGCCAAATCACCTGCGAGTTACCATTGGGAAGAAAACGGAGATGGAAACCTTCCTTTCCGCCTTCCGCCAAATCACGAACGCTTCACCCGCTTGAAGCGGACAGCCTAACGAATGAAAGCGAGGATCCTCGCCGCAACGGCTGTGGTCGCCTTGGCCCTTATCGCTCAAACGAAAGCTGAAACTTCAATCGCGGTGACCAGTTCTGCCTTTGAGTCGGGATCGATGATTCCTCTTCGGTTTACCTGCAAAGGCGAAAATGAAAGTCCGCCGCTGGCGTTCAACGGCATTCCCACTGGCGCGAAAAGTCTTGCCTTGATTATCGATGATCCTGACGCGCCGGGCGGAGTCTTCAGTCATTGGTTAGTCTGGAATATCGATCCATCGGCGAAGCAGATTCCCGTCAACACTGTGCCGGTGGGCGCGGCGCAAGGGCAAAACGATTTCGGTAAACCTGGCTACGGCGGACCGTGCCCGCCTTCGCTCCATCGGTATTTCTTTCGCATCTTTGCCCTGGACAAGAAGCTCGATCTCAAATCCGGTGCAAAACGTTCCGCACTCGACGGTGCAATGGCCGGGCATGTGATCGGGCGCGGCGAACTGACAGCGCGCTTTGGTCGTTAGGCGCGCGCTCGCTCTACGACTTTCGATTCAGCGCATTTTGCAGCACTGGCCAGATGTTGGCTGCGAGAACTTTTTGCCCGCCGGCGTTGGGGTGGATCATATCTGGCAGGTTGAGCGCCGGGTTGCCGACCACGCCTTCGAGGAAAAATGGCACCAGATCGGCGTGGTTGCGTTGCGCAAGCTCGACATACATGGCGCCGAAGTCTTCGAGGTAATCGCCCCCCGAATAGCCGGGTAACTGCAGTCCTGCGATCACCACAGTCACGTTCGGATAACGAGCGCGTGTGCGACTGATGATTGCTTGCAGGTTCTTCTCGATCTGCCCGACTGGCACACCTCGAAAAGCATCGTTGATTCCGAGCTCGAGAAGCAGAATATCGACGCGATGATCAAGCAGGTGCCCGAGCCGACGCAGCCCGCCGGCTGTGGTATCGCCGCTCACGCCGGCGTTGATGACGTGCAAACGCTTTCCTACGCTCGCCGCTTTTTCGGAGAGTAACGCGGGATACGCATCCGCCTGCCTTAAGCCATAGCCCGCCGAGATACTGTCGCCCAGAACAAGAAGGTTCTGGATCCGCGCGCGAACCGAAGTGGACTCAGCGGGAGGCGCGCTGGCGAGCGGGCTCGCCGCAGCAAGTCCAAGAAAAAGCAAGCTTGGCAGGGTGTGCACGAGCCGATTTTTGACTGCACAAAAGGCCTTTTTGTTCATTGGCTTGCCTCAGCTTTCGCCGCGCACTAAAGGTAAGGTCCACACGGCCGCCCAGCGGTGGCCGGCAACGTAACAAGAACTCTTAGTTTTTTCCTATGGCAAACTTCGGCATCAACGGCTTCGGCCGAATTGGACGCAACGTCCTGCGCGCTATGTCTCAAGAGCAGGTCGCGCGGGTCCGGGCAATCAACGATCTCACTGACACCCACACCCTCGCGCATCTGCTCAAGTGGGACTCGGTTCATGGGAAATTCGACGGTGAGATCGGTTACGACGAAGAGAACATTCTCGTGCGCGGCCACAAGATAAGGATTTTGAAGGAGCGCGACCCGGCCAAGCTGCCTTGGAAGGATCTGGGGGTGGATGTGGTTCTCGAGTCGACCGGGCTTTTTACCGATCGGGCAAAGGCGGAGCTGCATTTCGCCGGCGGCGCCAGGAAAGTGCTCATTAGCGCGCCGGCGAAAAACCCGGATGCAACCATTTGCCTCGGGATCAATGACGAAATCTATGACAGCTCGACGATGAATATCATCTCGAACGCGAGCTGCACGACCAACTGCCTCGCGCCGATGGTCAAGGTACTGAATCAGAACTTCAAAATTGTGGCCGGCTTCATGAGCACGATTCACAGCTACACCAACGATCAGAACATTCTTGATCTGCCGCACAAGGATCTGCGCCGGGCTCGAGCTGCCGCCGTGAGCATCATTCCGTCGAGCACCGGTGCCGCGAAAGCGATTGGCGAAGTGTTACCCGAACTGAAAGGAAAACTAAACGGCGGCGCCTTTCGCGTTCCCACTCCAGATGGTTCCGTGACTGATTTCACCGCCGTGCTGGAGCAGGAAGCCAGCGTGCAAACCATCAACGACGCATTCAAGAAGGCCGCAAGCGATGCGAGCTACAAAGGTGTGCTCGAATACACTGATGAACCGCTTGTGTCGGCCGATATCGTAGGCAACCCGCATTCCTGCATCTTCGACAGCGCCCTTACTCTCACGCAAGGCAAGCTGGTTAAGGTGGTTGGTTGGTACGACAATGAGTGGGGCTACAGCAACCGCTGCGTCGAGCTGCTGGAAATGATCTCATAGAATGAAAAAGCTCAGCGTCCGGGATCTCGATGTCCGAGGGAAACGCGTGCTTCTACGCGTCGATTTCAACGTTCCGATGGAAACGCGCAATGGCCAGCTCGCCATTACCGACGACACGCGCATGCGCGAGAGTTTGCCGACGATCAATTTTTTGCGCGAGCACGGGGCGAAGACGATCCTGATGGCACACCTTGGCCGGCCGAAAGGTCAGCCAGTGGAGAAATATTCACTCCGGCCGGTCGGCCTCGCCTTGCACGATCTCATCGGCCATTCGGTCGCCTTCAGCCACGATTGCATCGGCGCGGATGCGGAAGCAATCGTCAAGGACATGAAGGATGGCGACGTGACGCTGCTCGAGAATCTTCGCTTTTATGCCGCCGAAGAAGCAAACGATCCGATGTTCGCTGAAGCGCTCGCCAAGCTCAGCGACGGCCTGTATGTCAACGACGCTTTTGGCACAGCCCATCGGGCCCACGCCTCAACCGCCGGTGTTACTAAGTTCGTCAAACAGGCTGCCATGGGCTTCCTCATGGAAAAAGAACTTCGATATCTCGAGGACGAGCTGGCCAATCCCGCGAAGCCTTTTCTCGTCATCCTGGGCGGCGCCAAAGTCTCGGACAAAATTGGCGTGATCAAAGTCCTAATGGATAAGGCTGACACCATCCTCATCTGCGGCGCGATGGCAAACACCTTCCTCGAAGCCGAAGGGGTCGGTATGGGTAGCAGCAGGGTAGAGCGTGACAAATTCCACCTCGCACACGAGCTCGTGCAGCTGGCCAAAGAAAAAGGCGTTCGCTTTCTCCTGCCGCTTGACATCCTCGGCGCAGAAGAAATCAAGACTGGCGCCGCCACCCGCCACAGCGGCCGCATTTCGCCCACCTACAATATCCCGGATGGCTGGCAGGCGGTCGATATCGGCCCGCTCACGATCGCCCTTTTCAAAAGCGAGATCGCCCGCGCGAAGACAATCCTTTGGAACGGTCCGCCTGGGATTTTTGAGATTCAGGAATTTTCCGCCGGCACGGAAGCGATCGCCGAAGCGCTGGCCGAATCGAAAGCGACCACGATCATCGGCGGTGGCGACTCGGTCACGGCAGTCACGCAAGCCGGGCTGGCAGACAAGATGACCTTTATTTCCACCGGCGGCGGAGCATCACTCGAGCTGATCGAAGGCAAGGAGTTGCCCGGTGTGGCGGGCTTGAGCGACCGCGTCTGACTTACCCATCCAGAAAGGCGAGCGCTGTTGTTACGCCGCAGCCTAACGAATATAGCTCTCGCCCTTTGCGCCTTTCTCTTCTATTTTCAGTTCTAGCCTAACGAAAGGGCTCCTCGACCATGCGTAAGAAAATCGTAGCCGCCAACTGGAAGATGCATATGACTCAGACCGAGGCGGAAGCCTTTGTCAGCACTTTTCTCCGCGAGATCGGAGACCCGGATGAAATTGAGATCGTGATTGTGCCGCCTTTCACTTCGATTCCAAAGGTCTCCGAGCTATTGACGCAAACGCAGAATGTAAAAGTCGGCGCCCAAAATATGCACTGGGAGAGGAGCGGGGCTTTTACTGGCGAAGTAAGTCCCGCGATGCTCCGCGAACTTTTCGTCAGGTACGTCGTGCTCGGGCACAGCGAGCGACGTGCGCTGTTTGGCGAGACCGATGAAATGATCAACCGCAAGGTGCACGCCGCTTACGAGGCGGTCCTGCGTCCGATTCTCTGCATTGGCGAAACGCTCGCCCAGCGAGAACGGGGCGAGGTCGAAAAGGTGCTCTCAACTCAGCTGCGGGCCAGCCTGGCGAAGGTAGAGTCAAAAGAATTACTCGAAACGGTCATCGCTTACGAGCCAGTTTGGGCCATCGGCACTGGCAAGACTGCGACCGCCGCACAGGCGCAGGAAGCACACGCCTTCGTTCGGCAGATCTTGCGCGAGATGTCGGATGAAGCGACAGCCGAGAAGATTCGGATTCAATACGGCGGCAGCGTAAAGCCGGACAATGCGCGGGAGCTACTTTCGCAGCCGGACATCGACGGCGCTCTCGTCGGTGGCGCGAGCCTCGACCCGCGCAGCTTTGCCCAGATTGTGCAAGCGGGCGTTTCCAAGGACAGCTAGCAGGAGCGATCTCCGCCTTTCAGCAGAAGACTCGTTACGGATTCGCCAGCGCGTAAACCTCCACCAGTGCTGTCCCTGTCGTATCAGCCGCTCCACGCACGATTGCCGTATAACTTCCAGGCGCGAGCGTATCCAGGACCGCGGATTCCTTTGGGTCGTTAGGTGGAATGGTTGTCGCTTCGATTTGATCCTTCGCCGGGTTATCCTGCCAATCATCGTTGAAGTCGATCTGCGCGCCCTGAGCGTCGTAAAGCGTCAGAGTAGGATCGCCTAACGAATCGGGCACACCTGCGGCGGCGAGCGACGGACCGATGGCGCGGACCAGGACGTCTTGCGATCCAGTCCCGAAAACGATGAACCCGCCGATCAAAACGTCGTCGCCAGTTTGCACATCGCTGCGGGTCGAGATGTTGAGCACGCTCGAGCCGGGGCTGGGGTCGACATCATAAACCTCCACCAGGCCAACACCCGAACCACCATCTGCTCCCCGGACGAGTGCAGTGTAGCCTAATCCGTCACTGCTGGCGGGGAGGGTAAGAAGGATGGCTGATTCATTAGGATCGGCCGGAGCGATGCCCGCCTCGGACACTGCCTGACTGTTGGGGTCATCCTGCCAATTGTCGTTTGAAGCGATTAAGGCACCCGTGCCGTCGTGCACCTCGAGAACAGGGTCGGCCAGAACATTCTTGAGGCCGGCGTCTCCAAGCGAGGGACCAATGGCGCGCAGAATGAGTCGTTTGGGAGTATCGCCACGGACGATGAAGCCACCGATGAGCGCATCGTCTCCCGCGCCCACCACCGCGCGGGTCGAGATGTTGGCAAGGTGAACCGGATTCGCCACCACCGTAACGGCGAAAGACTGCGAGACTTGCGCGCCATCCACATCAGTCGCGGTCACCGTGACGGTGGCGCTCCCAACTTGGTTGCCACTCACGAGAAGGTCCGAGTCGCTGAACTGCACGCTGGCGATCGCAGGATGATCGCTCGAGGCCGTGAAGGTCAGCGAAGAGATATAGTCGATGGCCGGAATCGTGACGAGATTGCCCGGCGTGGGAAGCCCCGAAGTGTAGTTGCGCAGCGGCAGGCTATCGAAGGGTGTGCCAAAGTTGAAGATGGGCAAAGCGGCAATTGCGTCCGCTACGGTCATGCCATCGCCGAGAACGCGGCCGAAGACGGTGAAACCACCGTCGACCGTATCGAGATTGCTTGGTGGACCGCCGTTGTCGGCCAGGTTGATGTACCATTGGCTCGTCGCGCTGTTGGGATCGGTGCCGAGCTTCGCCATGGCAATCGTACCGCGCTCATTCGAGATTCCGGGTTCGTTTGGCACAGCCGCGAATGCCTGCACCTGCGTCGGTGCGACATCGGTCGAATTGGAAGGATCTACGGTCGCAAGGAAGCCTCCACTCTGGATAACAAACCCCGGCGCAGAGCGATGCCAGAATAACGGCGCGATCTGGTTCGTCGTCGGGTCGGTGATGAAATAGCGGCCGGAATCGACATAGTTTTTAAAATTCGCAACGGTTGCGGGGGTACGTTGATCGTAGAGCGCAATATCGATCGAGCCGAGCGACGTCGTTAGGCGGACGCCGCTGGTATCGGGATCGGTGAAATGGTCGATCAAGGGAACGACTTCGGCGCTCGCATTCAGCAAAAGCGTGGCGTCGCCAATCTGTGAGGACACTTTGGGTGGAATGTTCTGCGCGACGGAAGCAAGCGGCGGGAACGCAATTAAGGTCAGGAAAAGTAAGCGGGCTGAAAACATCGGCCCACTACTACGTCGTTTTGCTTCCTGCTCAACCTGAAGACGTGAGCCGCGGAGCGGTTGAGCGCGAAACGCGCAGGCCCCGCACATCCCTTAGCCGGGTTTGTTGATTTCGAGATAGCTGCGCAAGATCACTTTGTTGGTTCCCGGTTGCAGCTCTTCGATTCGCATTTGCTTCAAGAACCAGCGTCCGTCGATTTTTTGAGCAGAGACAACTTCGAAGCGTTTCGTTAGGCGGCCGAGCCAATCGTAGGCCTCGATTCGCATCAGGGCGCCGCTTTCTTTGTCGACCCAAAGGAGAATGTTTGAATACTGCGCGGCCCGCGACGGCGGTTGTAGGCGCAGCTTCCAACAATCCCGGGTGCGAATGTTCTCCTCGCCCAGCACCTCTGCGCGCTGCCAATACAGAAACTTGAGCGCGAGATCGCCATAGGTCACGGCGGTGCCACCGATTTTCTCGTCGAGCCGTGAATTCGCGAATTTCTTTGTGCTGTCTTTCACGACAAGATCGAGCGACGAGCTTTTCTCGTCGAGACGCAGTTGCAGGACTTCCGGTGGATTGTTGAAAGTATAGCGAATGACTGGCCCGGTTTGGGTGATACGAAAAGGGATCGTGTTTGCATCCGAACGAAGCTGCCCCTGAAGGTCGAGCTGTTGTTGCGACTGTTGCAGCCGAACCTGTGCGAGAATTTCCCGGGCCGATGGTGCGGTGGCGTGGGCCATCGTGGCACCAAATAGGAGTGCGACGCAAAATGAGAGATGTCGAGGCATGCGGGAGAGCTTTGAGTTTTGAGCGTTAGGTTCTAAGTAAGAGCACGGTCGGTGACGTGATTTCCACCTAAACTTTAAATTCAATTCCCGCTCTGTCTTTGGACCAATCGCTCTTTTACCTAATCAACCAGCAGTGGACGAATCCGGCTCTCGATTTGTTCATGGCTGCAATCAGCAACGTCGAGATATGGAAACCGCTCATCGTGGTGCTGGTTTTGTGGGCTCTCATTCTTGGCGGATTCAAAGGGCGCGCGTTGATCGTGTGTCTTGGACTTGCGCTGGTCGTGAATGCCAATCTCACTTCCAGCCTGAAAAAGTTTGTCGACCGCCGCCGACCGAAACAGGTCGAGCGCGTGCGGATGATCGAATTGTCAAAGGCGCGCCCGGAATTTCTGACTCTTTTTAAGCCAGTAAAGGTTCGTTATTCTGACGTGAGTGACCGAACGCGCTCAGGTCCATCATTTCCATCCGGACATGTGACAAACAATGTGACGATCGCAGTCATCCTGAGCTTTTTCTTTCGGCGCTGGGGCTGGCTGTACTTTCTTTTTGCCGGAGCGATCGCCTGGTCACGGGTTTATCTTGGGGCGCATTGGCCAAGCGACGTAACGGCGACATTCTTTCTCGCCGCCGGAACGACCTCGCTGATGCTCGCGCTCTTTGAAATCGTCTATCGCTGGGCGGCAGCAAAATGGGCGCCCCAGTTTTTCTTCAGGCATCCACGCCTGGTAGGCGATGCAATCGCATGAGCACGACACGCGCGGTCTGGATTTTTCTTTTCGTTCTCACGTCGATTCGCCTGCTCCTGCTGGACGCAACGCAGCTCTCACCGGACGAAGCTTACTATTGGATGTGGGCGCAGCGACCGGCGCTCGCTTACTTCAGCAAAGGACCCGGCGTCGCGTTCGTGATCCGTTCTAGCACAGCCATCTTCGGCGACACTGAATTCGGCGTACGGTTTTGGAGTCCGTTCTTCGCCGCTGGAACCAGTCTCCTTCTTTATTATCTGGCGCAGCATTTGTTTAGTTCGCTCGCCGGATTTTGGACGGTGATCGTGCTCAACGTGACGCCGATTTTCAATCTCGGCAGCATCGTGATGACGATCGATCCGCTCTCGATCTTTTTTTGGGTGGCGGCGTTCTACACCTTTTGGCTGGCACTGGAACGCAGTCCCGCTTTTTCCGGATGGTGGCCGCTCACTGGATTGCTCATTGGCCTTGGTTTTCTTTGTAAATACACCAATGCTCTCGAGCTGGTTTCGGTTCTGCTCGTACTCGCGCTTGTATCGCGGCTCCGCCGAGAATTTTTCCGGCCCAACCTCTACCTGCTCATCCTTACTTTCGCCGTTTGCACCATCCCGCCAATCGTTTGGAATTCGCAACGGGCCTGGATCACATTAGCGCATCTCAAATCGCGCGGAAGTCTGAATGAAACGCCAGGTGTTCATCCGTTCGAGTTGCTCAGCTTTTTGGGGGAACATTTCGTGACCTATTCGCCGCTGTTCTTCTTCGGTCTGGCCTGGGCGACGATCGCAAGCTGGAAGCGCGCCCGGCAAAATTTCAAGGTGCTTTATCTTCTTTGGTTCGGTCTGCCGGTTTTCATTTTCTACACATTGCTCTCGATTAACAAAGCCGCCGCGCCCAACTGGGACGGACTCGCTTTTCTCAGTCTCGCAATCCTCGCGGTATCCTATTGGAGGGAACGGTCGGCCTCACGCGGCGCGGCACGGCATTGGATGAACGCAGCCGTCCTCCTCGGTCTCTTCATGACTGCATTGCTCGTCGCGCTGATGACGAACAACACCGGAATTGATCGACGCGGCCGCGACCCGACCGATCGCATGCGCGGCTGGCGCTCATTTGCTGACGCGGTAGAGAAGGTGCGGCACGATTTTGAAACACGCACCGGGCAAAAGGTTTTCCTCATTGCAGATGAACGGGATCGCGCCGCGGAGCTGGCTTTTTACCTTTCCGACAAACGGATCGAAGGCCCGGAGCACCCGCCGGTCTATATTCCGGAATCGCAGGACATGGTGAACCAATTTTCGTTCTGGCCCCGCTATGACGAATTCGAGCCACTTCCGCCTAACGAACAGCGCGAGCCTGACGAAATCTACACTGAAGAGTCGGGCAGAAATCTTTTCACCGGTCGCACTGCCTTATATCTGCAACTCGGGAAACGAACGAACTTGCCGCGCGCGATTCGGGGCGGCTTCGAGCGCACGCAGCCAATCGCCACGATCGAAGTGCGCGCCGGCCAGCGGTTGTTGCGTGAGGTGCAGGTCTTTGCCTGCTACGACTATCGGACAATGCCGCTATGAACGAGGAGACTTCGCCCCCGGCGGTTTCGGTCGTCGTTCCGCTTTTCAACGAAGAGGAGAATGTGCCGATTCTCCAGGCGGAGCTGTCCGCGGCCCTTGCGCAGGTGAATCACGAGATCATTTTCGTCGACGACGGTTCGAGCGATCGAACGCTCTCTCGCCTGACGAGATCACCGGAAGTTCGTATTCTTCATTTTGAAAAAAACACCGGGCAAAGCGCCGCGCTCTATGTCGGCGCGAAGGCTGCCCGTGGTGCCATTGTCGTGCTGATCGACGGCGATCTGCAAAACGACCCAGCTGACATTCCGCGTTTGGTGGCCGAGGTCGAACAGGGAGCCGATCTGGTGTGCGGCTACCGAGCGCGGCGTAAGGATACACTGGTCAAACGCCTAACGAGTAGAATCGCCAATTTCGTTCGTAGCCGGTTTACAAAGGACGGTGTGCGGGACACGGGCTGCACGCTCAAAGCCATGCGCCACGAATGCGTGCGCGCGTTTGTCCCTTTTAAGGGTATGCACCGTTTCATTCCCGCTCTGGTGAAAGGCGCCGGCTATCGGCTGATAGAGGTTCCGGTAAACCATCGTGCCCGCACCTTCGGTCAGAGTAAATACGGCCTCGGCAACCGAGCCGTGCAGGCGACGGTCGACATGTTTGGCGTCCGCTGGCTGCTTTCGCGTCAGTTGACTTATAAGGTTATCGAAGAAGCCCGGACAACGACAAAAGAACAAGTTGGCGTCGGCCGCTGAATAATCGGACGATCTTAAGGCCCGCTTTTCAGAAATCGCTTTGACAGCGAAAGTTGTTTCGCTACTTTCCACGTCCCGCCGCGACTTTGCGCGCGGTTAAATTTTACTCAGGAGAGCGTCGCTAGGCGAGGCTCGTTGGAACTGAAATCATCATGCAAAAAAATCGCAGCAAACGTTATCGCGCCGCCGCAGGGCTGGTGGATCGGACCAAGGCTTACAGCTTCGCCGAGGCCGTCAGCACTCTAAAAAAACTGCCGCCGACCAAGTTTGACCAGACGGTCACCATGTCGTTTCGGCTCGGGGTTGATCCGAAGCAGTCCGACCAGATGGTGCGCGGGACTTGTCCGCTCCCGCACGGCAGCGGCAAACAGGTTCGTGTCCTGGTTTTCGCGGAAGGCGAAGCGGCGCGCGCGGCTAAAAACGCTGGCGCGGAGTATGTTGGTTTCATGGATCTGGTGAAGAAGATCCAGGAAGGTTTTCAGGATTTTGATGTCGCGGTCGCTACGCCCGGAGCCATGTCGGAGGTGCGCAAACTTGGTAAAGTTCTCGGTCCGCGTGGACTCATGCCCAATCCGAAGACCGGCACCGTGACCGACGATACGGCCAAAGCGGTCCAGGAGGTCAAAGCAGGTCGTGTGGAATTCAAGCTCGATAAGAACGGCAACGTCGCCGTGCCGGTGGGCAAATTCTCTTTTGCCGAGAACCAGCTGGTGGAAAACGGCAGCGCCATTATCGATGCGGTGGTAAAGGCACGACCGGCCACAGCCAAGGGGCGTTTTCTCGAGGGCCTGACGCTGTCTGCCACAATGTCGCCAGGCTTGCGCATCGATCCGTCACCCTACCTCAGCGTCTAACCGCGATTCACGATTTAGTTATTCCACCATCATGAGACCTGAAAAAGCCAGCATCGTCTCGGACCTCGCCGAGAAACTCAATCGCTCGCCGTTCCTGCTTGTGACCGACTACCAGCGGATGAGCGTGACCAATTTCGGCGAGCTGCGGAATCGCCTCGCCTCCACAGGTGCCGAAGTGCACGTGGTCAAGAATAGCTTTCTCAAGCGCGCTCTCGCAGCGAGTGACTTGCCCGACATCGCCGAGCAACTTAGCGGCCAGACAGCTGTCGTCTACGGCGACAAGGACGTCGCACCGGTCGCGAAAGTGCTGAAAAGTTTTGCGGCGGAGTTCAAGCTAGCAGCGCTCAAAGTCGGCGTGGTCGACAAGAACATTCTTTCGACCTCGGACGTGGAATCGCTTGCCGATCTGCCGAGCCGTGAGGTTTTGCAGGCACAGTTCTTAGGTCTTCTTCTGGCGCCGGCGACCCGGTTGGTTCGAACGTTAAACGAACCCGCCTCCGCCCTCGCCCGGCTCTTAAGCGCGAAAGCCGAAAAGGAAGGCGAACCGGCGCAAGCCGCCGCCTAACGAAAAAGAATTTGAAATGGAGCGGTCCCCCCCGACTCCGAAAACCTGATTAATAACTAACGATTTCGCCCCTTGAAGGGGAGAAAGAAAAACAAAAACAAACTGTCCGGCGCGATGGCTATCACGCTTAATTTTCCGGAGGCTTCCGGAAGCGGCAATTGGAGGAAATAAAATGGCAGACATGAATGCATTGGTGGAGCAACTGAGCGGCCTGACCGTTCTTGAGGTTGCTGGTTTGGTGAAGCAACTCGAAGAAAAATGGGGCGTGAGCGCGGCTGCTCCCGTCGCGGTGGCAGCAGCACCCGCGGCCGGTGGTGGCGCAGCCGCCCCGGCAGCTGAAGAGAAAACAGCTTTCGACGTCATCCTCACGGAGATGGGCGGCAACAAGATCGCCGTCATCAAGGAAGTTCGTGCCGCAGTGCCCGGACTCGGCCTGGCTGAAGCCAAGGCCTTGGTCGAAGGCGCGCCTAAACCGCTCAAGGAAGGCGTGACTAAGGAAGAAGCCGAAGAGATCAAGAAAAAGGTCGAATCGGCCGGCGCCAAAGTCGAGATCAAGTAAATTTCATCTGTCGCCGAGGCGCGGGACGCTACCAGGTTGGCGGATCGTTAAGAGAGAACGGCTGGTTACGCGCCAGCCGTCTTCTCCTTCCTGATCTTTCAGAAAAGTCCTTGCGCCCGTCGACGGGATGTGGATATTAACCATCCCCCTCTTTTCGGATAACAGGTCGCGCAAGGTATTTTTACTCCGCACTCGACGGTAGAATTCAAGATTGGCAACAAAACGGTGGAGGTCGCTTTGACAGACCGCCGTTTTGCTGCCACTTTTTTTGCCCGCTTTTTTCGGCAAATGCCGTGACCCCAGGACTCCGCGCGATCTCCAATCCAGGATCGCTGCCGGTTTAACCATAGGAGATTGGTGCCACCAGTTATGTCAGACCGTACCGCAACAGAACGTATCCATTTCGGCTCAATCAAAGAAGCCATTGAGCCGCCAAATCTGATCGAAGTCCAACTCAATTCCTACGTCGATTTTCTGCAGAAAGACGTCGCGGCGAGCAAACGCAGGAACGTCGGTTTACAAACCGTCTTCAAGGAAGTCTTCCCGATTGAAAGTTATGATGAGAAGGCGGTCCTCGATTTCAGCCACTACGAAATCGGCGAACCCAAATTGAGCGCGCTTGAAGCGCAGCGCGAAGGGCAGACCTATAGCGCGCCGTTGCACGTGACCTTTCTCCTGAAGGAAGAGAAGGGAACGAAAGAGGAAAAGGTTTACATGGGTGAAATCCCACTCATGACAGCCTCAGGCACATTTGTGATCAACGGCGCGGAGCGCGTCGTTGTCAGCCAATTGCATCGTTCACCGGGCATCGCCTTCGAGTCGAGCATACACCTCAACGGCAAAGTACTTTACAGCTTCCGCATCATTCCTGACCGGGGCTCGTGGATCGAAGTGCAGTTTGATACCGCCGATCTTCTTTACATCTACCTCGATCGCCGCAAACGCCGCCGGAAATTCCTCGCCACCACCTTTCTTCGCGCTCTCGGCTACGGTTCGGACGAAGAAGTAATCAAGCTTTTCTACAACATCGAAAACTTGAAGCTGAGCGAAAAGCTCGACGAGGCAAGTCTCGCGACCAAAGTGCTGACAGCCGATGTGCTCGATGGCGAAGTCACCGTCGCGCGCGCCTTCGAACCGCTCACTCTTGCCGCAGTCCGCCAGATCATGGGGCTCGGTCACAAGGAAATAAAAGTGATCGATATTTCGCACGACGACACCGTGGTGAAAGCACTCAAGAAAGATCCGGCGCACGACCAGGAGGAGGCGCTGAAGGATATCTATCGCAAGCTACGTCCCGGCGATCCTCCGACGGTCGCGAATGCCAAGGCGCTCCTAAAACGTCTCTTCTTCGACCCAAAGAAATATGATCTGGGCCGTGTCGGGCGCTACAAAATCAATCAGAAACTCGGCATCAACGTCGATCTCGGCGAGCGCATACTCACCGACAAGGATTTCATCGCGGCAATCAAGTATCTAATCAATCTTCGCCGCGGCGAAGGCACCCTCGACGATATCGATCATCTCGGCAGTCGTCGCGTTCGCACAGTTGGCGAACTGCTTGCGAATCAGTGTCGCGTCGGTCTCGCACGCACCGAGCGCCTCGTGAAAGAGCGCATGACTCTGTTCGACGTAAACATCGACGGCATGACTCCGCAGAAGCTGATCAATCCGAAAGCGCTCAGTGCTGTGGTCCGCGACTTCTTCGGTCGTTCGCAGCTCTCACAGTTCATGGATCAAACCAACCCGCTGGCAGAATTGACGCACAAACGCCGTCTCTCCGCCCTCGGACCAGGTGGGCTCTCGCGCGATCGCGCGGGCTTCGAAGTGCGCGACGTTCATCCATCGCATTACGGTCGCATCTGTCCCATCGAAACGCCGGAAGGTCCAAACATTGGTCTCATCAGCTCGATGTCGACGTTCGCGCGAATTAATGAATTCGGCTTTATCGAAACGCCATATCGCAAAGTCGAGAACGGGCGAGTGAGCGAACAGGTCGATTACCTCACGGGCGATCGCGAAGAGAACTTCATTGTCGCACAAGCCAACGCGCCGATGGATGAGAAAGGCCGCTTCACCGGCGAAAAAGTTTCCGTCCGTTACCGCGGTGACTTCCTCGAAGTCGAGCCGACGAAAGTCCACTACATGGATGTTTCGCCGAAACAGCTCGTCTCCGTAGCAGCGGGGCTCATCCCATTCCTCGAACATGACGACGCTAACCGCGCGCTCATGGGTTCAAACATGCAACGACAGGGCGTGCCGCTGATCGTTTCCGAAGCGCCGCTCGTCGGCACCGGTCTCGAGTCGAAGGTGGCGCGCGATTCCCGCGCGGTCGTCGTCGCGAGCGAGGCTGGCCGAGTCGCTTCTGTTGCAGCGGACCAAATTGTCGTGACGAAGGACGGCGACATGCCGGAGAGCCGCAAAAAGCTCAAGACAGACGTCGAGGCAGGCATCCATGTTTACGAGCTGCGCAAGTTCATGCGCTCTAACGCCGGCACCTGTGTAAACCAGAAGCCGATCGTGAAAAAAGGCGCTCATGTGAAGAAGGGTCAGGTCATCGCCGACGGCCCGAACACACAAAACGGCGAACTGGCTTTAGGTCGCAATGTCCTCGTCGCCTTCATGCCTTGGAACGGGTACAACTTCGAAGACGCCATCATGATCTCGGAGAAGGTGGTGAAGGAGGACATCTACACTTCCATTCATATCGATGAATTCGAGATCGGCGCCCGCGACACCAAACTCGGTCCGGAAGAAATCACGCGCGACATCCCAAATGTAAGCGAAGAGGCGCTGCGCAACCTCGGTTCCGACGGCGTCATCCGAGTCGGCGCGGAAGTGAAGCCGGGCGACATTCTCGTTGGCAAAATCACCCCGAAGAGTGAAACCGAACTCGCGCCCGAAGAGCGACTGCTCCGCGCGATTTTCGGGGAAAAGGCGGCCGACGTGAAGGACACTTCACTCACCGTTCCATCCGGCACTTACGGCATTGTGATGGATGTCAAAGTCTCCTCGCGCCGCGAAGTGGCGCGCGAAAAACTCACTCCCGCAGAGACCAAACGCCAGCTCAAAGCGATCGCGGAAGACAACCGCAAGAAGAAAGACGAGCTCACCGAGCAACTGACCGACACCCTCTCCAATGTCTTGTTAGGCGAGAAGATCCCGCTCGATGTCGTCAATGCGCAGACCGGCGAAATTATTATTCCGGCGAATCGCAAAATCACCAAGACGCTCTTGCGCAAACTGGCGATTGCTTATGACCACATCGAGATCGACCCCTCGCCCATCCGCAACAAGATCCGCGAAATTATCGCCCAGTATGAACACAAGTTCGCTGAGTTGGAATTGGAGCGTGAGCGCTCAATGGATCGTGTCGAGAGCGGCGACGACATCGACCCTGGCATTATCAAGCAGGTAAAGGTCTTCATCGCGAGTAAGCGCAAACTGAGCGTGGGCGACAAGATGGCTGGCCGCCATGGAAACAAGGGCGTCGTTGCCCGGATCGTGCCTGAGGAAGACATGCCGTTTCTGCCCGACGGGACGCCAGTCGAGATTGTGCTTAATCCGTTAGGCGTGCCCAGCCGTATGAACGTTGGTCAGGTGCTCGAAACACACCTCGGTGTCGCAGCCAAAGCGCTTGGCTTTAAGGTCGCGACCCCGGTCTTCGATGGAATCGCCGAGAGCAAGATCCGCAGTTACCTGGAGGATGCGAAAAAGATCGATGGTTTTACCTGGGTCCAGGAAAACGGCAAGGCTCGTCTTTTCGACGGACGCACCGGCGATGCTTTCGATCAGGAAGTCGTCGTCGGCTACATTTACATGATGAAACTTGGCCACCTCGTGGCGGACAAGATTCACGCTCGCGCGGTCGGACCGTATTCGTTGGTTACGCAACAACCGCTGGGCGGAAAGGCGCAATACGGTGGTCAGCGCTTCGGCGAAATGGAGGTTTGGGCGCTTGAGGCTTACGGCGCGGCTTACACCTTGCAGGAGCTCCTCACGGTGAAGTCCGACGACGTGCAGGGCCGCACCCGCATCTATGAGTCGATCGTGAAAGGCGACAACTCGCTCGAAGCCGGAACTCCAGAATCATTCAACGTCTTAATCAAGGAAATGCAGTCGTTAGGCCTCGACGTCAAAGTCGGAGGCCAGGCGCCGAGCTTCCTCGAGAATGTCGCCTAACCAAATCGCAGCTGAACAATTCTTAGAAACAATTTATGAACGAACATTCCTGGCGTGAGTTAGTGGGCGAAGAGCGCCCCGTCGGCTTCGATCAGGTCGCCATCGGCGTCGCTTCCAGCGACACGATGCGTTCCTGGAGCAAAGGCGAAGTCAAGAACCCCGAGACAATCAATTATCGCACCTTCAAACCGGAGAAGGGCGGGCTCTTCTGCGAGCGCATTTTCGGTCCGACCCGCGACTGGGAATGCTCCTGCGGCAAATACAAGCGAATCAAACACAAAGGCGTGATTTGCGATCGCTGCGGCGTGGAAGTGACGCTCGCGCGCGTCCGTCGCGAACGCATGGGCCACATCGAGTTGGCGGTGCCGGTTTCGCACATTTGGTTCTACAAATGCATGCCATCGCGCCTCGGTCTCATGCTCGATATGAGCGCCCGCCAGTTGGAGCGCGTCATCTATTACGAGGACTACATCGTGATCGATCCGGGCAACACGCCTCTAACGAAAACTCAGCTTCTGACGGAAGTGGAATTCCGTGAGGCGCAAGAGCAGTACGGAGAAGATTTCAAAGCCGGTATGGGCGCCGAGGCGGTCAAGACGCTCATGAGCGAAATCGATCTTGCCAAGCTGAACAAGGAACTCGAGGAAGCGATGGGCAACACCAAGAGCAAACAGATTCGCAAGAAACTGGCGAAGCGTTTGAAACTGGTGCAGGGCTTCCAAAATTCCCACTCACGTCCCGAATGGATGGTTCTCGAAGTGCTCCCGGTCATTCCGCCGGACCTTCGCCCGCTCGTTCCGCTCGAAGGCGGACGCTTCGCCACCTCCGATCTGAACGATCTCTATCGTCGCGTCATTAACCGTAACAACCGGCTTAAGAATCTCCTCCAACTCAAGACTCCGGATGTCATCATCCGCAACGAGAAGCGCATGTTGCAGGAGGCAGTGGATGCACTTTTCGACAACGGCCGTCATGGCCGCGCGGTCACCGGCGCCGGCAATCGTCCGCTCAAGTCGCTCAGCGACATGCTCAAGGGCAAGGGCGGACGCTTCCGTCAGAATTTGTTGGGCAAACGCGTCGATTACTCGGGCCGCTCCGTCATCGTCATCGGTCCGGAACTCAAACTGCATCAGTGCGGCCTGCCAAAGAAGATGGCGCTCGTCTTGTTCGAGCCATTCATCATCCGGCAGCTAAAGGATCGCGGCTACGTCCACACCGTGCGGAGCGCGAAGAAAATGATCGAACGCCAGACGCCAGAGGTCTGGGACATCCTTGAAGAGGTAACGAAGGGTCACCCGGTTCTCCTGAACCGCGCGCCGACTCTGCATCGCCTGTCGATCCAGGCATTCGAGCCGCTTCTGATTGAGGGCGAAGCGATCCGCATTCACCCGCTCGTCTGCACCGCTTACAATGCCGACTTTGACGGCGACCAGATGGCAGTGCACGTGCCTCTCTCGGTAGAGGCGCAAATGGAAGCGCGCATGCTCATGCTCGCGCCGAACAACATTTTCTCGCCTTCGAGCGGCAAGCCAATCACCACTCCGTCACAGGACATCACGTTGGGTTGTTATTATCTCACGCAGAACCCACGTCGCGCCGCCGGTGCCGCGGCTGAGTCGCGCCTGCCACTCTTTGATAACCCGACGGAAGTCGAGTTCGCCATGGCGGACGGCGCGATCAAAACACACGATCGCATTCGCTTTAGGAATCCGGACTTGGGCAAAGACACTGTCTATGGCGACAAGGAAACGCGCGTGATGGAGACCACCGCCGGGCGTGTCATTTTCAATCAGATTTGGCCGCAGGGTCTTGGCTTCTTCAACAAGGCTGCTGGGAAGAAACAACTCAGCGACATTATTTGGCGTTGCTACCAGGTTGCCGGTCAGCAAGGCACTGTCGAGACACTCGATCGCCTGAAGGAACTCGGTTTCCGCGAAGCGACCAAGGCTGGCGTCTCCATCGGCATCTCCGACATGATCATTCCGAAGGAGAAAGAGCTTCAGCTCGCTAACGCCTACAAGCAGATCAAGCAGGTCGAGCAGCAATACCGCAAAGGCATCATCACCGACGGCGAACGTTACAACAAGATTATCGATATCTGGACGCACGCCGGTGACGAAATCTCCAACGTCATGTTCCGCACCCTCGAGCATAACGACGGTCGCAAGGAACTGAACCCGGTCTTCCTCATGGTCGATTCCGGCGCGCGCGGTAATCGCCAGCAGGTCAAACAGCTCGCCGGCATGCGCGGTTTGATGGCGAAGCCTTCCGGCGAAATTATCGAGCGCCCGATCACCTCCAACTTCCGTGAAGGCCTCACCGTGCTCGAGTACTTCATCTCTACCCACGGCGCCCGCAAAGGATTGGCCGATACGGCACTCAAAACCGCCGACTCCGGTTACCTAACGAGAAAACTGGTCGACGCGTCGCAGGACGTGATCATCAACGAGATCGATTGCGGCACCGTCAACGGCATTACCGTCCGTTCCATCTACGAGGGCGACGAAGAAGTGGTCGATCTCGCAACGCGCATCGTTGGTCGCGTGAGCTGCGAAACCGTAGTCGACCCGGTGACAAAAAAGAAAGTCGTAAAGGCAAACCAGCTCATTGACGAACAGATTGCCGCCGCCATCGAAAAGGTCGGCGTCGAGCAACTCAAAATCCGCTCCGTCCTCACCTGCGAATGTGGCCGTGGTGTTTGCGCTCATTGCTACGGACGCAACCTCGCAACCGGCCAATTCGTGAAACTCGGCGAAGCAGTCGGCATCATTGCCGCACAATCGATCGGTGAACCCGGAACCCAGTTAACGATGCGGACCTTCCACATCGGCGGCACGGCGAGCCAGACTTTCAAACAGCCGATCATTAAGGCGAAGAACGACGCCACCGTGCAATTCAACGATCTGCGCACCGTGCAATCGCTCGACGGCAACTGGATCGCGCTCAACAAGAATGCTTCGATCACATTGCATAACGATGAAGGCCGCGAGATCGAGCGCTACAACATCGTTATCGGCTCAGTCATTTCTGTAGCCGACGGCGCCAAAGTGAAGAAAGGCGAGACCTTCGTGCAATGGGATCCTTATAACGTCCCGATCCTCACGGAGAAAAGCGGCAAGGTCGACTTTCGTGACATGATCGCTGGCGTTACGATCAAGCGCGAGGTGGACGAAGCGACCGGCCTCATGGGCACGGTCATCATCGAGCACAAGGAAGACTTGCATCCGCAGATCGTCATCGTGGGTGATGACGGCGAAGTCGCGGCGAGCTACTCCATCCCGGCGGGAGCGCACGTCATCGTGGAACCGAATCAGAAGATGCGCGCCGGCGCGTTGCTCGCTAAGACGCCGCGAAAAGTTGCCAAGACCAAAGACATCACCGGCGGTCTGCCACGCGTCGCAGAGCTCTTCGAGGCGCGCCGTCCGAAAGACGCAGCCGAGATCGCCAAGATCGACGGCATTGTCGAGATGGGCGGAACCGTCCGCGGCAAACGGAAACTCATTCTCAAGGATGCGGAGACGGGCAATGAAGAGGAACACCTCATTCCGCTCGTCAAACACATCATCGTCTTTAAGGGCGACTTTGTCCGGAAAGGCCAGCAGCTGACCGAAGGTCCAATCGTGCCGCACGAAATCCTCGAGGTTTGCGGACCGCAGGATTTGCAAGAGCACCTCGTGAACGAAGTGCAGGAGGTTTACCGCCTCCAAGGTGTGGAGATCAACGACAAACACATCGAGATCATCGTTAGGCAAATGCTGCGCAAAGTGCGCATCACCGATCCGGGCGATACCTCGCTCCTTTGGGGCGATCAGATCGACCGACTCGACTTCGAAGCGGAAAACAAGCGCGTCGTCGATCAGGGCGGCAAGCCCGCGGAAGCAACGCCGGTATTGTTAGGCATCACCAAAGCCTCACTCGAAACCGACAGCTTCATCAGTGCTGCCTCGTTCCAGGATACCACCCGCGTCCTCACGGAAGCGGCCACGCTGGGCAAGGTCGATCGGCTGCGCGGCTTTAAGGAAAATGTCATCATGGGTCATTTGATTCCGGCCGGCACCGGTTTTCCTGGTCATCGCGAGATTAAACTCATCGAGCTTGGCGAACACGTTGGCGCACCGCTGATGGAAGAACCGGAAGTCCAGCCCGCTCTCGGCTAAGCCTGACCTAACGAGACGAGGCTTTCCGAAAACGCCGGGCCGTCGCGAGATGGTCCGGCGTTTTCCTTTTGTTGACCACGCCGAGCGGAGGCGGGATAAAGTCTCATGCTCAACTTGCAACACCTCCGCGATCGCGATGATGTCGTCAGCCACCCTGGCGGCCACCGCAACTAGCCTTGTCGATCGCGACGAAAACTGGTGATGCCGGCGAGACTTCGCTCATGTATGGCCGGCGTGTGCCGAAGACAGATCCGCGTGTTGAAGCCTACGGTTGCGTCGACGAACTGAACGCCGCTCTCGGCCTGGCTCGAGCAGCCGACCACGAGTCGCTTGTCTCCGAGCAGATTTTGTCCATCCAGAAGGAGTTGATCACCGTCATGGGCGAACTGGCGACCGCGCCAGAGGATTTGCCGCGCTACCAGAAAGACGGCTTCAGCCTAACGACCTCGGCGATGGTCGATCGACTGACGGGGCAGGTTGAAGACCTGGAAAAGGATAAATCTCTCTACGGCAAGGGATGGGTTATGCCGGGAAATACTCCTGTCGGCGCCGCGCTCGATTTTGCCCGCACTGTCTGCCGCCGCGCCGAGCGCCAGGTGGCGTCTCTCGATCATTCCAAACAGCCGAACAACGAGATTCTACGCTACCTCAATCGCCTCTCAGACCTTTGCTGGCTGCTCGCCCGTTTCACCGAAAAGCACGCCTAACGAATCATTCCGCGCGCAATGCTTCGATGGGATTGACCTTTGTCGCACGTCGCGCCGGAACGAAGCTGGCGAAAAGAGCGCTTGCCGAAAGGAGCAGGACGACCGCCAGATAAGTTGCGAGATCAGTCGTGCTCACGCCGTAAAGAAGCGAGGCGAGCAAACGCGTGCCGGTAAGTGCTCCAAGAATTCCAATCGCAATACCAGCGAGAACGAGCGCAAAACTTTGTCGCAAGATCAACCCAAGCATCGCCCTGCGTTGTGCGCCCAAGGCCATGCGAATACCGATCTCGCGCGTGCGTTGTGAGGTGAGAAAAGCCATCACGCCATAAAGTCCAACCATCGCGAGGAGGAGCGCGGCGCCCGCAAAGACGCCAACCATCACGATGCTGAAACGCCGGTCATCGAGTGAGGATGAGACAAGTTGCTCGAGCGTTTCGAACTTGATCGGCATCTCGGGATTCGCGGCTTGCGCTTCGCGCCGCATCGCGCTGATCAACGCGCTCGCTTCACTCCGTGCGCGCACGACGTAGGAAAAATCCGATAACGAGCCGCGCTGAAAATAGTTTACGTAGACGGTCGGCTGCGGTTCCGCAGCGAGCGTTTTGTCGCGCACGTCACCCACCACACCAACGACGTTCAGCAAGTGCAGATCGCCATCCATGTTTCCGAACTGAATCTGCTTTCCGAGTGGCTCAGCATTTGGAAAATAGCGGCGCAGCGAGCGACGTCGCTGATCACGGCCACGTGCGGATTGTCTGGCCCATCGCTTTCCTGGAAGGTGCGTCCACGCAGCAGCGGAATTTGCATCGTGGCAAAATAGCCGCCACTCACTACACGATGCTGTGCGTCACCGATGCGATCGGTCCCGAGGAGCGTGACCATTTTCTTCGAGAACTCCTCCATCGAACTCACCGTCACACCACCCTCTTCGACAATGAAACGGCCGTTCGATCCATCGCCGCTCATGGGCAAGGCATCGATGGCGCCAACGCTGCTCACACCGGGAATACTTTCCAGCCTAACGAGTAGCCGCTGGCAAAATTGAGCGAGTTTTCGTTGCGCCGACGCATTATCCGTATCGGGCAGCGAAATCGTCATCGCCACTGAACTCTGCGGAATGAATCCGGGATTGACTGCGAGGAGCTGCTGAAAACTGCGGCCGAGTAAGCCCGCGCCGACGAGCAGAATCAAAGTGAGCGCGATCTGCGCGATGATGAGTCCGTTGCGCATGCGGCGATTCGCGCGACCGGTCGATCCGCTGCGACCCGCCTCCTGCAAATCGTTCTGCAATTGATTGCGCGAGGTGTGGATCGCCGGCACGAGGCCGAGCGCAATTCCAAGAATGAGCGCAATGCCTAACGAAAAGAAGAGCACTTTTACATCAATGCCGATGCGCCCGACCTGCGGAAGATTTCCGTGATACAAGCCGACAATGCAGATCGACTCCCCAGATTGATAGCACCGCGCCGAGGGCCGCGCCGCCCAGGGTGAGCAGAAGAGCTTCGAGAATGAACTGTCGCGCCAGTTGCGTCCTCGAGGCGCCGAGCGCGGCGCGCAACGCCGTCTCCGTCCGACGGACAGTTGCCCTAACGAGCAGGAGATTGCCAACGTTCGATACCGCGATGAGCAGTAAAACGCCCACCGCGCCGCACAGGACAAACAAAATGCGCCGGACGTCCTGCACACTGCGCTCACGCAACGGCAACGCCGCGAAACTCACCGCGTCGATCTCGTGCCCGTAGGTCTGTTTCAACTGCTGTCCGATCGTCGCGATATCCGCGCGCGCCTGTTCGAGCGTCACGTCCGGTTTTACCCGCGCGACCACACGCCAGTTGTGACCACTGCGCGAAGTGTTGGCGGGATAAATTTCCGCCGGATACCAGACATCCACGCCGCTCGGATATTCTGTTCCCGGCGGCATGACACCGATGACGGCGAAGCTGCGATTCGCGAAACGCAGCGTTTTCCCTTCGAGATTTTCGACCGCGCCGAGCTGACGGTTCCAGAATCCGTAACTGACTACCGCGACGTCGCCAACATTTGCCCCGGAAAAAAAGCGACCGCGCACCGGGTGCACGCCGAGCGCGCGGAAGAAATCGCCCGAGACAGGTGAGGCATTGACGCGCTGCGGTTGATTCCCGCCCGCGACCGCCTGCATCCAAACCGCGTCACGCGCGATCGCTTCGAAACTGTGATTGCGCGCCGCGAGATCGTTGTAGTTGGGTTCGCACACCGGCATTCCGCGGCCGTCCTCGTCGAGCTCACGAATTTCGACGAGCCGATCCGGGGCGGGAAATGGCGCGGGTCGCAACAGGACGGCATCGACCGCACTGAAGATCGCGGTCGCGGCGCCCAGCCCGAGCGCAAGAGTCAGGATCGCGGCGACGGTAAAACCCGGCTGCTTAAGCAACGAACGTACGGCATAACGAACCTCAAAGGTGTTCACTTTCGCCTAACGAATCGATCACTCGGCGCGAAGCGCGTCGATTGGATTCACGAGCATGGCGCGTCGGGCCGGTAGAAGGCAGGCGAAAAAGCCGACAATCCCCAGCAACCCGGCGGTGCCGGCGAGAAAGAGCGGATTGGTGGCGGAGACTTCATAAAGTTGCGTCGCCAGCAAACGCCCGAGGAAGAGTGCGGCCGCGATTCCCACGACGAGTCCAAGCGCCACCGGCGACATACCCTGCTTAACGACCAGGGAAAGCACATCGCGGGTCTGTGCGCCGAGCGCCATGCGGACTCCGATCTCGCTCGTGCGCTGTTCGACCGTATAGGCGACTGCGCCGTAAATACCAACCGTCGCGAGAAGGAAAGCGATGACGGCGAACCCTCCGAGCAAAGCCATCGTTAGACGGCGCTGGCCTAACGATTGGTCGACGATCGTTTCCACGCTGTTGGGCTGAATAAGAGGCAGGCCGGCGTCAATCCGACTGAGCCCGCCCTTCACCAAACGCGTCGTCGCCTCGACCGAACCGTGACTTCGCACCACCACAAACATGTAGGGCGATGTGCGTTGCGCGAAGGATCGGTAAAACTCCACGTCGTTCGTTTGGTCGAGTCGAAGCGAGCGAACATCCCCGGCCACGCCTATAATTTCGGTCCGGATGCCCATGTTGTTGTCGGTTCCGAAGAGCATCGATTTCCCGATCGGGTTCTCGTTTGGGAAAAGACGGCGCGCGGTCGATTTACTCAGAATGACGACCGGTGGTTTGTCGATTCCATCATGCTCGTTGAAATCGCGTCCGGCCAGCAGCGGGATACCAAGGGTCTGCAAGAGCCCCGGGCTCACCGCTCTCGTTAAACCAAGCGGGCGTTGATTCATGGGAAGCGGGTTACCCTCCGTGCGCGAGTAGGGCGACGCGCTGGAAGAACCGGTCAAGGGCAGACCATCGGTAAGAGCGACGGCTTCGACACCGGGTGTGGTTCGCAGTTCGTTTTGAAGACGTTCCGCGAAGCGTGCTATCGCCGCGCCATCCGTGTAACGCGTGCCCGGCAGGCCGACAATCGCGCTCCACAAGTTTTTTGGACTGAAGCCGGCTTCTTGATTACTCAGGCGAATGAAACTGGCGATGAGCAAAGCGGCGCCCGCTAACAGCACGACAGACAAACCAACCTGCGCCGCAACCAGGCCGCGACGAAAACGATGCTGATTTTTACTCCCGCTGACTGAACGACCCCCTTCCTTTAAACCTTCGACCAGATCGGCGCGGGAACTCTGCCAGGCCGGATATAGACCCATGAGAAAACCGGTGAGGAGCGAGAGGGCGACGGTAAAAATGAGAACTACTGGGTTGAGGCCGAGCGATTTTTCGACCGGCAAAGCATCAGCCGCCAGATTCGGCACTGCGGAGACAAGCCAGAGCGCCAGGGCGACGCCAACGACACCGGCAATCAGGCTGACGAGCATGCTTTCAAAGACAAAGAGCCTAACGACTCCACCGCGCGACGCGCCTAACGCCATGCGAAGAGAGATCTCGCGACGGCGTCCGCTGAATCGGACGAGCAGAAGATTCGCCACATTGCTGCAGGCGATGAGCAAGACCGCCGCGACCGCCGCGAGCAAAAGGACAAAGGGATCACGCAACGTGCCGAGTGCATTTTGCGACGCGGTGACAACGACCGGTGTCCAGCTGTTATCCGCATTATCCGGCCACTGTGCGCGGTAACTTTGCGCGAGCACCGGCATCGCGGCGCCCGCCTGCGCCATTGTCAGGCCGGGCTTGAGGCGCCCGACAACGCGCAAATAACTGAGACCGCGCATGAGTCGTTCGCGTGAAAAGCCCTGGAGTTCGAAGGGCTTGGTCGTGAAAATTGCCGCGTCCGGTCCAAACCAGGCGACCGGTGGCTTACGAATCACGCCTACGATCGTCGTGGGCAGACCATTCAACGTCAGGCTGCGGCCGATAACGTTGGGATCCGACCCCAGTTGTTTATGCCAAAAGGCGTCTGTGACAATTGCGACGTCGCCTCTCTCTTCTTCCTCGGGACGAAAGAGTCGGCCGAGAATCGGCTGAATGCCTAACGTTTGAAAGTAGTTCGCGGTGAGATGGCCACCAAAGAGCTGTAGCGGATCGCCCGCGCCGGTGAGGATATAGGTCGTACCGGTGTCGGCGGCGATGTTGGAAAAAACGGTCTGGCTATCGCGAAAATGCCAGAAACGCGGCACCGACATCGACAGGTGTTCAAGATTTCGCTCCTTCGCTTCCGCCTCGATGACAACGAGGCGATCTGGATTTTCAAAGGTCAGACCGTGCAGGAAAAGAGCGTCGATCAGGCTGAAGATGGCCGTGTTCACACCGATCCCGAGGGCGAGCGTGATGATGGCGAGGAGACTGAAGCCGGGAGACTTCAGGAGTTGGCGTAAGGCGAAGCGAAGGTCATTCATGGCGGCAGGATGTTCGTTAGGCTAATTGGCTATTCATAGTGAAGGGCAATCACGGGGTTGATCTTCATGGCACGACGCGCCGGCACAAAAGCCGCGAGAAGTGCCGCGCCCGCGAGAAGCAAAATGACTGCGGCATAGGTGATCAGGTCGCTGGTGCCGACGCCGAAAAGGAGTGCACTGAGCAGGCGAGTGGCGCCGAAGGCGCAGAAAACTCCGATCCCGATGCCGATGGTCGCCATTGCCAGGCTTTGGCGCAGGATCATCGTCAGCATCTGTCGTTGCTGCGCGCCGAGCGCCATGCGGATGCCAATTTCTTTTGTCCGCTGCGTGACGTTATACGCAATCACGCCATAGATGCCGATGGCAGCGAGCAGGATGGCGACAGTGGCAAAGGCACCGAGGAGCAGGGTGTTGAAGCGAGTTTGCGCGAGTGTGCGGCCAAGCAGTTGCGGAAGTGGTGTGATCACTGGGACGAACTGCTGCGCGTCGACCTCGTGCACAACATGGCGAATCGCGTTCTCGATGTCGCTAGGCGCTGGCTCACGCGTGCGTACGACAATATCCATGTAACGGTCCGGATCTTGTGCATACGGAATGTAAAATTCCGGCCTGGCCGGTTCCGCGAGGCTGTCGTGCTTTGAGCTGCCCACCACGCCAACGATTTCGCGAATGGTTTTGCCGGAGCCAATCTTTACCCGATGGCCGAGCGGATGATCCTTTCCCAAATAGCTCTTCGCGAACGCCTCGTTCACCATGATCACTGGTGGCGAATCCGCCTGGTCGCGTTCGTTGAAGGTGCGGCCGCGGAGTAGCGGGATGCGCATCGCGTGAAAATAATTTCCATCGACCGTCAGGTGCGATGCGCTGGGTTCCATTCCAGGCGCGGCCGCCGATTGCCCGACGATTGCGAAGCTCGTGCTTTGGCTGTTGTCGCTGAACGGTACAGGCGAAACCATCGCAACATCCTGGACTCCAGGAAGCGAAGCCAGTCCCGACAGGAGTTTGTCGAAAAATTGGATCTGTTGCGTCGCCTCACCATAGCGCGCCTTGGGCAGCGACTGCCAGAAAGTGAGCACCCCGCGCGGCTCGAAGCCTGGTTTCACGCCGCGCAATTCCGCAAAGCTGCGCATGAGCAAACCGGCACCCACCAAAAGGACCAACGAAAGAGCAAATTGCGAGACGACAAATGCGGCGCGGAGCCGATGACTGCGCCTGCCCACGGTCGTTCCACGCGCGGCTTCCTTAAGCGATTGCTCGACCTGCGGACGCGATACCTGCATCGCCGGAATAAGCCCAAAAAACAAACTGGTGAGGAGCGCGAGACCGAAGGTGAACGCAACAACGAAGCCGTTTACGCCGATGTCTTTCAACCGTGGCAGATCCGCCGGTCCAAGAGCGACGAGGGCTTCTGTGCACCACGAGGCGAGGACCAACCCGGCGGCCCCACCGAGGAGCGCGAGGAGCAGCGTCTCCAGCAGAAGTTGCCTAACGATTTGAAATCGACTCGCCCCTAGCGCAGCTCGAATCGCAATCTCGCGCTCACGCATTGCGCCGCGCGCGAGAAAAAGATTTGCCACATTCGCGCAGGCAATGAGCAGCACCAGAGCGACCGCAGCGCTGAGCACGAGCAATGCGGGCCGCACGTCGCCAACGACGTCCGCCTGCAGATCAACCACGCGCTCGGTGCGGCCGGAATTCGTATCGGGATATTGGCGAGCCAGTTGGGCGGCGATTGTCTGCACATCCGCCGTGGCTGTTCGCAAATTCGCCCCCGGCTTTAGGCAACCCACCACCGAAAGAAAGTGCGAACCCCGGCGCAAGATCGGCTCGGGGTAAAGCTGCGGGAGCGGCGCGAGGTAATCCACCTTCTCGGCTTGGATGGGAAATTTCCAACCCCGGGGCATGACGCCGGTGATCGTGGCAGGATGACCGGATACTGTGACTTTTTTCCCCAGCACATGTGGATCGGCCGCGAAACGGCGCTGCCAAAACGAATAGCTGAGCACGACCACGCGTTCCGCCTCCGGCTTTTCATCCGCCCGTGAAAATCCACGACCGAAGAGCGGCGGCGTCCCGAGCACCGAAAAAATATCCGATGTGACGGCGAGTCCTGGAACGTCCTCTGATTCCTCGCCCGTTCCCCAGATGACGGAGGCGTCGGAGTACGCAGCCATCGCCGCAAAAGTGTGATTCTGAGCGCGCAGATCGAGGTAATCCGGATACGAGTGCACCTGTCGTTCGTCTCCCGGATGCTGCGGCGCGCTCTCCCAGATCATCGTTAGGCGATCGGCCTGAGGAAAGGGCAGCGGCCGCAGGAGGACGGTATCGATGACGCTGAAAATGGCCGAATTCGCACCTATCCCGAGCGTGAGCGTGGCAAGCGCGACAAGAGTGAAAGCAGGCGACTTGAGCAGCTGCCGGAACGCATAACGGAGATCATTCATAGGATTGTTAGGCAGATCATGGTCACTCGTGACGCAACGCCTCGATTGGGTTGACTTGCGTGGCGCGGAATGCCGGAATGAGGCATGCAACCAATGCCACGCCGCCGAGGACAACGGTGAGGGCGGCGAACGTTGGCGGGTCAGCCGCACCCACGCCATAAAGCAGACTTTTCATCAAACGCGTGAGTGCGAAGGCGCCAGCCAGGCCCGCCCCGATCCCGAGCGCGACAAACCGCATCCCTTCTTGCACAACGAGGCGAAGCACATCCCGTCGTTGCGCACCGAGCGCGAGGCGGATTCCAAGTTCGCGCGTTCGTTGAGCGACTGAGTAAGAGATCACGCCATACAAACCGACAGACGCCAATAGAAGGGCGACACCGGCAAAAATCGCCAGCAACACTACGGCGAAACGTCTTTGCTGCAGCGAGCGATCAACAAAATCCCGCATCGTGCGCGGTTGGCCCAGTGGGACATTGCGGTCCACGCTCCACACTGCTTTCTGCGCATTCGCCAGGAGCACGAGCGGATCCCCCGGCTCGGTTCGGATCGCGACGAAGACGCTTGGCCACATTCCCTGCCCCAACGGCTGGTAAATCTCCGGACGCGGCTGACGATCGAGTGCGAAATGGCGCACGTTGCCGACCACGCCCACGATCTGCATCGAGATGCTGTTCGGCCCGAAGTCGGTGATCACTTTGCCGAGCGGGTTTTCCTCCGGGAAAAAGGCGCGCGCGGCCGCTTCGTTGATGATCGCGACCAAAGGCGCATCCTTCACATCGTGCGCGTCGAAGTTCCGGCCGCGCAAAAGCGGAATGCCAAGCGTCTTAAAATAATCGGGCGTCGCGATGCGAATGTCGGCGTCGTAATCCGACTTGCCACCGGCGATACGAAAGGAGCGCGCGCTGTTGCCGCCCGAGAGCGGAAGCCGACTCACCGCGCCGACATTTTTCGCTCCTGGCATTTCGCGCAGACGCGCGAGCGTTTGATCGTAAAAGGCCGCCTGTCGTTCCGCCGGCCATCGCGCCGGCGCACCAAGGTTGAAGATGAGCAAATGATCGCTGCGAAATCCCGGATCGACCGCGGCGAGGTTGGCAAAACTTCTCACGAGAAGTCCTGCGCCAATGAGCAGCACAAGCGAAAGTGCCACCTCCAGAGCGATGAGCACGGCGCGGCTGTGACCGCTGCCGGCTGTGCCTCGTTCGCCCTGATTCAAGGCGACCGCCGGCGTGGCGGAAGAAGCGCTCAACGCTGGAGCCAGACCGAATAGAATTCCGGTAAGAACAGAGATTGCGAGGCTAAAGACGAGCACTTCGCCATCCATCCCAACGCTCTTGAAGGTGGTGAGATGCGGCGGCCCAATCGAGAGCAATAGAGGGATCGCCCAGCCCGCCAGCACCACCCCTAACGAACCGCCGAGCACTGCCAGGACGACGCTTTCAGTAAGCAATTGCCTAACGATGCGAGCGCGACTCGCTCCCAGCGCCGCGCGAATTGAGATTTCCCGGGAGCGCAGGGTGGCGCGAGTCAGGAGCAAATTTGCCACATTCACGCAACCGATGAGCAGAAGCGCGCCGACCGCGGTCGCCAGGAGAAGCAAAACCGGGCGCAGCGAACCGACCGCGTCCTCACGCAGCGGTGTAAGTCGAATACCCGTGTCCTTATTGCTGTCCGGATACTGCGTTTGCAGCCGCAATGAGATCGCATTTAGCTGGGTGGCGGCCCGCTCGAGGGCGACGCCCGGCTTCAGCCGAGCCCAAACATCGAGGTACGTGTTGTCGCGGATAAGGCGCGGATCGTCATGAAGCCGGAGCGAGTTCGGTGGCACGCCGAAGGGCGACGGCACCCAAACCTCGCCGTAATCGTCCGGCGAAAAATTAGGCGGCATCACGCCTACGATGGTGCGCGGTTCGCCATCGAGCATGAGTTCGCGGCCGATAATCGCTTTCTCCGATCCATAGCGGCGTGCCCACAATTGCGCACCAATGACCACAACGTGATCGCCAGCCAGCGTGTCATCCGAAGGCAGTAGGGTCCGTCCGAGTAATGGAGGCATTCGGAAAAGACGAAAGAAATTCGCGGTCGTGTGCGTGACTCGAATGCGCTCCGGCTGATCTCCGCCGGTAATGTCCGCTTGTGCGCCCGAAGCAGCGGCCATCACGGAAAAAACGTCGTTCTGCGCACGCCAATCGAGATAATTAGCCGGCGAGGAGGCTTCCTGCGAAATGCCTGTGCTGCGAGTCGTCTGCGTGACCGCGACAATTTCTTCGGACTTCGGATAAGGCAGAGGATGCAAAAGAACGCCGTCGATAACGCTGAAGATGGCCGTGCTCGCCGCAATCCCGAGCGCGAGGGTAAGAATCGCGACCAGACTGAAGCCGGGTGTCTTGCAGAGAATGCGCAGAGCGTAACGAAGATCGTTAGGAATCATCTTTTCGGCGATTTCATTGATCTGTCATTCGTTAGGCAAAACTCATTCGTAGCGCAGCGCGACGATTGGATCGACCCGAGTGGCGCGCCGAGCCGGGAACCAGCAGGCAACCAAAGTGACGACGGCAAGCGCAGTGAAAGCCGTCAACAACGCCGCGAGATCGAGGCCGCCGACATCGTAGAGCAGACCCGCTAGCGCGCGACCCTCTCCGATTGCGCCAAGGAAGCCTAACAGCATCCCGATTCCGACCAGCGCCAGGCCTCGCCCGAGGGCGAGCCGAAAAACATTTTCCCGCGGCGCACCGAGCGCGAGTCGAATCCCGAACTCGCGCGTCCGTTGGGTGACCGCGATCGCCATCACGCCATAAAGGCCGACGCTGGCAAGAACGAGGGCGAGCGCGGCGAAAGCTCCGAGCAACGTCATCGTTAGGCGGCGTGTCGCGAGCGCGTCGCCGATGTTTTGCTCCATGGTCGCAATCGCCGCCACGGGTTGATCAGGATCGAGGCTTTGGATGGCCTTCACGATCGCGGTCGCGAGGGCCGCCGGATCCGCGAGCGAAGTGCGAATAAGCAGGTTGTTGTCGGTCGGGACGACCTGATCGACCACAAAATATTGCTGGGGCAAGGCGAGCCGATCGAAATCATCCCCCGGCGTATCGCTCCGCACCCACGGCACCACGCCGACAATCGTCAGCGGCGGTGCATTGTCCGCTTCGTTTTGGTTATCGTCGATGTGACGCCCGATCGGGTCTTGATTCGGGAAATAACGTCGCGCGAAACTCTCGTCGATGATCACCGCGTGCGGCTGATGCGGCTTGTCGTCCGATGTGAAATCGCGTCCTCGCAGGAGGGGCATTTTCATGAGCTTGAAGTAATCCCGCGAAACGATGTTGACCTCGGCGGAAGGTTCGTGGCCAGGTTTGCTCGGCGGCGTCCCGGTGAGGTGAAAAGTGCTGTCCCATTCGTTGCTATCAAAGGGAATGTTTTCGCCCACCGCGGCCAGGGCGACTCCCGGCACTGCACGGACGCGCTCGAGCGCTTGCTGCCAAAACGTCCGGCGTTTGTCGCTTGAGTTATAGCGCGCGTCGGGCAGCGAAAGGCTCATCGTCAGAACGCCTTTGGGTTCAAAACCAAGCGGCGCATTCTCTGATCGCCAGAAACTTTTCAAGGTTAGGCCGGCACCCGCGAGCAGGATGAGAGCGAGCGCAACCTGCGTGACAACAAGCGCACTTCGCGCGCGTTGTCGGCCTGTGCTGTCGCTGCCTCCGCGGCTGCCCGCTTCATTTAAGTCGCCTGCCAGAGTGGCAAGCGTTGAAACCCGCCAGGCGGGCCAGACACCAACGAGAACTCCGGAAAACAACGCGACTCCTGTGGCAAAAAGCAGCGTTGAAATATCGAGTCTTGTTTGTTGAAAACGTAAAACGTGTTGCGGGCTCAGGGCGTGAATCAGGTCGATGCTCCAGACTGCGATGAGCAGGCCCGCCGCCCCACCGACCAACCCAAGCAGGGTACTTTCCATCAGGAGCAGTCGCATCAAACGCCAACGGCTCGCACCCATGGCTGCGCGGACTGCCAATTCTTTCCCGCGCGAAAGTGCACGGGCCAGTTGCAGGTTAGCAACATTCGCACAGGCGATGAGCAGAACGCAGGCGACCGCGGCGAGAAGCAGGTTCAGACTTGATCGATATTCGCCGATCGTCGCTTCGAGCAGCGGTTTGGCGTTGATGGAGCGGCCGGAATTCGTCGCCGGATAACGAATGGTTAGTCTGCCTGCCACCGTAGCGAGATCAGCCCGGGCCTGTTCGAGGGTGGCGCCGCTTTTCAAGCGGCCGAGCGCGGAAAATCCAGGATGATTGTCACGCTGCACGATGACCTTATCCTTGCGCAGGTCACCTAACGGAATGAAGACGTGCGCCGTGCGCATGAGCTGCATGTCGTTAGGCAAAACTCCTACGATTTCCCGCGGCACGGTATCGACCACCAGTTGTTGCCCGAGCACTTTCGGCGATCCACCAAAGCGTCGGTGCCAGAGACTTTCGCTGATGAGCGCGACCTTCGGCCCGCCTGGCACATCTTCCCTTTCACTAAAATCGCGGCCGAGGATCGGTTTCAATCCGAGAACACGGACCGTATTCCAGGTCATCAGACCCGAATTAACGCGCTCGGGCGGACTCGCATTGCCCGGAGTCGATAAGTTGACCGCGTCACGTCGATAAAGCGCGAGGTCGGTAAAGGTCTGCTGTTGTGCGCGCCAATCGAGGTAGTTCGGATAACTAACCGAGCCAGAATCGAAGATCGGCATTGTCTCGCGCAGAAGAATGAGACGGTCCGGTGCCGGATAGGGCAGCGGGCGCAGCAGCACGGCTTCGATGACGCTGAAAATCGCGGTATTGGCGCCGATGCCGAGAGCAAGGGCAACGATGGCGATGATACTGAAAGCCGGAGACTTGATCAGCATTCGAATGGCGTAGCGGAGATCGGTCATAAACCAGAATGCGTTGGCAGCGTGGCGGAAGATGGATTCTCGTTAGGCAAGAAAAATGAACGGTCCCGCTCAAACTGGAAGCGCGCTCTATTTTGCGATTCGTTAGGCATTGTGCTCATCATTCGGCATGCAAGATGGTGATGGGATCGACCCGGGAAGCGCGGCGGGCCGGAATCCAGCAGGCGCCCAGCGCGGTCAGCGCCAGAAGACCGGTCACGCTCAAATAGATCGCGGGATCGAGCCCGCTGGTTTCAAAGAGAAAGCTGCGCAGAAGACGCGAGACCAGGAGGGCGCCGGCAAGACCGATTGCCAGGCCAACGAGCAGAAGGCCCATTCCCTGGCTGAGGATGAGCTTGCGGATATGTGAGCGCGGTGCGCCCAGTGCGAGGCGAATTCCGATTTCGCGCAACCGCCGCAGCGCGCTGTAGGAAAGCACACCGTAAAGGCCCACCATCGAAAGCAGCAGTGCCAATCCCGCAAAGATAAACAGCAGCGTGCTGATAAAACGCGAAGCGGCCCACGTTTCGGCGACTCGATCGACCATCGAGCGAATTTCGTAAACCGGCTGAACCGGATCGACGGACGCGACGGCACGCCGAATTGACTCCGCGAGCGAGGCGGGCGCAACCGTGCTTCGCACAAGGAGAACGAAGTTGGTTCGCTCGACTTGCGTCTGCGTAAAATAGACGATTGGGAGCGACGAGATCTGATCGAAGCCGCGCAGTTTCATTCGCGCGACCACGCCGACGATTTCAAAAAAACGCGGCTTGCCGAGGTCGTCAGGATCGATTCGCAGGCGTTTGCCAATCGGATTTTCGCCAGGAAAAAACTGTTCCGCGACGGATTGATCGACAATCACGACCAAAGGTGAAGCTGCGGTGTCGCGCTGATCGAAAACACGCCCGCGCAGGAGGGTGCCTTTGAGCGTCGCAAAATAATCTCCCCTAACGATCTCGGTATCGGCCGAAATTTCCTGACCCGGCGGCGGTTCGGGTGCGCCTTCGCGCAAGATGTTGGTTTGCCACCCGGCCATCATTGGTGGATTCGAGCTCAGTGCCGCGGCCGTCACTCCCGGAAGCGCGCGGATGCGATCGAGGAGGCGATCGGAAAATTGGACCACTTTCTCTTTGCTCGAGTAGACGCGAAACGGCAGATCGAGACGCGCGGTCAATACGCCGCGCGGCTCATAGCCGAGGGAGATGGATTGCGCGTGGGCGAAGCTTTTCAGAACGAGGCCAGCGGCGCTCAGGAGCATGAGAGTGAGGGCGATTTCGCCAACGATGAGCCAGTTGCGCGTGCGCCGCGCGCCGCGGGAATCGGAGCTGCCCCGCGCCCCAGCATTGAGGGCGAGTTGCACGTCTGCTTTTGCCGCGAGGCGCGCTGGCCAAAGGCCAAAGAGAAAATTCGTGCCGAGGGCAAGCCCGAATGTGAAAAGCAAAACCCACCCGTCGACCCGCACTTCATCGAGTCGCGGAATTTGCGGGGGGCTGAGCGCAATGATGGCGTCCCGCCCCCAGAACGCGACAAGGAATCCGCCGAACCCGCCGAGGAGAGCGAGAGCAAGGCTTTCCACGAGAAGTTGCCTAACGATTTGGGAACGGCTCGCGCCGAGCGCCGCCCGGACGGCAAACTCTCGCGCCCGGCCCGCGCCCCGTGCCGCGAGCAGGTTAGCCAGGTTTGCGCAGGCGATGAGGAGCACCAGCCCGACCGCGCCAAGGAGAAGAACGAGATTTTCGCGGTACGATCCGACGCGATTTTCGAGTAAGGGAGTGACCGCCACGCCGACCGAGGTATTCGTCTCGGGAAATTTTTTCGCGAGGTCGGCGGCGATCGCTCTCATTTGCCCGCGCGCCTGTTCGACCGTGATGTCTTTTTTCAACCTCCCCCAGGCATAGAGACCGGGGTGATTCATCCGATCCCAGACGCTCGGGACACGTCTCATGAATGGCACCCAAACGTCGACTTCGCTCGGCGCCGACATCTGCGGCGGCATCACCCCGATGACTTCGTAGAGTTGGTTGTGCAGATTGATCGAGCGGCCCAGCACCGCCGGAGAACGTTGAAATGCGCGCTGCCATAGGCCGTCGCTAATCACGGCCAGCGCCGGACCGCCGCGCCGGTCTTCCTGCTCGCTAAAAACGCGGCCGATTTCCGGTGTCAGCCCGACGACCCGGAAGAAGTTGGCCGACACGACTGCACCCGAAACCCGTTCCGCTTCGCGACCTTCAATTCCGCTCAGATTAAACGACTCGCGCCGGCTTACGGCGAGCTGCTCGAATACGGTGTTGATTCGTTGCCAGTCAAGAAAATCGAACCAGGAAATGGAGATGAAAGGCTGGGTCGAATCGCTTTCGTTGAGGTAAACGATCCTGTTTGCTTCTGGAAAGGGAAGGGGGCGCAGGAGGACCGCGTTGATCACGCTGAAGATGGCGCTGTTGGCGCCGATGCCTAACGACAACGTGAGAACGGCCACCGCGGTGAACCCCGGGGATTTGAAGAGCTGGCGAATGGCGTAGCGGAGATCACTCATGAGTTAGAGCAGTTGACGTATCTCTGATGTCGTTAGGCGTTGGCTTTCATTCCGTGCGCAAGGTGACGATCGGATCGACTCGCGAGGCGCGATGCGCGGGGATCCAGCAGGCGACGAGCGCGGCGCCGGCCAGGACAAAGCCGACGGCAAGGTAGATGGTGGGGTTCGCGACGTTGACTTCGAAAAGCAGGCTGCGCATGACGCGCGAGACGGCCAGCATGCCGATCAGGCCAATCGTTAGGCCAAAACCGAGCAACCGGGCTCCCTGCCGTAACATCATGCCCGCGATCTGGCGGCGGCGCGCGCCGAGCGCGAGGCGGACGCCAATTTCGCGGGTCCGACGCTGGCCGTTGTAAGCCATCACCCCGTAAATGCCAATAATCGCCAGAACCAGCGCGAGCCCGGAAAAAATCGCGAGTAGAAAAGCCATGAGACGCGGTGTCGTCCAGGTTTCCGCGACGCGCGCCTCCATCGTGCGAAATTCGAAGACCGGCTGGGTTGGATCGACCGACGCGACAACTTGCTGAATCGTGCGCTCGAGACCTTCTTCGCCTAACGAACTCCGCAGAAGGAGGACGAGGCTGGTTTGCGCGACTTGCCGTTGCGGAATGTAAGCCTGCGGAAGTCCGCCTGGCTCCTCAAAGCCATAAACCTTCAGGTGCGGCACGACGCCGACGATGGTGAGCATATTTCGCCCATGCTCATCAGTCTGCATGCGGACGCGTTTGCCCAATGGGTCTTGGCCGGGGAAATAACGCTGCGCGAAAAGCTGATCGACGATCAGAACGCGCGGAGTGTTTTTGTTATCCTCGGGAGTGAAAGTTCGACCGCGCAAAACCGGCGTGCCTAACGTCGCAAAATAATCGCCTTCGATCACAGCCATCTCGAACGAAGGCAACTGCCCGGGTGGAGGCTCAGCCATGCCTTCGGGTAGAAACCCGGTTTGCCAGCCGGTCATGAGCGGCGGGCAGGTCGCGATCGTCGCCCGCTGCACGCCAGGAACAGCGCGCAGCTTCTCCAGCACGCTGGCGGAAAAATTGATCGCTTTCGGAGTGTTGTAATCCGCATCGGGCAGCTCAACCCGCGCGGTCAGGAGATGCTGCGTCTCATAGCCTAACGACAGCGATGTGGCCTTCTTGAAACTCTCCAGAACGAGCGCTGCCGCGCTCAGCAACATCAGGGTGAGGGCGACTTCCGCAATGATAAGCAGTTCACGTGAACGCCGTGCAGCGGGCGCGTCAGAGCTGCCGTGCGCACCGGCCTTGAGCGCCAGTTGCGCGTTGGAGCGTGACGCATTCCAAGCCGGCCAAAGGCCAAACACGACGCTGGTCACGACCGCGAGCAAACCGGTGAAAAGCAGCACCCAACCGTCGAGCCCCGCCTCGGCAAAACGTCTTGAATCGTGCGGCAACAACACACTCAGCAGGTCACGTCCCCAGGCAGCCAGGCAAAGCCCGAGCAATCCGCCCAGGAGCGCGAGAACGAGACTTTCGATAAGGAGTTGCCTAACGATCTGCCCACGACTCGCGCCAATCGCGATCCGGATTGCAAACTCGCGCGAGCGCGCCGCCCCACGCGCCGCGAGAAGATTGGCGAGATTGGCGCAACCGATAAGCAAGACCACCGCGACGGCGGCGAAGAGCAGGCGCAGACTTTGCCGATATTGCCCGACCTGATTTTCAAGCAACTCGACAACGTGCACGCCGACTTTGCTGTTCGATTTCGGATAGGCTTTTTCGAGCCGCGCAGCGATCGTGTTCATGTCGGCCCGCGCCTGCTCGATCGTGATCCCGGGCTTTAAACGCGCCCAACCAAACAAGCCGGGGTGATTGTCACGCGTTTGCCAGGCCGATTGATTGGAACGGCGCAGGAGCGGCAACCAGACCTCGACGGTGCGCGGCGAAAACATCTGTGGCGGCATCACGCCGATGACAGTGGCGAGCTCTCCACTGAAGTTGAGCGAACGTCCGAGCACGTGCGGATCGCGCTGGAAAACCCGCTCCCACAATTGATCGCTGATCACTGCGAGCGCCGGACCACCGACCCGGTCTTCCGCTTCGTTGAAGACTCGCCCGATCTCCGGCTTGAGCCCGATGACTTCAAAAAAATTCGCGGTCACGAGGGCTCCGGAAACCTGTTCCGCCTGGCGCCCCCGCACTCCACTCAAGCTGTAGGAGTTGCGCTGCGAGACGGCGAGATGGGTGAAAACGTGATTGTCTTTCTTCCAGTCGAGATAATCGGGAAAAGAGACGGAGATCTCCGGCTGGTTGGCATCGCTCTCCTCCAGGACGACGAGGCGATCGGATTCGGGATAGGGGAGAGGCCGCAGGAGAACGGCGTTGATGACCGAGAAGATGGTCGTGTTGGCTCCGATTCCGAGAGCGAGGGTAAGGACAGCGACGCAGGCAAAGCCTGGCGACTTGGCAAGCTGACGAAAGGCAAGACGGAAATCATTCATAACGCAACGCGATCATGGGATCGACTTTCATGGCGCGGCGCGCCGGGATGTAACTGGCGAGAAAAGCCGTCCCGCCTAACAAGAAGGAGACAATCGCGTACGTGGAAACATCGCTCGCACCGACGCCAAAGAGTAAGCTCGCGAGCAGCCGCGTTGAGGCGAACGCGGCGATCAGTCCGATTGCGAGACCAATCAGTACGACAGTCAGGCTTTGACGCAAAACCATCGCGAGCACCTGCGCGCGCTGAGCGCCGAGCGCCATGCGAATGCCGATCTCGCGTGTGCGTTGTGCGACGACGTATATCATCACGCCATAGATTCCGATCGCGGCGAGCAACGCCGCTAATCCGGCAAAGATGCTGAGCAACAACGTGACAAAGCGGCTCTGTGCGATCGCGTCGGCGATTCGCTGTTGCATGGTCATGATGTCGAAGACCGGTTGATCGGGATCGACGGCCAGGACTTGCCGCCGCACCGCCCCGATCATCTGCGCTGGATCCGCCGCAGTTCGTGCGACCAGAGTGATGAAATTGGCGGGAGACTGGGCCGCCGCGAAATAGACTTCCGGCTTCGTTGCGACATCGAGCCGCTCGTGTTTCACGTTGCCGATAACGCCGATGATTTCCCACCAACTCTGTTGCGGGCCGTCGTCGAAGCCGAGGCGTTTTCCGACGGCATCACCGTTCGGCCAGTAGCGTCGCGCGAAAGCTTCGTTGATCACAACGCGCCTCGGCGCATCGGCTCGATCGTCTTCGGTGAGAACGCGTCCCTGCAAAATCGGGATACGCATGGCGGCGAAATAATCGCCAATGACTGTTCGCTGATCGGCTTCCGGTCGATTGGCGCTCGAGAGGATTGCACGTCCTTCAATAACGAAACCGGTGCTGCCATTGCTGTTGCTCAAGGGCAAAGGATCGACACCGCCGGCCGACTTGATCCCCGGCAACGCGCGAACGCGCGCCAGAAGTTGTTCGAAGAAAAGATTCGTCTGCGCGCCGCTGTGATATTTCTGCCGCGGCAATGAGACGTTCATCGTCAGGAGGTTCTTCGCGTCGAAGCCAGGATTGACCTGCTGCAGGTGAGCCACCGTCCGCAGCATGAGACCCGCGCCGATGAGGAGGACGAGCGCGAGTCCGACTTCGCCCATGACAAAAAGATAGAGACTGCGGTGTCCAGCGCTTTGCACACTCCGTCCCCCGCTCTCCTTGAGAACGTCGTTAATCTCGGGCCTCGTCACCTGCCACGCCGGCGCGAGACCCATGAAAACGCCAGTGGCAAGGCAGACGACCAAAGCCCAAATCAAGACGGGCGTTTGCAGTCCGACATGACTTAGATCCGGAATATCCGCCGGACTCAACGCGACCAAAAGATCAACACTCCAACGCGCGACGAGCAGGCCTAACGAGCCGCCGAGGAGCGCGAGCAAAATGCTCTCACTGAGGAACTGGCGAATGAGCCGCGAACGACTTGCCCCGAGAGCTATTCGCACGCCGATCTCTCGTCGTCGCGAGACGGCGCGAACAAGAAGGAGATTAGCGACGTTCGCGCACGCGATCAAAAGCACGAGGCCGACCGCGCCGAAAAGCACATAGAGATACTGCTGCACTTTGCCGACGATTTGCTCGTGCAACGAAACGAGCCGAACACCCCACCCCGCGTTAGTCTCGGAGTAACGCGTTTGCAGCTGCGCGGCGATTTCGCTCATGCCCGTTTGCGCAGCGGCAATGGAGACACCGCTTTTCAGCCGGCCCAAAACGTAAAGATAATGAGACTTGCGATCCGCGGTGTTCGCCGCGTCGAGCCGCATTGGCACCCAAATGTCGACCTGCATTTTCGCCGGAAATTGCAGTTTGAAATTCGGCGGCATCACGCCGACGACCGTGGTGGGATTGCCGCTCAGCAGAGCGCTTTTTCCCACGATCTTCGCGTCTGAACCGAAGCGTCGCTTCCACAATGCATCGCTGATAATCGCCACCCGCGCGGCGCCGATATTTTTTTCCTCGCGGGAAAAATTGCGGCCAAGCACCGGCTGCACGCCCAGGGTTTGAAATAAATCGGTGGTGACAAACGCGCCCTGAATTCTCTCCGGCTCGTTCGTTCCCGTGAAATTAAGGCTGGTATAATAGAGAGCCGAAAGGCCATCGAACCATTCGCCGTGCACGCGCCAATCAAAGAAGTTTCCGGCCGCGACTTCGTTGCGATCTTGCGTCGGCTGCGCCGATTGTGGGTTCGTTTCCCAAACTGCGACCAATTGCTCGGACTTTGGAAATGGCAGAGGCCGCAGCAGAATGGCATCGACCACACTGAAGATTGCCGTATTCGCACCGATGCCTAACGAAAGCGTGAGCAACGCGATGCAGGTGAAACCCGGCGACTTCAACAATTGTCGAATAGCGAAACGAAGGTCATTCATAACGAAGAGCCACGATCGGATCGACGCGCATAGCGCGACGCGCCGGGATGTAACTGGCGAATAAAGCGACGACCAGGAGCAGAAGCGCAACGCTGGCGAAGGTGAACGGATCGGAGGGTTGCGCGCCGTAAAGCAGGCTGGAAAGAAAGCGCGACGCCCCTAACGAGATCAAAATTCCAACGACCGCACCGCAGAGCGCGAGCATGAATCCATGGCCGAGCACGAGTTTCAGCACATGGGAATGCTGAGCGCCGAGTGCGACGCGCACCCCGATTTCATGCGTGCGTTGCGAAACCAGATACGAAATCACGCCATACAAACCGATGCCGGCGAGCGCGATCGCGGCGGCCGCGAAAGCGACGAGAAGCACGGTGTTGAAACGCAATTCGCTCAGCGACGCCGAGATCACTTCTTCCATCGAACGCACTTTTGCGACGGGAATGAGCGGATCCACTTTCCAGATCGCCTGCTTCAACTGCGCGAGCGACGGGGCATTGGCGGAACTGCGCACGACAATTTCGCTCCAGCGCTTCCACGACTGGCCTGATTGTGCGTACGGCGTGTAGATGGCCGCCTCTTCTTTGCGGCCTAAACCGAAATGCCGTACATCACCAACCACTCCGACGATCGTGATCCACGAAACGCCTTCGTCGCGGGCCCAACGAATACGCACGCCGATGGGATCCTGATTCGGAAAATACTGCTGCGCCATGCTTTCATTGATCACCCCAACGAGTGGTTTATCGGCGCGATCCTCGCGCGTGAGTCTGCGACCTTTGTGCAGTGGAATTCCGAGAGCGGAAAAATAATCGCCGGCGACGGTGCGTGAATAAAGTTCCGGTTCATCTCCTTTCGCGAGGGGCGCGCGGCCTTCAATGATGAAATTGTGGCTGATGGCATTTCCACCCAGCGGCAATTCGCTGATCATGGCGGCGTGCACTCCGGGAAGATTGTTGAGGTTATCGAGAACCTGATTGCGGAAGCGTGTTTGCGTTTCGACTTCGCGATAGCGCGCCTCGGGTAATTCTACGCGCAGCGTCGTGAGGTAACGCGGATCGAAACCGGGTGCGACATGCGTGAGGTGCCAGAAGGTTTTCGCGAGCAATCCACCACCCACGAGAAGAACGAGGGCGAGTGCGAGTTCCGAAACAACAAGTGCATCACGCAAACGCGAGCGCGACGAAGTAAGGCGACGTCCGCTGGGAGTCAGGGCCGCCTTTCCATCGACGCGCGTAGCTTGCCTGGCAGGCAGAATTCCAAAAATCAGGCCCGTCAGGAGCGACAAACCAAAAGTAAAAGCGAGCACACGCGGATCGAGATGAATATTTTCCGCGCGCGGGAGATCCTCGGGTCGCAAGGCAAGCAACGCGTCCACGCCCCAGCTGCCTAGAAGCAAACCCGCGGCGCCGCCGAGCAATCCAAGCAGCGTACTTTCGAGAAGAACTTGTCCGATCAGGCGACCACGGCCCGCGCCGAGCGCAGCGCGAATACTTAATTCGTGGGCGCGGGAAGCCATGCGCGCGAGCAGCAGATTGGCGAAATTCGCGCAGGCGATGAGCAGGACCAAACCGACCGCGGCGAAAAGCACGAGCAAAGCCGGACGTACATCGCCAACCATGCGCTCCTGCAGGGAAAGCAGAGTCGTTAGGCGCTGTTTGTTTTCATCCGGATTGGCCGACGCCATGCGCTGGTCGATAACGCGAAGCTCGCTTTGCGCCTGCTCGAGACTGACGCCTTCACGCAGTCTTCCGTAGGCGCGAAACATGTGGGCACCGCGCGACGTCGCAGCTTCCGGATAAAAAACGGAGACCGGCACAAACGCCTCGATCTCTCCGTAAGGCGCACGGAAACCCGCCGCCGTCACGCCGATGATCGTATAAGTTTGACCGGCAAACGTGATAGCGCGCCCGACGATGTTTGGATCACCATCCAGCGCGCTTTTCCAGAAGCTGTGACCAAGGACCAGAACGTGCGCGGCGCCTAACGAGTCGTCAGCCGAGGTCAGAAGTCGTCCGAGCGCGGGATGCGCGCCGAGCACGGAAAAGAAATCACCCGTCACCAAACCCATCGAAACCTGGATTGGCTCGGCGCCGCCGGAATAATCCGCCGCCTGCACACTCAATCCGCCGACGGCGGCGAACGATTTGTTTTGCCTCTGCACGTCGGCGATTTCCGGAGCGGATTGATTCGAACGCAGCGTCACGAGTCGTTCTGGTTCTGAATAGGGCAACGGACGCAGGAGAAGTCCGTTGACGACAGTGAAGATGGCGGTGTTCGCACCGATGCCGAGCGCCAGCGTCAGCACCGCGGTCAGGGTAAACGCGGGTGATTTCAGAAGCTGACGAAGCGCGTAGCGAAGATCAGTGATCATAGTTCGTTAGGCAGATTCATTCGGCGCGTAGAGCTATAAGCGGGTTAACCCGCGCGGCCCGTCGCGCCGGCAAATAGCAGGCGAGGAGCGCGACGATGCCCAGGAGAACACTGACCAACCCGTAGGTAAGCGGGTCAGCCGAAATGGTTCGGAAAAGAAGACTGGTGAGGGTGCGGCTCAACCCGACCGCCAGCGGAAGACCAATCGCCAGCCCAAGGCCTGCCAGTCGGGCACCGTCCAACACGATCATTTTCAGGATGTCTTTCTCCTCCGCACCGATGGCGAGGCGGACGCCAATCTCCGAGGTCCGCTGATGGACCGCGTAAGACATCACGCCATAAATTCCGACCGCGGCGAGAACCAGCGCGAGCGCGGCGAATGCCATCAGGAGCAAGGAACTGAAGCGCGTTTGGGCAAGCGATTTCGCCACCCATTGCTCCATCGTCCGCATGTCCGAAACGGGCTGATCCCGATCGAGCGCGTGGACTTGCATTTCGATCGACTGCGCCGCAGCGAGCGGATCGCCCGTCGTGCGCACGGTCAGCGTCATGAGGTTGTAGGCGAGTTGCGGATGCGGCCAGAACGCTTCCGGTTTCGCCGGCGTGACCAGATCGACCGCCTGCGTGTCGCCAACGATGCCGATAATTTCGGTTGGCACACTAGGGTCGTTCATCTCGATTGTGACCCGCCGGCCGATGGGGTTTTCGTTAGGGAAATATTGCCGCGCGAAAGCCTGGTTGATGAGAACGACATCGCGTTTCTGTGCCATCTCCTCTGCGCTGAAAAGACGACCGCGGAGTAGTGGAATTTTAAGCGCGCGGAAAAATCCGTCGTCGCAAACGGTCACAGCCGTGACCTTTTCCTGGCCGGGCGGACTCGGTGGCTGGCCTTCAATCGTGAAATCTGTTCCTGCCCCGAGACCGGCCATCGGCAGGTAACTCACTGCGCCGACCGCCTCCATCCCGGGTAAATTCGCGATTCGCGTCGTGACTTCTCGGAAAAAACGAGTCCGCGCGGCATCGTCCGGATATTTCGCGCGCGGCAATTGCATGCGCATCGTCAGCACATGGTGCGGATCGAATCCCGGATCGACCTCGCGCATCGCGGCGAAACTGCGCAACATCAGCCCGGCCCCGACGAGGAGCACGACCGCGAGCGCCATCTCGGTCACGACAAATGCATGCCGCAGTCGCCGATGCCGAATATTCCCGCCGATCTGTCGTCCGCCTTCCACCAACGCCTGTTGCACATCGGGTCGCGAAGCGCTCCAGGCCGCGACCGTCCCGCAAGCAAGTGCAGTCAGAATCGAGATTGCGCCCGTGAAGCCCAAAACCGGAAGACTGAGCGAAAGTTCATGCGTGCTCGTCAGGTCAACCGGGCTGAGCGCGGCGAACAGCACCAGACTCCATTGCGCGATGAGCAGACTCAAAAAACCGCCGAGAATCCCGAGAAGGAGCGTTTCACTAAGAAGTTGCCTAGCGATCTGTGCACGGGTCGCGCCAAGCGCAACGCGGATCGCGATCTCATGTCGGCGCGCCGCACAGCGTGCGAGAAGCAGGTTAGCCACGTTCGCGCACGCGATGAGCAGGACAAAGGCGACCGCACCCGACAGGAGGAAAAGCGCCGGTCGCAGCTCGCCGGACAATTCTTCACGCAACGGCAGGACCTTGACTCCCCAGCCGGTATCGAACTCGGGAATTTCTTTCGTTAGGCTGGCCGCGATCGTGTTCATCTCCGCACGCGCTTTTTCCAGGGTCACGCCCGGTTTTAATCGGCCGATGACCGAGAGATAGCGGCCATGCGGTTCGCGCGCCTCCGGTCCAAGCGCGTAGGGCCACCAGAAGTCGACCGGCTTATCAACCAGCGCGCCGTTCTTCATAAAGAGACGCACACCGGCCGGCATCACCCCGACCACAGTTTGCGGTTTGCCGTTTAGCTGGATCGCGTGGCCGACGATGGAGGGATCGGAACCGAAACGGCGCTCCCACAATTCGTGGGTGAGAATGACCGCGTTCGACTTCGGATCCGCGCTTTCCTCTTTTGTGAAGGCCCGTCCCAGGATCGGCGTCACCCCGATGACTGCGAAGTAATCGGCGGTCACATTCTGCGCGATCAGCTCTTGCGGATGATCGTTCCCGGTCAGATTCGCGCGCGTCTCGGCGTAGGCGGCCAGGCTTTCAAACACCGTCGCTCGCTCCTGCCAGCGCACGAAATTGGCCGGCGCGACGACGTTAGGCTGGCCTGGCCGCCTCGTATTCGTTTCCCAAACGGCGACGATACGATTCGCGTCGCGATAGGGCAGTTGCTCGAGGAAAACGGCGTGAACAATCGTGAAGATCGCGCTATTCGCACCGATCCCGAGTGCGAGCGTGATGACGGCGATGAAGCTGAACGCGCGTGTCTTGAGCAACGACCGCAGGGCGAATTTGAAATCGTTGATCATGAATTATCTTCTCGTTAGGCCAGGTCGTTAGGCGTGATTGGCAACTTGCGGATGCGTTTGCCGGTAGCGGCGAAAATGGCGTTGACGATCGCGGGCACGCTAGGCGGCACGGGCGGTTCGCCGATTCCCGATGGCTCCCTGGCATCCGTGCCGACAAGATGAACTTCGATCACGGGCGCGTCCTTCATGCGCGCGACGCCGAAGTCGCTGTAGGTCGATTGCTGCGCGGCGCCGTTCCTGAAAGTGATGCAACCTTTCAGCGCGGAGGAAATTCCCCAGATGATTCCGCCTTCGGTTTGTTGCTCGACGCCGATGGGATTGATGACGAGGCCGCAGTCGACCGCCGCAACCACGCGCTCGACTTTGACGTAGCCGCCTTCATCGACGTGGACGTCGACGACATAAGCGATGTGCGTGCGGCCATCATACATGTTGCAGGCGACTCCACGGCCGCGCGGCCGGACCACGGGTTCGCCCCAGCCCGATTTCTCGCGCACGACTTCGAGCACACGGCGCAGACGACGCCGATCGTAGGTCTCACGTCCAATTCTGAACGTGTCGGGCCCTTGCAAAAGTTCGAGGCGAAACGCGAGTGGATCAGCACCGCGCTCGTGCGCGAGTTCGTCGATGAAAGATTCGCGCGCAAAAACACTCGACGGCGCGAAGACCGAACGCCACGGCCCGTGCTTCACCGGCAAATCGACCGGAACATACGCGGTTTCGATCGCGGGAATGTTGTACGGAATATCGTAAACGCCCCAGGACCAGCCCCGATACCAGCCTTCGTTGCGTTCGGCTTCAGGCTCGAGCGCGGAGAGGTTGTGAAACGAGCCAGCCTTGGTCTGTTTCCAGGAAACGACTTTGCCTAACGAATCCAAACCGGCGGCGAGATAATGCGCCGAGGCAGCCTGGAAATGCCCGTGCTTCATGTCGTCCGGGCGCGACCAGAGCACTTGCACCGGTGCTTTGGCGGCACGGGAAATGGCGGCCGCTTCAATCGCGTAATCCGCCGCGAGTCGCCGGCCGAATCCGCCGCCCATCAAGGTCACGTTTACCTCCACTTTATCCGGCGTGGTGCCGAGTGATTCCGCGACGCGTTTTTGCACGCGATTAGGCGCCTGCGTTGGAACCCAGAGCGTGCAGTGCTCGCCCTCAACGTGCGCGACGCAGTTCATCGTCTCGACCGGCGCGTGCGCGTAAAAGGGATAGGAGTAAATCGCTTCGATCGTGCGCGCAGCGGGATTGATGTCGTTAGGCGCAACTTCGTGTCGGGTCAGATTTCCTTTCTCGCGCGCCGCGCTTTCCAACTTCTTCGCGTGCGCCTCGGAATCGAATGCATCTGGCGGCGGATCGCTCCATTTCACCGCCAGTGCGGTGCGGCCTTTGATCGCGGCCCAGCTATTTTCTGCGACCACTGCGATGCCGAAATCTCCACGCAAAATCGAATGCACGCCCCGAACCGCGCGCGCTTTTTCTTCATCCATCTTCTCCGCCTTCGCGCCCGTGAATGGCGGACGCTCCACCGAGGCGTAGAGCATTCCGGGAATTTTTGTATCGATGCCGTACTGCGCACGGCCGGTTACGACGTCGCGACCGTCAATGCGCGCGGTAGGTCGACCGATAATTTTGTAATCCGATCGCGCTTTCGGTTTCGCTTCCTTCGGAACTTGCAGTTTCGCGGCATCGGAAACGAGTGCTCCAAACTCCAATCGGCCTTTCGCGGGATGTACAACTGCACCGCGCTCCGTGTGGCATTCGTTAGGCGAAATGTTCCACTGTTTCGCGGCGGCGGTCACCAACATTGCCCGCGCCGCCGCCCCGGCCTGGCGTAACATGGCCCAGCCATCTTCCATACTCCCGCTCCCGCCGGTCCCGAGATCCTCATAGCCGGGACCCGGTTTTGCCTGGGTCAGTTTGATCCGCGACCAATCGGCATCCAGTTCCTCCGCCAGCATCATGGCGAGCGAAGTGCGCACGCCCTGGCCCATTTCCGATTTGCCGATCGTCAACCAGACGGTGCCGGCAGGATCGATTTTTACCCAGCCGTTCGGCGTAAACTCGTTAGGCACATCGGCCGCACAAATCCGTGTGCAATTGAAACCGACGATCAGCGACGCGCCGCTCAGCGCGGTCGTTTTCAAGAAAGTGCGACGCGAAGTGATCATGCCTTCATCAGTTCCGCCGCGCGTTTGATTGCCTTGCGCATGCGCGGGTAGGTGCCGCAACGGCAAACCGCTTCCGACATCACGGCATCGATTGCTTCATCGCTCGGGTTCGGATTTTCACGCAACAGCGCGCAGGCGTTCATGATCATTCCCGGCTGGCAGTAGCCGCATTGCGCGACGTCTCCTTCCAGCCACGCGCGCTGGCACGGATGATCTCCATCTGGCGACAAGCCTTCGATCGTGGTGAAGCTGCGCTCCTTCGCTTCGTGCGCCGGAATCTGACACGACCGCACCGCCTTTCCGTTTTCCAGAACCGTGCACGACCCGCACACGCCGACGCCGCAACCGAACTTTGTGCCGGTCATGCCTAACGAGTCGCGCAATATCCAGACGAGCGGCATGTCGTCATCGACCTCGACTTCCCTGCGCGCTTCGTTGATGGCGAGCGAAATTTTCATCTCACTCGGCGCGCAGCGCTCTGACGGGATCAATGCGAGTCGCACGCCTCGCCGGCAGCCAGCAGGCTAACGCAACGGTCGTCGCCAGGACGGCGCCGCCGCCGAGCCATGCGATCAAATTCGGCGCGGGCATTTCGGCCCATTGATTCTGCACGAGACGAAAAAGGCCGAGCGTGAGGAGCGCGCCGGCCGCGAATCCGATCGCGAGCAAACGCATCCCTTGCCCGGCGACGAGCTGAATGATCTGCGACGCAGTTGCGCCGAGGGCGCTGCGAATTCCGAATTCGCGTTCGCGTCGCGCGACCTGCAAAGACAGCAATCCGTAAAGTCCAACCGCGGCCAGAACCAATCCGAGTGCGCCGAAGGAGGAGACAAGAACGAAGATGAAACGCTCGGTGGTGCGCGATTGCGCGGCCAGCTCGCCTAACGAAACAAAGTTGTAGGCCGCAAGTTGGGAGTTGGCGCGGGTGAGCGCGTTGCGCACCGTTGATTCAGCATTCGTTAGGCGGTTCGTGTGCAGAACGAAGGTGATGTCCTCGAGCGGCGCGGTGGCGTGCACGAGCATCTGCGCCATCGGCCGCGCGATCGTCCCCAAAACTTCCCCATCCCGCGGATCGGCGATCGCCTTCACGTCGCCAACCACGCCGACAATCGTGAACCACGGGCGCGTCCCATCCATTCTTCCCCAGCGGATGCGCTTTCCAATCGAGGACTCGTTAGGCCAAAAACGTTTCGCAACGCTTTGGCTAATGATGCAGACGAACTGCGAGTCGGCGTTGTCGCTCTCGGAAAAATCGCGCCCTTGCACAAGCGGCTGCCCGATATCGCGGAAATATCCGGGAACGGTCAGGCGCGAATACGCCGTGTAAGTGCCGGCTGGTTCGGGGGCAGGCGCATTCTCCGGATTGAAAAGCATCAGCGTCCACGATGCGTCCATCGGCGACGGCGAAACGACCGTGGCCGACTGCACGCCGGGCAAGGCGCGGAGTTGCGCCAGTGAAGCATCCAGCGCGTGCTGTTTCGCGACGGCGTCGGGGAAAAATTGGTCGGGGAGCGAAATGTTCACTACCACGCGATCGTGCGTTTCGAAGCCCCACGGTTCGTTAACCAGCTTGCGAAAATATTGCGTGGCGGAAACGCTCGCCGTCAGGAGCGCAGCGGCGGCCGCGAGTTCGATGACGACCAAAGAGCTGAGCAAGCGGCGCGCGCTCCGATCGAGTGTGGCCCCGCGCGCAGTGGCGCTCAGCGCGCTGCGCAAATCGGCGCGCGACGCACGTAATGCCGGCAGTAAACCGAAACCAAGCGCGACCAACGACATCATGCCGGCGGCAAAGGCGAAGACAGGTAGGTCGAGCCGCGGAATGTAATCGAATTCGCGCATCGCGCTGCCGGTCGCATCCGCACCTTCCGGGCTTATTGCGAGCAGAAGCGGCGTAGCCCATGACGCGATAAGAAGAGCGAGCGCAGTTCCGACCGCCGCGAGGAAGAGCGCCTGGACCAGTTGTTGCCTAACGAGTCGTTGCCGACTGGCGCCGAGCGCGGAACGCAGGGCGAATTCACCTTCGCGCTCGATCACGCGCGACAATAGGAGTCCCGCAAAATTCGCTGCCGCAATTAACAATGCGCACACCGCCGCGCCGACGATGACGAAAATCTTCGGACGCAAATCCATGACGAAGCTCTCGCGCAAAGGCGGCAGGTAAGCGGCGTGTGCATTCGCCGGATTCGGGTCTTCGCGATTAACGGCAGCGAACATTTGTTGCGCCGCGGCTTCGGCTTGCGCGGACGTGACGCCGGCATGCAATCGGCCGACGCCGTACAAATAGTGATTGTTAATGGCGGCGAGATTGTTCGGCTCGAGCACGAGCGGGAGCCAGATGTCGGCACGATAGGGATGGCGAAAATGTTTCGGCATCACGCCGATGATGTGGTACGGCGTACCGTCGAGAATGAGCGTGCTGCCGAGCACATCACGGCGCGCATTGAGCTTACTGCGCCAGAAATCGTCGCTGATGATCGCGACCGCCGCGTGGCTGACGCGACCTTCTTCATCCGTGAAGTTCCGACCTTGCGCCGGCAGCAAACCAAGCACGGAAAAGAAATTCGTCGTGATGCGCGCGGCCGGAACGGTTTGCGCCGGCGAGCCGTCATGGAAGCCGACGATTGCCACACCGCCGGTCCCGCCGGCGACATCCTCGAAAATATTGCGACCGAAATCGCGAAAGTGCTGCAACGTGCGATCGCTCAAATTGAGCGAAGCAGCGCGAGCGCCAGTTTCGTTTTGCGCTTCGAAAATTCTAACGAGTCGTTCCGCGTGCGGAAATGGCAGCGGACGCAAGAGCGTGCCTTCGACGACCGAAAAAATCGCGGTGTTCGCGCCGATACCGAGCGCCAGCGTCAAGATCGCGACCGCGGAAAATGCGGGCGATTTCAGCAGCAAGCGGAAGGCGTAACGCAGATCACTCATATTGAAGTGCGGTGGCGATCGAGGTTCATTCCATGCGTAAGGCGACCAATGGGCTCACTGCCGTGGCGCGCTGAGCCGGCAGCCAGCAGGCGAGAAACGCGATGACAGCGAGGAGCAGCACGACCGCGCCAAAAGTCAGGCTGTCGAAAGCCGGCACGCCGTAGAGCAGATTTCCAAGCAGTCTCGTTAGGGCAAAGGCGGCCGCGACCCCAATGATCACGCCAAGCGCGGTCAGGCGCATGCCACCTCCCACGATCAGACGCAGCACGTCACTCTTCTGTGCGCCAAGCGCCATGCGAATGCCGATCTCGTGCCGCCGCTGTGCTACCGAGTACGCCATCACGCCGTAGATGCCGATGGCGGTGAGAAGCAAGGCAACGCCGGCAAAAAGCGAAAGAAGAAAAGCGTTAAAACGCGGGCGAGCGAGCGAATCCGAAATGTAGTCCTCGAACATCTTTACCCGCGTGAGCGGCAGGCCGGGGTCGAGATGGCGCAGCACTTCGCGGATTGAACCCGTCAGCGCCGCCGGTCGTGAAGTGTTGGCCCGGACAACGAGGGAAAAAATATCGAGCGGGATCTGTGAGGCCGGAATGTACATCTCGGGAGTGAATTCGCCCCGTAACGATTGATGCTTCACGTTGGTCACCACACCGACGATCTCGCGCATCGGACCATCGGCATCGGTGAGCGACATGCCGGGGCGAAGACGCTGGCCGAGGGGGCTTTCGTTAGGGAAATATTTTTGCGCAAAACGCTCGTTAACGATGATGACCGGTTTCGAGTCGAGCCGATCGGAAGTGTCGAAGAGACGGCCCCGGACTAACGACACGCCCATGGCGTGGAAATAGTCGCTTCCCACCAGCCGCGTCGGGCTCGCGTCGCGTTTGCCCTCCGGTTTTGGATGTTCCTCGACATCGAAGGAAGTAGTCATGTTGCTCCCACTGAGCGGGAGCGGGAAGACCGTACTTGCACTCTGGACGCCCGGGATCGCGCGCACGGCAGTGAGGAGTTGATCCTCGAAGGCCACGATCTTCTCCGGTTTTGGATACGCCGCGTCCGGCAGGACGATAGTGGCCGTGAAAAGCCTTTCCGGCTGGACGCCGGGATTGACCCGGCTGAGATGGGCAAAACTTTGCAGAAGCAAGCCGGCACCCGTCAGCAGGAGAAGCGCGAGCGCGACTTCGCTGACGACGAGAGCGTTGCGCAGGCGATGATGACGGCCACTGCTCGAGCCGCGCGCGCTGTCGTTCAAGGCCCCGCGCAGGTCGAGGCGCGAGCTTTGCCAGGCCGGAACGAGACCAAAGAGGACGCCTGTGCCTAACGAGGCGAGAAAAGTAAATGCGAGGACTGCACCATCGAGCTGGATGTGTTGTGCCCGCGGAATACTTTTCGGGACTAACGAGACGAGAAAGTCAGTACCCCAAATGGCAAGGATCAACCCACAGACCCCGCCGAGAATGGCGAGGAGAAGGCTTTCGCTGAGCAATTGCCTAACGATTCGGCCGCGGCTGGCGCCAAGCGCGGCGCGCACCGCGATTTCCTTCCGCCGCACGGTGGCGCGGGCCAGCAGGAGATTAGCGACGTTGGCACTGGCAATCAGAAGCACGCAGCCGACCGCGCCGAAAAGAACGTAAAGTCCGCGCGCAACGTCGCCCACGAGGTTTTCGCGCAGCGGCGCAACCCCGGCACTGAATTGCGTGTTCGAGTCTGGATATTGCCGCGCGAGCGCCGCAGCAATCGTGCGCAGCTCAGTGTCGGCTTGGACAACGGTCACGCCTGGTTTCAAACGTCCAATGCCTTGCAGGCTGTGATTGCCGCGTTGGGCGGTTTGCGGCTTGGTTCCGTCGAGAGTGCTGGCGTCGAGCGCGCTGGTGACAAAGATTTGAGCCGCATCGGAATCGAGCGGGAATGAAAAGTCATCCGGCAAGATTCCGACCACAGTGAAAGAGCGGTTGTCGAGGGTAAGCCCTTTTCCAATTACCGAGGGGTCGCCTTTGAAATGCGTCTCCCAAAAGGCATGACTCAGAATGACCGTGAGTCCACCCGGACCGCCTCCCGCCTTTTCCTCCTCGCGTTGAAACGTGCGACCAAGAAACGCGCGGACCCCAAGCACGTCGAAAAAATCGCTCGATACCTTTTCGGTGCGCAGACTCTCCGGCGGGCCCTGTGCGACAAACGACAGGTTTTCGAGGCGGTAAACGGCGAGGTGCGCGAAACTCTTGTTCTGCGCCCGAAAATCGTAGAAGTCCGGATAGCTAAGCGAGCTAAGGCCCGGCTCGCTGGCGGGACGATTGTTGACCGAGCCCCAGGCGACCAGTTGCTCCGGCTGCGGAAAAGGCAGCGGTTTGAGGAGAACGGCATTGACCACACTAAAAATGGCGGTGTTCGCACCGATGCCGATGGCAAGAGCCAGCACCGCGACGATCGTAAAGCGCGGTTCCTTCAAAAGTTGGCGCAGTGCAAAACGCAAATCGTTCATCGGTCTAGCGATTCGTTAGGCAAGTTCGGATCGGCTCCGAGCGAAGTGGGACGACCGGCGTGTTCATAAGCGATTCATTCCGTGCGCAACGCGGTTAGCGGGCTGATTCCCAGAGCGCGCCGAGTGGGGAGCCAGGTTGCGAGCAATGTCGCCGTCGCGAGAATCAGCGGAGCGATGATGAAGGCAAACGGATCGAGTGCGCTGACCTGAAAAAGCATGCTGCTCACCACTCGCCCGCTTCCGAAGGCGAGAAGCAGGCCGAGGATCAGGCCAGCTGCGAAGATGCCGAAGCCATCGCGCAGGAACATCCATTGCACTGCGCCAGGTTGCGCACCGAGCGCAACGCGAATGCCAATCTCGCGCGTACGACGCGCAATCGAATACGCTGCGACGCCATAGACTCCGACGAAAGCGAGGCCAAGCGCGACGAGGCCGAAAATACTGAAGAGCATCGCGCCAGCGCGGACAACCCAGAGCTGGAGATTGGCGTCGAGATGTTCGGCAAAGGTGCGGAGGGTAAGAATCGGCAGTGCGGGATCGACCTCTCGAGCGGCTCGTCGAATCAGGTCTGTTGTAGCGGCCAGATCAGTCCCGGCGCCGGGCGCGAAACGAATGTGAAAGAAAGCATTGCTTTGGAATCCTCCCGCAAAGGGGAGATAAAGCGCGCCCACCGTGTCTTCCTGGATGAGATTATCTCTCGTGTGCGGGACAATTCCGACTACCTCGACCAGCTGTTTCGCGTCGGTGGTCGATCCACTCTTTGTTGGTCCATCGCCTTTGGCATGAGCCGGGCGATCCGCCGCAAACTGAATCTGTTTGCCGAGCGCATCGCCCTCCGGCCAGAGTTGCTTCGCCAGTATATCGTCGATGATCGCGACGCGCGCCACGCCGGCCTGGGTTGCTTCGGCGGTAGTGAAAGCCCGGCCGCGCAAGAGCCGCAGGTTCACGGTCGAGAAATAATCCGCTCCAACGCTGTTCCAATGCGTGTCGAATGCGCGACCGGCGGAGGCTGTCGCCGGCTGGGAACCGGGTGCCGGATTTACCCCGGCGCGCTGGACCAGCTTGCCTAACGACAACATTCCAAAAGGAACGGTCGCTGAGATGCTGGCATGCTCGACTCCAGGCAGGACGCTTAGCCGCTGCTCGAGTGTGCGATAGAGACTTTGCGCGCGCGTTTGATCGTAGCCCGCCAAACTCGTATCCAGTTCGAGAAGGTAATTTCGGCTCGTCTCCAGGCCGGTATCGATGTTTGCAGCCTGGCGAGCGCCATGCACGAAAAGCGCGGCGATGGTAAGAAGGGCGAGCGAAAATGCGATTTGGATAACGACAAGGGGATTGCGCGGAAGAAATTTCCAGCGAAGCCGGCTGACGTCTTCGCCTGCATTTTCCTTTAAGTTGGTCAGCACGCTCGAGCGCGATAGTTTCATCGCAGGCCCGAGCGCGAAGGCGATCGTGCTAAGAAAACAGAAGCCGACGGTGGCGAGGAGGACGGAGGCATTCGGCCCGCTTTTCCAAACTAAATCAATCGGCACCTTGCTCCGGAGCGAGGCGACCAGAAAATCGGAAGACCAAAGCCCCAGGACCAACCCACCCGTGCTTCCGACAAGGGCGAGAACAAACCCTTCACTGAGCAATTGACGCACGATCCGCCAGCGGCTCGCGCCTACCGCCAGTCTCACAGCGATTTCCTTCCTTCGTGCCGCGCCCCGTGCGAGAAGCATGTTTGCGAGATTGAGGCAGGCAACGAGTAAGACCACACCCGCCATTCCCATGAGAAGCGGAGCGAGCGCTTTTACCTGACGATCGTCCACCGGCCGAGAGCTGGTCGAGAAACGCGAAAGCGTCCCGGTGATGAAGGTCTGATTTTTCTGCGCCACCGGATAAGCGCTCTCCAGATTTGCGGCCAATGTCTTGAGCGCGGGTGCGGCCGCGGCTGCAGTCATTCCCGGTTTCAGGCGTGCGACAAGCAAGAGGTGGTGACCGCTGCGATCATCGAGTGTCGCGTGGTCGCTGGTCTGGAAATCATTGACCAATTGATCGTGCACTCCGAGCGGCACCCACACTTCCGGAGCCGCAACCTGCATCGTGCCGCTAAATCCTTTGGGCATGATGCCGACAATGGTGAAAGGCCGGGCATTAATCGTGATAGTCGAACCCAGCAGAGCAGCCTGTTGACCGTGCCTATTCCAGTAGCTGTAACTCACGACGGCGACATTCGCATTGCTCCCCGGCCTTTCCTCGTTAGGCAAAAACCCGCGCCCCTGAAGCGGCTCGACGCCAAGGACGGAGAAGTAGTTGGCGGAGACGATATCGACAAACGCGCGCCTGGTATTCCCTTCTTCCCCGATACCGACCATCGCGAGGTTGTGGGCCATCACTCCGGAGAACACCGTGTTCCGGTCGCGAATGTCGGTGTAGGTCGGATAGGAAAAGCTATGAAAGCTGGTTGGTTCCTTCTTATCCTGTGAAAAGAGCTGCACGATCTCATGCGGCCGGGGAAAGGTCGCCGGCTGAAAAAGCAGCGTGTCGAGAAGACTAAAGATAGCGGTGTTGGCCCCGATTCCGAAAGCAAGGACGAACGCCGCCGCAATCGTAAATCCGGGCGATTTGCGGAGTTGGCGAAAAGCGAAGCGAAAGTCGTTCATGTGCGTGGTGCGAACTCCGAGGATGCGAGAAAGGATTTGTTCGTTAGGGCAAAAACTCGGCGCCTCAGGCCGCAGTAAGAGGCAAGCCGGTAACTTGCGCTCCTTTTGCAGGCCATGTCTCCCTCTTGAGATTCCTTGCTGAGTCCAACCATAGTGAGTTACTCGGCGCGCAGAGCCTCAATTGGATTTACCCGCGTGGCGCGGCGTGCGGGAAAAAGACAGGCCGCGAGAGCGACAGCGGCGAGCAGGACAATCGTTAGGCCAACCGTAAGTGGATCGTGTTCGTTAGTCTCGAAAAGCAAAGAGCTCATGACACGGCCGGCCGCAAGGGTCGCGCCCAGACCAATGAGAAGGCCAAGGCCAACCAGCCGTCCCGCGGAGACGAGCACGAGCCGCAGCACATCGCCGCGCTGGGCGCCAAGGGCCATGCGAATGCCAAACTCGCCCATGCGCTGCACAACGCTGTAAGCCATCACGCCGTAGATGCCGACGGCCGCGATCACCAGCGCCACCGCCGAAAAAACCATGAGAAGCAGCATGGCAAAGCGCTGTTTCGCGATCGTGTCGCCGAGAATTTCCTCCAGCGACTGGATCGTTCCTACCGGTTGATCTTTGTCCACCGCATAAACCACCGGTCGTAAGCTGCCGGCGATCGCGGCAGTGGAACCGGTCGTGCGCAGAATGACGTTGAGTGAGCCGAAGGGAGCTTGTGCGAAGGGCTCATAGGTCTCGCTCGGCGCCGGCTTGTCCACGCCATACTGCTTAATGTCAGCTACGATGCCGACAATCTGACGCCAGGCGTCAGGACCATTCGTAACCAGGATGCGTTTGCCAATCGGATCCTCGTTAGGGAAATACTGACGGACGAGCGTTTCATTGATGACTGCAACGCGCGTCGAGCGCACATCATCGTGCGCATCAAAAACCCGACCGCGGATGAGCCGAATACCCATGGCGCGAAAGTAGTCAGGGGTGACGGAGTAGTAATTGGTGTTCGGCATGTCGGCGGGAGCAACCTCTGGCCGGCCTTCGATCTTAAAGCCGAGCACCCAATCGCTGACCAAAGGCAACGAATGAGTCAGCCCAACCGCCTGCACCTCCGGCAAGGCTCGGAGCCGGGCAAGAAGCGAATCGACAAAAGCGGTTTGCTGTTCCGGTTTTTCGTACTTCTTCTCCGGCAAGGCCAGGCGCATGACGGTGGCGTGCGCGGGCACGAAACCAGGATCGACGTTCGTTAGGCGCATGAAGCTGCGAGCCAGCAAGCCCGCACCGCCGAGCAGAACAAGAGCAAAGGCGACTTCGGCAATGACGAGCGCGCCGCGCAAACGACCTCGGGCGTCCGTCGATCCGCGCGCGCCTTGTTTTAGTCCTTCGTGCACATCGATGTGAGCGGCGAGCAAGGCCGGCGCGATGCCGAAAACAACACCGGTCGTTAGGCTGAGAAGAAGGGAAACAATGAGCACAGTCGAATCGAGATGAATGTCGAGCGCGCGTGGCAGAGAAGAAGGCGCCAGCGCAAGTAAGAGATCAAGTCCCCAGTGAGCGAAAACCAAGCCGAGCACTCCGCCGGCGAGCGCGAGGACGACACTTTCTGTCAGAAGCTGTCTAACGAGTCTAAGACGGCTTGCGCCGAGCGCTGTCCGAATGGAAATCTCTCGATGGCGCGCAGTCGCGCGAGCCAGCAACAGGTTGGCGATGTTGGCGCAAGCAATAAGAAGCACGCAACCGACCGCCCCAAGCAAAGTATAAAGGACGGTCCGCACATCGCGCACCATGTAATCGAGCATTGGAGACATGGAGACACCCCAGCCTTTGTTAGAGTCGGGATATTGGCGTGCGAGCTGCGCGGCTAGCACTTCCAATTCCGCCCTGGCCTGGGCCAAAGTCACAGCCGGTCGGAGGCGCCCGATGACCGTGAGAAAGTGTCCGCCGCGCGCATCGGAAGAAGTTTCATCCGGCTTGAAAGCCATCGGGACCCACGTATCTACTTTGCTCGCTTCGCCAAAGTGCGGCGGAGCGACGCCGATCACTGTGTAAGGCTCGCCGTTATATTGAATCGAGCGTCCGATGACGTTACGTTCCCCGCCAAAGACGCGCTGCCAAAAGGAGTAACTCAGAACCGCGACATGATTCTTACCGGTCGCGTCTTCTTCCTGGGTGAAGACTCGCCCAAGGAATGGCTGGATACCGTAGACATCGAAGTAGTGTGCAGTAGCTCTAACGCCAATAAGTCTTTTTGGTTCGCCTTCACCAGTGAGATTGATCTGCGTCCCAGTGTAGGCGGCGAGATATTGCCATGACTTAGTCTGCTTAACCCAATCGAGATAGTTAGGCGGTGAAACCGAAAACTCCGGAAATTGCGGGATGTCAGTTTCACGGATGAGGGCAATGCGATCCGGATGTGGATAGTTGAGAGGACGGAGGAGAACGCCATTCACGACGGAAAAGATCGCGGCGCAGGCACCAATGCCCAAAGCGAGAGTGAGAATCGCTACCGCGGCAAAGCCAGGATTCTTGACTAACTGCCGAAAGGCGTAACGAAGATCATTCATAAGTTGTTACTCGGCGCGGAGGGCGATCATCGGATCGATTCGTGTGGCGCGACGCGCGGGCAGCCAAAGTGCAAGCAAGCCAATCGCGAGAAGTACACCTATACTGAGACTGAGGGTGGTGACGTCGTAGGGAGAGACGTGATAGAGCAGGCTCGCGATCAAGCGCCCAACTGCGATCGCACCGGCCAGGCCGATGGCAGCGCCGATGACGAGCGGCAAAGCACCCTGGCGAAAAACAAGCAGCACGAGCTGGCGTTGCAGCGCACCGAGAGCGAGACGAATACCAAGCTCGCGGCGGCGCGTGGCCATGGCATGCGCGACCACGCCGTGCAAACCAAGCCCGGAGAGCAGAAGGGCGACTGCGGCGAAGAACCCAACCAATCGTGAGTATAACGACTGGGTGGCGTGATCGGCCGCGATCATTTGCTCCATGGTCTTGAGCCCATAGAGCGGAACCTCGGGATCAACGGCGGCCACGGCCTGCCGGACTGCTGACTCCAAACTGAGCGGTGGCAGCGAGGTGCGCAGGACAAAATTCATTTCGTTAAATGCTCCCTGCGATTGGGCGAGATATGCCTGGAAGTAATTTTCGGGACCACCATTAATCCCGTAAAGCGCGACCGTTGGCACGACACCAATGACTTCCGCGCCCCGCTGGTCCTCGGCAGTGCGATTAGCGGCCCGACCACGGTAAAGAACCTTGCCGATTGGATCCTGGCCGGGCCAGATCGTGCGCGCCATGCGTTCGTCGATAATAATCTTTGGCCGGGATTCAGGCCGATCGTCGGCGTTGAAGTTGCGCCCACGCAGGATGGGCAGGCCGATCGTGGTAAAATATTTTTCGTCGACCACCCCCATCTCCATGGCGGGTTCGTGACCTGGTGGATACGGCGCGCGATCAGCGACGTCGAAGTAAGTCGACCACTGAGTGTGCAGGGGTAGACTGAAGTTCATTCCGACCGCGCGGACACCAGGAATACCGTCGAGTTCGGTACGGATGGAGTTGAAAAGCGCGACGCGTTCCTTCGGCTTTTGGTAGGCGGCGCCCTGTTCGGGTACGCTCACCGAAAAGACGAGCAGATTGCGCGGATCGAAGCCAAAGGAGAACCGCTCAATTTCTCCCAAACTGCGAACAAACAAGCCTGCTCCCGCAACCAGCATCACCGTCAGGGCCACCTGCGCTGCGACCATGATCTGCCGGGTACATTGCGATGAGTTGCCGATAGTCCCGCGACCGGCGGATTGCAGTCCTTCGCGCAAGTCAACTCGTGCCGCGCGCAAGGCCGGCCAGAGACCAAAGAACAAAGCCGTGAATAACGTTGTACCTAACGAGAAAAGGAGAACTGCGCCGTTTATCGAGAGGTTTTGAAAGCGCACGCTGGCCGGGCTGAAGGTTTTGATCCAATCGAGCGACCAGAGTGCAAGGAGCACACCTAGCCCGCCGCCGAGTAGAAAAAGAACAGAATTTTCGATTAAAAGCTGACGAGTCAGTTGCGCACGACTGGAGCCGAGCGCGGCCCGAATGGAAAATTCCTGCGTCCGAGCGAGCGAGCGTGCGAGTTGCAGGCTGCCAACGTTGGCGCAGGCAATCGCCAGGAGAAGCCCAACCGCGCCGAGCAACATCCAAAGCGCCTGCCGATAATTGGAGACGAGCGCATCAAGCAAAGGCATGACAGAAACGCTCGTTTCGGCATTTTCCGCCGGATACTGCGTCTCAAGACGCTGGCCGATGGTACGCAAATCGGCCTGCGCCTGCTCGAGGCTGACGCCCTTTCTCAACAGACCGTAAGCAAAAAGACCAGGTTCGTTGCCACGCTTTTGCCAGTTCGCATCGGCCGAGAACGGAGCAATCGGAAGCCAGAACTCCGACAGGCTGGGAGTGATGACATCATCGGGTAAAACCCCCACGACCGTATAAGGCACGCTGTCGATCGTTAATACCTGGCCGATGGCGTCCACTTTGCCGCCCAGCTTTCGCTGCCAAAGCGACGAGCGAATGACGGCGACTTTCTCGCCACCCACCTGATCCTCCTTTGCCGTGAAAGGCCGCCCGACGATCATGGGCACGCCCAGCACGCGGAAGAAATCACTCGAGACGAGCGCACCGTTGACTTTCTCCGCCATCCCACGCCCAGAGATGGTGTATTGGCCGCGTTGCGTGATGGCGAGCGCATCGAAGCTGCGACTGTCGCGCCGAACGTCCTGGAAGTTCGGCCAGGAGAACGGAATATCCTGCTCGCCTTTAAACCTCTGCTTCAAGACCATGATCCGTTCCGCCTCCGGATAGGGAAGCGGTCGGAGTAAGACGGTATCGACTAACGAGAAGATGGCGGTGCAGGCGCCGATTCCCAGGGCAAGAGTGAGAATCGCAACCGCGGCAAAGCCTGGACTCTTGGCTAGTTGGCGAAAGGCATAGCGAAAGTCCGGAAGCATCGACTTATTCTCGTTAGGCCAGCCCTACTGTTGGGCGGTCTCCTTATCAGCGGAGACGATCTGGATCGAACCCGCGCTGCTGCGCAGAACGAGCTTGGTCCCACCACCGTTGATTGTACCTTTGAGTGAATCCTCGTCAGAGCTAAGTCGCGTGATCGGCAGATCACTGTGAATTCCGCCAGCGCTGGTCTCGGCGTCGATCGTTAGGGCGGCACTCGAAGGAGTGGCGACGGTGATGTTGCCACCAGAAGTTTCGAGGTGGACGTCGCCGGCCACCGGCGAAGGCAGGATGGCTGAGACCGAGCCACCGGAAGTTTCCGCCTTCAGCATTCCGCTAATGTTGCCAAGACGCAGTTTACCGCCGCTGCTGTCGACCTTGGTATCTCCGATGCGGTTGAGGACGGTGACGTTTCCGCCCGAAGTATCGACATTCAAATTTCCGCGGCCACCGGTTACCTCGATGCGGCCGCCGCTCGTATCGAGATTGGCTTTCCCGTCGCAATCTTTCGCGGTTATTTCGCCACCGCTCGTATCGGCATGGATATCGCCGTGAATCCGGCCAAAAGTGAGGTCGCCTCCGCTGGTGTCGACTTTAACATTCCCGCTGATGCCTTGGGCGGAGATATCCCCTCCGGCAGTATCGAGATCGAGATTAAAGCTTGCCGGCACTTTGACTGTGTAACGCCCTTCAGTGCGTGAATGTCCGATCGCACGCCAAAACTGCATGCCTAACGACTCATGCTTGTGGATGGCACGGAGGATAACTTTGTCGCCTTCGGTCGTAACTGTAATCGGCACGGCGGCGAGATATTCCTGTTCCTTTTCCTTCGACGACATCTCGACTTTGCGATGCGCGTCGATCACGACCTTGTCGTTATCGCCGGGTGTGACATCGATCGAACCGAAGTCGACATCGACGACCAGTCTGCCGCCCGGCGTGGCTGGACGGGTTTCGTGTTTGTTCTCCTCAGTGGCGGCGCGAACGCCGAGCGCACCGAGGACGAGGAGCGCGGAGATGGTGAGCAGTTTCTTCATAATTAGAACTTGTTCGATAGGTGTGTGGTTGATTTTGGAAATGTCAGCAGCTGAGCCTGGGACTTCATTCGCAGCGGAGGGCGATCATCGGGTCGACGCGCGTGGCGCGACGCGCCGGCAGAAAACAGGACAAAGCGGCGACGAGGCTGAGCAGGCCGGCTACCGCAAAGTAGATCGTCGGATCGAGCGGATTGACTTTGAAAAGGATGTTTTTTAGCGCGGCGGCGGCGACAACACCGAGGAGCAACGCAACACCGCCGGCGCCAAGCGCCAAACCAATGGCGAGTTGCCATGCGCCCTGGCTCATCACCATGCGCAAAATGCGAACCGCGTCCGCGCCAAGCGCCATTCGAATGCCAAATTCCTGGGTGCGTTGATTAACCGAAAAACTCATCACGCCGTAAAGGCCGACGCCGGAAAGAATGAACGCGACGATGCCGAAAATCGTGAAGAGCGTCGCGACGACGCGGTTGCCGGAAAGAATGTCGTTGTGAAATTGCGCAGGCGTTCCGGGAAAATAGGTCGGCAGATTTGAATCCAGCGCAGCGACCGCTTTGCCCAACACTGGCCCAAGCGCATCGGCGCGAACCCCGGCACGCGGCCTAACGAGCACAGTCGCGAACTGGGTGGCAGGCGATGCGCCCAGGAGCGGCATGTAGAAGCCGGCCGCTTCGGTCTGCTGATCGAATGGGCCCTGCATCAGGGTGTCGGGCACGACACCGACGATGGTGCGCCACGGCTGTTCCTTGCCCGGATTGAAAATGCGCACCTGATGTCCGAGCGCGCTCTGATTGCCCCAATGTTTGCGCGCGAAGCTCGCGTTCACCACCGCAACCGGTTGCTTCGAGTCGCTGTCGTCGATCGTGAAATCGCGGCCCTCAAGGACCTTGAGACCGAGCGTGGTGAAGTAGCCGTCGGAGACGGATTCGAAGTTGCAGCGCGGGCGATCCCGATCGGTCAAATATTTCTGGCCATCGACCTCATATTGTCCGGCAGGCGCAAAGGTCATGCGAAAGCGATCGGTCATGGCCGCGCCGTCGAACTGTGGATTCGTTCGCAGCGTGCGAACGGCGTTCTTGAAAAAGTCGCGCCGCGAATCTTCGCTCGGATAGGTGCCTTCCATCAAGGCGAGCCGCGCGGCATAGACGCCGTTCTCGTCGTAGCCGTAATCGAGCTTTGTCTGGTTGCGGATTGATTTGATCTGCAACGAAGCGACGATGAGCAGCGCCGCGGTAAGCGCAATTTGGCCAACCACCAGCACGCGGGTGATGACATTGACGAGACGGCTGCTGTTACCGCGTCCGCCTTCTTTCATCAACTCCGCTGCGTTGCCGCGCGAGCTGAGAAAGGCAGGAAGCAAACCGGAAACGACGGTTGCGAGCAGAGTGACGGCAAGAGCGAAGAGAAGAACGCGCCCGTCGATGGCAAATCGCCACCAATAGGGTGGCGGAAACGGCGCGGCCTTTACCACTTTGTCGAACAGATCCACACCCCAATAGGCGACAAGGGAGCCCGCGATCGCGCCGCAGATGGCAATGACGAGACTTTCGGTGAGCATTTGCCTAACGAGCCGCCAGCGCGTGGCACCGAGCGCACCGCGGATGGCAAGTTCTTTCGAGCGCAGGGCGGCGCGACCGAACTGCATATTCATCACATTCACGCAGGCGATAAGCAGAACGAAGACGACGGCACCAAGCATGGCCCAAACGATCTGCCGCAGTTGCACACCGGTGAAGGCGTTGAGCAATGGCATTACAACTCGCGGAAGTGAAATTCTGATTCGTCTTCGGATTGTCGGTCGCGATGTTGCGCGCGATCGTAATCATCTCTGCGTTCGCCTGGTCGAGTGTGACGCTTGGTTTCAGGCGTCCCATTACCGCAGGCGCTCGACTGTTCGCACCGAGGAAAAGCTCGCCACGCGGCGTAGGCGGCCACTCGTTGTAGAGCGGAGTCCAAAGTTCCTCCGAAATCGGGAACTTAAATCCCGGCGGCATGACGCCGATGATGGTCGCCGCCTTGCCATTAATCGTGACGCTCTGTCCGACAATTTTGGGATCTGCGTTGAAGTCGCGATGCCAGATTTCGTCGCCGAGAATCGCGGTTTTCGGTGAGCCCGGCTTGTTATCCTCAGCATTGAAGTCGCGGCCGAGCACCGGCGACACGCCAATCATTTTGAAGATATCCTCGGTGACGTAAGAGCCCGTGTAACGCTGCGGGTTGCCTTTGTAGGTAAGATTGATGGTTGAGCCACTGAGATAACCCGCCATCATGGCGAACGACTTTTGCGCCGCTTTGATGTCCTCGTAGTCCTGCGCGGTGGGGATATTGCCATTGCCGAAATTGTTGTTCTGATCGCTCGCTTTCGGATCAATCAATCCGACGCTGACCAGTTGTTCGGGGTGGGGAAATGAAAAGCCGCGAAGCACGATCGCGTTGACCACTGTGAACTGCGTCATGGCGCCGCCGATGCCGAGCGCGAAGACGATGATGGAAAGAAGGCAAAAGACCTTGTCCTTCTTGAGGACGCGGAGTCCAACACGGACGTCCTGCCGAAACGATTCGAGAATCATAATGTTGTAGCTCGGTTGCTGTCGACGATCCAGCCGTCGCGCAGCTGGATCAGCCGATTGCCGTGGGCGGCATTGGTTTCCGAATGCGTGACCTGGATAATGGTCGCGCCTTCGGAGTTGAGTCGTTTGAAAAGCTGCATGATTTCCTCCGCCTGACTTGAATGGAGGTTGCCTGTCGGCTCGTCAGCGAGAATGAGCTTCGGCTTGGCAATAATCGCGCGCGCGATGCTGACGAGCTGTTGCTGCCCACCGGAAAGCTGGCGCGGGTAAAGGTCTTTTTTCCCGACGATGGAGAAGCGGTCGAGCGTGTCTGCGACTAGAGCTGCGCGTTCCGACTTGCTGTAACGGCGATAGGAGAGTGGGATGTCGAGATTCTCGTAAACTGTCAGGTCGTCGAGGAGATTGTAATTCTGAAAAACAAACCCGATCTGTTCATTACGTAGCTGGGTGCGTTCCTTGGGTTTGAGACGATGAACGGCCGTTTCGTCGAGGTAGTACTCACCTTCCCAGCCGAAATCGTGCATGCCTAACAAATGAAGGAGTGTGGACTTCCCGGCGCCGGAAGGTCCCATCACGGAAAGGAAATCGCCTTCCTCGACTTCGAGATTGATGTCGCGCAGGACGTAAAAGAACTGCTGCTTACCTAACGGATAAGAGCGCTCAATGTGCTGCAGTCTGATCAGTGGTCCGAGATTCATCTTAACCTCTTCCAAGTGCGATCATGGGATCAGCCCGGGTTGCGCGATGTGCGGGGATGTAGCTGGCGAGCAATGCGACGAGCGCGAGAACGACCGTGACAAAGAGAAAGGTCGCAAGGTCGACTGCGCTTGTTTGATAGAGGGCGGAGCGAAGGAGCGAGGTGGTAAGAAACGCTACGATCAATCCGATGAGGGTACCGGATCCAATCAAGAGACCGGCACGCGACAGGATGAGGCGAAGGACGTCGTTTCGTTGTGCGCCGAGAGCCATGCGGACACCGATTTCGTGCGTGCGTTGCACGACGAGAAACGACATCACTCCATAGATTCCAACGGACGCTAGCACCAGCGCGAGCCCGGCAAAGACAGTCAGAAGGATGACCGATAGGCGACGCGGCGCGACCGAGTCAGCGATCACGTCGTTCAATGTCCGGACGTGTGCGATGGGCTGCGCCGAATCGATCAGCTGCACTTCGTGGCGGATCGCAGCCGTTAGGCTCGTGGGGCTTTGTGCGCTGCGGACGGCGAGAATCACGCTGCGATAAGGCGCCTGGGTGAGCGGCGCATACCACTCCGGTTTCACCGGTTGATCGAGCCCACGATGGTGAACATCGCCAACCACGCCAACAATCGTCGTCCACGTCCGGCCATTTGCTGTCGGAATGCGCATCCTCTTGCCGACCGGGTTGTCGTTAGGCCAATATTTTTCGACCAGCGCCTGGTTGACGATCACGACCGGCGGCGCATCGAGCTTGTCGTTGGCGTTGAAGTAGCGGCCTTTGCGCAATGGCATCTCGAGCGTGCGAAAATAGTCGGCTGAAACGAGGCGAATTTCCTCGTCCGGCATGGGATGCGCCGGGTCCATCGGCCGGCCTTCAATCTCGAACGAGGAGTCGCTGTTGATGCCGCTCATCGGGAGGATGATCGTGAGTCCGACGTTCTTCACCCCCGGCAGATCACGCACGCGTCGCTCGAGCTCGTTGTAAAAATTGATCTGTGATTGCTTGTCGGGATAATTCAAAGCGGGTAGGGAAATCTCCGCGGTCAGAACGTGATCGGGGTTAAAACCGGGGTTTACATTTTGCATCCTGACGAAGCTTTTGAGGAGCAAGCCGGCACCGGTAAGCAGGACGAGAGCAAGCGCTACTTCACCGATAACGAGTGAGTTGCGCAGGCGGTTGTGACGCCGCCCGGAAGTGGAACCACGGCCGCCTTCCTTGAGCGACTCGGTCAGATCGAGTTTTCCGCCGGCAAGACCGGGAGCGATTCCAAAAGCCAGGCCGGCGCCGATAGCGATCGCCAGGGTAATAAGCAGGACGGTGACATCGAGATGAACTTCGCTCAGGCGCGGTATGGTTTGGGGGCCGATTGATCTCACGAAGCCAATCGCCCATAAGGCGAGAAGAGTTCCGGCGCCGGCGCCAAGAATGGCGAGCACGACACTCTCCGTCAGGCCTTGACGAAGAAGCCGGAAACGGCTCGCACCGACGGCGACCCGAATTGCCATCTCGCGCTCGCGCGCCGTAGCGCGGGCCAGAAGCATGGTAGCGAGATTGGCGCAGGCGATGAGGAGAACGAGTGCGACTGCGCCAGAAAGAATGAAGAGAAGCGGCCGCATGGGTCCAATCACCTGTTCCTTGAGCGGATAGATGTTGGCGCCGAAGCTCTCACCCTTGGGATAGTAATCAGGGTTACGTTGCCGCATTCCCCTAACGATCGTTTCAACTTCAGCCTGCGCTTGTTGCGGGGAGACGTGAGGCGCGAGCCGGCCGATGACACCGTAGCTGCGCGACCCGCGCTGCTTCATTTCGTCATTCGTAAATCCAAGCGGCTGCCAGATATCGGCGCGTTCGCCGAACTGCGCACCAGTGATATTGAAAAGCGGAAGGGGAAACTCGAAGCTTGCCGGCATGATACCGACGATGGTGAAAACCTGACCGTCAGCGGTCAATTTGCTCCCAAGGATGCGCGGGTCTCGATCGAACTTGCGCCGCCAGAGCCGTTCGCTGATCACAACGACGTCGTCGCGACCTTGTGCGCATTCTTCCGGGCGGAAAGTGCGGCCGCGCACCGGCTCAACGCCTAACAATGGAAAGAGCTCAGACGAAACTTTCGCGCCAAAGACGCGCTCCGGGAGATCGTGCTCCGAGAGGTTAAAAGTCGTGGTATCGAAAGCAGCCAGTTTGTCGAAGCTCTTAAGCTGCGATTGGTAATCGAGGAATTCCGGAGGCGAAACCGGAATGGTATCAAGTTGCTGGTCGCGAAAGTGTTCGAAGAGAAGAACGAGGCGCGACGGGTCCTGATAAGGAAGAGGCTTGATCAGGAGTGCGTGAACAAGAGTGAAGACCGCCGTAGTCGCACCGCAACCCAGCGCCAATGTCACAATCCCGACGAGGGCAAAGAGCGGATTTTTTGCAAGAACGCGGAAGGAATGACGAATGTCTTGCAGCATCTAATTCAGTTCGAAAGGTTCTTTTCGACAGGAACGGCCTGGTGCATGCGACCCGTAAAAGGCGCAGTGGGCCCGCCCGCAGACTGTGCAGGCCGCGGGGCGTGATGGCGCGGGAGAACCACGACAATATTTCCGGCGAGCAAGGCGAGAATAATGAGCACCTTGATCGAGTATTTGTTTCGATCGCTGCGGCGCATCTTGCTTGCTCCTCGTTAGGCTCAGGCCGCCATTTTATCTTCCACAATCCGGCCATCGAAAAGATGGACGGTACGATCCGCGTGCTGTGCAAAACGCTGGTCATGCGTCACCATGCAGATCGTGGCCCCACCGGCGTGAAGCTCTTTCAAGAGATCCATGACGGCTTCGCCGTTGCGGGAGTCGAGGTTGCCGGTCGGTTCGTCGGCAAGCAGGATGGCAGGTTTCCCGGCAAGGGCGCGCGCCACGGCGACACGCTGTTGCTGGCCACCGGAAAGCTGGCTGGGAAGATGTTTGGAGCGATGCGCCATGCCAACGCGCTCGAGCGCTTCATTGACGAAAGCTTTCCGCTCGCCCGATCCCATTCCGCGATAAGTCAGCGGTAACTCAACATTTTCGTAGACGGTCAGGTCGCCGATAAGATTGAAGCTCTGGAAGATGAAGCCAATTTCACGGTTGCGAATGCGAGCGCGCTCCGGGAACGAAAGGTTGGCGACTTCGCCGCCCTTAAGCGAATAGCTTCCACCCGAAGGTGTGTCGAGCAGGCCCAGAATCGAGAGCAGCGTCGATTTCCCGCAGCCGGATGGGCCAGCGATGGAAATGTATTCGCCGGAGCGAATGTCGAGGTGAATGCCCGAGAGCGCGTGCGTTTCGACCTCATCGGTCAGAAAAACCTTGGTGACGCTATCGAGGTGAATCAGGGTGTGGTTTCCGTTGTTCATTTTTTGAGTGGTTAGATCGTGGTTGTTTGGAGATTTTTTTGCCGAAAGGCTTTGCTGAATTGGGTCTCGCCTCAGTTCAATTGAATGCGGTCGTGCGAGTCGTAGGCACTGGTGTCGGAAAGGATGACCTGGTCGCCCTCTTTTAGACCGCTCAGAATTTCGATCGTGTTGACGGAGCTGCGGCCGAAATGAACCGGAGTGCGAGTGGCTTCGCCGTTGCTCGTCAACTTGAAGACGCCGACGGTCGCGCCGTCCTGCGCAAATGCCGGACGACCGACGTAAAGAACATTGTTGAGTCGCTCAAGTTCGATCGTTCCATCAACACTCAAATCAGGGCGCGCGCCCTTTGGCAATTCGCCATCCAGGGCGACGTCGACCGTGACCGTGCCTTGCTCAACCGCCGGATCGACTCGGATGACATGTCCGGCAGCGACGCCGTTGCGCGTATCGATCGACGCTGGCTGATTGATTTGAATATCCTTGGCCTGTGTCTCGGCAATTTTGACCTGAGCTTTAAGTTTCGCCGGGTCCGCGACGCGGGCGAGGTTGGTTCCGGCAAGGACGCGCTGGCCCACCTCGACCGGCAATTGTTGCAGGACGCCAGTCATGCCCGCCTTGACGTGCAGGTTTTCAACTTCTCGCGCAGCCAGCTGAGCTGAAGCCTTTAACTGATCGACAGCGGATTGTTTGGCTGTGAGCTGTGGCTCGATTGAATCGCGCGCAAAACTGAGGCGCTTCTGCTCGATCTGATCGCGATTTTCCAATTGGTCGCGTTTAATGATGGAAGTCTTGTAGGCAAGATCTGCGATGAGGCCGTTCTTTTTCAGGTTTTCATTCGTCTCGGCCTCCATCTTCGCCTGTTGAAAGTCTGAGTGAACCTGAGCGGTCGTAGATTCCTGATCGAGCAATTCGCGCTGCAGCGTGGCTCGCAGAGTTGTTAATTCCGCTTCCGCTGCCTTTTCCTTGAGATTGGCATCGCTGGCAGCCTGCTCAAGATCGGGGCTTGAAAGCTCGACAATCGTTGTCTCGGGTTTCACCTGCGCGCCTGGCCGAACAATAATCTTTTCCACCCGGCCTTCCTTGCTCGCTGCGATCCAGCGAATGTCCTCCGGGACGAGTGTGCCGAGACCGCGCACTTGGCGCAGCATCGGTCCGCGCTTTACCGTATCAACCCAAACCGAGGCGCGATCGACACTGATGGCTGCGGGTTTGAGGCGCGAAACGATTACGCCAATCACCACCAGCGCGAGCACCGAACTGCCGATGATGATCAGCCGCCGCTTCTTCTTTTTGCGGGCCAGGTCCGGACGCGCCACGTCCATCGAAGAAGTGACAGGCGTGAAGCCCGAAGGCCTCGCGGGTTGTTCCCCTCCGGCAATCACTTCAAAGCTTCGCTGCATGATAGGTTAATAGCGCCCACGCTTAAAAAATACTGGCGGAGTGGATGAGGGTTGAGACGGCCAAAACACCGTTGACGATCGGTAAAAGTGCGGTGCCAATGAGCGCGGCGAAAACTGCCGCGTCGACCGCGAAACCGCGAGCCTCTTCCTCTGCGAAATAGCGACTGCTAATCTCAAAGAAAGCGGGGTGGTGAAATTTAGCCGGCGTTCCGCAGGAACCCTGCAACTGCGAGGTTCGATAATGATGTTCTGTCTGCGGGAAGGTCCGGTCGCCGCAGGTGAGGCAGGCTTCCGACGCATGCCGCCGATTGAGCTGCTGGATGTGAGGTGTGTTTTTCATTTTGTTCTGCGTTCTTGTTCCTGTGAGATGCGATAAGCCTCTCGTTTGGATTCAGGAATTTTTCGAAGGCGCGGCAAGCTATTGCAATGGCTGTGCCAAGGAGAGTAAGTATTTTATAATTACCTTAACATAAGTGACTTATAATTAAGGTCTATTTTCCCGATTTGTTCTTTATGCCTCACGCTTGGGATTGGGCTGTCCCGATTGCGGGAAAGGGCGACGGGGAGCCTAGAACTGGAAGTAGATGAAGTCTGAAGTCGTTAGGCTGCGAAGCATGAGAATTCCCATGAAGAGCGTTACGCCCATCGCCGTCTCGAAAATAAAACGAGCGCGCTCCGGTAATTCGAACTCCAAGTTCCAGCGGGGAAACACTCCGGTGCAAAGCATGTGAATCGCCAGCGGTAGCGAGTAGATGCCAACCAGCTCGCCGAAATAGATTCCCATTGCCCAATCGCGGCGCGACCAGCCAAGCGGCGAAAGGGTGAGATCGCGGTAAAGTTGCCCGATGTCTCGCTCCCGAAACATGAGCCAGCCAATGCAGGCCAGCAGGAAAGTAAATCCTACCTTCACCACCCAGGGAATTGTCTTGCCGAAACCCAGAGCGACGAGCATGCGCTCAAACAAGAGCAAAAATCCCCAGTAGAAGCCCCAGAGAACAAAATTCCAAGATGCGCCATGCCAGAGGCCGCTGATGGCGAAGGTCGCAAGAAGATTGAAGGAATTGCGCGCGACGCTACAGCGGCTGCCCCCTAAGGAAATATAAAGGTAATCCCGCATCCAGGTGGAGAGGGAGATATGCCAGCGTCGCCAGAAATCAGCTGGCGAAGTCGCCAGGTAGGGGTGCCAGAAATTCCGCATGAGCTCAAACCCCAACAATCGTGCCGTGCCGCGCGCGATATCGGTGTAAGCCGAGAAGTCGGCGTAAATCTGCACCGTAAATGCGAGCACTCCTGCCCAGAGGACAGGAAACGAGGGCGACGAAAGCGCAAAGATCTTGTTGGCGATGATCGCGGTGTTATCGGCGATAACGACTTTCTTAAAAAATCCCCAGAGCATGAGCCCGAGTGCATTTCGCCAGAGCTCGGCATCGAAGAAACGTTGCGAGGCATACTGCGGCAACATATGGCTAGCCCGCTCGATCGGCCCCGCGACCAGTTGCGGAAAGAACGTCACGTAGAGCGCGTATTGTAAAAGGCTGCGCTCGGCCGGGATTTGCCGCCGATAAACATCGACCACGTAACCGATGGATTGAAAGGTGTAGAACGAAATCCCGACCGGTAAGGCGAGGCGCAGAGCGACGTGCCATGGATTCGCGCCCACACCGGTGAGAACCGTGTCGAGATTATCGAGGGCGAAGTTCGCGTATTTAAAAGTGCCGAGGAGCGCGAGGCTGAAGCAGATGCTGATGAGCAAAAAGGCGCGACGACGCAGCGGCCAGCGTTCCATCCCGAGAGCGCACAGCCAATCAATCAACGTCGAAGCCCAAAGCGGCAGGAGAAACCAGGGATGCTCCCATCCATAGAAGATGTAGCTCGCGAGGATAATGAAGAAATTCTGGCCGCGCCGCGGGAGCGACCAATAGATCGCAAGGACGACGACCAGAAAGACGAGATAGACTAACGAATGAAAGATCATGGCGTCAGCAGGATCGGTCGCAGCTCACCGGCGTAAATTTCGGTCGCGCGCGCTTTCGCCCAGGGTCCTATGTGGTCATCGTCGGGCCGCAAATACATGTCCGGGGTGAATTTCTTGTTCGTGGCCGTGTCGAGAAAGGCGCAACCCTGACTTTCGATCCACGCTCGCAGTTGCGAGACGTAAGCCCGCAATTCCTCAGTTTCTTGAAACTCGTTGTCGGGCCCGGGATTCGGTCGCACCCTAACGAAACAAAGTGGAATATTGGCCTGCTTTGCTGCCCGCACGATATGCGGCAGAAAATTTCTTTTTGGATCGGCGCTAAAGACTAACGAACGCGCCGCGAGTGCTTCAGGGGTTTGCGGCAAAGTCTCCTGGCGCAAACGCGCGACGTCGAAAATCTCGTTCACCCGTCGCGGCAACCCTTTGATCTTTGGGCCGGTCAGGGTCTCGGTCTTGAAGGCGAACCGGCTTATTTTTTCCTGATAATGATGCCGGCGATCATTCAAGGGATAGAGCTGACTGGCAATACGTTGCAGGAAGGTTTCGCGGCGCGATTCATCGCCGAGCACTGCGCGGTAAACGGGATCTTCTCCATGCATGAGCGACTCGAGAAACGCGCGATAAGTCGCGGTAGTACGAAAAGCCGCATTAGTCAGCAGATCGTAAGTAAAGAAGATGCAAACCCAGCGCGGCTTTACGTCCGAGGAAATGACGTAATTCTTTAAGCTCAGATACCAGGCAGCGGATGAAGCGCCCCCCCGCCAGATCATGTCGACCTTGCCGTCGCCCAACTCTTTTTGCAGCAACTGCGGATCGATCGCGGCGTGCACCAGCGAATCGCCAATCAGCACGATGCTTGGTCGGTCGGTGCGCAGCCGTTCGAGTGGCTGTCGGTTGAACGGTCGCTTGCTCGGCAGCCAATGATTCAGCGCCAGCGGCACCAGCAGGACGGTCAGGACAAAAATCAGTAACTGCGCGACGTGCCGAGACTTCATCGCGCTCAGCAAGGCAGACGAAGGAGGGCTTCGCTCCCGGTGCGATCGAGGCGATTGGCAAGCGTGAGTGAGCCTCCGTGGGCTTCGGCAATTTGACGGCTCAAGGTCAGGCCAATTCCAGAGCCACCCGGCTTGGTGGTGAAGAACGGGACGAAGAGGTTGCTTGGATTCATGATTCCCGGGCCTTCATCGCGCACGAAAACCTCCGCGCAATCGCCCACCGAACGCCAGCCGGCAACGACCTGGCCGCCAGTCTCGAGCGATGCATCGACTGCGTTATGCAAAATGTTGATGAGCAACTGCTCGATCTGCGCCGCGTCTGCCGAGACGCTGATCTCTGGGCCCTGTGCAAGGCGAACCGGCAGACGTGTTTCCAACCCGACCACTCGCCTGACGAGTTCGCCAAGACTGATTCGCTGCTTTTGCGGCGGAGGCAGGCGAGCGAGACGCGCATAAGCCTGCATGAAACGGCTGAGCGATTCTGCGCGAGAAGCGATCACATTCAAACCGCTCCGAGCATCATCGCGCCAGTCGGGCGGCGGCGGATCACGCTTGAGCAAATTCTCCAGACTACCCGCAACCGACTTGATCGGAGCAAGCGAGTTATTCATCTCGTGACCGAGCACCCTGACAAGTCGCTGCCAGGCGATGCGCTCCTCTTCACGCAAAGTGCGGCTGAGATCGGTCAGGACCAGCAATTCGTGCGGCAAACCATGTTCGCGAAAGTTACTTTTACGGATGCCCCATCGCCCGGAGCCGCCGGGAAAGGTAAGGGTGAGCGGCTGATCTTCATCGGCATCGAGGCACACGGCCAATCCAAGGTCGCTGGCGCGCCGGCCCAACAATTTGTCAATCGGTTGGCGGAGCAGATTTTCACCTGCGCGATTCACCAGCCGCAAGCGCCGGTCGGGATCAAAAGTGAAAACGGCCACCTCGATTTCAGCCATGATCGTGCGCAGAAGCGCGGTTGCTTCGAAGGCGCCGAGCCGCTGCACACGGAGCGTTTCGCCCAGCTGGTTGATCTCGAGCAAAACTTCGCCGAGCGCGTCCTCCGGCCGCGCACCGCGAGCGCGAATCGAATAATCGCCTTCGCGCAGAGCGGCCAGCAGATTGCTCATGGTTTGCAACGGCCGCACAATGTGATCGCGCGAACTGGCGATAAAACCGAGCGCACAAACGCCCATGAAAAGCACCAGAGTCCAGAAGACTTTGGGGCTAAAATCACCGAACCAAAGGAGGGCAAGCGCAACGATGAGCGCCGGCCCCACAGCCCCAACGGTCAGCCAGGTGAGGCGTCCTTCGTGCGAAAGCCGCCTGCGATGCCGGGAATGGACTGGCGCTGGCACGGGCCGCTACGACCAATGATGACCAATGGAATCCGAAAGACGAATGAAGAAAATTCGTCCAGTAAAAAAAGCCGAGAGCCGCTGCGCAGCGTTCGCAGTTTCGTGGTTCCTCATTTGATCATTTTTCGGGCCTGGATTTTGGTTTGTTTTCACAGGCCGTAATGCTGAAGCCTCCGGTAAAAGGCGCTCCGGCTCAGGCCTAACGCCTCCGCCGCCTTGCGTGCGTTGCCGTCGTGTCGGGCGAGCGCTTTTTTTATGAGAAATGCTTCCACCTCCTCCAGGCTCATCTCCTCGAGATGCGGTGAACCATCGCTCGCGGTCGTTAGGCCAAGGTCGTTAGGCTTGATGGTACTGCCGGCCGACATGAGCACGGCTCGCTCGATGACGTGATCCAGCTCGCGCACATTGCCTGGCCATTCATGGCGCATGAGCGCCTCGTGCGAAGCCGGCTCGAGTCCCGCCAGCTTTTTGCGATAACGCTCGGCATGTTGCCGCAGAAAATGCGCTGCCAGCGGCGCGATATCTTCACGGCGCTCGCGCAACGGTGGAAGCGCAACCTCGATCGTGTTCAGTCGAAAGAGCAGGTCCTGCCGGAAACGTCCTGCCGCGACCTCGTCGTGCAGGTTGGCGTTCGTCGCGGAAATGATCCGCACATTCGCATGCAACGTGCGGGAGGATCCGACGCGCTCAAACTCGCCCGTCTCGATGACACGCAACAGTTTAGCCTGCTGACTCATCGGCAGATTGGCAATTTCATCAAGGAAGAGCGTGCTCTCGTCCGCCAGCTCGAACCGTCCGGCGCGATCGGTCTTGGCATCGGTAAATGCGCCTTTCACGTGACCGAAAAGCTCACTCTCGAAAACGCCTTCCGAGAGCCCTCCCATGTTAACCGTGATCATGATTTTGCTCGCGCGCGGCGAAAGCGAATGAATCGCCTGAGCAACAAGGCCTTTGCCGGTTCCGTTCTCGCCCGTGATGAGGATGTTCGCTTCGGAAGGTGCGACGCGTGAGATCAATTCCATGACCGGCTTCATACGCGGGGAATCGGAAATGATGTTTGGCATTTTGCCGCGCAGCAGTTCGCTCTTCGCCTCGAGTTGCTGACTTTTTCGCAGCGCATTACCAAGGGCGATTTGCGTCCGGACAATGGCGATAACGCGGTCGTTATCCCATGGCTTAGTCACGAAATCGCGCGCGCCAAGTTTCATCGCCTCCACCGCGAGATCGACCGTTGCCCAGGCTGTCATGACGACGATCGGCAGGTTCTCATCCAGCGACTGAAAGCGCGGAATGCTCGCGAGCCCCTCCTGACCCGAAGTCGTGTCACGGGTGTAGTTAAGGTCCATCATGAGGAGCGAATAGGTGCGCTTTTCGAGCGAGTTCCTGACCGCGCCTAACGACGTCACCGCATCGGTCTGATAACCTTCGCCCTTGAGCAAAATGCGTAACGCCTCGAGCACGTCAGGTTGATCGTCCGCAATCAGAATCCGAGTCATCGGAATAACGATGAACCGCATTTCCGTGGCGCCGTCAATCTTCCCCGCGAGACGGTCTCGATCGGAATTCCGAGAATCGGCTCGAAATTGGCGACGTCCGCGCGACCAAAGGTCGACCGGATCTACTGGGAGAAATCTTCTTCGCCATGACTTATACTCGTTAGGCACGAATTGTGCCGGGTTAAGGCACAAAACTCAGCCTCTACCGCGGCCGAATAATCTTTCGGCGCTGTGATCGCCCTCCGTTTCGACGACAAGAGCGCAGGCCGAAATTCGTTGACGATTTTGAAGCAGAGTGTTGCATAGATGAGGCCTGCGGCGTGCTGCCGTGCCGCCTTTTTGCATGACCAGCTCGCCTCAATTACCTAACGAACCGCCCGCCATCCTTTCCCTCATCGGCCATACACCATTGGTCGAGATCACGCGCATCGACACCGGGCCGTGCCAGCTTTTTGTGAAGCTGGAAAATCAGAATCCCACCGGCTCGATCAAGGACCGCGTTGCGCTGGCCATGATCGAAGCGGCAGAAAAAGAGGGCAAACTGAAGCCGGGTGGAACCGTCATCGAAGCGACCGCCGGCAACACTGGCCTCGGCCTCGCTCTCATCGCGGGCGCGAAAGGTTATCGCATCATTCTCGTCATCCCCGACAAGATGTCCCAGGAAAAGATCGCCCACGTCCGCGCGCTGGGGGCTGAAGTCCGCCTCACGAGAAGTGATGTGACCCGCGGCCATCCTGAATATTACCAGGACGTGGCGGCTCGCCTAACGAGCGAAATCCCCGGGGCGTTTTACGTCAATCAATTCGGCAACCCGGCGAACCCGCTCGCGCACGAGACGACCACTGGTCCGGAGATCTGGGAACAGATGCAGCACGATCTCGATGCCGTCGTGGTCGGCGTTGGTTCCGGCGGCACGCTGACCGGACTCGGACGCTTCTTCAAGAAAGTGAAACCGGATGTGGAGATGATTCTGTCCGATCCAACTGGCTCCATCCTCTACGAATGGGTCAAGACCGGCAAACTGGAGAACGCCGGGAGCTGGGCGGTCGAAGGAATCGGTGAAGACTTCATCCCCGATATCGCCGACATGACCCTCGTAAAGGACGCTTTCGAAATCGACGACGCAGAGAGTTTTGCGGTCGCGCGAGAACTGCTGCGCAAGGAAGGTATCCTCGCTGGATCCTCTACCGGCACCTTGCTCGGCGGTGCGCTTCGCTATTGCCGGCAGCAGAAAACGAAGAAGCGCGTGGTAACTTTTGTCTGTGATACTGGGAACAAATATCTCTCCAAAATGTACAACGATTTTTGGATGGCCGAGCAGGGCTTTGTCGAGCGGCCCGTGCAAGGCGACCTGCGCGATCTCATTTCCCATCGCGCGGAGCAAGGCGAAGTTGTTTCCGTTGGCCCTGACGACACCTTGCTCACCGCGTTTAAACGCATGCGCACCGGCGATATTTCACAGCTTCCCGTTTTGAATGGTGACGGCCGCGCAATTGGGATCGTCGACGAATCCGATTTGCTCGTGAAAGTGCATCGCAATCCCGCCGGGTTTAACGACCTTGTGAAATCGGCCATGACTGATCGGCTCGAGACTTTGTCGCCGTCGGCCAGCATCACCGACTTGTTAGGCGTGTTCGATCGCGGCCGCGTTGCCATCATGATGGAAGGCAACAAATTCCTCGGTCTGATCACGCGCACGGATTTGCTTTCCTTCCTCCGGCTTCACATGCCCAAGTAAGGAAGAGAATTTGTAAAACCAGGAAGGGCGAACCGAGATCACAACCAAGAAAACTCTTTCTGGCTTCCGGGTTTCTAAATTTCCTCTCAAAAATCTTCCATGAAAAAGCATCACCTCGCCACCCGCGTGATCCACGCCGGTCAATCGCCCGATCCAACGACCGGTGCGGTAATGACGCCGATTTACGCCACTTCGACTTATCAGCAGGAAAGTCCCGGACGGCATAAGGGCTACGACTACGCGCGCTCGATCAATCCGACCCGCAGCGCCTACGAACGCTGCGTTGCGGATCTTGAGAGCGGCACGCGCGGCTGGGCCTTTGCCTCCGGCCTTGCCGCGATGTCGACAGCACTCGAAACGATTGACAGCGGCGCACACATCCTGTCGAGCGACGATCTTTACGGAGGCACCTATCGACTTTTCGAAAAGGTGCGACGGCGCTCGGCTAATCTCGATTTCACTTTCATCGACATGAGCGACGCCAGGAAAATCGAGAGCGCCTTTAAGCCCAACACGCGCATGGTCTGGGTGGAAACGCCGAGCAATCCGCTTCTCAAACTGATCGACCTCGAGGCCGTTGCGCAACTTGCGCGCAAACACAACGCGATTTCGGTTTCCGATAACACGTTTGCCAGCCCATGGATCCAGCGGCCGATCGAGCTGGGATTCGATATGGTGATTCATTCCGCCACCAAGTATCTCAACGGCCATTCCGATATGGTCGGCGGCGTCGCGGTCGTCGGGGAAAACAAAGCGCTCGGCGACCAAATGCAGTTCCTGCAAAATTCTGTCGGCGCGATCGCCGGTCCGTTCGACAGCTTTCTCGCCATGCGCGGATTGAAAACGCTCGCCTTGCGAATGGAGCGCCATTGCCAAAACGCCCTCGAGTTGGCGCAATGGCTGGAGAAGCAGCCAAAAGTGCGCAAGGTTCACTATCCTGGCCTAACGAGTCATCCGCAGCACGAGCTGGCCCAGCGACAGATGCAGGGAAGATTTGGCGGCATGGTCACGGTCATCCTCGAAACCGACCTTGCCGGCACGCGGCGTTTTCTCGAGAACACACACCTTTTCGCGCTCGCTGAAAGCCTTGGCGGCGTGGAAAGCCTGGTCAATTATCCGCCGATCATGACGCACGGCGCGATCCCGGAGGAAACCCGGATTGCGCTTGGCATCACCGAGTCACTCGTTAGGCTCTCTGTCGGTGTGGAAGACGTGGAAGATCTGCGCGAGGATTTGCGCAGCGCCTTCGAGGCAATCTAGTCCCGATTTACCAGAGCTAGCGCTCCGACTCCCTGAGACGCGAACGCTTTGCTCAACCAATGGACTGCACAATCCTCTCCTGCCTTTTCAAGTCATCACCATTCGTTAAGCTGCGCCCATGGGCAGCAGCTTTGGTCAACTTTTCCGTATCACCACCTTTGGCGAATCTCATGGTGGCGGCGTTGGCGTGGTGGTCGATGGTTGTCCGCCCAGGATTTCGTTAGGTGAAGCCGATATCCAGCACGAGCTGGATCGTCGCCGACCCGGCCAAAATAAGATCGTCTCGCAGCGGAGTGAGCCGGATCGCTGCGAAATCCTTTCCGGAGTTTTCGAGGGCGAGACCTTAGGCACACCGATCGCCATTCTCGTCCGCAATCACGACGCGCGTCCCGAAGCCTATCGAGAAATCAAGGAAACGTTTCGTCCGTCGCATGCTGATTTCACCTACCAGGCGAAATACGGCACCCGCAACTGGCAGGGCGGCGGTCGAGCTTCCGCGCGGGAGACGATCGGCCGCGTCGCCGCGGGTGCGATCGCGCGCAGGATCCTGGTGCAAGCCTTTCCCGGATTCGAGCTGCTTGCCTACGTCGTGCGTGTCCATGAACTCGGTGCGACAATTGATCACGCAACCATCAGCGCTCCGGCCATTGATGCCAGCATCATGCGCACGCCCGATCCTATCGCGGCCGAAAAGATGATCGCGTGCATCGAAGCCGCGCGAGCGGAAGGCGATTCGTTAGGCGGAATCATTGAGTGTCTCGTGCGGGGCGTGCCCGCGGGCCTGGGCGAACCGGTCTTTGACAAGCTCGAAGCCGATCTGGCAAAGGCGATGCTCAGTTTGCCCGCTACTAAGGGATTTGAGATCGGCTCCGGCTTTGCCGCCACGGCCATGAAAGGTTCCGAGCACAACGATCCATTTGAGATTCGCGACGGCAAAGTGCGAACGACCAGCAACCACTCTGGCGGAGTGCAGGGCGGGATCAGCAATGGCGAGAATATTGTCTTTCGCGTCGCCTTCAAACCGACCGCCTCCATCGCACGCGAGCAACAGACCGTGACCAGCAGCGGCGACACGACCGCGCTTAAAATGCGTGGGCGCCATGATCCTTGTGTGCTGCCGCGTGCAGTTCCGATGGTCGAAGCGATGGCCGCGCTGGTCCTGTGCGACCATGCCCTGCGTCAAAGGGCAATCTCGACTCCGTGAGCGCGCCCTCCTCCGGCTGGCAGCTCGCATTCATTTCTTTCGCCGCCGTCCTGGTTTTGTTCGAGGTCGTCCGGGGCTGGCGGCGTGGGGTCGTTAGGCAACTCGCTCGATTGCTCGCCTTGGTCGTTGCTTATGGCAGCGCCCTCTTTGCCGGGCGCGCGTTGCTTCCGATTCTGCGACCGATGATTCACTTGCCTGACTTCATCATCTCGACCTTTTCCGGTTTGCTGCTCGGCCTCGTTGTCTATGCATTGATCAACACCCTGGGTGCGATTCTTTTCAAACGCACCGCGCAGCAGCCGGCAGGAATGATTCGGTTCCTCTACGGATTCTGCGGCGGCGTTCTGGGAATTTTCTTTGGGCTTTTCAGTGTCTGGCTGATGGTGGTCGCAATCCGGTCGCTCGGTGCGATCGCGGGTGCGGGCGCGGGATCGAAAACGGAGATGGCGCGCCGGCCGCCGGCGCTCGATTCGCTCCACCGGCTGAAAAGCTCGATTGAGCAAGGCTCGTTAGGCGAAACCGTCAAAACCGTCGATGTCGTTCCGAGCCGAACCTACACGACGTTAGGCAAGCTGGGAGATGTGGTGTCGAATCCGCGCAGCGCGGAGCGCTTCCTCCACTATCCGGGCGCTCGCGAACTGACGGAGAATCCGCGCCTCGTCGCGTTGCGTAATGATCCCGAGATTATTGAGCTTATTGAGCAGCAACGTTATCTCGATCTCCTGCAAAATCCGAAGCTGATCAACGCGCTGAACGATCCGTCGCTCATCACACAGGTAAAGAGCTTCGATTTTGAGAAGGCGCTGGATTACGCTCTGGCTAGACAATAATCCGCTGCCGTGAATTGCATTATTCGACTGGATTATTGCCTAACGACAAGGCAGGTCACTGTCGCCAGATAGGGTTTAGAGGCTGATCTTCGTCGCTTCGCGCTTGCCCTGGAACGGCCTTTGAGCGCACGATGGCGGCATGTTCATTCGACGTCATGTGATTCCCGGTGAAGCTCCAGGCTCGCTCAGCGATTTAAATGATTCCCCGCAGGAAGCGCCTGTCATCACTCTCATCGAGTATGGGCCGGACTCTTTCGAAGAACGCAGAAATGTTGGTTGCGAAGAGTTACTTGTCCATCTGGATAATGAGTTAGTCACCTGGATCAACATCGATGGCTTTGGCGACCTGACTGTCCTGCGAACCCTCGGGCAGCGCTTCAATTTGCATCCTTTGGCGCTGGAAGACGTCCTCGATATCACTCAGCGCCCCAAGGTAGAGCAATACGATGACTATCTCTTTATCGTCGCCAAGATGATCTATCTCGATGGGAACAAGAGCATCGGGGCCGAACAAGTGAGTATGTTTCTCGGCAAGACTTTTCTCATAACTCTCCAGGAAGAAGCGGAATCTGATGTCTTTGAACCGGTGCGCGCCCGCATCCGCAGCGGGAAAGGACGAATACGCGCAGCCGCGTCGGATTATCTGGCTTATGCGTTGCTCGACGCGATTATCGATCATTACTATCCGGTGCTGGAGTCCATTGGTGCAGAGATTGACGCGATCGAGGACAGCCTGGTGGATAACCCGCTCAGCCGCCCGGTGGGGAGTTTGCACGAACACAAGCGGACGCTCACGCAAATTCGCCGCATGGTCTGGCCGCTGCGAGATGTTACCAACCTGCTTTTGCACGAAGACCCGGGGTTGATTCGCCCCGAAACCAAAATCTATTTACGAGACTGCTACGATCACAGCGTGCAGTTAATGGATGTGGTCGAGAGTTATCGAGATGTCTTATCCGGCCTGACGGAGATTCATATCTCGAGTATCGGTCTGCGCACGAACGAAATCATGCGGGTGCTGACTGTTATAACCGTGATCTTTATCCCATTGACGTTTATCGCTGGCGTTTATGGAATGAACTTTGCCCACATGCCGGAGTTGCAACAGCCCTGGGGTTATTACGCTTGCCTGCTGTTCATGGCGATCGTAGCCATTGGTCAGCTCCTCTATTTCAAGAAGCGCCGTTGGCTTTGATGGGGTCGTGACGGTGGATTCGCAGAGGTGTTCGCGCCATGCCATGATTACAGCGCATGTCGGAATACCTCGTCGTCAGCACAAGTGGAAATCCGGAGAGTAACAGCCGGAAAATGGGCAAGGTGGCCTACGAGTTCCTGCGCAAGCAAAACGTGGACTGCGAATGGATTGATCTCGCGGCGTTGGATCTTCCGCTGTGCGACGCCGATGCCTGCTATGCCCATCCGGCAGCGCGCAAGCTCGACGGCGCGGTCCAGTCGGCAAAAGGCGTCTTGGTGGCGGCGCCAGTCTATAACTACGATGTAAGCGCGTCCGCCAAAAACATGATCGAACTCACCGGTAGCTCGTGGGAGGACAAAATCGTCGGCTTCCTTTGCGCGGCAGGCGGGATGAGCAGCTATATGTCGGTGATGGCTTATGCCAACAGCCTTATGCTCGATTTTCGCTGCGTCATTATTCCGCGCTTTGTCTATGCAACGGCTGACTCGTTCGATGACGAGACTGTCTCCGATCAGAAAGTCCTGCTACGGATCGAACAGGTCGCGGGTGAACTGATTCGCTTTACGAATGCCCTGTGTCGTTAGGCGACGTGAACTGCCTTCGCGCCTAACCAGACCTCCGCGCCTTCACGGGCGGCTTCCACTTCGACTGGTTGGCCACTTTCCAGCACCAGGGTACGAGCTGCTTCCACCATCTCATCGATCTTCCGGTCATCGTGATTGGGGTCATGATGGAAAAGGAATAGTTTGCGCACCCTGGCATCGACCGCGAGCGAGACCACGCTGCTGAGCGAGCCGTGGCCCCAACCGACCTTTTGCGCGTACTCCTCGTCCGTGTATTGCGCATCGATGATGAGAATGTCGGTCTGCTGCAGGAATTCAACCAGCTTGGCGCGGGCATCGCCGGCATAGGCGCGCGCCTCGGCGAAGCTAGCCTTGTCAGGTCCGGCCTGGTTGAGTTTTAAAACATCGTACGGCTCGTTATCGGGGAGAAAAGCAATCGAGCCATTGCTCGTCGTCAGGCGATAGCCGACGCAGATTCCGGGATGATTGAGAAAGCGCGCGACTACTTTGACCTTTCCAATGCTGAACTCCATATCTTTCAGTTCATCAATCGAGATGGCGCTCGGCACGTCCCGCAGGCTGATGGGAAAAAAGGAAGTCTCCATCTGGCCGGCAAGCACCGCGCCCAGACCGGCACGCGCGCCTTCGTAGCCGAGAACACGCAGAGAATTCTTCTGGCTGTAAACGGGAAGAAAAAATGGCAGACCCTGGATGTGATCCCAATGCGTATGGGAAATGAGGAGGGTGGGCCGAATTGGCTGGTCGCCAAACTCCGCTTCCAGCTCGATGCCCAGCTCGCGCAGGCCGGAACCAGCGTCCAGAATAATGATCTCGCCATCGGCGCGGACTTCCACGCAACTGGTGTTACCACCGTAGCCAACCGTCGACGAACCGGGCACGGGAATCGAGCCGCGTACTCCCCAGAATTTCACTCGCGTGGAAGGCGGGACAAAATCCGGCACCGGGCCGCTCGGCTGAATATCGGCCGGCACAAGAACGCGCTCGATGACTTCACGCAGGTTTTCCCAGCGAATCGGCTTTACGAGGTACTCATCGGCGCCAGCTTCGAGCGCACTCGTGCGATCGACGCCATAGTCGCGACCCGAAACAATGATAATTTTCGTCCGCTGCAAAAGTTGCCGCAGGCTTCGACAAACTTGGAAACCGTTGGCCTTTGGCATGAGCAAATCGCAAAGAATCAGCTCCGGGCGATGTTTAAGCGCGAGGTGAATACCGGCTTCGCCGTCGCCGGCTTCGAGAATTTCCCAGTCTTCGCGTCCGAAAAGCTCGGCAGTTGTGCGCCGACTCTCGGAGTCGTCCTCAATCAGCAGAACGGTTGGCATGGTGGTGGCGCAAATTCATCTCAGAGGCTGGCGGTGCAAACAAGCGTTTTAAATGGGCGAGAGACACAAAGCAGGAACGCCTCCCGCGCACCTAAGAATTTCATCAGGTCCAGCGAATGCCAATCGACCGACATCATTCAACCCAAGCAATAATTGAAGACCGACGATTCACGCCGAGTTTTTCCCAGCGAAACCTTGGAAAACGCCGAAGAAAAGAGGTGGTGGAGAACAACAGATGGAAACATCGCGCGCGATTCTCTTACGCAAACGCAAACTGAGTGACACGAGTCTGATCGTCTCGTGGTACACAGAGTCGTTAGGCAAAATCGATACCGCGGCGAAAGGAGCGCGCCGAACGAAGAGCCCCTTCGCGGGAAAGCTCGATCTTTTTTTTCAGGCCGAGATTCAGATCAGCCGGAGTCGCCGTTCCAATCTTCACACCCTCACTGAAGTCGTTTTGCAAAATCCTTATGTCGGGATCCGTGAAAATTATTACCGGACCCAGGCCGCTTCGTACTTCGTCGAACTCATCGAGATCGCGACCGAACCAGAACATTCGGCGCCCGAGTTGTTCCATCTCCTGCAACGCGCGTTCGGTTTTCTCGATGGGCACGACCCAACACGGCAGGCTGTTCGCCATTTTGAAGCGGAGCTGGCGCGCGTCACTGGCGTACATGACAGCGCCGCCCTAAAAAGCGATCCCGCATCGGCGCTCGGCGCGCTGTTCGGTCGACTACCGCGCGGCAGGGCAGCCCTGCTGCGCGCCCTTGCCTGATCTATCGCCGAACAAAATCTCTGGCCACCGCGCGACCGGCGGTTAACATCTGGCGCAATGAAAAAGATTCTAGGGTTAGTCGCGGCAGTACTACTCGGCGGCGCCTTGAGCGCGTCCGCGGATGAGACTTACAAGATCGATTCGGTCCATTCCTCCATCACCTTCAAAGTGCGGCACTTCTTTAGTTATGTGACAGGCGACTTTAAGAAGTTCGAAGGCACGATTCATGTGGACATGGATCATCCCGAGAAATCCTCTGTCTCCGCGACGATCGACGTGGCGAGCATCGACTCAAAAAATGACAAGCGCGATGAAGATCTGCGTAGTCCGGATTTTTTCGAAGTGGCGAAATACCCGACGATCACGTTCAAGAGCAAGAGTGTGAAGAAGACCGGAGCTGAAAGTGGCGACATCATCGGCGACCTCACAATGCATGGGGTGACGAAAGAGATCACGCTCCATGCCAAGTTCCTGGGCAAAGGAAAAGGAATGGGCGGCAAAGCAATCAGCGGCTGGCAAGTCACAGCCGATCCAATTAAACGCGCCGACTACGGCCTGAACTGGAGCAAAGCGGTCGAGGGAACCGCTGTGGTGGGCGAAGAAGTCACCATCTCCATCGACGTCGAAGCGGACAAAGCGCCCTAACGAATAAAGGTTGAAAGCGGCGCTCCGTCGGTAAACCGAGCTAGGCTCGGGCGCGGCTTGCTGCATTTTGCGCAACTTCTTGGCGCGCTGAAGACGAACGACTCACCGCCGGCTGGCATCTCAGTTAATAGTCCCTGCTAGAATATCAAAATATTTAGATACGACCCCACGATAACGCCCTGTCCGGCGATGAACGCCGCGCCCCTTTTCATTTTCGATTATTTTGGGTGGGTCCGCTCACACGTTCCGACGATGGAGCGCTCTTTGCGGCCGTTACACTAACGGACCAACGGTAATAAGGATTCGCGGGTGCGCGACGAAGGATAATCGCCATGATTTTTTGCCAGCTTGGTTGGTCATGAGCTAACGCGTAGAGGCCGGCCTGATAAAAATTAAGAAGAACATCGCGCTCGGCGTTCATTTCGGTAACAAAGAGTTCGTCAGTATTTCGCAACGATGGTGCGGAACGCTCCTCGATCATGAGCGATAGCGTTTTGCCGAAGTCGCTAGGCAAAACCCAGGCTCCATACTCAATGCGCGGTCGATCGTCAGTCGTTGGTGGCGTGTTGCCAACATAACGTTGCAGCCCGGCGCGATCGGTCACATAAGTGGAAAGTAAGGCCGCTGAAGAGTTAATCCCGATTTCTTGCAGCGCCGTCGACACCGTGGGTTGAATGAACCGCGTGTTGATCCGGGCAAGATCGAGTTCAATCGGCTCGCGTGAGCCTACAAGGAGCATCTCGTGCAACTCGGTGGTCCAGAGCGTGACGTAAGGAAAGGCGTCGAGAAAACTGCGCACAAGCGAACGCGTGTCTTCATTTTTTTGCGTGGACAAAGGCAACCATTGCGCGAACAACCCATTTCGGTTGAGTCGGCGTGCGGCTAGTTCGTAAAAGTCGCTGGAATAAAGGTTCACTACGCCGGACGCGGATGGCGGAGGCGGTTCCAATGTGATGACATCGTAGGATTCTCGATTGCGCAATAATTCGCGGCGTCCGTCACGCAGCCGCACTTCAAGCTGTCGATTTCTGCCGGCGCCGTAATTGCCGTGGAAGAAGGCGCTGCCTCGGACAACCGCCGGGAGAAGTTCTGCGCAGACGCGGCGTTCGAGATTTGGATAACGAAGCAAACTACCGGCCGTGATTCCAGTTCCGAATCCAATGACAAGAGCTGACTTTGGTTCGCCGCTATGAATGATCAGCGGCAGAAGCGCCTGCAATCGCATGTACCGCAGTGAAGGCAGTGAATCGCCGGAATTGGAAACGCCTTCGATATACAAGCGCCGTGATCGATTTTCGCCCGCGGGTTGTTCGATGATGGCGACAGTGCCGCCAGCGCTTGGTTCATGGAAAAGTAATCGCCCGCCCCGCGAGGCCACGAGCAGGTTAGCCAGATGATTTGACGGAAGAAAAACTGCGGTGGCGAGAATGGCGACGGCGCAAACGAACACCGCCCAACGCAACGGTTGCCTAACGAGCTTAGCCTGTGCGACAGAAATAAGGCCGATAACTGCGGCGCAAATCGCAAGTAATCCCAGGCTACGTTCAACGCCAAGCAATGGAATGAGAACAAACCCAGTTAGAATTGTTCCGACAATTCCACCGGCGGTATTTAGTGCGATGACAGCGCCGCTATCGCGGCCCGGGGTAGATTCGCGCGCACTGAGACGGAGCGCGAAAGGAAATGCCGCGCCGAGCAGGAATGTCGGCAGAAGAACAAAGAAAATCGCCGCCACGAAAAAACGCGCTTCGATCGCTAGCGCCTCGACATGGGTCAGCGTGAAAGTGATAGTTGCCGCTTTTAGCTGCAGCGCGCCTAACCAGTTCCCGACAACGGCAACCCCTAGAAGTGCGCAAAGTGCGGCTCCGCTAATCAGCAATCCGAAATGTGCCCACGGGTCGACCGCGCGACCGGCCGCAGACGAAAAGCAGGAACTGCCAAGGACAAGGCCGGTCAAATAAACTGCAAGCACAACCGCAAAGGCGAACGCGCGCGTGTTTGTCCATTGCACGATCGCGTGCGACCAGATGACCTCGTAACCAAGAGCTAGCCCGCCTGCGATCGCGTAAAGAACTAACGCGAGCCGATCGCGCTGCCCACGTTGACCGCAGGTAGCAAAGATCGCAATTACTCTGGTCTTGGCATTTCTAGCGAGAATAAAGGCTATTAACGCCGCAGAGAGGTTCAAGGTCGCCGCCACGAGACCAGACATCCGCACACCGAAAGTTGGTATAAGAAAGAAGGGAGCGAGCATGCATCCAGCGATAGCACCGGCCGTGTTCGTCGCATAAAGGCGTCCGCCCAAGTGGGCGAGCCGCCCCATTGAGGGAGTAAGGGTGCGAACCAGGACCGGCAAGGTTCCGCCCATGAAGAATGCAGGCAGACTAACGAGTGCAAATGGTAAAACCCACGCGATTATTCCTGCCTTCTCTTCGACCAACACAAACCAGCGTGCGGCTGGAAACAACAACACTGTACTCGCCAGGCCACAACACGCTACGCCTGCCTCCAGACATCCATACAGAAACAAAGGACGCTCCGATAAGTCCGCACGTTGGCCGAAAACATAATTCCCAAGCGCCAAGCCGGCGAAGAATGCACTTATAGCCATGGTTGTCGCATAGACATCCGCGCCGACCACTAGAGTTAACTGTTTAACCCATAAGACTTCGTAAATAAGCGCTGCGCATCCTGAGACGAATGCGAGTAGTAATGCCGCAACCAGCAACCCAGTTCGCGCGCCCTCAGCAGGCGGCAATCGAGCCTTCAGCCCCTTACCCATTACCGGAAAACCTCGCGGTCCGCCGTACCAGCCTCATGTCGCGAACCCGCAACCCGCTCATAGATTATTACGGCTGGCGTGGAACGACGGTTTCATAAACCCGGTCAGAGGAGCTGCCGAGGAACCAAACCTCGTCGCCCACACCCGCCGTTATACCAGTGGGCGAGCTGTGCACGAATTCTGGCGACTCGGTTACCACTCCCATAACCGTAATCGAACCGATCTTGTTCGCGCTGAACTCCGTGAACAAGAGGTTATTGCCGTTGCCCGGCCGGATGATCGTCGGCTGGTTCGGAGTGGGGAAGTCGGTGAGCTCGTTTGTACCAAAGGTCTCAGATATCACCCTTGTAATCTTCGGACTGAACGCGCTGGCCACCCAGATGTTTCCGTCGGAGCCAGAGGCGACCGAAATGGGCGCATCAGCCATGGGAAATTCTGTGACCAGTCCGCGCGAAGTGATCCGACCCAGCATACTCGTCCCCTGCTCGGTGAACCACATATTCCCGTTGGCAGCGGTGGTAATGTCTCCCGGAGTAGAATTCGACGTCGGAAGCAGATACTCCGTGAAGGTGCCTCTGCCGAGGCCATAACGCCAGACGGCTCCGTCCCCCTGGTCAGTGAACCAAATGTTGCTATCCGATCCGCTGGTGATGCCCACACTCACCCCGGACACAGAGAACTGATGCTCCTTTACCACGCCCACCGGCGTGATCGAGGCGATCTTTCCGTTCGCCCCTTCGGTGAACCAAATATTGCCGTCGGAACCCAGAGTAATAAATTGTGGAGAACTCTGGCTCGGGGTGGTGAAGTAAGTGATTACGCCACGCGGAGTGATACGCGCCACCTCGCTGTTATTGGGAAGGGTGAACCAATAATTTCCATCTGCGCCCATCGTGATCGCAAACGGTTGCGATCCTTGCCGAATCGGGAAGGAATGCTGAGGTGTCTGGGCGGCAACGGTGCTCACGAAAATCGCGAACATGGCGAGGCCAAGGCTGAGTTGCGAGTGAAGTTGATGGCGAAAAGCGGCGGCGCTCGTCCCGGCCCACTTGAATTGGCCAAATTGCGCTTTCATGACCCCCGATTCTCGATGATCAAGTTCCGACTGACAATCAAGAATAGTAACGCCATGGGTGGCATCTCGCGGTCGAGAATGCCTCTTTGGCAGTCCCGGCTGTAAAAGAAAGATCGCACCTCGTAGGAGAAGCGAAGCCCCTGAAAATCCTGTGGCCCCAAAAAGACCGAACATCCGCAAACAAAGACGGATTTTGGAGGAAATGCTATGCCAAGACGTTGTGTCTTCCGTCTCTCATCGGCGCTATACGAGGGAAACGGTGAGGGAGGGATTCGAACCCTCGGTACCCTTTTGGGGTACGGCGCTTTAGCAAAGCGCTGCTTTCGACCACTCAGCCACCTCACCAGTCCGAACGGAATCGAAGTTGCAGAATATCGGGAGCGCTCGAAGCTCGTCAACCGCTCCCCGCCTCATCATGCGCCCTGCTCCACCCACTCGATTGTCTTGCCTGACGACAGTCGTTGCCGGCATGATCCTTATTTTTGAAGGCTGCGAGTCGGTTGATCGGCCGCAAGCAGCCCAACCTGCCCCGAATGCCCGGCCGCGAATCGATGCAGGAGAGATTGCATTCGTGAATGAAGAACAGCATTTTGTCCTCATCGATCTCGAATCGAATCTCTACGTCCCGTCGCCGGGGACACTTTTGGTTTCTATCTCCCCCAAGGGGAAGACAGCGCATTTGAAAGTCGGCACCGAACAGAAGCGGCCGTTCGTCGCCGCCGATATTCTCGACGGACGTCCAGCGGTTGGCGATCGAGTGGAACGATGATTAGCGAAGAAGAAGCGCTCGCAGCCGTCCTGGAAAAAGTGAGTCCGCTTTCTCCCAGGAAGGCGGCGCTGCTCGATTCGTTGGGCCATTTTGCCGCCGACGATGTCTGGGCACAGCGGCCGTTGCCGCCCTTTGATAATTCTGCCATGGACGGCTACGCGGTGCAGTCGGCTTCCTGCCGCGCCGGCGCGAAATTGCGCGTCACCGGCGAACAGCCCGCCGGAGCCGATCGGTGCCTAACGATTCAAGCTGGCGAGGCGATCCGTATTTTCACCGGTGCGCCAATGCCGGCGGGGGCGGACGCGGTCATCATGCAGGAAGATGTGACCCGTGAGGAAGCAGCGATCGTCGCGCAATGCGACGTTGAGCCAGGCGAGTTCGTCAGGCCAAAGGGTGCAGACCTCGCTGAAGGCCAGAGAATCCTCGCCCGCGGCGAGCCCATCGCCGCGCAGACTCTGGCGCTTCTCGCCTCGCAAGGAATTGGGGAAATTGAAGTGGGCGGTCGACCAAAGGTGGCGATCGTCTCAACGGGCGACGAACTCGCGCCTGCTGGCACCGCGCCGCGAGCCGGCCAGATTTTCGAAAGCAACTCGCTCATGCTACACGCCCTCGCGCGCTCCGCGGGAGCAGAGGTGGCGCTGGCCGAGCATTGTCCGGATGATCTCGACCAATTGGTTTCACTCTTCCGCCGAGCTTTGAAAACCGACGCCCTGATCGTCAGCGGCGGCGTCTCGGTCGGGGACCGTGACCTTGTGAAGCCAGCTCTGCGCGAACTCGGCGTTGAGATCGACCTTTGGCGCGTGGCGATCAAGCCGGGCAAGCCTTTCCTTTTCGGCCGGGCGGAGGCGGCTTCCGTTTTTGGTCTGCCGGGAAATCCGGTCTCGGCTTTCGTGACCTTTTTAAAATTTGTCCGGCCTGCCCTCCTGAAAATGAGCGGCGCTGACGAAGATCTACTCGATCTGCGAAGAGTTCCCGCGCGAATCGGAACCACAATTTCTTATAAGGGCGATCGGCCGCATTATCTGCGCGGGCGCTTGCAGGACGGCTTCTTCAATCCCATTGGGCGACAGGAATCTCACGCCCTTTTCGGCTTAAGCCGGGCGAACGCGCTTCTCCGCGTCGACTGCGGCGAGACGCTCGAGGCGGGCGCGATGGTGATGGTTGAAATCTGGGATTGAACAGCGGGTCCTCCGGAAAAATACGGATGCTGCATTAGGGCAGGAGTCCCACGCGCAGGGCGGACTAGAGATCCGTTGTCACACTTGCGCCGGTTCTTTTGCATTAGCGAAAGCCGGTCCCACGCGCCTCCGGGCGAATCCCAACACAACCAAACTCAAGAAAAAAACTTATGAAATTAGACTCACTTCGAACTCTATGGATCGAAGAGATGCGCGATCTCTATAATGCCGAAAAGCAGCTCGTAAAGGCCCTCCCAAAAATGGCGAAGCGGGCCAGCACCTCCGAGCTGAAAGAAGCTTTCGAGAGCCATCTCGACGAAACGAAAATTCATGTCGAGCGCCTGGAAGAAATCTTCCAAGCCCTTGGCAAAAAACCCAGCGGCAAGACCTGTAAAGCAATGGAGGGTCTGATTGAGGAAGGCTCCGAGATGATAAATGAAGAGGGACCCGACTCCGTCATCGACGCTGGGCTCATCGCCGCCGCACAGCGAGTTGAGCATTACGAGATGGCGGGTTACGGCGCGGCACGCACCTTTGCCGCTATCCTCGGGGAAGAAGAAGCCGAAGACCTTCTCCAGCAGACTCTCGATGAAGAAGGCGCAGCCGACGAAAAGCTGACCGAAATCGCCGAAGGCATCGTCAACGAAGAAGCGGAAGAGGCCGAGGAGCCAATGGCGAGAGCAGATCTCGTCGTTAGGCGAAGTTTTCCCCCGGGGCCGTTTCGCAGCCGAAGTTGTCGCCACCGTGATCCGTCCGATCGCGGTGGCGTTTTCGTTTCCGGGATGGAAACGTATCGGCAGATGGGTCTGAAAGAATACAAACGGAAGCGCGACTTCTCCGTTACCTCGGAACCAAGCGGCGCAAAGAAGCCGCGCCCGAAGCGAGTCGCGGGCGCTTCGCGCTTCGTCATTCAAAAGCACGATGCCAGCCGTCTGCATTACGACTTCCGCCTCGAGATGGAAGGCGTGCTCAAATCCTGGGCAGTGCCTAAAGGTCTCCCCTGGAAACGCGGCGAAAAACACCTCGCGGTCGAAGTCGAAGACCATCCGGTCGATTACAAGGACTTCGAAGGCGTCATCCCGGAAGGCAACTACGGTGGCGGTACCGTGATGGTCTGGGATCGCGGCAATTACTATGTGCATGGCGAAAAGCCGCTTCAGGCGCTGAAGGAAGGCCGGATTCATCTCGTGCTCGAAGGCGAAAAAGCGATCGGCGAATGGGCGCTCATCCGCACTCGGATCGATGGCGGTAAAAACAATTGGCTCCTGCTGAAGAGTGACGCTGACGTCGAGCCCATCTCGAAAAAACGCGACGACGAATCGGTGAAGACAGGGCGTACCATGAAGCAAATCGCGAAGGACCGCGATGCGGAATGGGAGTCAAATCGCCCTAACGACGGAGACAATGTGAAGAAAGCGCTGCGTGAGAGAATTCGCAAAGCGGCGGTGCGTGGCGAACGCAATCGCAAAAAAAAAGCGGATCCGGCCAGCCGAGTCGGAAATAGCGCCATTGCGCTGCCGGATGCGTTGCCGGCGGGAAAGCCGCGGTTCATCGATTTGATGAAACCGAAGCTGGTCGAAAAACCGCCGAGTGGCCGAGGTTGGATTTACGAATTGAAGTTTGATGGCTTTCGCATCCTCGCGGTCAAGGACGGCGGGAAGGTGAAACTGTTCTCGCGCAATGAGAATGACCTAACGAACAAATTCGACGGAGTTGCCGCGGCCATCGCCACCCTGCCCTGCGACGAATGCGTCATCGATGGGGAAGTCGTCGCGCTCGACGACGAAGGTCATTCGTCCTTTCAACTTTTACAGACTTACGAACTCGAAAACCGCAGCGCACCGCTTCACTATTACGTTTTCGATCTTCTCCAATTGAACGGGAAAAGTCTAACCGGACTTCCCCTAACGACTCGCAAAGAAGTCCTACACCAGTTGTGCGCTGTGGCGGGAGATCCCATTCGTTATTCCGGGGAGTTGGGCAACGATCCTCGGGCGCTCCTGCGGGAAGTGAAACGCCACGGCTTGGAAGGCATTATCGGCAAACTCGCCGATTCGGTCTACGAGTCGGGACGCCGGAGCGGCGCGTGGATCAAACTCAAGAGTATTCACGAACAGGAATTCGTCATCGGCGGCTACACGCCGCCCGCCGGTGCACGACAGCATTTCGGCGCGCTTCTCGTCGGCTATTACGAAAATAAAAAGCTGCTCTTCGCCGGCAAAGTTGGCACCGGCTTCGACAGCAAAATGCTCGCCGGCCTGCACCAGAAATTCCAGACCAAAGCACGTGATGATTGCCCTTTCGCCGATCTGCCTTCGAAGTCCGGAGGCAAGTGGACGCAAGGCATCACTCCCGGGATGATGCGCAAGATCAGTTGGATCAATCCAGTTTTTGTTTGTCAGGTGAAATTCGCGGAGTGGACTCGAGACGCGAAATTGCGCGCACCAGTTTTCCTCGGTCTCCGCGAAGACAAATCGCCTGATGAAGTCAGGCGCGAGCTGCCTTAGTTGAGATAAAGGCGATTTTCGTCGAGCAAGTCCTACAGCTTCCCGACGACCTCGCTCGCAGCTGCAAAGGCTGTGGCGCAAACTTTCCCTTCGGCATCATAACTCGGGTCGTATCCCGCGATCGTCATCGCCTCGATCGGCAGATGACCGGCAACCCTCGACAGGAGCTTTTCCAAAGTCTCACGTCGAAATCCGCCCCGCACCGCGTATCCATTGGCACGACCTTCGGTAGGATCGAGCGCGTCGAGATCGAGATGAATATAAAAGCGCTGCATGGTCGGCCCGAGCGTATGAAGCACTTTCTCGATCTCGTTAGGCGCGGCCTCGGCGGTCAGCCTAACGATTGGCGATTTTGCCAGAGCTGCTCCCTCGCCCGGGTCGAGATCACGCACTCCAAGCATGACAACGGCTTTCTCGGGCACGGGCGCAAAGCCTTCGATGGTGCGCGCGAGTTCCGCCCAACAACGTCCAGTGGCGGTGGCCAGCGTCATCCCGTCGAGGAACCCGCTCATGGTGGTTTGCGGCGTGTTGAAATCTCCGTGGGCATCGATCCAGATCACGCCCGTACCTTCGCCCAAGCCGGCGATTACGCCGACCGCCGCCAGGCAGTTGCCAGCGAGAACCAGCGGGAAGCGTTGAGCTTTCCGCGTGGCACGGATCTCCTCCGCGACCGCGCGCATCAATTCGAAGCTTGTTTGCACTTCCGCCCGCCAATGCAGCGAAGCCGGTTCAATCACCCTTGCATCAACATCGTGCCCGCGGTCGGCAAGATGTTGTGCCAGGCCCACGCTGCGCAACCGCTCGGGCCCAGCCCCCATGCGCACGTTACGCTGACCAGAGTCGTAGGGGACAAGGAGCAAGCGAATATTCATTCAGGTAGAGTGTGGTTTCTCTAGTTCGCACCAAGCGGCAAAGCCCACAACGCAAACTAGGTAACGGACTTGAGACTTATGAGATATCGCTGCTCCAGAAGGCAGAATTCTACAATCGATCGAACAACGTTCGCAGGGCGATTGGCGAAATGCTGCCGAGAGCGGCGGCGAACGTGATTCGTCGCACCTCTTTCCGTGCGATCTTGATGTTTGCCTTCTCAGGCCCGGCCTCGCGCAAGAGGATGAGCGTGCGCTTGCCGAGAAGTGCCGGGAGGGCGGTGGCGAAACGCACTCGCCAATTCGTTAGGCTAACGCAATACTCCATTCCCTGGCCGATTTGCTCTTCCGCTCGTTCTAACCAGTTCGAAAAGACAACCTGGAGAGGTGCGGTGGCTAACTCGTCCGCTGGCAGGTAGTCGCGGCCGTTGCTCAGATCGACGGGCCGATCGCGCAAAACGTTGATCAGCTGCAAGCCTTTTCCGTAATCGATTCCTAGTTTCGTCATTTCGTCCGGCGAGCGATTGGCGAAAGCCGGCAGAAGACGAAAGCCGAGTCTGGTCCAGAACTGTCCGACGCAGCCTGCCACCAGCCATGTGTATTCGTCCAGTTCCGCCGAAGTGCGAAGAGCGGTCACTCTTGTCGGATCGGCGAAACGCTCGAGGTCGAGCTGCTGTCCCCTGACGATTGTTTGCAGGACCGCTCGAATATCCTCGCGATCATCTGCACTGACCCGCTCCAGCCAGTCGAAACAGGCGCGTAAATTTTCGATCAACCTTCGCTCGTTAGGCTGACTCTGTTGCTCGGCAAATTCGCGCAGCGAAGCCTCGACCGCGGAGAAGTCCAGCTCACCAGCGATGACTCTCGCCAAATCCCGCAGAGTCGTCAGGCGCGCATCGACCGGAATGGTGGCGGTATCAGCTATCGTGTCGGTGGCACGGGCGAGGAGATAAGCCAGGGCAACCGGTTCGCGCAGGGGGCGGGGCAGAAACCGGATCGTGAGATAAAACGATCGTGAGACCGACTTAAGGATCGCCTTCACGGACCGACATTGCGGATTTCGATCCGGGAAAGTTGCGCATTACCCAGGCCCATCTGTTCTGCGACCTCTACATGGGCGCCGAGACGTTTAATGGGCGGCACCCTGCGCTTCTTGCGCCATTCCTCGAGCTGCCGCAACGCAAGGGAATCAATCGCCACCGGATCCTTGCTCGCGTAAAGCGTAGCGAAGGGAAAAGAGTAGCCCGGCTGCGACTCGGGGCCACCGGCGTATTGCGCGAGCAATCCATCCATGAGATTGAGGACGACCTTCGGACGGATACGCGGATCGGCGTAAATTTCCGGGATGCTCGAAGCCCCGAAGTCCGGTGGCACACCAAAGCGCCGCCAGTTGTCCATATTTGGGATGGTGACGTTGTAGAGGCAACCGGCGAGACCGTTGCGCACATTGTCGCTCAGCACCGGCAGGTTAATGATCTTGGTCACCTCGTTCGCCACGATCTTGGAAAAATGACTGACACTGCTCGTGTTCTCGGTTTCGCTCAGGAGCGGCATCTCGCCGCGATTCCCGACGTATTCGAAGTCGCCCCAGATGAGGTTCCCGAGAAAGGGGGCGGAAAACGTGGCTTTGGCATCGTAACCGTCGCGCGGCGGGATGGAACGCAGTTGATAACCTTCCGTGCCGTGATAGCCGGCCTCCTTGATTCCGCCTAACGAACGATCCCAAACGATGATGCTTTCGCGCGAATGACCAGCCGCGACCAGGCCGTCGACGATCGTGTTCACGATTTCGCGATGCGTAGTAAAGAGTTCGCCGCCAGCCGCTGAAATTTTGATTCCGACACGATCGTTAGGACGAACCAGCGACCGCCAGGCGCTTGCGATGTCGGACTGGTGCGTAAGGGCAAGAACCAGAGCATTGGTCATGCGCCTAACGAGCTCAGGGTTGACCTTGTAATCCCGAATCGCGTCGGGGTTACTCGCGCGATAAACGACGGAAGGTGTTGCCTGGGGCGGTGGTGGTGGCGGTACCGGCAAACCCTGAGCAACTACGGAGCCAATACAGGCTGCCAGGGCAGCAAGAAAAGCGATTGAGCGAGTGAGTCGAGCGACGATGGTGGGACTCTATGGGTGAGGGGGCGATTGACAACTCTGAGGCGCGTGGCGCGGCCCAACACATTTATGTGCACGTTCCCTTTTGTGCCCGCATTTGCCCATACTGTGCGTTCTACAAAGAGCGAGCTGATCCCGCGCAGGCGGCACGTTTTTGCGACTCGATTCTGGCTGAACTTTCCACGGCGACTGCTGGATCGGATTGCGTGCCCGGAAACCATTTTCTTTGGCGGGGGAACGCCCACCGCCCTAACGACTGCTCAGCTTGAAACTCTTGTGGGTGGATTTCATGCGCGCGTCGACTTGTCAAAGCTGAAGGAATGGACTGTCGAAGCAAATCCGGGGAGCGTTTCCGAGCGAAAAGCGCACCTGCTGCGCGACGCAGGCGTGAATCGGATCAGCCTCGGGATTCAATCATTTGATGATGAACTGCTCGATTTGCTCGGACGCGAGCATTCCGCGGCACAGGCGGAAGAGTCGTTTGATTTGTTGCGGCGGGCAGGATTTCGAAATGTGAACGTCGATTTAATGTTCGGTCTGCCGGGCCAGACGCTCGGGCAATGGAAGATGACCCTGGAACGCGCGACGGCGCTCCAGCCGGATCATATCTCCGCCTACTGCCTGACCTACGAGGAAGACACTGAATTCTTCCTTCGTCATACGCGCGGCGAATTTCGAGACGACCCGGAAGCGGACGCCGAATTCTTTGCCCTGGCTGATGAAGTGCTGGGCACGGCCGGTTTCGAGCATTACGAGATCTCGAATTATGCGAGACCGGGGTCTGAGTCGGTGCATAATCGCGCTTACTGGCGAGGCGAGGATTATCTTGGCCTTGGACCAAGCGCGGTTTCGACCTGCGGGCTGCGCCGGTGGCAGAATATTTCTGATTATCGGGTCTACGCCGATCGCGTTTTGGGCGGAGAATCGCCTTCCACTGGAGATGAAAGTCTCACGCCGGAGATGAAACGCGCGGAAGCAATCGCCCTCTCGCTGCGCACGAACCAGGGTGTGCCGGCTGACTGGCTGGAGAATCGGCCTAACGAAATCGAGGAATTCGTTAGGCTTGGTTTGATGGCCCCGCTGGCCGGGCGCTATGCCCTGACGCCTGCTGGCCTTTTCCTGGCTGATTCCGTTGCAGAAGCTTTCCTCTAATTGGGGTTTCATCATATCGCCTGAGAACGTGGAGGTGGTCCGATTGACGCCTCAATTGCAGCCAGAAAGTTGCGCGCGTATTATTTTCTGAATAATCAGAACAAGGGGAAAAGGGGAATGAGCGACGAAAGGAATCGGCGGCCGGAAAGGGGCGAGCTGCCTAACGACGACGAGCAGCTCAGCCTGCTGGAGGCTTTTGATCGCGCAGTCGCGCTTTTGGCGCCGGGTGATTTTGCGCGGGAGCGCTTGCTCATCCTGCGCTCTGAGATCGAGGCGCAGGAACAAATGGTGGGCGACGCGCGCGAGATGATCGAGAAGCTCGAGCAGGTGATCAAAAAGGTCACCTCGCCGGCCAACCGCATCGGCACGTTTCTCGGCAGCCCGGCGCGGGATACGGCGCAGATTGTCGTCGGTGGTGCGGACTATTATTGCAACGTCGATCCGCGCATCAGCCTAACGAAATTACAAAAAGGCACGCGTGTTCTCGTGAACGAGGCTTACGTCATCGTGGGCGATCTGGGCTTTGAAACGGCCGGGCCCGTAACGAAAATCGCGGAAGTGCTGAGCGACGATCGATTGCGGGTCGGCGCGGAACATGGGCTGCAGTCGTTGGTCCTGCAGCGTTCGGCCAAGCTGGCCAAGACGCTGCTGAAGACGGGTGACGACGTGCGGGTGGACGCCAACTATCGTGTCGCGCTCGAACTGCTCGCCACGCCGCAAGCGCGCGATCACTATCTTGATGAAGTGCCGGAGCTGCCCTGGGAAAGAGTGGGTGGCCAGGACGAAGCGCTGCAGGCGATTCGCGACGCGATCGAGCTACCGCTCTTGCACGAAGAGCTCTTCAAGAAATTCCAGCACGCCACGCCGAAAGGCTTTCTCCTTTACGGGCCGCCGGGCTGCGGCAAGACGCTCATCGGCAAAGCGACCGCCTATAACCTGACGAAGCAGTTGCGCGACAAAACCGGCGCCGACATGCGGGAATACTTCATGCACATCAAGGGTCCCGAGATTCTTAATATGTGGGTCGGCGAGTCGGAGCGAATGGTGCGCGAGATTTTTGCCACGGCGCGCGAGAAACGCCGCGAGGGTTACATGCCGTTTCTCTTTATCGACGAGGCGGAGAGCATTCTGGGGACGCGACGCGCTTCGCGTTACTCGAACATCCTCTCCACGCTTGTGCCAATGTTTTGCACAGAGATGGACGGCATTAATTCGCTCAACGAGGTCGTGATCATTCTGGCCTCAAATCGTGCTGATCTGATTGATCCCGCCATCCTGCGACCGGGCCGGATCGACCGCAAGATCAAGGTGCGCCGCCCTAACAAACAGGGCGCGCAAGAAGTTTATCGCATTTACCTAACGAACGAATTGCCCTACGACCACGCGATCCGGGAAGGTCATGAATCAATCGAAGCCGCGATCGCTGCGCTGATCGATCGGCTGCTCGCAAGTCAGTTTGCCGAGCGCGAAGAGAATCGCCTCCTCGAAGTGACGCTGCGCAGCGGCCGCAAGGAAGCGCTTTATCGCAGCGATGTCATTAGCGGCGCCATCATTGCCTCGGTTGTCGAACGGGCAAAAGGCATGGCGATCAAACGTTCCATCGCGAGCGGGAAGGACGAAGGCATCAGCGAGACCGATTTGCAGGCCGCCTTCAATGCTGAGTATCTCGAAAACGAAATCCTGCCCGCAACCGATATCGTAGAAGATTGGCTCAAGCTGATCGACTACGATCCAGACAACGTTGTCAGAATTTCACCGGTTCGCTCACCCGGCCGCGCCAGGGCAAAGCCGATTTCCGGCGTAATATAGGATTCGAAAGGGTTCAAAGAGCGGCGCGATTCGAATCGAAATCGCCGACCGGCTGGAAGACATTTTCGCTCGCATCCGATTCCGTTTATGCGGATAGACTTCCTCACGCCGATGAAAATTCCTGTAATTCTGTTCGCGGTGCTGGCCACGACCGCTGCCACGACTCAGGCCCAGCTGGGACCTCAACTCAATCAGGCGAGACTGGAGAAGTTGATGTCCCGTTTTGCTCCCACTGAAATCAAGGTCGACCTCTCAAAGTTTTCGCCTAACGACCGCAAAGTCCTGGCCAAACTGGTTGAGGCTTCCCGCATCATCGATGGAATCTTCCTGCGTCAGATTTGGTCGCAGAATCCTTCCATGCTGCTCGACCTGGCGGGCGACCAAAGCGCCGACGGACGGGCGCGGCTGCATTACTTTCTCCTCAACAAGGGTCCTTGGTCGAATCTCGATCACGACGCGCCTTTCATTTTCGGCGCGCCGCAAAAACCGCGGGGTGCGAACTTTTACCCGCTGGACGCGACCAAGCCGGAAATCGAGAAATGGATTCCTACTCTGCCGGCGGACGAACAGGAGCGCGCGAAGGGATTCTTCACGGTCGTTAGGCGAGATGCCGAGCGGAAGCTCACTCTTGTCCCTTACAACATCGAGTACCAGGGCGAGCTGATTCGCGCCGCTCAACTGCTGCGCGATGCGGCCAAGGCGGCAAGCGAGCCCACCCTGAAACGTTTCCTTTCTACGCGGGCCGACGCCTTTCTGAGCAATGACTACTATGAGAGCGACGTGGCCTGGATGGAGTTGACCAACGCTATCGAGCCAACCATCGGCCCCTACGAAGTCTATAACGACGAATGGTTCAATTACAAAGCCGCCTTTGAAGCCTTCATCACCGTGCAGGATGAAGCGGAAAGTGCCAAACTGAAGAAATTCTCCGGTCAACTTCAGGACATCGAGAACCATCTCCCGATCGATCCGAAGTATCGGAACCCGAAGCTCGGCGCGCTATCGCCCATGGTGGTGGTGAACGAAATCTTCTGCGCGGGAGATGCGAATCATGGCGTTCAGACTGCAGCCTATAATTTGCCTAACGATGAAAGGGTGACCCGCGAGAAAGGATCGAAACGGGTCATGCTGAAGAATGTGCAGGACGCGAAATTTGCCAAGACACTGGTGCCGATTTCGAAGGTCGTGCTTTCGCCTAACGACCAAAAGGATCTCTCATTCGATGCCTTCTTCACTCACATCGTGGTGCACGAGCTGATGCACGGCCTAGGCCCACACGACGTGACGATCAACGGCCGCAAGTCCACCGTACGGGAAGAGCTCAAGGATACCTACAGCGCGCTGGAAGAGGCAAAAGCGGACATCTCGGCGCTCTTTGCCCTTCAATACCTGATCGACAAAGGCGCGCTGCCGAAGTCGCTCGAGCGCCCGCTTTACGTGACTTATCTCGCCTCGAGTTTTCGCACCATCCGCTTTGGAACAACCGAGGCGCACGGTCGCGGCATGATCGTGCAGTTCAATTACATCCTCGAGCACGGCGGCTTTGTCTCCAATCCGGACGGCACATTTTCCGTTAACATGGAGAAGATTAAAAGCGCGGTGGAAGGTTTGACCCGCGAAATCATGACGGTGCAGGCGGAGGGAAATTATGAGAAAGCCAAGGCGCTCCTGCCGAACGCTGGCTCAATCAAACCGGAACTCACGCAGGTGCTGAGCAAGATGGCGGGCATTCCGGTGGATATCGAACCGAAGTTCACCACCGCGGAGCAGTTGGTGCACGAGTTCCCCTAACGAGGCTGAGGCGAATTACCGCGACGGGCCATTTCCCTAGCGAATCGGCTGCTGCGGGATACCGGTCGCGGCGTAGTCTGCGCCCGAGTATCCGAGGCGATGCAGGACCGGCGCAAAAATCTCGTCCAATCGCCGGATCGTCCCGGCTTGAAGTTTTTCGCGGTGATCGCCGGGCGTGACCTTGCGCTTGTGTGCCCAGATGTCTTCCTCTTCGCCCGCCGATACACTGTTGGCGTGACGCGCTTCCACGACCGCGAACGTCTCGTCCGGATTCGTTAGGCTAAAGGCGACAAGGAGTTTGCCCAGCCAACTCGGAAAGGCGAGCACCATCTCTTCGTAGGAAAGGACGATCGTGTTTGGTCGGTCGCAGAGTTCAACCAGATAACGCTCGTAACGATCGCGCACATTGCCGACGTATTCCTTGTAACGCGAGCCGATGCCGTAATCGCCGCGGTAATCGTCAAACCCCGCGCCCACCATATCGAGAACGAACTTGTCGATACCTGCCTCGGCCACTTTCTTGCGATAACCGGTATGAGCCTCGATTTCCCCCGCGTGCATGTAGCAATAGCTGTAGAACATCGAGACCAGCACATCGCGTGGATCGCGCAGGTGCAGAATGATGCTCGCCTCGTCCAAGGCATGCGTCGGCACGAAGAAGCGCACCGGGCCGAAGCAGCCGCTTCGCTTGGCGATGAAATCTTCCCCGGAAAACATGCGCTCGAAGGGCAACTGCGACCTGCTCGAGGAGTAATAGCGGATGCGGTTCAACTCACAGATGTCTTTCAGCACGCGATGCAAGACCATCGAACCCGCCTTGTGGGTGGTGAAGGCGATGACATTCCGTTCCGGGTGACGCGCTTTTCCCGGCAAGAGCCTGCCGAGCACGCGACGGGGAAAACGCGTCACAGGTTTGTCTTCGCCAGACGATTTAGTCATTGTTTCCGATGCGATGCGCGCTTCTTGTTCTGCTCGCGCTCGCCGCATTTTCGTTAGGCGCGGTCGCTTTTGAAGACAAGGGCATTGCGGATCTTTATGCGCGCGGGCTGCGCGGCGACAAGCAGGCGGTGGTGGATTGCATCGCCGCTTTGGAAGCACGGCTCGCACAGGAACCTAACGATCAACTGGCGCGCGTCTACCTCGGAAGCGCCTGGACTCTGCGCAGCCGCGATCTTTCGATCGGTTTTGCTAAACTTTCTGCTCTGCGCAAAGGCATCACGCTGATGGACGAAGCCGCGGCGGGTGCGCCTAACGACTGTCGAGTTCTGCTGCAACGCGCGGTCACGAATGAAGCTTTCCCTGCCATTCTTGGCCGGCGGCAAATAGCGCGAACTGAATTCGATGAACTGGTGGCGCTCGTCGAAAAGGAGCCCGCGCGCCTGGGCCCTTTCGATCGCCAGCTTCTCTACCTCAACGCCGGGCTGGCGGCTCAGCGCGCTGGAGAGAAACAGCGCGCCATCGAGCTGTGGCAGCGTGGACTAACGATCAACGGCGATCCTCACCTCACGATTGAAATCCGCCAGGCGCTCGCGGGGCCGTGAAGGCGAACCGTCCTTCACCTCGCTCCTCTTCTGACTAGATTCCATCGATGCAGGAGGATCTGGAACGGGTGCTATTCGATGAAGCCACCATCCTGCGTCGGCTTGACGAACTGGCCGCAGAGATTTCGTCCGAATATCGCGATCGCGAACTGACTGTGATCGCGATCCTTAACGGCAGCATTATTCTCATGGCCGACCTGCTGCGACGTATTCCGCTCCCGCTGAAACTCGATTGCCTGAGTGTCGCGAGTTACCACGGCGGCACCACGACGAGCGGCGAAATTATCTTTAACCAGATCGCGCTACCCGATGTCGCAGGCCGGCACATCCTCATCCTCGACGACATTCTCGATAGCGGGGTAACCCTGGGAGCGATTCGCGACAAGCTGGAGAGCAAGAATCCATTAAGCGTGAAAATCTGTGTGCTCCTGCGCAAGCTCAGGCCGCGCCTGCGACCGGTGGAAGCCGACTATGTCGGTTTCAATATCGATGATGAATTCGTCGTCGGTTACGGGCTCGACTATATGGAGCACTATCGCAACCTGCCGTGCATCGGCGTCTTGCGAAAAGAGAAACTCTTCGCCTCGCCTAACGATGCCTAACGACTAACGAAATTGCAACTTACGACACAATTCTTTTCTCAGCTCAGGGAGATCGTCGGCCACGGCGAGCTGAGCGTCGAACTCCCAGAAGGCGCAACCGTGAACGATTTGCTTGCCCAGCTTTATCGACGTTTTCCGGGCCTCGAAAAATGGGATGCCAATCTTCTCGTCGGCGTTGGAGTCGATTTTGTCGACCGCAAGCAAGTCCTCCGGCCGAACGATCAGATCGCTCTGATGCCACCTGTCCAGGGCGGTTAAGACTCCTGCTCGAAGACGTTTGTTCGCCTAGTCGCGGAAGTTTTTGAAAATCGTCGCCACGCCAAAGTCTTTGCTCCGGACGAAGGCAATCACTTCCTGCAGTTCGTCGCGCTTCTTCCCGGTGACGCGAATCTGGCGGTCCTGTAGCTGGTTCTGAACTTTGAAACCGCCGGCTTTAATTGCCTGAATGATTTCCTTGGCCTTTTCACCTTCAAGTCCCTGCTGAATTTTTAGTTCCTGGCGCGCGTGACCCATGGACGAAATGGCGGGTTCCTCCTGCGCTACGTTGCGCAGGTCGACGCCTCGTTTCGACAACTTGCCGACGACAATTTCGCGCAAGCCGCGCAAGCGCGCCCCATCCTCTGCCGTCAGAACGATCTTGTCTTTCTCGGATTGGATCTCCGCGGTCGAGCCTTTGAAATCGAAGCGCGCGGCGAGCTCCTTGCGCGCCTGGTTCAGCGCGTTGTCGATTTCCTGTTTGTCCACTTCGGAAACGATATCGAATGAAGGCATGACGAATGGCGGAGCGTAGAATGCGGATTGCGGAATGAGATGGAGAGGCTCTCGTTATCTTCCGCATTTCCTCGTTCGCGCCAATGAATTTTTCCGATTCCTCGCGTCTCCTGCTCGTCCCCACGCTCGCCTTAGCCGTCGGAACAAGTGGCTGTACGAAGCGTCTTTCGCCGGAGGAGAAAAGTGCCCGCGTTGAACTGCGGCAGGCACTGCGCACGCATCAATTTGCCCAAGCCATTCCGCTCGCCCGCCAAGTACTGCAATTTTCCCCTCACGATGATGGCGCCTGGCGTCGTCTGGCGCAGGCACAGTGCGGAGCTCGCGATTTCGCCGGTCTGGAAAAGACGTTAGCCAACTGGCGCGCAGCGATAAAAACGCCCTCGTCAAAATTCGACGAATATCGCGGCGATCTTGCCCTGGCGGCTGGGCGGGCGACGGAAGCAAACGCCGCCTGGCGACAAGCTGCGGTCGAAGGAGCCGAGAAACCGCGGGTTTGGGCCAAGATCGCGCGACTTGAACAAGAACAGGAAAACTGGCGCGAAGCCTCCCTGGCCTGGACGCAGGCAATGACGGCAGGTGACAATCCAAGGTATTTGGTGAACCGGGCAACTTCCTATCGGCATCTCCACAATTGGGAAGCGGCGCGAGTGGATTTGCAGCGCGCGCAAGAGGTCGCTCCGCAAGACGCGCTCGTTAGGCAGGAACTGACACGCTTCAATCGACTGGGAAAATTCCTCCATGAAGTGGGGGAGCTGGACGGGCAGTTACACACCTTCCCTAACGATGCCGGTCTCCTCGCCGACCGCGCCCTGCTTTTCCTGAGAGCGGGCGATCCCGCCCTCGCTTTCGACGATGCGAAGCGCGCGGCGCAACTGGCCCCGAACGCGGTGCGCCCGAAGCTGTTTCACGCGCTGGCGGCCAGGGCGCTTGGCCGCGAGGCAGAGGCCACGGTCTTTCCCACGCTTAAACTGGAGACTTTGTCTCCGGAGTTTCTGCAAACCATCAGCCGGCTTGATGCGGAGATTACCACCGAGCCGAAGGACGCTGAACTGCTTACGAACCGCGCCTGGCATTTGAACGAGATCGGCCAGTCGCAGCTTGCCCTCACGGATGCAAAAAGCGCTCTGGCAACAGAGCCAAAATCGGCCGACGCATGCGCAGAAGCTGGTTATGCCCTGGCAAAGTTGCAGCGCAAAACGGAGGCCTACGGACAGATTTTACGCGCCATCGAATTCGATCCAACTCTCGCGACCGCCTGGCAATATCGGGGTGAACTGGAAATGGAACGGGACGACTACAAGGCGGCAATCGATTCCCTGACACACGCGCTCTCGATCAATCAAACCGCCGCTGCCCTCACGAAACGCGAGGAGTGCTATCGCAAGATAGGCTTGCTGGCAAAGGCGGAGGACGACCACAAAACGCTGGAGCAATTTGGCGTGCCGCCAAGGAAGGCGCCGTAAAGCGCGGAAATTTGCCTAACGAATGGCGTCGATTGTGATATTGCCATTCCCGGTGTGCATGCCTAACGAAACCAGCGGCTGCGACGGGGTGCCGCGAGCGCGACTCTGCCCGGCCCACGATCCGAGGACGTGAAACAACAAGAGCGCGGCGGCAAGAGTCCCCAAACGCGACCCGCGGAAAACAAACGCCCGGCCAGAGAAAACCCCGGCCGGGCGTTGTTGCGAGGTTAAATGAGTTATTGGCCGTCGACGTTATAGGATTCGACCAAGCCAATTCCCGAGGTACCGCCCGAACCGCTCAGGAGCACGGTGTAAGTACCGGGTTCGAGTATCTCATAAAGGGCCGATTCGTTAGGATCGGTTGGCGCCAGCCCCAAGTCCGAGATGGTTTGGTTGTTGGGATCGTCCATCCAGTTATCGTTTGTGTCGATAATATCACCGTCTCCATTGGCCACCTGGATCACCGGGTCCGCGAGCACTCCGGCCACCTGATCGGAGAGAGAGGGCCCAAGGCCGCGCACGACGATTTGCGAGAGCCCGCCACCGCCGATGATGAAACCGCCAATCATGACGTTGTCGCCCGAATCCACCGATCCGCGCGTACTAATGTTGGCCAGCTTCGAATCCGTGGTGCCATTATCCAGGTCGTAAGCTTCAACCAAGCCGACGCCGGTATCGCCGTTCGCTCCGCTCATGATGACGGTATAACTGTCGGGAGCGAGCGTTTCGACGAGAGCCGACTCGGTTGGGTCACCCGGGGCGAGGCCATTCTCGGTCAGGACCATTTGATCGTCAGCACTCAAGTCCATCCAGTTATCGTTTGTCGCGATAACCGCACCGCTGGAGTCGTGCAGCTCGATCACCGGATCGGGGAGGAAGGATGCCGCGCCGATCATACCATTAAGCGTGGGTCCGAGACCGCGCAGCACAACCAGCTTCGAGTCGTTCCCGGAAATGATGAAGCCGCCGATAAGCACATTGTCTCCAGTCCCGACATTGAGGCGGGTCGAAATATTTTGCTGTACGGAAGGCGGAGTGACTGTCACGGCGGTCGGATCGAGCATGAAATCGAACTGCTGCACGGTGAGGTTGAGGGTGCCTGGAACGGCAATCGCATTGCTGGCTCCCGGCGTGCTGAAGTCCAGCGTGAGAGTGCCGGAAAAAGTACCTGTCAAAGCCAGGACAACGGGAACCGCGGCAGCTCCCTCATACTCGTGGAGCCCAGGCTCGATCGTGCCGTTTTGCGGCGGCAGATCTATCCCGTTGACGTTCAAAGTAAGCGTATAGGCGATTGAGGTGTCGGTCGCGAGATCACTCGCAAACTTGTAGGCGACAGAAAACTGATCGCCGGCATCCGCGGCGTATGTGCCGCTGACCGCAATTGTCGCCAGGTTGGTCGCGTCGGGTGTTACGGTCACTCCACCCGAGAGGTGGATGAGAGCGCCGTCGCCAACCGTTGTGTCGACCACGATGGTGTTGTTGGTGAAAGAGCCGGGAGGTGTGTAGGTCGGACTTCCATCATCGAGTGTGAGCATTCCAGCCGATGCTTGATCGGCCAGGGCAAAAAGAGCCGCCGCAGCGGTCGCAAGTGTGAACAGTAGTTTTTTCATGTGGTGTTTTAGAATGGTTTGGCTGATTCGCTCCGCCCTCTTCCGAAGAAGGCGGTAAAATAAGTTCGAACCAAACTTCACCGACGGATGCCGCTTCTTTCTTATTCACCGTAAACTCTTCCTGGCCCGTTGGCTGCTCTTACAAGAGAACCGATGAAAACCTTCATGGTCCTGATTCTGACCGTTGTCGCTCTCTTCGTCTGGCAGCATGGCAACAACCCCGGAGAAACGAGCGCGCGGACTTCCACAAAACTGGCTGCCACTCCGGCGCCGCCTCCGCCTTCGGCCCAAAGTTGGGTCAAGAATTCGCTCGACCGCACGGACGAAGCCATCGAGCAGGTCCGTCGCATGCGCGAAGAAAAGGAGCGACCGTAGCGGCCGGACGACTGCCTACGGAGCTTCTCATCGACTGATTCGCAGCCGGGTTGCGATCGATAGGGTTCGCACGCAGCTTCGACGGCGTGAATGTGTCGCTCTTTCGCCTCGCCGCCGCCCTCGCCTTTCTCGGGGTCGCATTGGGCGCTTTCGGCGCGCACGCCTTGAAATCAATCCTCGCGGGCAACGGTAGCACCGATGCTTGGAAAACTGCGGTACTCTATCATTTCATCCATGCCCTCGCCCTGCTCCTCCTCGCAGTCCTCCCGGTGACGAACCGTCTCTCCGCGGGCCTTTTCGTTGCGGGAATTGTCCTTTTCAGCGGCAGTCTTTATCTGCTTGCCCTAACGAATACAGGATGGCTTGGCGTCGTAACTCCAATTGGCGGCCTTTGCTTTCTTGCCGGATGGCTTTGGCTCATCATTCGCCCTCCAGTCTAGTCTGCCCTCACGAGAAGACTGGGATCACATTTTGTTAATCCTCGGAGCGCCCTCCGGTTAGAACGCTCCTCCGCGACCTCTTCTTTGACTCACGACGTCTCTCGTCCTACATCCGCTCCATGCAACATCAGATTGTCGGTAGCACCATGCCCGTGCTCGAAGTGCAGCTCGCGCCTGATGAAAGTATCGTCGCGGTCTCCGGCGAGCTATCCTGGATGACGAGCGCCATATCGCTCTCCACCACCACCCAATTCGGCGGCGGTGGCGGGTTTCTCGGCGCGTTCAAGCGTGTAGTCGGCGGCGGGTCGCTTTTCATGACCGAATACAAAGCTGTCGGCGGCCCCGGCTCAGTTGCCTTTGCCGCAAAATTGCCGGGTCACATTCTGCCGGTCGAAGTCACCCGCGGGCAGAGTTACATGCTTCATCGCCATGGCTTCGTTTGCGCCACACCGGGAGTCGAGCTGGGGGTCGGTTTTCAGCAGTCCTTGGGAGCTGGCATCTTTGGCGGCGAAGGTTTTCTCCTGCAAAAGCTCGAAGGCGAATGTCAGGCTTTCGTCGAGTTGGGTGGCGAGATCGTCAACTACGAGCTAAGTCCGGGCGAAACCTTGCGCGTCCATCCCGGCCACGTCGGCATGTTTGAAACGCAGGTACAGTTCGATATCACCCGCATCGCTGGCATCCGCAATATGCTCTTCGGTGGCGATGGTATCTTTCTCGCCACCCTCACCGGCCCCGGTCGCGTCTGGTTGCAAACCCTTACCGTGGCCAACTTCGCTCACGCCCTCGCACCTTACCTTCCAACTGCCGAACGGGAAGTTGCCGACGTCGGCGCGGGCGCGGTTATCGGCTCAGTCATTCGCGGCCTAACGAAAAGCTAGCCGCTCGATTGACAACTAGCCAGTCGCGGGCCGAAGATCGAAAGACCTATGGCAGTACATAAGCCTGCGAAAGCCGCTCACGCGCGAAGCGCAGGATCGCTTGAAGCGATTCCGAATGTTGGTCCATCCATGGCGCGTGATTTACGCTCCATCGGCATCACGCGTCCGCAACAGTTAGTCGGGCGCGACCCGCATAAGCTTTACCTTAAGCTTTGTCAGCGTAGCGGTCAGCGCCAGGATCCCTGCGTGCTCGATACCTTCATCTCCATAGTTCGTTTTATGGAAGGCGCACCCGCGCGGCCGTGGTGGTATTACACCACAGAGCGCAAAAAGCTTTCTCTCGTTAGATCATGAGTGACATCGAAGCTCCACGCCCGCCTTTCCCTCCATTTGAGGCCGAGTCGGCGGCAAAGAAAGTCCGGATGGCGGAGGACGCCTGGAATACGCGCGAACCAGAGCGAGTAGCTCTCGCCTACACTATCGACAGTGTCTGGCGCAATCGCGCCGAGTTCCTTGCCGGCCGAGAAGCGATCGTGCAGTTCCTCATTCGAAAGTGGAACAAGGAGCTCGACTATCGCCTGATCAAAGAGCTTTGGGCTTTTCAAGGTAACCGGATCGCGGTCCGCTTCGCCTACGAATGGCACGATGACTCGGGCCATTGGTTCCGTTCTTATGGCAACGAAAACTGGGAGTTCGATGAGCGTGGTTTCATGCGTCGCCGCATCGCCAGCATCAATGACCTTCCAATCAAGGAAGCAGACCGAAAGTATCACTGGCCACTCGGCCGGCGGCCGGATGACCATCCTGGATTGTCTGATCTCGGCTTATAGGCAGGTCCGAGTTGTAACTCCGGCCTGACAGCATCCTAACTCCCCTCATCTCCTTGCAGTCCTACGGCGTATCAGTGCGCGGGTTACTGTCGAAATAGGCGGCGCCCTGCCACGAATTACCATCGATCGTCGGATGCGGTGTAGCAATCAGCGCGGTTCCCGGTTCGAGAGCTAGCGCGGCGCCAAAGAAGTCGTCCGTCGTACCGTCGCTCGAAACAAATGCCTCTGCCTGCGTCCAGGTCCCGGCCGATGCCGTGAAGAGATACGCCTTACCTTGCGACGTATGGCCATCGACGGTCGCGACATCGGCGCCGATCAACGCTCGATTCCCATCAAGCGCTACTGCATTGCCAAAGTTATCGAAGGAAGCGCCATCGCTCGCCGTCAGCTTTTGGCTTTGTACCAGCATTCCAGCCGTGCGGGTGAAAATATAGGCCGCGCCCTGACCAAAGTGACCATTGACCGCGGCGTTGTATGCGCCCACGAGCGCGACTTGATTGTTCAGGGCGACTGACTCGCCAAAGCTATCGCCGGAAGCACCATCATCCGCTACCAGCTTTTGCACCTGAGTCCAAGTGCCGTTGATTCTCGCGAAGCGATAGACCGCGCCCTGGCCAAACTTACCGTCAATCATCGCCACTGGTGAACCAACGACGATTGTTGGACCTTCCATCGCCACTGAGAGTCCAAAGTTATCGAAGGCGGCGCCATCATTGGCTACCAGCTTCTGCGTTTGCACCCAGGTGCTGCCCGATTTGGTGAAAACATAAACCGCGCCCTGTGCCGGATTTTGACCCACCGTCGCGCCATTCGCCCCGATCGCGATCGCCTCCGACGAAATCGCGACCGATGCACCGAAATTATCGAACAATCCACCGTCGCTCGCCGTCAGCTTCTGGCTTTCGCTCCAGGTATCACCTGCCTTGGTGTAGACATAGGCTGACCCTTGGGCGACCACGCCATTGACCGTCGCACTGAAAGCTGTGACGACGGCTGTCTCCGGCCGTAGGGCGACTCGATATCCAAACTCATCCCCGGCGAGGCCATCACTCGCCGTCAGCTTTTGGCCTTCGCTCCACACGCCGGCCACCTCGTTAAAGATATAAGCCGCGCCTTGAAAACTATTCTCGCCATCAGCGCCAATAAGCGCAGTTGATCCATTGAGCGCCGCCGCCGAGCCGAAGTAACTATTAGCAGTCCCATCGCTCGCGGTGACCTTTTCTTCCGTATAACTCGCCTGCGCAGATAAGGTGAACGCACAAAGGGCAACGGCACAGCTGGCAACCCTGCGGCCAAAACGGCCGATATGAGGAATGTTAAAGCGAGATTGGAAAAGAGATTTCATGATTGGATTAAGTTGGATTTTGAACTTTGAGACGGTGAGTCTACGTCCGCTCGCAAGGTGATCAAGCGTCAGCTATCTTTCCGCGGGTCCGGAACGGATTTATGGAAGAGTCGGCTTGATTTCCCGGTCCCTTTGTCGCCCAAAATCACTCGCATTTCGAGTCATGGACATTCGCGCGGCAAATAGTCCAAGCAAAAGAATGACCGATGAAACGACGTTGGCTACAAGATCTTTGTGTCGGAAATAAATATCAGACGCAAACCCCAGTCCTTGTAACGGGACGGCGCATGCCACCAGTAATCTGATACACCAGACTTCCCCATGACATAGTCCTCGCCAGGTCAAAGCCAGTGCCATGACACAAAAAGCCGCCGCGCACGCATTGGCAAAGACTGCCAAACCATTAATCGTCGCGAGAGCTCTCGGATCTAGTGCTGCGATCTCGGGTTTGGAAAACAGGATGAACAACGACGGTGCATTCGTGCCAAAAAGAAGCATAGCCACCAGTATTCCGATGGCTAATAGCAGGTTGCCTCCCGCCCATATCCCAAGACAAAACAAAGCTATCTTGCGCACAAGCGTTCTAATCACCTAAGGACGGCGAGCGCGGCAAATATGGAAAACCGTTTTATAAAATCAAATCTGGTCATTGGAATGGCCAGCGGTTGGCTGGAGCGTTTGGCTAGGCTTTTCGATGTGGTGGGTGTCGACGCTTTACACTTGCATCGTGTCGAGGGCAATAGCACTTGGTGTGATATCGAAAGCCAGTCGTGACTACCACACCTGCACACCCGTTCCAGAGCGCACACGCAGCGCTAGCTTCTTTTACCATAGGAATCGGCTATTGCGTTTTGACTGCTGGACTCGCGGTTGCCGATAGCGCTCCGTGGGTCAATAACGTTCGGCGGACCGAAGCACTTGTCCGTGCCACGTCAGGCGATGATCTGGCTCTGCGCAGGCGGCTACTTGCACTTTCGCCAGCGGTTCGCCCAGATGAAGCGGAGCATGTCGCGCGCTGCGCCTACACAACTGGACGAGAACTGGCCCGCGAATGGCGAGTTGTCTCGGTGCCGGGTGTTCAGAATTTTCTCGTGAACATCGGAGCTCGAAAGGGGGGCCTCTGTTTTCAATGGGCAAGCGAACTCTTGATCCGATTGAACGCGCTAAGACTTGAAACACTGGATCTTCACTGGGCAGAATCCTATGCGGAAACAGTGTCCGAACACAATGTGATCGTCGTGACCGCAAAAGGCCAGGCTTTCGAGAAGGGCCTACTTCTGGATAACTGGCGCTATGAAGGCCACCTTATTTATGGTCGGGTTACAACGGATCCCGAGTACAGATGGACAGAGAATCCGGCCGAGCTTGCCCGCAGATTGAAAGCAAATTCCAGTCCCACACCACAGTCTGGGTCTTGTAAACGGCGAGATAAGACGACTGACGCCGCGCTAAGGCCTAACGAGACTAAGATTAAGTGCCGCGAGGTCTGAGCAGCGACCAGCACAGCGTCGAGAGTTATCTGACGCGTGCCCTCCTACTTTGAGCTTCGAACGGCTTCAAGTTTAAGTCGAAGATCATGCGCCTGGTTGGAAAGCTTGCGCAGATCAGCGGCAAATTCTTTCTCCAGGTCCATGTGCACACGAAAGGCTGGCAGAATACGACCATCCGTGCCGTAGAACGCATCCGGCCCGAGAGCAATCCTGGGTAGCACCTCGCGCTCGGTAAATTGGTTGTATCGATCGTAGTTGTCGTGGATCCCGGTCATCTCGCTGTAAAAAAGCCCAAGCTCAGTTCGCAGGCCTGGCTCGATCAAGCGGATCAACCCGGACGACACCATCGTAGTCCACGCGGCTAATGGAGGATGGGTTGAACCCGGAATCCGATAGTAACCCGGGATAGCTCGCCTTCCGCTGCGGTCTGCCTGTTCCCACGCGGAAATCCTGGCGTCGATACCATCCGCGAACTCCAGTCCCCGTGTCTCATATCGATTTAGTTCCGCGATAACGCCAGAAAGAGCCTGGCGAAACTCGGCTCGCTGGTTCTGGCTATCCCGATAGTTCTCCACGACGAAAGCCGCACTGACGCCGGCAAATACGACAATCAATTGGCCGACGAGCCAACCCACATGCCCGCGCCAGCTGCCTCTCTTTTCTGACTGCACCATTGTCTTGAATTAGCTAACGAGACCAAGATGAACTGCCGTTCCGGCAGGGCGCAAGGTGTTTCGCAGAAACGCGCTACTTATTTCGACGCGATTGGTTTCTTTGCCTCCTCGACGAGTTTTTCAAAACGCGGATCGCCGCGCAGTGGATCCCAGATAGGATGCAGGCGCAATTCGCCATAGCTGAAGTCACCGGGGACCTGCAATGTCTCGGCGATTTGCTTGATCGCGAGGTCTTTCTCACCGGTCCACGCGTAGATAACGCCGAGATATTTCATGATAACAGATCCAGTGATCCCATCTTTTGTGACTGGGGTCAGTTCAGCGGCACGACGGCCTTCGCGAATTGCTTCCTCTTTTCGCCCCAAGCCTGCGTCGATTAGACCAAGCATGCAGAGTGGCGGTCCGTAGCCAGGCTGTTCGCGCACAGCGCGCTCGACTTCTCCGCGCGCAGCGATGAAAGCGCTTCGCGCGATGTCGTCATGGCCGAAGGTTCGCGCAACACAAGCCTTATTAAAGTTATATGAGAAATGGAGCCCGTTTTCAGCAAACCCATCCCCAGCGATGGCCAGAGCGCGTTCTGCCAGAGCTGGATTGCGCTCGCACAAGCCAAGGTCAAGCCATTCTTGATCACCTTGCTGGGCCATGGCTGGGTTATCGTTGACCATAATCTCGAAAGCTTTATGCAAAGGCTTGAGATCAGCCCTCCCGTGGAAGTCGATTAGCCAAGCCCGAAGTCCCCCCGACCCCCGATCCTGCGGTTGCGACACCTGTTCTCCGCGGTCGAAGGCCGCCGCCCCCTCAGCAAAACGGCGCATGAATATGCAAGTCAACGCGAACTGCCGAAGAATAAAGGAATTGCGTGGATCGAGCTCGAGCGCCTTCTCGTGGTTAAGCACTGCCTCGTTGAAGCGGCCCTGGCGTTCATCGATGAGAGCCGTCGAAAGAAATACCTCTGAGTTGTTAGGTAGTGTGCGCTGAGCAATGGCGAGTTCTGCCCGCGCATTGTCGTAATCGTGATTGCAGAAATTGAGATAAGAAGCTCGCGCGAGATGCGCTTCACTCGCTTTGGCCGCAAACGGAAGGCCGCTTTAACCGCGCGATCGGCTAAGTCGCGGCGCGCCGATGTGTGATCAAACAGGAAATAAATTTTGCTGTGCGCTTTGGCGATCAAACAATAGGCAAGAAAGAAATCTGGATCGCGCGCGATGGCTAGATCAAGCAGACGTGCGGCTTCGCGGCAATCACCCCCGCTGATGAGCGGCGTCATCAAAAGTAGTTTTGCGCGCACGTAAAGCTCGTAAGCATGGAAGTCCTTCGTGGGTAGCTCCTCGATGGCAGATGTTGTCTTTGGCGACAGTTCGGCTTGTAGCTGTCCAGCGATTGCCTTGGCGATATCGTTTTGAATTGTAAAGACGTCCTCAAGCGGACGATCGTAACTTTCCGCCCACAAATGTGTATTAGTCTTTGCGTCGATTAACTGCGCGCTGACCCGAACGCGATTTCCAGCGCGTTGGACGCTTCCGTCGACCACATGCGTGACGCCAAGTTCAGTCCCGATCTTATGCAGGTTTCGCCTCGCGCCGCTCTTGTATCCCATCACTGAGGTCCGGCTGATGACTTTTAAGTCCGCGACCTTTGCCAGGTCATTCAGGATTTCATCTTGCACGCCATCGGCAAGAAACGCGTTTTGTGGATCAGCGCTCAGGTTTTCAAACGGAAGGACCGCAATCCCACCGGACACCGGAGTGGCACTCGTTCGCTTTTCCAAACCACCCCGCTCGCGATCGCCACAACGAGACCAACCACTGCTACTATTAGCATTGTAGTCGTTGGGTTGCGGTGCACCCATTTTGCTCCGCGACTAAAAACTCCAATGCGCCGAGCTCGAATTGGCTCATGGCGCAGCCAATGTTCCAGATCGTCGGCAAGCGCGCCGGCCGATTGGTAACGCGCCTTGGATCACTTTCCAGACAACGACCAACGATTGTCTCGAGATCACGGTTGAGTGACGAACAAGCAAACGCAAACGCGGCGCCGGAGTCTCGGCGCCTGATGAATAACAGAAAGAACATTTGACCTACAACGCGGCGCCCAGCGAGCAGTAAAACAAAATCGCCCTAGACTATAAGTGTCAGCGGCACTCGTAAGATCGCCTGCTCGCTCTCGGCCTGTTCCGGTGCGATGTAACCCGGTGTTCCAAGTGTCTCCAGCGTTCTCGTCAGGTCGCTATCTTGATCGAGCCATTTCGCAAGACCAAAGTCACTCACCATCGGTTCCCCATTCTCATCAGAAGATGTTTCCCGGCTGAAGATCGCGATGGATAACTCCCTTGCCGTGGCTATGCAATCCCGCGCGCGACCTTCGCCATCAATCGCACGCACTCGCGCGGCTTCGCGCGAAGCGTGGGCGCTGCCGCGCGCAGGCTACCGCCCGCCGCGTATTTCATGCTAAAGAACGGCAAGCCCTCGTCGCTCGCTAACTTCTATACGGAGTCTTTTAAATACCAGCAGCCTCTTCGGCACGAACGATGGAACGAGCAACACATAATTCACTTGTCTGCGACGTTGCCGTCCCGCATATACAGATTCGTGTCGTCAAAGTGCGGAGGCAAAATTGTTGCTCCTAGTCCAGGTTACAGATCTTGCCTCGCGCTTTGCCTTTTTCTGACAATTGGCAACGCCAGCTCGCAATCACCCGCTGGCTCGCTGCTGAACATCTCGACCCGCGCGAGAGTCAACACTTCTGACAATCTCGACGCAATCCTGATCGGTGGCTTCATTGTCGATGGCCCGCCCGGAGTGACCAAGCGAGTCCTGCTCCGAGCGATCGGGCCGTCCTTGGCTGAGCGGGGTGTGCCAGGCGCGCTCGGCGATACGGTTCTCGCAGTTTTCAATCAAGGCACTTCCATTGCCAGCAATGACAACTGGCGTGATACGCAGGAGGCCGAGATCGAGGCGACCACGATTCCACCAACGGATAATCTGGAGTCGGCTGTCGTGCTGGATCTGAGCGCGGGTGCATATACAGCGCTCGTTTACGGAACGCAGGACACGCTCGTCTCGCCAGGTGACCCGAAAGGCCAGGGCGTCGCGCTGGTTGAAATCTACGATCTCGATCAGCCGTCAGCGCGACTGCTGAACATCTCCAGTCGCGGGTCGGTAGGCACGGACGATAACGTCATGATTGCCGGCTTCATCGTCGGCGAGGCTGCTTTGAAAGTGCTGATGCGCGCGATTGGGCCGTCGCTAACTCTCGCCGGCGTCTCGGGCCCGCTGCAAGACACCGTCCTGGAACTGCATAACGAGAGCGGAGACGTAATTGGATTTAACGATGACTGGAAAGAGACTCAGGAAGCGGAAATCGAGGGAACCACCATTCCTCCGCCGGACGATCGGGAGGCGGCCATCCTGGCGACGTTGGCTCCGGGTGCTTACACCGCGATTTTGAGCGGAAAGGACGACGCGACCGGCGTTGCGCTGGTCGAAGCCTACGCACTCGACTAACGAGGGCTTCTCGCGCAGGCAGGCAAGCCTGAGGCACACCTGCTTAGAACGGCAAGCAACGCCTTTGACTACCTTGCGCTGAAGAGCGGCGGGTGGCACGGAATAGATCTAGCCAGGCGATGAAGCGAACGACCACTATCGTACGACTTCGAAATTTGTTTCGATGATTTACTTTTTCATTGCAGCTTGCCCACTGCCCATCTTGTTCTTGTTAGATAGCCAACACGACATTCTCAAACGTAACGATGACAAGGTTCCACGTTAGACGAGAGACACGCAATCGTAACACCATAGCTGGATGAAATATCCGATCACTCTACTAGTCCTCGCGACCATGATGCTTCTCGTGGGCATTGGGATTCGCATGCATGCCGATTGGAGATACACAAACAAGATGTATTATCATACTATCGAGTCAGGGTTATACGAGTTCGAGGACGTATTCGCCGAACGCAAAATCGGCGACACTATCCAGTCTTTGTCGCTGATTGCAGGTGGCGCAGGAGGTCTTTGGTTAGGTATCGTGGCAATCAGGCGTGATAAACGTAAGGGTTTGTGAATCGCCGAGCTCACGCTTTCTTCGCGCCTGCAGCCTTTGCTACACGTAAGACGCAGTCGAATAAGCTCGACATGGAGTCGGCTCTTTCGTCAGCCTAGTACTGCCGCTACAACGGCGGTCATCGACACAAGCAACGACAACGGAAATAAACCCATGAAAACATTAACTCTCGTCGGTTATTTAGCACTCTCACTATTTGCGCTCGCCTGCTTTGCGTTTTCGCCGCAAGCGCGGGCGGTTTGCCGAGAAGGCTGCGACGCCGACACCAACAACACTGTCCTAGGTGACGACGCCCTCGTGAACAACACCATCGGCGACGTCAACACGGCCATCGGCTCCATTGCACTTTCCATGAACACCACTGGCAGCCGCAACACGGCCACGGGTTGGCAAGCGCTTTATAAGAACACCACCGGCAGTTTTAACACGGCCAACGGCGGTGCTGCAGTCAGCAGCAACACTGCCGGCAACAATAACACGGGCATCGGAACGAGTGCACTTTTGAGCAACACAACTTGGCAACGACAACACGGCCGTTGGTCATACTGCGCTCTTTAGCAACACAACCGGCAGTGACAACATCGCACTGGGTGATGCAGCCGGTACCCAAAATATCACGGGCAGTAATAACATTTACATCGGCAACCCCGGCACTCATACCGACTCCAACCGCATCCGTATTGGTACGCCGGGAACTCACACGAAAACCTTTATCGCTGGCATTAGCGGGGCTACGGCTCCAGCTGGCGTCGGCGTCATTGTTGGTACCAACGGTCAGTTAGGAACGATCGTTTCCTCGGAGCGTTTCAAGGACGAGATCAAACCAATGCAGAAGGCAAGTGAAGCAATCTTGGCGCTAAAGCCGGTGACCTTTCGCTACAAACATGAGCTAGATCCTGACGGGATCCCGCAGTTCGGCCTCGTGGCTGAGGAGGTGGAAAAGGTGAATCCCGACCTCGTAGCGCGTGACGAGCAAGGCAAACCTTATACTGTCCGGTACGAAGCAGTAAACGCGATGCTGCTTAATGAGTTCTTGAAGGAGCACAAGAAGGTAGAGCGACAGGCGAAGGCTGTGGAAGAACAAGCGCACAAGGTTGAAGCACAAGCCAAGGAAATCTCCGAACTGACGTCCGCACTGAATCAGCTAACGGCTCGCCTCAATGCTCAGAGCTTGTAACTCCGCAAAGCCACTGTGCGGTTCGCTGGGGCACTTTGCAGGTGTCATCATGGGATGACGGATGAGTCTTCGTCCAGGAGAGCTTTGAGGTCGAGAGGTCGAGTGAACATCGCCAGGCTTCCGTCAGGGCTGCGCGGCCAGGTGGCTTGTGGCCGATCCCAATATAACTCGACGCCGTTCTGGTCTGGATCGCGAAGGTAAAGCGCCTCACTCACTCCGTGGTCGCTGGCGCCGTCGAGTGAAATGCCGGCGTTCAAGAGTCTACGTAATGCATTTGCAAGCGTGGCGCGACTTGGATAGAGAATGGCCAGATGGAACAGCCCTGTGGTGCCGGCTGGCGGCGGTGCGCCGCCTAAACTCTCCCAAGTATTCAACCCGATGTGATGATGGTAGCCACCGGCCGAGATGAAAGCTGCACCAGAGCCATAACGTTGGGTTAACTCGAATCCCAGGACGCCGCAGTAGAAGTCGAGCGAGCGCTCGATGTTCGCGACCTTCAGATGCACATGGCCGATCCTGACTCCCGGATCAATTTGCGGATCGCTCATCAAGACTGCTTACACGCAATGGGTAACAACGCCTAATTCGGGTGCGAGGATGAGTAGCAGACTGTGCCTGAACGAGCGAAATTTGTCGACAGAAAGACGTATTGCCAGCACCAGACGCGTGGACCGTATTTGGATTTCTGCGCAGGGCCGAGAGGAGGTAGACTTAAACACCTCGGCGAAGTTCTGATACTCAAAATCGGAGTTGGTTCAGGGCGTGGTGAAGCCATTGTCGCGGAGGCGCGACAAGGCCACCGACAACGAGCCGCGGCCGGTGTGTCATAACTAGCTGGTGACGCCGACGTGCTTCTGCTATCTTGGCTGCCTAACGAATGCTCGCTCTCGCTGAAGCCCAACGAGACGTCGCGACGGTGGCGGTTTTTCTCGCGACGTTTCTCGTCACGCTCGCACTCGGGCGTCTGCTGAAAAGGCGGGCCGGTGTGCGGTTTGGCCTCTTCTTTCAGCTCTTTGCCCTTACTCTGGGTACGTATGCCAGCGCCTGGGTCTATGGGCTCGATATGCGCTGGCGTAATCATGTCGGGGCAGCGGTCATCCTCCTCAGCACTGCAGTCGTCATCGCGCTGGTCGACCGTTATCTTTGGGATCTTTATTTCGAGCAACGCCGCCAGACGGTCATCCCAAAGTTTCTCCGTGAGCTGGGGGCGCTTCTCATTTTCCTCATCGCGCTCCTCCTCGTCCTCAGCATTGGCTATCACGCGGAACGCGAGCTGCGCGGTTTGCTCGCTACTTCGGGCGCGGCAGCGATCATTCTCGCCTTTGCGACACAGAACCTGCTCGGCGGCGTGGTCGCTGGGATGTCGCTCCAGATCAATCGCCCCTACAAGGTGGGCGACTGGCTCCAGGTAGGAGACCGCTTTGCGGAAGTGATGGAGATCAACTGGCGCTCGACGCGCCTGCGCACGAACGACGCCATCTACCTCGACATCCCAAACAACGAGATCGTCAGGCAAACCATCGTCAATCTTCATTACCCATCCGAGTTGCACGCCATGCGCATTGTGGTGGGGGTGGATTACAACACGCCGCCCAACAAGGTGAAAGACGCCCTCCTCCACGCCACGCTTCATGCCGAATGGGTGCAGAAGGATCCCGAGCCGAAGGTGTTCTTAAAGGAGTTCGGCGATTTCGCGATCTTCTATGAGATCAAGTTCTACATGCTCAATCACCAGGACTACAACAACGTCTGCGACGCCGTCCGGACCAATGTCTGGTACGAGTTTCGCCGGCAAAAAATCACCATTCCCTTCCCCATTCGCACTGTGGAACTCACTCGCCGGCGCACCCTGGAGCCGCAGGAGGAACGGAATCGGGCCCGGACGATTCTGGAAGGCGAGCCACTCTTTAACTGCCTAACGGGCGAGCAGCTCGACTCGCTCCTGCACGGATCGCACACGATTCGGTTTGGCCGTGGTGAGAGAATCATCGAGCAAGGCGCGGATGGCACGTCGATGTTCGTCCTCCTCCACGGCTCGGCGAGTGTCGCTGTGTCGCAAAACAGCAGCATGATTCGGGTCGGCGGCCTGCGGATGGGAGATTGCTTCGGCGAGATGTCTCTCCTTACGGGGGAACGGCGGACGGCGACGGTGCGGGCGGAGGAAGATTGCGAAGTGATCGAAATTGCCAAGCCGGCGATGGCCGCGGTGCTGCGCGATTCTCCGGAATGCGTGGTGCAGTTGAGCGAGTTGCTCGCGGCGCGAAAGATGGAGACCGAGGGTCTGCTCAAGGACGCCGCACGCAGCGCCGCCGAGGAAACCAAAGCGCTCGAATATCGGGCCACGTTTCTGCGCCGCCTCCGCTCGGTATTCGAATTATAGCTGGTGGGTGTTCGTCGTCTCGGTAAGTCGGGCGCTCTCTACTTCAGGGCCGCGTCGAGCGGTGGCTAAGGACGACCCTGGTGGCGTGACAAGGACTAAAGCCGTATCAGCCCCCTCTTGCCGCTTCAGCATGAAACCGGTTGCCACCCGGGAAAACCCTTCTAAAGTCCTGCGACTTCCTCGCGTCGGGGAAGTACCTTATGACTCCTATTGCGTTATCTTTCCTTACTTCCGGCGTTTCACTCTCCATGGTTTGCGCCGTCATTGGCCTTGCCTTCGCCATTGGCCTCATCCTCACAGTCAAGAAAGCTTCCGCTGGCAACGCGCGCATGAAAGAAATCGCCGGCGCGATTCAGGAGGGCGCCAAGGCATACCTTAATCGCCAGGTTATCACGATCAGCGGGATCGCGATTCTGATCTTCATCCTTCTCTTTATTTTCAAGGATCACCCCACCGCGATTGGCTTCCTTATCGGCGCGGCCTGCTCGCTCGCCGCCGGCTTCATTGGAATGCGCATCGCCGTTCTGGCAAACACGCGCACGACGGAAGCCGCGACGAAATCGCGCACCGCCGCCATGCGGATCGCCTTTAACGGCGGCGCGGTGACCGGGCTTCTTGTCGTTGGGCTGGCGCTCCTATCGGTCGGAATTTTCTACACCGTCGCGAGCAAGATGATCGGCCACAACCCAGCCATTAGCAGTCTCATTGGGTTAGCGCTCGGCGCGAGCTTGATCAGTGTTTTCGCGCGACTTGGAGGCGGCATTTACACCAAGGCGGCTGACGTAGGCGCCGACCTGGTCGGCAAAATCGAGAGCGGCTTGGAGGAAGACGACCCACGTAACCCGGCCACGATTGCTGACAATGTGGGCGATAACGTCGGCGATTGCGCGGGCATGGCGGCAGACGTTTTTGAAACTTACGCCGTGAGCCTGATCGGCGCGATTCTGGTCGGCGCGCTCACTCTCGCCAACACGCCGGCAGCGATCACTTACCCTTTCATCCTTGGCGGCATCTCGGTGCTCGGCGCAATCTGCGGCATCCTTTTTGTGAATCTGGTCGCGCTCAAACCTGCCAACGCCCTCATGGGAGGTGTGCTCACCAGCGGGATCGTTTCCGCCATCCTGTTTTGGCCGGCGACACACTATCTCTTTCCGAATGGTGTGATGATTGCCGATGCGCTTCGTTCCCCTAACGATCTTTACCTTGCCTCACTCGTCGGCCTGCTCATGACCGGTGTGGTGGTTGTCATCACCAATTACTACACCTCGACGGCTTTCGGTCCGGTGCGCAAAATCGCCAAGGCCTCCGAGACCGGCCACGCCACCAATATCATTGCGGGCCTGGCCATTGGTCAGCACGCGACCGCGCTGCCGGTTGGTTTTATCGGGCTGGCCATCCTCTTCAGCTTTCATTACGCCGGCCTCTACGGAATCGCGATCGCCGTTATGAGCATGCTTTCGATGGCAGGAATCATCATCTCGCTCGATGCTTTTGGACCCATCACCGACAACGCTGGCGGCATCGCGGTGATGAGCAACCTGCCAAAAGAAGTGCGCGAAGTAACCGACGAGCTCGATGCCGTCGGTAACACCATGAAAGCGGTGACCAAAGGCTACGCCATTGCTTCGGCCGGCCTCGCCGCTCTGGTCCTTTTTGGCTCTTATGTCGAAGAGCTGCGCGCTCATTTCGCGGCCAGCGGCCGTCCGTTTACCCTCCAATTTTCGCTCACGGAACCGAAGGTTATTATCGGTCTCTTCATCGGCGGTTTACTGCCGTTTATCTTCACCGCCTTTAGCATGGACGCGGTGGGCAAGGCGGCTGGCGCCGTGGTACGTGAAGTACGCCGCCAGCTCACGGCCAAACCGGGCATCCTGCGCGGCGAGGATATTCCCGATTACGGCACGTGCGTCGACATCGTGACCAAGGCTGCTCTGCGCGAAATGATCATCCCGGCACTCTTGCCGGTTGCGTTCGTCGTAGCTGTCGCGGTTATCAAACCACTCGGGCCGGTCGTTCTTGGCGGGCTGCTCGTCGGCACAATTGTGACGGGCCTCTTCGTTGCCATAGCCATGACCTCCAGCGGCGGCGCATGGGATAACGCGAAAAAATTCATCGAGGAGGGTAACTTCGGCGGGAAAGGTTCCTTCGCTCACGCTGCGTCAATTACTGGTGATACGGTGGGCGATCCTTATAAAGATACCGCCGGCCCTGCGATCAACCCCATGATCAAGGTGGCCAATATCGTTGCCATTCTCATCATTCCGATTTTCTTCTAACGAAAACCGGAGCGTCGCCAGCTGAGGAGCGCGTCAGCGCGCCCACTGACAGTGGTGAGACCATTGCCAGTTAGCCTAACGAGACTGGTGTAGGACCGGTCGAAAATTTTTTCTTGCGCGATTCTTTCGTCGTGCTAAATACTTAACCAGATGGTTAAATATTCGACGAAGACATTGGACCGAACTTTTGCCGCCCTGGCAGACCCGACGCGCCGACGGATCCTCGCCCATCTGGCCCGCGGCTCTCAACGCGTCACTGACCTTGCCCAGCCGCATGCCATGTCGCTCCCGGCGGTTTCCAAACATCTCCGTGTCCTCGAGAACGCCGGACTACTTCGACGCCGCCGTTATGGGCGTGTGCACGAAATGGAACTCCAAGCCAGGCCTCTGCAACAGGCCGCTGCGTGGGTCGAGCAATATCGCAAGTTTTGGGAAGGCTCGCTCGATCGGCTGGCCGCGTATCTGGAAGAAACCGATCAAGCTCTCAGCAAGAAAGGGAAGAGCTGATGTGTCCGGTTTGTCTCTTCTACGTTGCATTGACCGCCGCCGGTGCAAGCTCCGGGGGCGGTTTGGCCGTCTTCGTTCTGAACAAACTTTGCAGGAATAAACTAAGCCACAAAATCAAAGGAGAAGATGAAACTAGCAGAACCAGAATTGCAACGAGAGATCGTGTCAGAAACTGAATGGCTCGTCGCCAGGGAAGACTTACTGACACGGGAAAAGGAATTCACACGGCAACGGGATTCGCTGAACGCGGCCCGACGCGCCTTGCCGATGGTAAAGATCGAAAAGTCGTACGTTCTTGACGGTCCAAACGGCAAGGAAACGCTCGCCGAGTTATTCGAGGGCCGCAGTCAGCTTATCGTCTATCACTTCATGTTGGCCCCGGGCTGGGAGGAAGGTTGCCGCGCTTGTTCGTTTCTGGCCGACCATTTCGATGCTGCCAACTGGCACCTGCCGCAACGCGACGTAACGCTTGTCGCGGTTTCGCGAGCGCCATTAGCAGACATTACTTCCTACAGGAAACGCATGGGCTGGCGTTTCAAATGGGTTTCGTCACACGGGAGCGATTTCAATTACGATTACCGCGTCTCCTTCACCGAAGCTCAGGAGAAAAAGAACGAAATCTACTATAACTACACGACCACGGAGTTTCAGATGGAAGAGCTTCCCGGTCTGAGCGTTTTCTACCAGGATGAGATCGGCGATGTCTTTCACACCTACTCCACCTATGCGCGCGGCCTCGATCTCTTGGTCGGCGCCTATAACTTCCTCGATCTCGTCCCGAAAGGACGCGACGAAAATCCGGACTCAACGATGGATTGGGTGAAACGGCACGATAAGTATTAAGTCCAAGTTAGATCACCGAGATATGAAGACAGCAGGCGAAAAGACATCACTTGAGATCAAACGAGTTATCCGTGCCCCGCGGGATCGCGTTTACAAGGCATGGACCGATCCGGCACAGTTGAGGGAATGGTGGGGCCCGGAGGGCGTTCGGACGATCAATTTGATCAGCGACGTCCGGGTTGGCGGTAAGTATCGCTGGGAGCTCGCCAGGTCCGAGGGAGAAGAGATGGTTGTGTTTGGTGAGTATCGGGAGCTTGTTCCCGGAAAGAAGATCGTCTTTACCTGGAAATGGGATGATGACGAGGCATGGGAGGCTCGGAACAGTATTGTAACTGTCGAGTTTTCGGATAGCGACGGTGGAACAGAAGTTCGGCTGGTGCACGAGCAACTCCCGAGTGAAGAATCACGCGATCGTCACAACGAGGGTTGGAGCAGCGTTCTCGATCGGCTGGACAAATTCATCAACAAGTAACCGAACCTTAAAGAAAGAAAAACATGAACACCGAAGAGTTAGCCCGAAAGGTTGTCGATCTTGTCCGCAAGCAGGCTTGGTACGAAGCGCTCGATACGCTTTATGACGACAACATTGTTAGCGTGGAAGCGACCACTCCCGAGACGTGTGGCAAAGAAGGGGTGCGCGGCAAGATAGATTGGTGGGTAGACGCCATGGAAGTGCACAGCTTCACAGCCAGCGAACCGTTTGTGGCGCGAGACCGATTCGTCGTGCAATACGACGTCGACGTGACCGACAAGAAAACCAGTGAACGTCGCACGATCAGTGAAGTCGGCGTCTATACGACCGGGAACGGCAAGATTGTCCGCGAAGAATTCCTACCGCGTGTGGGTTAGGAGCGGCACTTAGCCTCCGCGATCAGCCTTTTCACTCTTGTACGCAAGTGTTCGCTACCTAACAACGACCGAGCCCTTCATTTCGGAGTGAAAGGTGCAGGAATAGGGAAACTTACCAGCCTGAGAGAATGTGTGACTCCAGGAGGACCCGGCATCGATGGAACCGGAGTCGAAGATACCGGCGGCTTCTGACGTGACAGTATGTGGAGTTAGATCGTCGTTCACCCATTCGATTGTTTGGCCTTTCTTAATTTCAATTGTTTCCGGCGAATACTTGAGATCGCGGATGGTGACCTGCGCCGCCGCCGGGGCGACACTGCCGCCGGGCGAAACAGCAGGTGTGGCTTCGGCTAACGCTTTCGGGGGCGATTCGTTGCGGAATTCCCGGTGTCGCACCCTTCCGCCAGCGTAGGAAATATAGCCGCCGCTTCCGAGGCAAATCACGCCGAGGAGCAGAACCGCAATGGCAAGAGGAAGCGACGCGCGTGGCCATTTGACAGGAACGACGAGACCTATCGCGCTCAAAATCGCCAGCGCGTAGAAGATCCAGATCAGTTTCTCGGCACGCTCCTTGTGTTCAGCAAGCCATGCCCGCCCATCGTTATCCGCCATGGATAAGACACGATCGTAAGCTTGTTCGCCGTAGTGATAGACAGGCCAGGCGGCGGCACCGCTAATGAACACAATCACCAGAGCCGCGATGGTCGCCCGGCGACTGCGCTGGCAAATCGCTATGAATAAGCCAATCAAGCCGCCCACCAGTCCATAAACCGGCAGCGGATTGATTAAGACGTGAATGTATTCAGGCTGCTGGAGATCGCGAAGGATGCTTCCTATCATTTAATTGAGGCAAAGCGAGCTCCGCCCCGTGCCTTTGTGAGGCGTCGCTCGCAATGCCGGCAAAATGTTACCCTTAGTGGAGAGAAGCCTGGATCTCCTTCGCGTGGTTTAGATGCGAAGCGAAGATCGGCCCGGCACTCTCGAGCAAGCTCTTCAATTGAGCGTTCTTCGTATTTGGGATCAGCGTGTCATTCACCGCCTTTATGACCGCTTCGTGGTAAGCGACTTCGTTGTCGACGTAGGCCTTGTCGAATTCCGCACCGCTTAATCCGCGCAGTTTCTCCAAGTTCTTGTCACCATCGGATTTCAGGCTGCGGCTGGTGTCGCTCTCTTCCGGCGTGAGGTTCAGTTTCTTGGCCAGCGCCGTGGCCTTCTTGTTAACCGAGGTGTGGTCGCGCACCATCAGCTGGGCAAAGGTTTTAACCTTGGGATTGGACGACTTTTCGGCGGCTAATTTACCTGCGTCGATATCGACCGAATCAGCTGTTACCGCGATCATCGCGATCTGCGGATCAGTGGGCGCGGCGGCCGCGCTGGTTTGCGCCTGCGCTAATCCGCCGGCGAGGCTCATCGCCGTGAATGTGAGAATAAACGATTTTATCATTGGACTAATATCCTGCTTTTTGTTGTTAAGTTGATTAAGGATCATGGGCTATGCAACGATCAAGCCACGCGTTTACCAAGGAGTAATAATGCATATCGCATCAAACCTCTCGGCTGGGCGAGTCTAGATCATACCGCACATGGTCATTCGATAATAAGTCAAAAAAATATTTGATGCAAGCGTTTTCAAACACGCCCATCCGTTGATCGCCGTGGCAACCACGATTGCGATGCGTCGGAAATCCGAGAAGGGCGTTTCTCCTGAGCCGAAACCGGGAAAGGTTTCTTAGCTACGAGCGTTTGCTGTCCGCCACACGGCCGTGCCGCCGACTACGAAAAGGACACCACAATATCCGAAGGCGGCCGCGATTCCGACCGTGGACCAGAGCAGGCCAACCACAAGACTTGAAACGAAATCACCGATCCCATTAACCGTCGCCAGGCTCCCAAATGCCATTCCGTGATGTTGTTCCGGGACGAGTTCGGCGCAGAACGAATCTTCAAGCGTCTCCTCAATGGCGACGTAAATGCCGCCGAGAACAAACACCAGTGTTAAGCTCCAAACCGTTAGCGGGAGTAAAATGATCGCCAGCGCCATGACTGCGGCGAGAAAGTAGCCGCCCGCGAGCAGTCGTCCCTTGTTCAATCGATCGGCCAACCAGCCGGCGATTATCGAAAACGCGGCGTAAAAAACGTTGTGCAGGACATAAAGACCCGTTCCGATGCTGGCGGCTTTGGCAACACCGAGTGTTGGCGTCAGCTTCTGCGTCGCGAGCAGGATTAACATGGTGTGAGCGAAATCGCCGGCACCAAAAAGCCCGACGGCCACGAGAAACTTTCGGAAACGGGCCGGTAATGCGCGCAGGCTTTCTCCGAACGAGACGTGCGGGACTGGCGTCCTAGCCTTCTCCTTTACCACAAAGGCCATGACCGCGACTGCCATCAATCCCGGAATGAGCGTGAGTCCAAACAACAGGGAATAGTTGCGATTCAGCGTCTGTATTAGCAGAAACGCCGTGGCCGGACCGATGATTGCGCCGAGCGTGTCCATCATGCGCTCAAAGCCGAAGGCGCGACCGTAGGTCTCTTTCGTGACCGAGCCGGCCAGCAACGCCTTCCGCACAGGCGTCCGCAACCCGCGGCCGAACCATGCAAAGGCGCGCGCCAGCAAGACGTGCCACGCGCTCGTGGCGAGACCAAACGCGGCTGTGCCTAACGAGGTAGCGAGATAACCGGCGACCGCGACCGGCTTTCGTCGCTTAAGCCGGTCGGTGTAGAAGCCAGAAGCCATCTTTGCAAAACTCGACAGCCCGTCAGAAACCCCTTCGATGAGTCCGAGCCAGGCGGCGGCGACGCCCATCGTCGCCAGAAACGCTGGCATTAAGGTCGTGGCGATCTCATGGGACCAATCGCTGAACAAGCTGGCGAAACCGATGCCCACAACTGTGCGGTTGAGCCAGCGAACCGGTTTGGGTGAAACGTGGTTCATCGAGTCAGGATCGTCGATGTTACCACCTAAAGTCGAGCGGTTGATTGCCAATAGAAGCGTGTCACCTCCCAACTTTGCGAAGAGGGTAAGCCTCGTCGACGCGAAAGCTGGGCGCGGCGTCGAGGCAAAGAGATTCTTTACTCGTTAGCCAAAGGAGATCTCATACGCAACTTAGACTAGGACTCGGTAAAGCAATCCCACCAAACCAGCGCCCAGCACGACCGGAATAACGTCCCAGTTCCATTTCACCATTCCAATGAAGGCAACGATGGCGAGGCCAAGCGCGAACCAGTCTAGAGTCCCGTGATTCGGAAAGAGCACGTTGAGGCCAAACCAGACGGCGAGATTTAGCACGACACCAACAACCGCAGCGGTAACCGCGGAAAGAGTAGTTGTTAGTCTCACGTTGCCGCGCAATTTCTCGATGTATGGGCCACCCAGGAAAATCCACAAAAAGCAGGGCGTGAAAGTGGCCCAAGTGGTAAGTAGCGCACCGAGAGTGGCAGCGAGCAGCGGAGAAAGGCCTTGCGGGTGCTGCCACCCGCCCATAAAGCCGACAAACTGTAAGACCATGATGAGCGGGCCCGGAGTCGTTTCCGCCAAACCAAGTCCATCCATCATCTGTCCTGGTTTCAACCACCCATAATGAAACAAGGCTTGTTGCGCGACGTAGGGTAACACGGCGTAGGCGCCGCCGAAGGTGACCACAGCTGCTTTACTAAAGAAAACGCCTTCCTTGAACAGTGTGTGATTCCAGCCTAGCCACAAACCGATGCCAATCACCGGCGCGAGCCAAAGTGTAAGCCAGATAAGAGTGACTTTTATCGAACGCGAGAGCGACGGTTGCGTGTGCGGCGGCGACTCCGTTTCATCGTCAAGCACAGAAGAGTTGCCAGCCTTGCCGTGACTCTTGACGACGTTGAATTTCGATTTCCAGAGATAGCCGCCGAGAAACCCGATTAAGCCTGCGCCAAGAATGATGAGCGGAAAGGGCACTTTGAAAAAGTAGATCGCGACAAAAGCGAGCGCGGCGAGGATCCACATGACTTCGTTCTTAAGCGCTCTTCGCCCGATGCGAATGACCGCGACGGCGACAATTGCCATCACTGCCGGTTTCAGCCCGTAAAAGATCGCGGCGATCCAGGTGAGGTTCCCATAGGCCGCGTAAACGAAACTCAGCCCCCAAAGGATGAAGATCGAGGGGATGACAAAAAGCGCACCGGCGACGATACCGCCCCAGGTCTTATGCAGCAGCCAGCCAACATAGGTGGCAAGTTGCTGCGCCTCCGGTCCTGGAAGAAGCATGCAGTAATTGAGCGCGTGTAAAAATCGCGCCTGACTGATCCATCGTTTCTTGTCGACCAGTTCGGTTTGCATGATCGCGATCTGCCCGGTCGGTCCGCCGAAGGAAATGAAACCCAGTTTCAGCCAAAACTTGAATGCTTCGCGAAATGACGGAGCAACATGTTGGTCTCGGCCCGGAGCTGTTTGCTGGGATTTCATCGGCGTTGCAAAAATGAGTAGAGCGCGTCAAAGCATTCGAACCCGCGCCGCAAGATTTCTTCGTCAGGATGTCCCTCTTTTGCGCAGCCTTTCAGAACGCGATCGATACCTACGCACTCAACGCGTTGAAACTTGTCGTCCTCTAAATCGGCATCGTGAATCATCTCCCCGATCTTCTGAACTGCTTTGTCCCGAATCACGAAGCGTTTGGTGAGCGTTTCGAAAGTGCAATCGTCGCCGACATGCGAAAATTCGGCGTCCAGCATGTCGAACGAGACCGCATTGGATTGAGCAGAAACCTTGCTGGCAAACGCAAATTGAGCCTCAGAATCAATGAACTTGCGGATGAGCCAGGCCGAACCAACGCGGTCGATCTCCGGTCGCGGCCGCGTTAGCCAGATTCGGCGACGATAGTTCTTCGGATCGATTCTCGGCAGAACGCCCTTCGAGCGACGTGTCTGCTCGATCTTCTGCAACTGCATCTCAATTTCCTGCCCGCGCGAACTGTTGAAAAAATCGATCGTGCGAGTCTCGCGAAATTGCCGGGTCAGTCGCTCCAATTCGTCGGTTAGTTCCCGGCGAGCTTTTTTGCCGCGCTCCAAATTGCGTAGCGCTTTGCTGATGACCGCGTATTCCTTCTCGCGCGCGACATTAAACATCGCAACCAATTTCTCGTTAGGCAGTCCTTCGATCTCACGAACGCGCACGAGCGTCGCTTCCCCGCCCGAGTCGCGAAGAAGTTTGGTTAACCATTGGAAGTGTTCGTAGTGCGCGGGTTGATCCGGCAGGAGATAAGTCGAAGTCGTCAGTTGCAGTGCACCGATTTTTTTGAAACGGCGCCAGACCGCGACCCGCTCCGTGTTCCGGTGCGCCGGCAGGCTGTAGAGAAGCAATAGCCACGGGATTTGATCCATTGGGTGCGCAGTGCGATTGAAATACGTATTGCAGCGCATGTTTGCGCTTACATCCAGCAGATTTTGCAGTGACGATTCCACTCGCCTGCGCCAGATTGAACGGTTTTGAGACCCAGCGTTCGAGCAATTGTCGCGCTTTTCCTTTTGGCTGGCGTCGTTGCGATACGAGCGCAGGAAGCTTCCCCACTCCAACTAAAACAGACGATCGCATTGCCTGGTGTGAACGGTCGCCTCGATCACCTCGCGTTGGATTCCGCCGGCGACCGACTGTTTGTCTGCGCACTTGGCAACAACACGGTCGAAGTTATCGATCTGCGTAAGGGGCAGCGAATCCATTCGATCACCGGCCTCGGCACTCCGCAGGGAGTTGCCTATGTCCCCGGCCTGAATCGCATCTTTATCGCAAATGATGAAGCCGGTCTCTGCAAAATCTACGACGGCAAATCATTTCAGCAGACGGGCCAGCTAGCTCTGAACGATGACGCTGACAATGTCCGTTATGACGCTTCCTCGAAGCAGGTTTATGTCGGCTTTGGCAGCGGAGGGATCGCGGTCGTTGACGCGATAGCTGGTAAGTCCATCGCTTCGGTCAAACTCACCGGTCATCCGGAAGCATTCGAGTTAGAAAAACAAGGTCGCCGAATCTTCGTCAATATTCCCAACGCACGGCAGGTGGCGGTGGTGGATCGCGAAAAGAAGCAGGTCATCGCGACTTGGAAAACCGGCGGAGCATCCGGAAATTTTCCGATGGCACTCGATGAACCGAATCACCGGCTATTTCTCGGTTGTCGCCTGCCTGCGAAGCTTATCGTGCTCAATACAGACTCGGGCGAAGTCGTTACGAAGGTCGATATCTCCGGCGATGCCGATGATGTTTTCTATGACGGCAAGCGCCATCGCATCTACGCGATCTGCGGCGCGGGTAAGATCGACATCATCGAGCAAGCGGATGCGAACACCTACAAGCCTTTGGCGAAGATCGAAACGGCGGAGGGTGCTCGAACCGGCCTTCTTGTGCCGGGGCGTGACACTTTATTTGTAGCTGTCCCTCATCGCGGTTCGCAGCAGGCTGAGATCCGCTGTTATCAGGTCGAATGAGTTGCTGAGATTGCTATGGTAGCGCGTCCGCCTCAATCCGGTAGCAACTGTTAACTCTGGGTTACTCCGCCAGGAGCTTCGCCACCTTGCCTTCCAGGTCAGGTCGCGCATTCTTGTTCGCAACCAATCCCTTCTTGTTGATCAACCACATGCTTGGCAGTCCATTGATCCTCCAGTGCTGACTAATTTGCGTGTAGCTATCGAGATACTGCGGCCATGTGATTCCCCGCGCTTTGACAAATCTGAGGAGGATTTCCTCATTCTCGTCGCTAGAGATACCGATGATTTCAAACCCCTTGTCGTGAAACTTTTTGTAGGTCGCTAAGACATTCGGCAATTCCTCGACGCAAGGAGGGCAGCGCGTCGCCCAAAAATCGAGCAGAACAACTTTGCCGCGCAATTTCGCGAGATCGATCTCCGACCCATCAACCGCTCTTACCTTCCATTCGAGTGGAGTGTTGTCTGCGAGTTGCGGGAATGTCGGAGGCGGCGTCTGGCCTTTGGCGCACAAAGCGATAAGAACCACCAAGACAAAGAGAATAATGTTTCTGTTCATCACTCTGATCGTGACTTTATTGCAAGCGTTGCGCTGCACGCATTTATCCAGCTGTCATAGTCACACCCGATTTCGTGTTATTCAAATCTTGTTCAGATTCTCACCGTTTGGTGTCGGGCAAATCGGCATAGGCGGTTCTCAGTGGCGGTTCCGCGCTCAAGCTGATCGATCAAGTTTCTCCCTGACTCGGCTCGCGGACTTTGCGGGAACCGCGCAATGAACCCGCGCGCGTTGCTTTTGCACACTCAAACGATCCCTAGTTAAGCTCCAGCGCCCTTTTGACCTGGATTTCTTTTCATTAGGAAAGCACGAAAGAAGCCTTATGTTGAGGAAGGCGATGGTCGTCCGGCGCTTATTCGAGCGCAAAGCTGCGCAAGATCTTGGGCAGATTTGGTGTGGACTCATAAGATGAGGAAACTTTGCTACGGAGGTACGGTCGCAGAATTGAACTAGAGGAAGCGTAACGACGAACACCGTCAGTGCGCATACCGTCAACATCTCATAACTTATGAAAGCCGAACTTCTCAAAGCAGCCTTGGAAATTGTCCCTAACCAGGGAATTTTGGTGAATATGGTCTCACGCCGTGTTCGGCAGCTCAATCTCGGCCACAAACCAATGGTGGCCTCTATCGCCTGGTATGCAAGCCGCTGATATCGCCTTAAGCGAGATCGGCAGCAAAAAGCTCACCTTCGAATTGACCCCCGGTGAAAATGGCAAGAACGAGCCGCGAAACGTTATTGAGTTTTTCGGTAACGCCGCGCCTGCGAAGCGTGCAGCATAGGAAGGCGTCGGCGCACGCATGCATGAGATTGACCTGGCGGCCTAAGCGCTATCGACGAATGCTCCGATAATGTAACGACCACGAGCTAGACCCTTACACATCGCATGTCACGGCGCCCGATCAGCTGGGTTATGTGTTTCACGCTCGACGGCAATCGACGAGCGGCCTTAGCGAAAGCGTGATCGTATTAAGCCCGAAATCTTTCCCGAGAGAACTCATGATCTCATGACAAAAGTCGATCAAGCTCGGACTCCACAAGGCGTCCGGATTCTCGGCGAGATCAGACCCACGTTTGAGGAAATCCTAACTCCGGAAGCGCTCGCCTTCGTCGCGAAGTTGCAACGGAAGTTCAATGCGCGGCGGTTAGAATGCCTGGCACGCCGCCAACAACGACAGGCGGCGTTCGATCGCGGCGAAACGCTCGACTTCCTGTCTGAGACTAAGGAAATCCGCGAAGGTGATTGGACATGCGCTCCGATTCCGCCGGATCTCCGCGACCGGCGGGTCGAGATCACGGGACCCACTGATCGCAAGATGGTGATCAACGCCCTCAACTCCGGCGCGAAGGTGTTCATGGCCGATTTCGAAGACGCGAACTCGCCCACCTGGGCGAACATGATCGAGGGCCAGATTAATCTACGAGACGCGATCCGGCGCACGATCGCTTTCACTAGTCCCGAAGGCAAAGAATACCGGCTTAATGATGCCGTCGCGGTCCTGCTCGTTAGGCCGCGTGGCTGGCATCTGGTCGAGAAGCATCTACTCATCGAAGACGAGCCGGTCGCCGGTGGGCTTTTCGATTTTGGACTCTATTTCTTTCACAACGCGAGAGAGCTGATCAAACGGGGGAGCGGCCCGTACTTTTACCTGCCGAAAATGGAGAGCCATCTCGAAGCGCGCATCTGGAACGATGTCTTCAAGCTGGCGCAGGATGAGCTCGGCATCTCGGAGGGAACGATCCGCGCCACAGTCCTGATCGAGACGATCCCGGCCGCCTTTGAAATGGACGAAATTCTCTACGAACTGCGCGAGCATTCGGCCGGGCTGAATTGCGGCCGCTGGGATTACATTTTTTCCTGTATTAAACGGTTTCGGAACAAGCCCGACTTCCTCCTCGCGGATCGCGCGCTGATCACGATGACGACGCATTTTATGCGTTCCTATTCGCTCCTCTGCATCAAGACGTGTCATCGCCGCAATATTTTCGCGATGGGCGGAATGGCGGCGCAGATTCCGGTAAAAAGCGACTCGGTAGCGAACGAAGAAGCGTTTGCCAAAGTGCGCGCGGACAAGGAGCGCGAAGCGCACGACGGACACGATGGCACCTGGGTCGCGCATCCCGGTATGGTGCAACTCGCGCTCGATGCTTTTGACGCGAAAATGCCGCAACCGAATCAGATCGAGCGCAAGCGTGACGACGTGAAGGTAGGCGCGAAAGACCTGCTCGATTTTGGTCCAAGCGAGCCGATCACCGAGGCCGGTTTGCGCCTGAACATCAGCGTTGGTGTGCAATATCTTGAAGCCTGGCTGCGCGGCCACGGCGCCGTCCCGCTCTTTAATTTGATGGAAGATGCCGCCACCGCGGAAATCTCACGCGCTCAGGTCTGGCAGTGGATTCGCCATCCGCGCGGGGTGTTGAACGATGGTCGCAAAGTGACGAAGGAACTGTTCCGCAGCATGCTTGACCAAGAGCTGATGAAGGTAAGACGCTTCGCCGGAGATAAGTTCGACACGGCGCGTGACCTCTTTGATCAAATCACGACCAACGACGTGTTCGTCGAATTCCTGACCCTGCCCGGCTATGACAAAATCGACTGATTGGTCCAACGACCCGCGGTGGAAAGGGGTAAAACGCACCTACTCGTTAGGCGATGTGCAACGGCTGCAAGGTAGTCTGGTGCTGGATCAAACTCTCGCCCGCCGAGGTGCGGAGAAGTTATGGAACCTGTTGCAGAGCGAGCCATTCATTCCCGCGCTCGGCGCGCTCACCGGCAACCAGGCGGTGCAACAGGTGAAGGCAGGGTTAAAGGCAATTTATCTCAGCGGCTGGCAGGTCGCAGCGGACGCGAATCTTGCCGGGCAGATGTATCCCGACCAGAGCCTCTATCCCGCGAACAGTGTTCCAGCAGTCGTTAGGCGAATCAACCAGGCGTTGCAGCGCGCCGACCAAATTGCGCACAGCGAAGGTAAGAATGATATCGACTGGTTCGTCCCGATCGTGGCGGATGCCGAAGCCGGCTTCGGGGGACCGCTCAATGTTTTTGAGTTGATCAAGGCAATGATCGAGGCCGGTGCAGCCGGAGTGCATCTCGAGGATCAGCTTGCGAGCGAGAAGAAATGCGGCCACATGGGCGGCAAGGTTCTCATCCCGACACGGGCCGCGATTGCCAATCTCACCGCAGCCCGGCTGGCCGCTGATGTCTGCCAGGTGCCGACGATTCTTATCGCAAGGACCGACGCGGGCGGCGCGGAGCTCCTGACCAGCGATGTCGATGAGCGCGACCATCCCTTCCTGGCGGGCGAACGAACCGTCGAAGGCTTCTTTCGCGTCCGCGCCGGGATCGATCAGGCGATTGCGCGCGCCCTTTGCTATGCACCTTTCGTGGACCTGCTCTGGTGTGAAACTTCCAAACCCGACCTGGCGGAAGCAAAAAAGTTCGCCGATAGCATTCATGCGAAATTCCCGGGCCAACTGCTCGCCTATAACTGCTCACCTTCCTTCAATTGGAAAGCGAAGCTCGACGGCGCAACGATCGCGAAGTTCCAGCGCGAGCTCGGCACGATGGGCTACAAGTTTCAATTCGTCACCCTGGCCGGGTTTCACGCTCTCAACTACAGTATGTTTAAGCTCGCACGCGGCTATCGTGACCGCGGGATGGCCGCCTACTCCGAGTTGCAGGAGTCGGAGTTTGCCGCCGAAGCCGACGGTTACACCGCGACCAAACATCAGCACGAAGTCGGCACCGGCTATTTTGACGACGTCGCCCGGGTCATCGCTGGCGGTGAATGCTCGACCGCGGCTCTGCACGGGTCGACCGAAGAAGAACAATTTCATTGAGCGAAACGCATCTTTCGGTGCCGTCATCCACACGGACCGATAGCCGGCTGGCGACTCTCTGCGCGGAAGAGGCGCAGAACGCCTTTCGGGATTACGAGGCGCGTTTCGACGAGATCACGCGGCGCGGACGCGAACGTTTCCTGACGCGCGACTGGCGGGGCGGTCACGACGACGCGGCCGAGCGGCTACAGCTTTATTCCCGGGTGCTAACTGGCCTAACGAGTCGGGTGCGCGATCTGATGGGTGCGCGTTTTGAGGCACGTCCGGACTGGCGGGCGACGAAAGCAGTGTATTCGTCGCTCATCACTCGTTCGATTCGCTGGGAGATCGCCGAGAGTTTTTTCAATTCGCTCACCCGGCGCGTCTTCGCCACCGAAGGCGTGGACCCGACAATCGAGTTCGTCGACACCGACTTTGATGCTCCGCCTAACAAACAAAGCGAAGAGCTATGCCGGCGCTACGCGGGAGCGGTCCTGGCGGATTTGCTCAAGGACGCGCTGACCGACACGCGGGATGCCGGGTTTTCGAGGGACTGCTGGTTTCGTCTCGAAGCAACGAGTGCCGCTGCCGCCGACCGTATCGCTGCGGCGATTGGGAACTGCGAATCCGCGACGCTCGAGATTTTCCGGAGCGTTTTTTATCGCGAACGAGGCGCGTACCTGGTGGGTCGCGTCATGACCGGTGAGACAGCGACACCAATCGCGTTGTGCCTGCGTAACCCAAATGAGTCCGGGCTCGCGCTGGATGCGGTCTTGATCGGCGAAAGCGATCTGGCGATTTTGTTTTCCTACACGCGCGCCTATTTCCGGGTGGCGGCACCGTCGGCCTACGAGCTGGTGCAATGGCTGCGGCAATTGATGCCGGGCAAACGGGTTGCCGATCTCTACAACGCGATCGGTTTCAACCGTCATGCCAAGACGGAATTCTACCGCGATTTCGTCCGCCATCTGGAGAATTCGCGCGACCATTTCATGCCGGCGGAAGGCGCGCGAGGCATGGTTATGCTCGTCTTCACACTGCCCAGTTATGACGTCGTCTTTAAATTGATCCGCGACAGGTTCGATGCCCCGAAGGATATCGATCGCGCGGATGTGATGGGTCGCTATCGGATGGTTTTCGAGCATGACCGTGCCGGGCGCCTCGTCGAAGCGCATGAGTTCGAGCACTCTGCGCATCGCGCGCGATCGCTTCGAGCCTTCCTTGCTGGCCGATCTAAAGCGCGAAGCCGGTGGCACCGTCCGAGTGGATGGCGACGATGTGGTGATCGCGCACGTCTACGTCGAGCGACGGGTTCGGCCGCTCAATCTCCTCTTCCGCGAATGCGACGCGCAGACGGCGATCGCCGCAGCCTGCGATTACGCGCAGTCGATTAAAGATCTGGCCGCTTCGAATATTTTTGCGGGTGATCTGCTGACAAAAAATTTCGGACTCACCCGACGCGGCCGAGTCGTCTTCTATGATTACGATGAGCTTTGTCTGCTGACCGATTGCACCTTCCGCGAGCTGCCGCAGCCCCGAACTTATGAGGAAGAGCTATCCGCCGAACCGTGGTTCCCGGTCCGGGAAGGCGATATTTTTCCGGAGGAGTTCCCCAACTTTCTCTCCTTTCCGGAACCAGCACGGATCGCGCTCATCAAGCGGCACGGTGATCTGTTTGATTCGAAGTTCTGGCGCGGCGTTCAGGAAAAGTTGCGTGCCGGCGATTCGCCGGAAATCCCACCCTATGCGGACGCACGCAGACTGGTCCTCGAGCCCGAAAGCGGAGGCTGCGAGTGATTCGCCATTAAGTGAAGACAAAGCCAGCGCGGTCCGGACACCTACGTCTTGAGATTAGTGCGATCTCGGCAAAACTCCTCATCGCTTCGAGTGACGGGCCCTTCCCCACCTCGATGACGTTGAAGTGAATGCCGGGCTGTGGGGTCTGGCGCGCTCGTCTTCCTAAAAGGGTCCGATTAATGTCGACATTGACCGGATCTGGAGTAACCTCATGTCAGTTACGTCACTCGACGTTTCATCGCATCTTTAGCCCGGCCTGATCCCGTCCGCAGGGCGCTAAATCTTCGTTGGGGCACCGCTTTACGCGACCTTCAGGCCCAACTGGAGTACTGAGTCTACCGAACGGAGGCGACATCTCATTATGCGTCTCGCGAGGGTGGTTCTGGTTCCATGCGCGACTGAAGTATCTGAACAAACGTCATGATCTCTAACATCAAAAGCCGCGCTGCATGTCTGGCGGAACAGACTTTCAATCCCAGATCCTACTTCAACTGCCCAGACTTACAGGGTGCTATTCCGGGCCTGCCCAGAAGTAGAATCCATAAGAAGCCCACTCTAGTTAAGAAGGACACGTATTGCTTTTTCGCTCATATCGCCTTTGGAATGGATGCCAACATAGTTACTACCCCTCAAGCGACCGCAAACATGCTTATCGAGGTGACTGCTACAGCCTTAGCAAACGCCAGTAAGGGGAAACATCTCAGGGTTTCCGCGCTAACGGCTCTTCAAAAGGTGAAATTGGCTGGGAGGATCGCCAAGACCGCTGCCCTTGATTATCTGAAATCAGAGACTGAGTTCAGCAACTTTCCATTGCAACGGTTTGTAGATTTTAACCTTACAGGAACTCCCACATACATTTCCATTCGTCCGCCACCAACCAAAACATTGCCGAATGATTCCAAAATCTGGCGGCTTGCACAGAGCGAATCGGATAAACTGAGAGGCGAAAAGATTTCGCCACTCCCTCCTTCCCTCCTGCACGACAGCTAAAAGAATCCCGTCCCACAAACGGCCGATTCGATCTCTTCGTAATAATCTCGGCTCACAAAGGACTTAGGCTGATTATGACTCCTCTGGTGGCAATGCGTCTTGCCAAGCGGGTGCAAAATGAGTATTGCGTATCGATCGTGCCCATTCCTTTGCGGTAAATTGCTTGTGTGGCTCATCTCGTGTTTAAATAGTCGCGGGGTTGTCTACCAACCACTCCACCGAATATTGTCGCTCACAAGAAGCCGTGCTCTCGGTGAAAGAATACCCTAACCAAGCGCTGCAACGACGGCTTCCCAGCGTGAAGTCCACCTAAGCGCAGCCCGGTGCCAGCAAGCCACGCGCTGATAACCACGCTACCGCCTGCGGAATCATGCCGTAGCCGAAATGCGCTTGCGGCACGGTGATTAACTCGGAGCCCGGCCATGTCTCGCGCAATGCAGCAAGATCGGTGGACCGCACGATACGATCAAAGGCCCCGCCGATGATGACCGTTCGTTCCGCAACATCGCCTGCCGGTAGCGCCCGAAGCGGGGACGAAAGGTGGGCGTGGCGATCCACTAGCGCGCGTTCCAATCCGGCCCGCACAAGCTGTCCGCGGATCGTCCAACTCGTCGGACCCTCATACAATGCATGGCCGATGTTCACCAGAGGAGCGAGCAGCGCGAGAAAGCGCAGATCCGGCTCCAGTGAAGCGAGGAGCGCGGCCACCCAGCCACCGTAGCTTGTTCCCAGCAACCCAAACTCACGACCACCTTCCGCCCGCAGCCATGCCAAGAGTTGCCGAATCTCGACGACCGCCTGCCGCACAGTGTCACCCGTAAGGATGAGATCGGCGGTGCAGCATAGCTCGCCATTCAGATGTCCGCGCGGACGCCGCGAATAATGAAAAGGGAGATGCACAAAGGCTGCATTCCAGCCGAGCGCGTTGAAGCGTTGCGCCCAGCGTCGGTAGCCGACAGTCGAGGTCGACATTAGCGCGTGCAACATGATGACTGTCGGGGCCTCCGGCTTTACTCGATAAAGGATGACGCGCGCCCGTCCATTCACGGGGAATTCAGCGACCGACATGGCCGGACTCGACCAACCGATGGTCTCTGGTACTTCCGCGCGAAAATCCTCCATCAGGGCCGGCAGCGCAAAATGCTGGGCACGCGTTTGTCGCTCGCAGGCGGAGACATACTCTTCGACCGCGTCGCGTGTTGAGACGCGTCGCGCGTGGCGGCGGTGCAGTAATGCTACGGTGCCACAAAGCAGGTGATCGACCGTCAGCCCAAAACCACGATGCAGGAGCGATCTCATTTCCTTTACTCGTTAGGCGTCGCTTGTGCGTCCCGCCCTTTGCGTCGCTGCGGCGTGGCAGGTAAATCCTGAGGACCGAGATTGAAATGCGCAGTCGCCGCCGCACATAATTCCCGCAAGGCACCGGCCAGATGCACGTTCGCCTGAGCGCTGTTTGTTCCCGCCACAGAAAACGGTGGGCCGACGGTCACCCAGACTTGAATGCGGGGAGGGCCGGGCCGCCAGCTGCGGGTGGCGTAAAGACGATCTGTGCCGAGAATCACACAGGGAATGATCCGAGCGCCAGTCAACCGAGCGAGCGCCGTCGCGCCACTCTTGGGTGCGGCGCCTTCAAGAACGGAAGTAACGCCCGCGCGAATGCCGCCTTCGGGAAACACTCCCACCATCCGCCCAGCGCGCAGCCGCTCCACCCCAAGCCGCAATGCGCGACGGTCCGGCCGCGAACGGTCTACCGGAAAGGTATTGACCGCACGAAGCCAGGCCGCTGCCAGCGGGTTGGCGTAGAATTCCTCGGTCGTCATCCAGTCAATCATCCGGTCGAAGGCGATCGAGAGGAAGAGCGGATCGAAATGCGAAATGTGATTGGCTACCAGCACCGCCGCACCGGCCGGTTCTACGGTGCCATGAGTGCGCCAGACTTGCAGACGGACGAACGGACACAAGAACGTGCGCGCAATGGTCCGGGAAGCAAGGTAACAGTAACTCTTCACCGCTCACTCATAGTCAAAGCAGCGGCGACCTTACAGAAAATTTGGAGAGACTGTGCCGAGAAGTGCCGCGAGTTCATGATGGTCGATCCGGACGGCGTCCGGTCTGCATCGGCCAACACGTGCAGGCAACTTTTCGTCGACGTATTGTTTTTCTTTGCCCGCGGCGAACGCTGACCGCGTTTACGAGGTTTATTAGATTCACCCTGGGCCTACAAAGCTTTCTGCATCGATCGGAGTTCGACTCGACAAGCTTCCGCGAATGACTTGAGCGGATCAGCGTCGGCGCCATCGCGAATCAACCCGCGCAGTTGTTGGACAGAAAGATTCGGCCTGAAGTATTGTTCAGCGATAGCTGTCAACGCTCGTTCCGCCTCGGCCAGAACCGCGTCTGACGCACAGAGCCTGATGCGGTTAAGTAGAGCGTAGATTGATAACAGCGTTTCGCTCTTATCAAGAGTGTTCTCAAACGAATCCAACGCGCGGGCCGAGCATTCATTGATAAATTGGCCGTAGAGCGTTTCGCGCCTGGTTAGCCCAGCATGTAATTCCTTGCGCTTGTTCGATGTTCTCTGCGTGACCCAGGCAGTCGCCACACTTGCTGAACCGCCCAACAGTGAACCGAAAATACCAGTTAATGCAGTAACGATGGCTATGTCCATAGCATGTAGCATGATCGCTGAGTAGCGCGCATAGCTCCTTCTAGACGGTCACCGGCTCACCAGCAGGTAGCGCCGCCCTCTCTGCTTTAACCGATTTGCGTCCGGTTGCGATCCGCTCAACCACATAAAATGTCACCGGAATGAGGAAAATCGCGATGCCTGAGGCCGCGAGCATTCCGCCGATAACGGTCGAGCCAAGCACACGCCGGGCTTCTGCGCCGGCGCCACTTGCGAACCATAAAGGTAAGCAACCAAAGATAAAGGCGAACGAGGTCATGAGGATAGGACGTAAGCGCAGGCGCGCGCCTTCCAAGGCGGCGTCAAGCAGCGACTTGCCTTTCTCGTGTTCGGCCTTGGCAAACTCGACAATGAGAATGGCGTTCTTAGCTGCCAGACCGATCAACATAACTAGACCTATCTGCGCATAGACATCGTTCTCCATATGCCGCAAAAACAAGGTAAGGAAGGCACCGAAGACCGCGACCGGCGTGCTAAGCAGGACGGCAAACGGTAATGACCAGCTTTCATACAGCGCCGCCAGGATTAGAAAGACAAAGACGAGCGACAGGCCGAAGACCGCGAGTGGCGAAACACCTTTCGCTGCCTTCTTTTCCTGAAAGGACATGCCCATCCAGTCGTAGCCCATTTCTTGCGGCATGGTTTGCTGATAAACTTCTTCCAACGCTTTCATCGCCTGGGCAGAGCTATAGCCGGGCGCAGGGGCGCCGTTGATCTGCGCGCAACGATAAGCGTTGTAACGCGTGGTGAACTCCGGCCCGACATCGTTCCTGATCGTGGTCAGGGCGTCGAGCGGGACGGCTTCGTTGTTCGCATTGCGGACGTAGAATTGACGCATATTGATCGGATCGGTGCGGTAATCGCCTTCTGCCTCAACGTAAACCTGCCAGGTTCGTCCAAAGCGGTTGAAGTAGTTAACGAAGTAACCGCCCATGAAACTCTGCAGAGTCTGATACACCTGGCTGATGTCGACCCCCTGTTTGAGCACCTTGTCGCGGTCTACGTCGGCAAAGAGCTGCGGCACATTTGGCAGAAAGGTCGTAAACATCATGCCTAACTCGGGACGTTTGTGCGCTGCCTCCATAAACTTCTGCACGTTGTCAGCCAGGAACTTAATATCTTTCCCCGAGCGGTCCTCCAACATCAAGGTGTAACCCCCAGACGTGCCGACGCCGGGAATCGCCGGTGGCGAGAAAGCAAAGGCAATCCCGTCGGTTAGGCCGTAGAGCTGCTGATTCAGGCGCAGCTTGATCGCTTCAAATTGCTCTTCCGGCTTGGTTCGTTCGCTCCATGGCTTCAAGGTGACGAAAAAGAACCCGCTATAAGTTGTCTGGACGAAGCTAAGCAGATTAAATCCGACCACACTGGTGGCGTATTCCACACCAGGTGTCTTACGAAGGAGATCTTCGATCTTGTGCACGGCTTCGTCAGTGCGCTCGAGCGACGCCGCGTCCGGTAACTGCAAGGCCATGTAAAAATAGCCCTGGTCTTCCTCCGGCATGAAGGCGCTGGGCAACTTCTTGCCGAACCAGCCGGCGCCGACAAAGAAGAGCGCGAGCAGGGCGAGACTTATTACTGTCTTGCGAATCGCATGCCGTGAACAGTTCACATAGCCATTCGTTAGGCTGCCAAAGATGCGGTTGAACCAGCCAAAGAACCAGCCCAGTGGCCCACCCAGTTGCTTGCGCGGCCGCAACAGCAGGACGGAAAGCGCTGGACTAAGCGAGAGTGCATTAAAGGCAGAGAAGATAACTGAGAAGGCGATAGTAAGTGCGAACTGCTGATACAACCGGCCAGTTATTCCTGGCAGGAACGCCGTCGGAATAAAGACCGCCGCGAGCACGCAGGCCACACCTATAACCGGCCCGGATACTTCACGCATGGCCTGCAACGTCGCGTCCCGCGGCGACTTGCCTTGCCCAATGTGGTGTTCCACTGCTTCCACTACGACGATGGCGTCATCCACCACCAGACCTATGGCGAGGACAAGGCCAAACAATGACAGGGTGTTAATCGAGAAGCCAAATAACGGAAACAGGACAAAGGTTCCGACTAGCGAAACCGGCACGGCACAAAGTGGAATAATCGTTGCGCGCCAGTTTTGCAGGAAAACGAAAACAACGATAACGACGAGTGCGATCGCTTCGACCAGTGTCTTAACGATCTCATCCATTCCTTCGGTGACCGAAAGTGTCTGGTCGAGCGAGACGACATAATCCATGTCGGCCGGAAAGCGCTGTTTAGCTTCCGCCATGTATTGGCGAACGGCTTTGGCCGTCTCAAGCGCGTTGCTACCCGGCAGTTGGTAAATGCCAAGGAGGGCGATGGGCTTGCCATTCAAGCGGCTCTTCGTTTGATAAGTCTGTGCGCCAAGCTCAATTCGCGCGACATCCTTTACCCGCACGTAAGAGCCATCTTTGTTAGCCCGTAGAACGATGTTACCAAATTCCTCGGGCGTACTGAGACGACCCTGCGCGCGAACCGTGTACGTAAACTTCTGGCCTTTTGGAATAGGCGCACCGCCGATCTGACCGGAAGGATTGACATTATTCTGCTTTTGTACTGCGCTGATAATGTCCGGGACGGTCAAGCCTAACCTGGCTAACTGATCGGGCTTGACCCACATCCTCATGGCATATTGGCCGGCGCCGAAGACCTGGACGTTGCCAACTCCGGGCAGGCGCAGCAGTGGATCAACCAGGTTAATGTAAGCGTAGTTAGCCAGGAAAATATCGTCATAGCTACTTTTGGGAGAAGTCACCGCCACGAGCATGAGCGGCGCTGTGACCGATTTCTGGGTCGTTACGCCAAAATTATTGACGTCTTGGGGTAACTGCGATTGCGCCTGTGAAACACGTAGCTGAGTAAGAACCTGGTCGATATTTACATCGGTTCCGAGGTCAAAATTCACGATCAACCGCATGTCGCCATTATTGGCGTTAGTCGAATACATGTAGTTCATCTTATCGACCCCACTCATCTTCTGCTCGAGTGGCGCGGCGACTGATTGCTCAATCGTGACTGCATCCGCGCCGGTGTAATGCGTGGTCACCTGGATCTCGGGCGGGACGATTTCGGGGTACTGCGAGACGGGTAGAATAGTCAGGCAAATGGCGCCAATCAGCACCATCAAAACGGCGATCACAATTGCCACGATTGGGCGTCTGATGAAAAATCCTGACATGGCTTAGTTCTCCTTTATCTGCGCGGACTCATTAGACGCCAGCTGCTCGCCTGACGGCGACCACTCAGTGACTCGCACCGGGCTACCTGGCTGGGTTTTCTGCATTCCCTTCACCACGACCTTCTCGCCCGGCTTCAAACCTTTAGTGACTTGCCACATTCCGCCTGCGCGCTCACCCATCGTGACCTGGCGAATGCTTATGGTGCTGTCGTTACCAACAATCGCGACCGTCTGATTGCCCTGGACTTCAGTAACCGCTTCCTGTGGAATAACCAGAGCACCTCGCTGCTGTTCGATGACAGCGCGGACCTTTCCAAACTGGCCAGGCCGCAGAAGGTTTCCAGGATTAGGGAAGGTCAATTCGATCCGGATCGCGCCTGTCTGTGCGTCAAGATTTCGATCTTCCGCATAGAACTCGCCTTTATGTGGGAAGAGAGCTCCATTTCCAAGGATAAGGTCGAACTGCAGTCCTTTCAGGTAGCGCTCGCGTTCGTCCGCAGCCGGATGATTAGTTAGAAATTCGGTAAACGACTGCTCGCCGAGGTTTATCACGGCCTTGATCGGGTCGAGCTGAGAAATGGTTGTTAATGCTACAGTGCCCGGCCCGACCAGATCGCCTACCTGTGCTTTCGCTATGCCGACGATCCCATCAATCGGGGCAGTGATTTTGGTATAACCAAGGTTGATCTCTGCTTGTCTTACCGCTGCTTCCGCTGATTGGACATTCCCGTTACCTACTGAGGCAGCATTGATGTAGGTGTCCCGTTCCTGGTCGCTAATCACTTTTCGTTCAAACAAGCGGATAGCGCGTTTTACATCGGCTTCCGATTTCAGCTTGTTGGCTTGCGCGGTGGCCAGGTTACCCTGCGCTTGGGCAAGCGCGGCTTCATATGGGCGCGGATCAATTTGAAAAAGGAGGTCGCCCTTCTTAACGACACCGCCTTCCCTGTAATCACGCGAAGTGAGATAACCCTGCACCTGCGCGTTGATGGTCGCGGTGATGAAACCCTCGAGTGTGGCCACGCCTTCGCGCTCCACCGGGACATCCTGAGTCATCACCGCAGCCACGACTACTTCCGGGGGCGGTGGGCCGACTTCCGCCGCCTTCCGCGAACAACCGCTGCCAAACCCAAGCAGCAGGAGCATAAGGATCGACGAATACTTCGCCGCGTTCTGTTTAGTTTTCTTGATCATATTTTCCTCTCGTTTGTTAAAGAGACGATCACCCCGCGCGGCCGGCTTTGTGAAAGACTATGTTTCTTGCCTCGGCATGCCTGGCAGGCATAGACTCATCGACCGTGGAACTGCGGCACCTGCGCTACTTCGTCGCCGTGGCCGAGATGGAGAACGTCTCGCGCGCCGCGATGCAACGATTACATGTTTCGCAGCCGTCGCTGAGTCGGCAGATTCGCGATCTGGAAGATGAAATGGGTGTGCGGTTACTCGAGCGAACCTCCAAGTCGGTTCGCCTCACCGACGCCGGCCGCGCCTTTCTCGATGAAGCTCGCGCGATTCTGAAGCACACCGATGACGCGGTGGGAAAAGTGCGCGCGATTGCCGGTAAGGGCGAGACGGAGGTGCACGTCGGTGATTGGCCGCTCTCGACGGCGGACATCATGCCCCAGCTCCTTCGTGCCTATCAAAAAGCGATGCCGAATGTTCGGGTGAAGCTCCACGATTGGCCCGTCGAGAAGAACATCGCCGGCGTCCGCGATGGCCGGCTGCAGCTTGCGATCCTCCTTCCTCCGCTCAAAGCAAACGCGCTCGAGGAACTCCGCTTCGAGCAGCTGGCGACTGCGCGCGTTTGTCTGGCGGTCTCGCGGGATCATCCATTTGCGAGAAAACAGTCAGTTTCGCTGGCAGACGCAGCGCGCGAACCATTCATTGGGCTCATTCATGACGATTACCCTCGTTACCGGGAATACCTCGCCGCGATTTTTGCGCGCGTGAATGATAAACCGCACATCGTGGAGGAGCATGACGGTTGGTCCGGTGTTTTTTCCGACGTCAGTGCCGGCAAGGGCGTCGCCCTCGCCGCCGACTCGTTCAGTGACCATGTCTTCGGCGATCGGATCAAACTCCTGCGCCTAACGCCGGAGCCCAAACGCGTCGTAATCGGAATCCTGACGCGAAAAGGAAAACTTGGTCCGGCGGCGGAGAAATTCTGCCTGTGCGCGAAAGAAGCGTTCGCGGAAATGCGTTAGTTTACGGCTATAGGCGAATGTCCCGCTCCGTGAGCGAGACTCTTTTGCCGAGTTGAATGACGCGCCCACTGGTCACTCAGCTCTTCGACATCGCGCAACGTGATCATCTGTTCGATGTCGCGGCCGAACAAAAGATCGAGCGTCCACGCCATCACCACACGCAGTTTCTTCACCAGGCGCGGCAGCTTCGCGAGATAAACCGAGCGCCACATCCACCACGCGATGAAACCGGAGAACTTGAATCCGAACATGCTCGCCACGCCGGTGCGATGGCCGATGCTCGCGAGCATGCCCATGGTTCGATATCGAAACGGCCGCAGCGGTCGTCCGAGAATCGTTCGCTCGATGTTTTTCGCGGCGGTCACCGCCTCACGCATCCCGTGCTGCGCAGTGGGCGGGAAAAACCTCCCCGTTTCGTAGCCATCCGGAACAGCCGCACAATCCCCCGCAGTCCATAGTCCGGTGAATCCACGAACCTGGAGATACTCGTCTGCAACGATTCGTCCTTTCTCCTTTGGGCACGGCAAAGCCGCGACCACCGGGCTGGGTTTCACTCCTGCAGTCCAAATAAGTGTCGCGGCGGGAATCGCTATGCCGTTGTTTAACGTAACCACCCATCCATCGTAGTTCGCCACGCGCGCGCCTTTGATCACTTCCACTTTGCGCTCGCGCATCTTCCCTTCGGCATAACGACCGAGATCTTCGCCGAGCTCGGGCAACAAATAATCGCCGGGATGAATCACAACGACGCGAATCTCTTCGTCTCCGAAACGAGGATAGAACTTCGCTGTCTCGCGAACGAAATCGTTCACCGCGCCGGCTGTTTCCGCGCCGGCAAATCCTCCGCCCGCGATCACGAACGTGAGCCATTGCCGGCGCGCGGCTGCATCCTTCTCCAGCGTCGCTTCTTCCAAGAACGCCACGATTCGATTTCGCAGCAGCGCCGCGTCGCTCAGATTTTTCATCGTCACTGCCCAATCTCGGATGCCGGCGTTGTCGAAGAAGTTCGTCTCTGAACCGAGCGCGAGCAGCAAATGATCGAAGTCGAGCTCGAGCTCAGTCCGATCGAGCCCATGCGCGCATCGAACTTTCCTTGCACTAAGATCGACATCTTCCACGTCGGCTTCGATCACAGTGACATGGCGCAGAATGCGACGCAGCGGATTCACAATGTCGCCGGGTGCCAGATCGCCCGCCGCCACTTCATGCAACATCGGTGTGAAGAGAATAAAATTCTCCCGTGCGATCAGCGTTACTTCGATGTCCGGACGCCGTGCTAGATGTTTGTCTAGATATTTTGCTGCGTAGAGCCCGGCGAATCCGCCGCCCGCAATGATTATGTTCGTCTTCTTCATAGTGTGTGATGCGTCGTACCGACGCGTGCAGGGGGTTGGAATTCGTCTTGAAATTGATGAGTGTTGCTTTGCTTCAGTCCGTTCCGCCTCGTTGGAACCGTTTGAATGAGCAGCTCCGCGAATCGCGCATCGTAAGAGTCACAGGTAGGAGAATCGCCATTCCGTAGAATCCAGCCCGGGTTCTGCGCCAACAAAGCTTCGTGAATCTCTCGTTGGAGGTCTGCGTAAATGTTATCGTCGAAGATCGCCTTCATCCTGATCGTCTCCTTTTCTCAGGCTCTTCGGGTTTGATTCTAAAGAGCCAGATTACCAGGCACCAAAAAATAGACATTGTAACCATGGCTGAATCGCCTAACTGGCGGCACTCAGGGTGATCACTGCCTCCGCCGGCGCAAAGGCCAGCCGCAACTTTCGAGATGTGTATCCGGAAAGTGTCTCTGGTCCGCGTTGCTGCCACTCGGCGACGAGCTTTGAGCCCAGAGATTGAAGCCCGAACCTGCTACGGGACCGGTCCGTCCAATAGGCGGATCGGACGGGCCGAACTGGCATTATCAGATGACGCTCAATTGCTTTGATCGTTTTGCTCATGCTGATAACATCCGACCGCATATAACTGTGATGAAAGACTATGTTTCTTTCCTCAGCATGCCCGAGAGGCATGGTGCACGTCAGAGAGCAACTACGCCGCCTGCGCCACAACCTAAGGCATTAGGTGGGCACGGTTAAGACTTGGGAAGAATGCGTAGAATAGAAAGCGACACTCTTGACACTGTCTGCGACGACGTTCACAGGCCTCCGCGAGCAGCAATGGTCGTAAGTGTCCTTGGTAAGTTGGCAGTAGAACTTTTCGTTTGTCCTTAGAACGACACTTATCGATCTCCTTATCTGTCTTCAGCGAAAGGCAAAGACAACACTTTTTCTAGTTTACGGAGTATCGTTGGGACCTTTTTGACATCCGGCTCTTCTTGCGCGGGCTCCTATTGACAGTCTATACGTATCCCGGTATTTTGTGATACAGAATGTCTATACGAAGAAACAGACCGACGGAATTGCTGCAAGGCACTTTAGATTTACTCATTCTCAAGGCGCTCGCGCATGGCTCGCTGCACGGCCTGGCCATCGCGCATCGAATCGAGCAGATCACAAAGGGCGCCTTTGAAGTGAAACCGGGTTCCCTTTTCCCGGCTTTGCACGGAATGGAAGAAGCGAGTTGGCTGGTCGCTTCATGGGGCGAATCGCAAAACGGACGCAAAGCGAAATTTTATCGGCTGACGAAGGCCGGCCTCCGTCAGTTGGAAAAGGAAACGAGCGATTGGCGCAGAGTTTCGAGCGCGATCGCAGCCGCGCTCCGAACGGCCTAACTTATGCCAGGCTTCGTCAGTCGGATTCAGGCTCTTTGCCGAAACCTGTTTAGGCGGAGAAAGGTCGAGCAAGAGCTTTCGGACGAACTGGCGCAGGCTTTCGAGTTTCTTGTCGAAAGCAAAATCCGCGACGGCACATCGAGATCGGAAGCGCGACGTTTGGCCGCGATTGAATTGGGTGGCGTTGAGCAATTGAAGGAAGAGATCCGAGAGTTCAGGGCCGGCCATAGTTTGGAGGCCCTGTTTCGAGACGTGCGTTTTGGCTTGCGCATGCTGCTAAAAACGCCCGGCTTCACGGTTGTCGCGCTCGCGACGCTCGCTCTCGGCATCGGCGCGAACACAGCCATCTTCAGTCTGGTGAACGGCGTTCTCCTCCGTCCGCTTCCGTTTCCGGACGCCGAACGCATTATCTACATCGAAGGCAAAAATCCTGCGGCCGGCATTACCGAGAGCAACATCTCGTTTCTCGACTTTACTGATTGGTCGCAACAAACCGATCTCTTCGCGAGCACCGCCGCCTACTGGACCGGCAACGCCCAATTTGGTGCGGATGGGGCGGAGCCGGAACGCGTGCCGCGCGCCGGTGTGACGACCGGGTTCTTCTCTGTGCTCGGGGTCCATCCTGTTCTCGGACGAACGTTCGTCTCCCAAGACGACAAAGGGTGGCCGCAAACCGTCGCGATCATCAGCCACGGCTTATGGAAGCGCCGCTTTGGATCTGATCCGGCCATCGTCGGGAAACAGGTCCAAATGAGCGCAAGACCCCTCACGATCATCGGCGTGATGCCACCGGGGTTTGAATACCCGGAGCAAACCCAGGTTTGGGTGCCGACCGCGGTCAATCTCAGGGACGAACCGCGCGATAACCGCGTGTGGTCGGCGATCGCGCGTCTGAATACCGGTATCGATCTGAAGCAGGCGCAAACTCGTCTCAGCGCCATCAATGCGCAGCTCGCCAAGCAGTTTCACGAGACCAACAAAGGCTGGGACGTGTTTATTTCGACGCTCCAGGAACGGCTCGTCCGGGAGGTAAAACCGTCCCTCCTTGCGCTCCTCGGCGCCGTCGGATTCGTGCTGCTGATTGCCTGCGCGAACGTAGCCAATCTCCTTCTCGCCCGAAGCGCCGCGCGGCAAAAGGAAATGGCGATCCGGGCCGCGATGGGCGCGAGCCGCTCGCGCGTTCTGCGGCAGATGCTGACCGAGAGCATTCTGCTCTCGGCGATCGGCGGGGTTGCAGGGCTCTTCCTTAGCATTTGGTTAACCGATGTGCTGATGTCGATGTTGCCCGAAGGCGCGCCGCGGCTCGAGCAGGTCGGGATTGATTATCGCGTCCTGACGTTCGCGCTCGGCGTCTCGGCGCTTACCGGCATTCTCTTCGGTATCGTCCCCGCGCTTCAAGCCTCGAAGCTCGACGTCACCAGCGCATTGAAAGAAGGCGGACGCAGCGGCGAAGGACATCGGCGGACCAGTGCGCGCAGCCTCCTGTTGATCGGTGAGGTCGCCCTTTCGCTCATGCTGCTGGTTGGCGCTGGATTGCTCATCAAGAGCTTCCTCCGTCTTCAGGAGGTTCGGCCCGGCTTCAATGCGCACAACGTCCTCATCGCCAACCTGGCGTTGCAGGGTCCGAAATACAAAGATGATCAGCCGTGCGTGGAATTTTTCCGCCAACTGATAGAACGGCTGGAAGTGGTGCCGGGCGTGCAAGCGGCCGGAGGCAGCGTCAATCTTCCGCTCAACGCGAGTGGTTATGCGATTGGACGCGGGTTTATTCCGGAAGGCCGGCCGCTCACGGTGGACGAAGCGAAAGACGCGATGTTCTCCACCATCACGGGCGATTATTTTCGCGCCCTGCAAATTCCGCTGCTTTCCGGACGCACCTTCGAACCTCGCGACAATGCTGAGGGACCGAAGGTGGTAATCATCAACGAAACGACTGCAAAGCGTCATTTCGGTTCGCCCACGGCGGCGATCGGCAAACGCCTTTCCATCTGGGCGGGATTTCGGGGACACGACGAAAAAGCCCTGCACGAAATCGTCGGGGTGGTCGGCGACACGAAGACGGGTTCACTCACCGGAGAGGGCGGCATGCAGATCTACGTTCCGCACGCCCAGGACTCCCAGTGGAATTTCATGGGGCTAGTGATTCGAACCGCCGGCGACCCTGCCGCCTTCGCTGCCACCTTGCGGCACGAAGTCCAGGCGCTCGATAAGGACCAGCCGGTCTACAACGTGCGCACAATGGACGACGTCGTGATAAACTCGTTAGGCACGCGCCGGGTCTCGATGCAGCTCTTTGCGGTCTTCGCCTGCGCCGCCCTGCTCCTCGCCGCCATCGGCATTTATGGCGTGATGGCTTACTCGGTTACACAACGCACTCAGGAAATCGGCATCCGCATGGCGCTCGGCGCGCAGAAATCGGATATCCTCCGACTTGTGGTTAGGCAAGGTATGACGGTGACCCTGATCGGCGTCATTGCCGGCCTGGCGGGTGCATTCGCGCTCACACGCGTGATCGCGAACCTGCTCTTCGGTGTCGGCGCGAGCGACCCGGTGACGTTCGTCGCAATTCCGCTTCTGCTCATCTTCGTTTCTCTGATTGCATGTTACTTGCCGGCCCGGCGCGCTGCCCGGCTGAATCCCACCGCCGCTCTAGCCGAGAATTAATTGTCCGGTCGATGATCCAGCTTAATCATCTCGAACGCTTTTCCCCCCTCGCGAACGGAAAATTCTTTTACGTCCTGCGCGACAATTCGAACTGACTGGAGCGACTGCCGACGGATGTCCAGCCGGCTGCTTTCGTCGGCGCTGCTCCGCGGTGGATAGACTCAGCAACAGCCGGGTTTTTAACGGACCTTGAGAGGACTAGCCTCGACGGCGCGCGGTAACGGCTCGGCGAGACTTCTGGGCGGACGAGCGGCTTTTCGCTTTGGTCTTTGCCTTCGCTGGCTTGGTAGCGCGAGAGGTAGTCTTCGTGCGCCGCGCTTTAACCTGAGAGGATTTTTTCGCCCCAGACTTCTTGGCGGTTGACCGGGTCGCTTTCCCCGGTCGAACGGACCGTACAATGCGTTTCGCGGCTGGCGCTGCGACGCGAGCAGTTTTCGCCAACACTTTGGTTCCACGGACTGCTTGTCGTGCGACCCGCTTTACCGCAGGCATCATTGGCTTGCCACTCTCGGCTCGCTTCCCTACGACCGCGCCAATCACGCCGCCCACGACCGCCCCCGCAGGGCCGCCGACCGCGCCGAGCACTGCCCCCGCTGCTGCGCCGGCGGCGGCCTTCGGAATAGGCGGGATCTCGATGTTCTCATTCGATCCGGACCGCGAGGCTGAGGATTTGGATTTGGATTTGGTTGCCATAGAATTTATTTGGTTTTCAGAAGCAGCGCTCCGGGAAGGAAAAGGTCATCCACGGATTAATCGTCTCTCCCTTCACATTCGGTTGGTTCAAGGCCGTAAACCGCGTCTGACTAAAGCCCGTTTAGTGTCAGTTGGCTGATCATCCGCGCCGCCCTCGCGTCGGTCCGGACCGTTCCTCCCCGTCCCCTAGCCGGAACGCCGATTGCCACGCTGCGGCTGCGCAAATCATAGCGGGAACAGCAGCAACGGTTGCATCGCATCGTTAGGGCCTAACGAGCAACTATCAATGGATAGACCTAACGAACGTATTTTTGTAATGCAAAAATTCCGGAGTCTACGGGGCTCGAACCCGCAACCTCCGCCGTGACAGGGCGGCGCTCTAACCAATTGAGCTAAGACTCCTGAAAAAGGGAACCCACCGTAGGTCGCTGGTCGGTTCGCTGCAATTGATTTTTGGCCTTTCCACTGCCGGCGATACCACGGGCAACTTTGGCTTAACCGTCGGAAACGATGGAGAACGAAACGCGTCGCTTACACTTTGCCATAGCGCCGCTGGCGCCGGCCAAATTCCCTGACTGCGGCAAAGAGATCCTCTTTCCCGAAATCCGGCCAAAGCTTGGGCGTGACGTACATTTCGGTATAGGAAAGTTGCCAGAGAAGGAAGTTGGAGAGGCGCATCTCGCCCGAAGTGCGGATGAGCAAGTCGGGATCCGGATAGTAACGGGTGTAAAGATGCTTGCTGAACATCTCGACGTCGATCATGGCCGGATCGATATGGCCGCGCGCGATGGCGTGGAGCAGGCTCTTGATGCCATCGATGATTTCGAGCCGGCCGCCGTAGCTGAGAGCAAGGATGAGCGTGAGTCCATTGTTCTTGGCCGTTTGCTCGATGGATTTGTGCAACTGCCGTTGGCAGCCCGCCGGCAAATCCGTCAGGCGACCAATCGCCTGCAGGCGCACATTCTTCTCGACCAGTTCGGGAGTTTTTTCCTTCAGAAAGCGCTCAAGCAAGTTCATCAGGGCGACGACTTCCGTTTTGGGTCGCTGCCAGTTTTCGGCGGAGAAGGCATAAAGGGTGAGATATTCGATGCGTAAATCGCCGCATCCTTCGACGCAGGCGCGGACTGCATCAGCGCCTTTTTCGTGGCCTTTGATGCGTGACAGTCCGCGCTCCTTCGCCCAGCGGCCATTGCCATCCATGATGATGGCGACGTGACGCGGGATCGACTTGCTCGCGGCAGCCATTGCTAAAGCAGCAGTGTCTGACCGCGTGCCGGCCCGACACTAATCATCGTTAGGCGCGCGCCGGTCAGATCGGCGATACGCCGCGCATACTCGACGGCCTCGTTAGGCAAATCGGAAAGCCGCCGCGCGTTCTCAATCGATTGTTTCCAGCCGGGCAGCTCGACATAAACAGGCTCGCAACGTTCCAACTGCGCGGCGTCACTGGGTGGGACGTCGATTTCTTTTCCATCAAGCCGGTAGGCCACGCAGATCTTGATGGAATCGACGGTGTCGAGTCCATCGAGGTTGGTGATGGCAAGCTCGTCAATGCCGTTGATCATCGTGGCATAACGACTCGCCACAGCGTCAAACCAACCGCAGCGCCGCGCGCGGCCAGTGGTGGCGCCGAATTCGCGGCCCATCTCGTGCAACATTTCCGCGATCGCCGGGTCTTCAGTCGGCAGAGCACCTTCGCCGACACGGGTCGTATAAGCCTTCATTACTCCCACGACGCGATCCATGCGATGCGGTGGCACGCCAGTGCCGGTACAAGCACCACCCGCCGTCGTATTCGACGAGGTAACGTATGGATACGTGCCGTGGTCGATATCGAGAAAGGTTCCCTGGGCGCCTTCGAACAAGATTTCCTTTCCCTGCTGCAGGGCACGATGGAGATAGACGACGGTGTTGGCGACAAAAGGCCGCAACGCCTCGGCGGCGCCAAGGAAATCTTCGTTCACCCTCTCGAAGGAAATCGGTTTTGCACCGAGAGCTTCGAGGATGCTGTTGTTCTCCAGCATTTTCGCCCGCAGTTTTTCCGTGAAGAGCTCAGCCTGCATCAGATCGGTAATGCGCAGACCCGTGCGCGCGGCCTTGTCGCCATAAGCCGGGCCAATGCCGCGCTTTGTCGTGCCGATTTTTGCCCGGCCCTGTCGCAGCTCGCGTTGTTCGTCCAGCGCCCGGTGATAGGGCAGGACAAGATGCGCGCAATCGCTGATGAGCAGGTTTTTGCCGATCTTCACGCCAAGCTCGCGCAATCCATTGACTTCGCCCACGAGGGCAACCGGATCGATCACGACGCCGTTGCCGATCACGCAAACTTTTCCCCGACGCAGAATGCCGGATGGAATCAGATGAAGAATGTACTTCTGGCCGCCTTCGATGACGGTGTGGCCGGCGTTATTGCCGCCCTGGCTGCGGACGACGATATCGGCGTTGGCCGTAAGGACGTCGATGATTTTGCCTTTGCCTTCATCGCCCCATTGCGCGCCGACGAGAATTGTATTTGCCATCGCGTTGCGGTTGAGCGGAAGTCGCGGACTGGGAGAACTGCGTGGGCACGAAGCCCGAAGATAGGATGACGACCGGCGGGCGCAAGCGGCTTTTGCCCGCGCCGGAATGACGTGGCGTTCGCGAAGCTAATTCCGCGAGTAATGCAAAAAAAGGATTGCCATGTGCAAAGGGAAACCGTTATTTCGCGGCCATGCGTACTATTCTGATCATCATCCTGATTCTGCTTCTCATCGGGGCATTGCCGACCTGGCCGTATAGCACGGGCTGGGGCTATTACCCGGTGGGCGGGGTTGGATTGATTCTGCTCATCCTCATTATCCTGGCGCTCGTTGGCCGGATATAGCGGCAAGAGCGAATTCGTTAGGCGAACCGGTCACGGCCACTCCGTGATCGATTCGTTAGGCTAGGTCGAGGGTGGTTTCATCTCGATCACCGGGAGCGGGAAACGCAGCCGCAATTCATCTCCGAGATAAATCTCGACGTGGTGCAGGCCGAATTGCTGAAACTGCACGCCGCCAAAATAATGCACGTTGGTGGCGTGTCCTTCCATCTGCTTGAGATCGAAATCCACTTCCGCCTGCGCGATGGTGAGGTTGTCGTCCGGCCCTACAATCTTGGAGCGTTGATGAAAACGGCCGGCACCGCTGCACCACCGCGTCCAGATGCAGAGACGCATATAGTTTACCGGCAGCTTCGGTGTGGGGACGATGTTGAGAACGCCGACCAGCGTTTGCATGCCGTTAAATTCACAACGGACATCCTCGCAGAGCACACAACTTTGCAGGTCGGGGAGAATGGCTTCGGTTTGCACGAGCGGAAGTTTACGCGCTTTGCGCTTACCGGCCAAGCATTCCGCGCGTCAGCGCAATAAGAAGCGCCCCACCGAGCAGGATGCGATAAATGGCGAATGGTATGAAGCCGTGTCGCCGTACCCAACGCAGGAACCAGGCGACGACGGCCAAGGCGACAAGGAAGGCCATGACGAAGCCCAAAATGAGAATGACCCATTGATGCGAAGTCATCGTCAGGGGAGCGATCGCTTCGCTGGTGCGATGTGGCTTTAGGGTCTTGAGCAAGTCGTAGCCGGTCGCGACCAGCATGGTCGGGATGGAGAGAAAAAAAGAAAATTCCAAGGCGGCTTCGCGCGACATGCTGGCGATCTGACCGGCCGCGATGGTGCACATGGAACGCGAAGTGCCTGGAAAAACCGCGGATAAAATCTGCACTGCGCCGATCCAAATGGCCGAAACGAGATTCATCTCTTCCATGCGGTTGATTTTCGGCCTAACGAAAAGCGCGTCGACCAGCCACATGATGACGCCGCCAATGAGCAGCGCCAGCGCCATGACGTGAAGGTTTTCGAGATTTTTTCCGATTAATTTGGTGAGGAGAAAAGCCGGCACGGCGGTGACGACAAACGCTATTGTAACCAGGCTAAGCGGATGCGTGAGCGCAGTCCGGTCGCCGCGTTCGCCGCGCGGAAAGGTGCCGACGAATTTCAGGATTCGTCCCCAAAAAAAAGCCGTCAGGGCAAGAATAGCGCCGAGCTGGATGACGATGCTGTACATTTTCCAGAAGCCGTCCTTCAGATCGATGTGCAGCAGCGCTTCCGCGATGCGGAGATGCGCGGTCGAACTAACGGGAAGAAACTCCGTCAGCCCTTCGAGCGCGCCGAGAAGAATCGAGAGCAGGTAATCATTCATCGGCAGCGAGAGAGGAAATCGCGCGGCGGTTAGACCGCGTCGGCCCCGCGTTCGTCGGTGCGAATGCGAATCGCCTGCTCGACTTCGCAAACGAAGACTTTGCCGTCACCAATCTTGCCGGTCTTGGCCGCCTGCGTGATCACGCTCACCGCCCGCGAGGCCAGCTCGTCCGCCAAAACGATTTCCAGTTTTACCTTGGGCAAAAAGTCGACCGTATATTCGCTGCCGCGATAGATTTCGGTATGCCCTTTCTGGCGCCCGAACCCTTTCACTTCGCTTACGGTCATGCCTTCAACTCCGATCTCGGCGAGCGCTTCTTTGACGTCTTCCATCTTAAAGGGTTTGATGATCGCCTCGATTTTCTTCACGCGGGGATACTAGGGCGAGCAAATCAAAGCGCAAGCCAATGCTTCACTCGTTAGGCAGGAGCGATCGCGGCCAGCTCGGCCTCGACCATTTCGTGTACCAGCTCCTCGAAAGTGGTCTGCGGTTTCCAGCTTAGCATACGTTCGATCTTTGCCGGCGAACCAACCAACTTGGCCGGCTCAGCCGGGCGGTGAAAGGCCGGATCGGTCTTTAAATATTTCTCCGGTGACAACCCCACGACCGCGAAAGCCGCCTCCATGAACTCGCGAACGGAATGCGTCACGCCGGTCGCGACGACGTAGTCATCGGGTTTGGAATGCTGCAGCATGAGCCACATGGCTTCGACATAGTCGCGTGCATGCCCCCAGTCGCGACACGCGGAGATGTTGCCCAGGACCAGCTCATTCTCCAGCCCGCGACTGATCCGCGCCGCGGCGCGCGCGATTTTCCGCGTAACGAAGTTTTCCCCACGACGCGGCGATTCGTGATTGTAAAGGATGCCGTTACAAACAAAGAGGCCATAGGCATTGCGATAAACTTGAGCCAGCTGGGTGGCGAAGGCTTTGGCGCATCCATAAGGATTGGCGGGACGCATGGCCGTTGTCTCAGTCTGTGGAGATTCCGTCGCAGCGCCAAAAATCTCCGAACTGGATGCGTGATAAAACCGCAAGGCGCGCCCTTGATCCCGGCAGATTTCCAAGAGACGCAAAGTTGCCATCGCCACTTCTTCCGAAGTGGATTCCGGAATCTCGAAGCTCAGGCCGACATGACTTTGACCAGCCAGATGATAAACCTCATCCGGCTGTACCTGCGCAAAGATGCGGCGCAAAGTCGTGCCGTCGGAAAGATCGCCGTAATGCAGGAATAACTGCTGGTTGTAAATCGACTCGTCGCTGCGCAGATGTTCGATGCGGGAACGCAGCAGGTTGCTCGTCCGCCTAACGACTCCATGGACAGCATAGCCTTTGCCGAGAAGCAACTCCGCCAGATACGACCCGTCCTGCCCTGTGATTCCGGTGATGAGTGCGCGTTTCGCCTCCGCCATGCTGGATGAATCGACGAAGCTTCCTTTGTCGACAAGAGAAAATGCGACAACAGTCTCGCTAGAGGGTTTCAACAAAAGCGACGCAAAAAGAACCGAGGCTGCGTGCGCGGTGGAAGCTTTGATTATCGACGATTTTCCGCCTTACGTGTGGCACGGGAATGGAGCAGCCTCAAAATGGTTCAAAGCTTATGAAGCTTACGCCCAGACACATGGCATGACCGAAGCAGTTGTAACTCTGGGCAAACCCAGACACGTCGATGTCACAGGTGCTGACGCGTATGTGGTTGTTCCGACAGCTTTCCGCTTCAAGAAGAAGGCAGAAGTAGTTAATGAAACCGGGGTAATGACTCTGGTGTTACACAAAACCGCAAACAATTGGCAGATTACCGCCTGGTCATGGGCTGACGATTAGGAGACCTGTTCCTACTTGGGATGTAACAACCGCTGGAGGTCACCACTTCTGAAAGTGACCTGACGACTGAGACTAATGTCCAGAATCAAAAATGGTTCGCGAAACCTACGCAGATATAGGTGCGGTGGAACTGGACGATTGCCTTGATCGCAAGGCGTGGCGGACGAAGTTTTGACCTATCTCCCACATGGGACCGGGAAATTTGCGGCACTCCATTAACGTCGCGTCGAGGGCGTTGACAAACATATCGACTTCCTTCTCGCCGATGATGAGCGGTGGAAGAATCTTCACTACGTCCATGGCATGACCTGCCACCTGCGTCAGGATGCGATGCTGAGCCAGCATCTGAGTGACTACCATCTGGGCGAAAAGAACCTTGTCGACCTTGTGCAGGAGTTTCCAGCCCATTTTGAGCTTAAACTCGTTAGGCTCATGAAACTCGATCGCAATCATGAGGCCTTTCCCGCGCACCTCTTTAATGAAGGAGTGTTTCGCCTTCAGAGCGTCGAGACGCTCGATGAGAAGCGCTCCCATCCTGGCAGAGTTATCGATCAGTTTTTCATCATCCAGCGCTTCGAGCGCGGCCAAGCCGCAGGCCATGGCAAGGTTGTTACGTCCGAAGGTTGTGGAATGAACGACACAGCGATCCATTCGACTAAAAGTCTTTTGATAAATCTCGCGGCGCGCGACGATTGCACCACATGGGACATAGCCGCCGCTTAGGGTCTTGGCCAGAGTGATGATGTCAGGCTCCAAGTTCCAATGTTCGAAGCCAAACATCCTGCCGGTGCGACCCAGCCCGGTTTGAATCTCGTCGCAGATAAGCAATGTGCCGTATTGCCGGCAAAGCTCCTGCGCCCGGGTGAAGAAATCGTCGCGTGGATAGTTTACTCCCTTGCCTTGCACCGGCTCGATGACGAAGGCGGCGACATCCTTTTTCGCCAGCTCTTTTTCCAGGGTAACCAAATCGTCGAGCGCGATGCGCCCATCGAAGCCCTGGACGAGCGCGCCGAAACCTTCGGTAAAGCTTTCGCAGCCCATAAGCGAGAGCGAACCAAGACTAAGTCCGTGAAAAGCTCCGCCTAACGATAAGACACGCGGCCGTTGCGTGGCCGCTCGAGCAAACTTAAGCGCGCCTTCCATCGCTTCCGTGCCGGAATTACAAAAGAAGACTGCATCGAGATGCTTCGGCGTTCTTTTCGTCAGGGCCTCGGCGAGCAAGCCGCTGAGGAGCGAGCAATCCATCTGCACCATGTTTGGCAGGTCGAGATCGAGCACGTCACGGATGGCTTTCTGCACCGCGGGATGGTTTCGTCCAATGTTGAAGACGCTGTAGCCGCTGAGAAAATCGAGATAGGCGTTGTTATCCATGTCGTAGAGATAAGCGCCTTCCGCTCGAGCGTAGACTTTGTCGAAGCCGATGACGCGTTGCGCCGCGACCAGGGTGCGGTTGAGATGCCGCTCGTGGAGTTCGTAGTTCTCGCCCAGCCGGGCGGCTACGATCTCCTTCAGGTCAATTGCCATCGGGAATGCTCTGCGATTTGCCGGGGAAACGCAACCGCGCCGGAGAGGCTATCTACGGCAGGAGATTATAGGTTTCGACCAGGGCAACTCCGCTCGTGCCACCCACTCCGCTGACGATAGCGGTGTAGGCCCCCGGCGCGAGGATGCCAAGGAGAGCGGATTCTTTGGCGTTGGTGGGCGCCAGGCGATCATCGCTGATGGTCTGATGATCGGGGCCGTCCATCCAATCATCATTCATCGAAATGAGCGTGCCGTTGATGTCGTGCAGTTCGAGCGTGGGATTTTGGAGCGCGTTAGCGACGCCGAGTGGCGTGAGGGACGGCCCGATTGCTCGCAGGACCACGGTGGACGCACCACCGCCACCCCCTCCGACGATAAAGCCGCCGATCATGACGTTGTCGCCGGTTTCAACGAAACCGCGGGTGCTGATGTTGGCCAACGTGGAGGCAGCAGTCTGATCCAGGTCGTAAGCTTCGACGAGCCCGATGCCATTCCCGCCGTTTTTCCCACTCAGAATCGCAGTGTAAACTCCCGGATCGAGCGTGGCGATAATCGCGGATTCCAAGTCGTTCGTCGGCGCGAGGCCAGTGGCGGCGATGGCAGTTTGCTGCGTCGCTTTCCAATCATCGTTAGTCACAATGGAGCCATCCGACTTGTGTAGCTCCAGGACCGGATTAGCCAGAGCGCCTGTGATTCCAGATGCACTCAAGGACGGCCCGATTCCCCTTACCAGCACCTGTTTTGGATCAGTTCCGGTTACGATAAATCCTCCGATGAGAACGTTGTCGCCGGTCTGCACGTTGAGGCGCGTCGAGATGTTGAGCAGGTTCGACGGCGGGGCTGGGAGAACGCCGAAGACCGGATCGATCGAGATGATGAGATCGGCCTGACCGGAACCGGCGGCGTTATTGGCGTTGACCTGCGCGATGAACGCTCCCGAGGCGGTAGGCGTACCGGAAATGAGACCGGTGGTATTGTTAACTTTGAGACCAGCTGGCAAATTCGTCGCGCCGAAGCTGGTCGGGTTATTGGTCGCGGTGATCTGGTAGCTGAAAGGCACGCCCGGAGCGGCCCCCACGGAGGTTGCGCTGCTGATGACCGGTGCCCCCGCGATAACACTCGTGACGGTAACGGTGGTACCGGTAGCGTCGCTTGTTACAGAAATTCCCGCCTGGCTTGGTTGCGAAATGACGTTAAAGGAACCGCTGGTCGAGGCTGCTTTTACGATTTGAAATTTCTGGCCGACGGCCGGCGTGAAGCCCTGAACGAGCCGCACTTTCAAGGTGCCGCCCAAGGTTGCGGCGCCGGTCGCGTTAATCTGGTCGAAGCCCGTGCCAGCAGTCGTGCCGCCGATCTCAGCCGAGTAGGTGCTTCCGGCAAGCTGCTGATAAGCTCCGGTAATGTTAAATATGCCGGGCGAATTCCCCGGGAAAATCTGCCCGCCCGCCGCGACGATGACCTGCCCCTGCACGCGACCGTAACCGGAAAGAATTCCGCCCGTGCTGACGCGCAAGGTGCCGCCCGCTCCAAAGTCGCCTGTGCCGACCGCCATCATGCTATCCGCGTCGATCGTCACGGTGCCGGATTGGAACACCGTCATGCGATCATTGACACGCATCGTAGTGCCACCTGTGACCGCGAGCGTGGAAGGCGGATCAGCAGCCGCAGGGCTCCCGAGATAAATATTGCCGGTATTAGTCCAATTCGAACCATCGACCGTGATCGTTGCCTGTCCGCCGTCAGCAAACGGCGCGGTGAAACCAAAAATGTTGATCGTGGCATTGAGGTTGGCGTCGAAAATTCCGTGACCGGCTTTACCGATGACAATGGGCTCAGAGTCGGAAAAACTCCCGGAGCTCGTGACGGTCATCGTGCCCGTGCCGCCCTTTTGGCCGCCGAGGATGAGGTTTACTTCATTGGCGGAGGGGAGAGTCAGTTTCGAGTTGGAATTGAGCTCGATGCTGCCGGTGCCCGCGTCACCGATGAGCAACGGGCCGGAGAGCGTCAAGCTGGAGCTTGGCCCGAGGACAACCGTGCCGTTGCCGGTTTTTTTGGAGCCGACGGTGAGACCCGCCGAATTCGTTAGGCTAAGAACACCGCCGTCTGAGCTCAGATAACCGCTGCCCGACACACCGACGGTCGCCGGCCCTTCGACCATGAGACTACCGTCGCCGGAAACGCTTCCGCTGGAGCCGGCGTTGTTGCCGATGAGAAAAGTCGTATTCGCGCCAGTGACTGAGAACGCGCTCGAGCCACTAAAAGTGAAATTGCCGCTGCCGGAATCGCCCACGATCATAGTGGTATTCCCGGCGAGAAAGTCGGAGTCGGTCAGGTTGACACTCCCGTTGCTGCCCGCCTCCTCGCCGATTGAGACGGGTGCAGCGGTAGCATCGACCGAAGCGGTGTCGCAGGTAAGAGTACCGTGCGAACCAGAGGAGAGACCGACGGAGAAAGCGGTTCCGCTATCGAAAGTAAGATGCGCGCCCGATCCCATGGTGAAACTCCCGGTGCCGCTTTGCCCGATCGTCATGCCGCTGGATTGCACCTCCCAGATTGTCCCGAGGTCGGACATATTCACAGAGCCTTGGGAGCCTGCGATCGCACCGATGGTGACGTTGCCGCTCTTCACAGCTGCTTTGCCGCTAATCCCAAGATAGAAGCCGGCGCTGCTCTTATTGCCCACGAACATCGCCTGGGAGGTATTGATCGTAGTGCCGGCGCCATCCCAAGTCCCGCCGCCACTGATCGGAAAGCCATCAATCGAGGTGCCACCGTCGAGGACGAGAGAACCATTCACGGTCAGCGTGGCGCCGGCGGTGACATCGACGAAGCCCGCCGCGACGGGAAAATCTTGATCGACGGTCAGTGAGGATTTCGCACCATCGACCGAGACTTGCCCGCGCACTTGCGGAAGATTGCCCTGCACCGTGACACTGGCGCCGGTGCTAATGTTGATGTCGGTATCGCTCCCTGTGTTCTGCGCCAGATCTTTTCCGACCGTTAGAGATGAACCGCTCCCCGTGATAGAAAGCGGCGCCCCCTCGACTTGCGAGAGCTTCCCATTGACGACTGCGTCGCCGCCGTTGCTGACGGTCATGGATTGTCCATTGAGCGAAAAGTCACCCGCCACCGTGAGGAGCGATCCGGCGCCATCGATCGTGGCCTGGCTGTTGGTGATCGCGGAAACGGTGGCCGTGCTGCCGCTCATGAGTTGCAAAGTGAAACCCGTAAGGCCGGCGTTGGCCGTGAGCTTGCTCGCGCCAGCAAAGATCGCGTGGTCCGGTCCGCCCAGCCCGGTGATCGTGAGCGAACTCTTGCCGCTATAAAAGCCGCAGCCGTTCGTTCCGGAGCAAGTGGCGTCCGTCACCGTCCCGCCCGAGGTGACATCGGCGACTCCATCGCCATTCTGCGCGATGAGATGAGCGGCGTCGACCAAGAGGAGTGGACCAAAACCGTTGGCGTCGGTCACAACCGCCTGGATGTTCAAGGTTCCGCTACCGGACAACGTCATCGAGCCAGCGTCGACCGCGGTAAACATTCCGCTCAAGCTAAAGGTGCCACCACTGAGCAGGTGTACGCTCCCGCTGCCCGCCGTAATCGTTGCCGCGTAGAAGTAGGCATCGTCACCGGGCCCAGGATTTAATCCGTGCATGCCGGTCGTCTGGTCGAACCACATGCTGTCGGTTATCGTTCCATTTGAGCCGCTGTGGTCGTAAACATCGGCGTCGACCAGGTTCGAGAAGACGGTGAAGATCGCGAGCCCTAACAGCAGGCGCGAGATGAGGAAGGAAGTTGATTTCATATCGTTAGGGCGTGAGTTCTGGACGGGATGATCAGTGCGAGAGCTGAATGATTTCTGCGGAGACAACGACGCCCAATCGTGCGAATCGCCGCAGGAAAAGGCAAGGAAAAACGGACCGAGCGCACTTCCATCCTGCCAGCTTGCGGTCGGGAATGCTCTGCGATTTAGGCGGGGAGAAACCTACGGTTTCCAGTCGCGATGGGCGCTGAAAGCGCCAAGCTGAAGATTGGTGCGGCTGGCGTTGTGAAGGTCGAGTTGTTCTGCCAGCCATTGGAACCATTCCCAGCTTTTCTGCGTGCCGGTGCGCTCGCGTTCGTCGATGACAAACGGCTTGAATTTGCGCCACCCGACTCGCGCCATCCCACCCACGAGATCATCCGCGACGGACAACGGCACGATGCGTGCGAAGACAGAATAGCCGATGCCTTCCATGATGGTGGCGATCTTCAGCATCGCTTCCAGCGCGCGTTGATCGTTTGCCAACTCGGCAGCAGTCGTTCCGTCCGGAATCGAGGCAACGATCATGGATGAACTCATCCATTCGGGAGTCATGAGAGCCTGGACGGCAGCGAAAGCGGCGCGTTCTTCCCGTTCGCGACGGGCGCGGCGCATCTCGATGAGCCCGAAGGCGACACCCGTGATGACGGTGAGCGCCGTGGCAACGTTGGCAATGGTCGAAAGTTCCACTGCTCCACTGTAACCATTCGTCCTTCTGGGCGAACGAAAATCCTTTGCCTGATTGCGCTTCGTTGCGGCACTTATAACGTGCGTTTTCCAATGCCAGTTGCCGAACCCGAAGTTACGCCCAAGATCGTGGCCCAGCATGGTCTGATGCCGGAGGAATACGAGCGGATTAAAGGTATTCTTGGGCGCGAACCCAACTTCACCGAGCTGGGTATTTTTTCGGTCATGTGGAGCGAGCATTGCTCCTACAAAAATTCGCGCCGTGAGCTGAAGAAGTTTCCGACCACCGGGCCCAATATTCTCGTCAAAGCTGGCGAAGAGAACGCCGGCGTGGTTGATATTGGCGACGGCTGGGCGGTCGCATTCAAAATCGAATCGCACAATCATCCGAGCGCGATCGAGCCGTTCCAAGGCGCGGCCACCGGCGTCGGCGGGATCATTCGCGACATCTTCACCATGGGGGCGCGACCGGAGTTTCTCCTCAATTCGCTGCGCTTCGGTCCGATTACCGGCGACTCAGCGAACGTGAAGACGAATCGCCGGCTTTTTACCGGCGTGATTGCGGGCATCGCGCACTACGGCAATTGCATCGGCGTCCCGACGATCGGTGGCGAAATCTATTTCGATGAAAGTTTCGAAGGCAATCCGCTGGTGAATGTCTTTTGTCTCGGCGTCTTGCGGCACGAGCAACTCGCGCGCGGCGCGGCTAAAGGAGTCGGTAATCCAATCTTCTACGTCGGCGCAGAAACCGGGCGCGACGGTCTTGCCGGAGCGGCCTTTGCCTCGCGAGAGTTAACGGAAGAATCGAAGGAAGATCGACCCGCAGTCCAGGTAGGCGATCCATTCAAAGAGAAGCTGCTGCTCGAGGCATGTCTGGAATTGTTAGGCACGGATGCGGTCGCGGGCATTCAGGACATGGGCGCGGCCGGCCTGACCTGCTCGACCTGCGAAACCGCGAGCCGCGGCGGCACCGGCGTGGAGATCGATCTCGCCAAAGTCCCGAAGCGCGAAACCGGAATGACGCCTTACGAAACACTGCTGAGCGAATCGCAGGAGCGAATGCTCATCATCGCGCGGAAAGGAAAAGAAGACGTCGTTAGGCGAATTTTCGAAAAATGGGATGTGCCCTGTGCGGAGATCGGTCGGGTAACGGACGACGGCGTGATGCGGGTGCTGAACGATGGAACAACCGTGTCGCAAATCCCCGCCCGTCCGCTGGCGGAAGAAGCGCCCCTTTACTCACGTGAAGCGAAGGTACCGAGCGCGGGAGACGCCGGGATTACGGAGGAAGAAATACGTCAAAAGATCTCCGCGCCTTCCGTCTCAGAAGCGGTCAATTCTCTCCGCCAACTGCTGCGGAACCCGACGATCGCCTCGAAAAATTGGGTCTATCGCCAGTACGATCACATGGTGCGGACCGGCACCGTCGTTAGGCCGGGATCGGATGCGGCTGTCTTTCATGTGCGAGCGGCGAACAAATTCCTCGCCGCCACGACCGATTGTAACTCGCTCTATTGCCGTCTTGATCCACGTGAAGGCGGGCGCATCGCGATCGCCGAAGCGGCGCGCAACCTCACCTGCTCCGGCGCGAAGCCGCTGGCCGTGAGTGACAACCTGAACTTCGGCAATCCCTATAAGCCGGAAAACTTCTGGCAATTGCGCGAAGCAGTCGAAGGACTGGCCGAAGCTTGTAAGGCGTTCGAAACGCCGGTCACTGGAGGAAACGTTTCGCTTTATAACGAAAGCCCGGCCGGAGTCGTCGATCCCACGCCGACGGTGGCAATGGTCGGCTTGATCGAGCGCGAAGAATGGATCACGACACAGCATTTCAAAGCGGAAGGCGACGTCGTGATTTTGCTCGGCGAGTTTGGTCACGAGCTGGGCGCTTCACATTATCTCAAAGTGGTAAACGGCTTGAGAATCGGCCGTCCACCGCGGCTCGATTTCGACCGTGAGCTGGCCGTGCAAAATGGTCTGCGCGAGATGATCCGGAACGGTCTTGTCCGCAGCGCGCACGATTGCAGTGAGGGCGGACTGGGAGTGGCCCTGGCAGAGGCTTGCTTTAACCCCGCAGGTTTGTTAGGCGCAACAATCGATCTTTCCGCCGCGAGAGAACGGCGCCTCGACGAAATCCTCTTCAACGAAAGTCAGTCGCGAATTGTCCTTTCTACTGTGCCGGAAAACGCCGATGCCGTTTTGCAGCTTGCCCAAGAGCGAGGTGTGTCGGCGCATCGTCTCGGTCGCGTCGGCGGCGACTCTTTGGACATTGCTGCTGCCGGTGAATCGCTGCACTGGCCGATACGCGAGATCTACAACGATTGGCACGACGCGATTGCCAATGCCGTCCGGGGAGAACTTACCACGACATGAAAATTAAAGAGTCGCATACCTACGAAAAAGTGATCCTGACGATCCAGGTGCTCGGATTTTTAATCCTGATTGCGGTGCTCTGGGCCGATGAATATCTCGACGTCCCTTTCCGATTTCTCGGCGCCCTTAAGACACCACTGCGACCGCAGGAGTTTTGGGCTGAGGCCACCACCGTCCTGCTCGTTGCGACGGCGGTGATTGCGGCCACGCTATGGGTTTTTCGGCGGCTCCGGTTTCTTGAAGGTTTCGTTCAAGTGTGCGCCTGGTGCCGCAAAGTGCACGTGGGTGAAGATTGGGTGTCTTTCGAGCAATACCTCAAACGCGAGCTCGACGTGCAATCGACTCACGACATTTGCCCGAGCTGCCGAACGAACGCTGCGAAAGGTCGCAAGCTTGACGCGGTCGTCTCGTGATTCCCGCGTAGATCATTGCGCAGCCCAGCTCGCTAAAAACGGCCTTTCCGCTATGGGGCCGGCGCGCCAGCAACCCGTAAGATAAACCCGTGGCGCACGCCTGAATCGTCCGTATAACGCCCGGTCACGAAGCCGTTATTATTGATTCCGTTCAACGAAGTTGCACTGGCTCCGGGGAAATCGAATGAGGC
>CAWDEC010000018.1:0-28362 GCA_963801255.1 uncultured Verrucomicrobiae bacterium | reverse complement strand
TTTGTTCGTTAGGCGGCGGCTTTCTCATGTCTCGCGTCGATCAAAGCGCGGCCGGCAGCGGTATCCCGCAACTCAAGTTTGCCTTCTGGCAGGATTTCGGACTCGTTAGGCTGCGCACAGTTCTGGTGAAGTTCTTCGCGGGACTCCTTCATGTTGGCGGCGGAATGAGTCTCGGTCGCGAAGGTCCGTCGGTCTTTATTGCCGGTGGTGTCGCTTCCCAGGTGGGTGCGGCCCTCGACCTTCCCAAGCAACGTCGCCGCCGGCCGGCCGCCGCGGGTGCCGCGGCAGGATTGGCGGCCGCGTTCAACACCCCGCTGGCCGCCATTACCTTTGTCCTGGAAGAGATCGTGCAGGACCTGAACAGTCCGCTCATCGGCAGCATCATTCTCGCTTCCGTGCTCGGCGCTTTTACCGTCCATGCCATTATTGGTCGCAACCCGGCCTTCGTTCTGCCGCAAATCCAGAACACATCCTGGCGTGTCTACCTTGGCGTGCCGCTCGCTTCAGCAGTCGCTTCCCTCGTTGGCATTGGTTTTCAGCGCGCCACCCTCAGATTGCGGAGCTTTTCGATAGGATGGAATGCTCTGCCGAGGTGGATGCATCCGCTTTGTGGCGGACTAACAGCCTGGTTGCTTGGCACGGCCGTTTTTGTCTGGTCCGGACGACTGGGAGTTTTCGGGTTGGGATACGCCGATCTCTCCGAGATTTTGCACGGCAGAATCCCCTGGCTCGTGATCGCCGTTCTGTTGCTCGCGAAGTGGATTGCCACTGTCTCCTGTTATGGCTGGGGCGGTTGCGGGGGCATTTTCGCTCCGCTCCTTTTTCTCGGCGCGGCGTCCGGCGGAACGGTAGCTGGTGCACTGAACTATATGCTGCCCCTGCCGGGCGATGGACAGCCACTCCTCGCCATCATCGGGATGAGCGCCTGTCTGAGCGCAGTCGTTAGGGCGCCGTTTACCTCCATTCTGATTGTCTTTGAAATGACTCATCAGTTTTCTCTCGTTCCGGCCCTTATGCTCGGCGCCCTGGTGAGCGAAGCAATTTCGCGCAGCCTAACGAAGCATAACTTCTACGACGAAATCCTGAGTCAGGATGGAATCGTGCTCGTCAATGTCATTCCTCCGCGCGATCTGCGCAGTTGGCAGGCTTATCCGGTCTCGGCTATCGCTAATTTTCGACCAGTCTTTATTGAAGACCTCAGCGCCGAAAATCTTCGTTCCACCCTGGAGAAAAATCAGTTCAAGCGTTTTCCAGTTGTCCAAGAGGGAAAAGTCGTCGGCTGCCTTGTCCGCCAGGAAATCGAAGCCGCCCTCGCGCAGAGTCGCGCCCCTGTGGTGGAAAAGGTCGCGACCTGCCGGCGTAGTTTTACCATCAGCGAAGTGGCACGCCTGCTCATCGAGGCGCCCGGTGGGTTCGCCGTCCTCGAAGCTGGCGATAAACCGGCCGGTATCGTTACGCTGCACGACCTTCTCCGCGCCCAGGAAACGTCTGGCTGCACGCAGCACTCACTAGCCGGGTTTCTTCGTCACCTCGCGAAAAAGCTGGTCGCCCCATGAGGCGATAGCTAAGATCTCCTGCTTTGGCTGCTTCAGATGCGTTTCTCTAAAGCCTTCGCGCGCCAACCATCAGGCTGGATTTTTGCCGAGATGGTGGTTGCGCTTGTCATCATTGGCTTTGTTGATTTTTCCACTGGCTTTCAAATGCGCCTCCTGCCCTTCTACTGCGGGCCGATCTTTATCGTCGCCTGGTTCTGCGAAAAGAGACTCGGCATCTTGATTGCCTGCATCGCGGCAATCGTCTCGCTCACGGCCGACTGGTTCGATCATGATCCTGATCTTCGGGGCTGGTCACAACCTTGGGAGATCTCGCGCCACTTCGCCTCGTGTCTCGCCGTCGCGCTCGTCGGTTCGGCTCTCCGGACGAAAAGCGATATCGCTGCGGCGCGGATTGCTTTACTCGAGCATTCGGAGCAGCTCGAAGGCGAGATCGTCAATATCAGCGAAACCGAACAACGCAGGATCGGTCAGGATTTGCACGATGGACTTTGCCAATATCTTGCCGCCCTAAGCTGTGCCGCCACTTCGTTGCGCGACGACCTACAGGAGCTAACTCTGACGGAAGAAGCAAACCGGGCGGGGGACCTCGCGGCCCAGCTTCGCGAAGCCGTTGTCCAGACGCGCGATCTGGCGCACGGGCTCGCCCCGGCGCACGTCAGCCAGTTGGGTCTTTCCCTGGCCCTGGGATCGCTTGCCCAATCCGTCAGCCGCCTGCACGAGGTTAATTGCACCTTCGCCTTCCAGGGCGATGACTCTAACTGTGACGAACGCATTGCCACGCACCTTTTTCGAATTGCGCAGGAAGCGATTAACAACGCAACCCGTCACGGTCGCGCCCACAACATCGCGATCAAACTGGAAGCCCTGGATAACTCTCTCACTCTGAGTATCCACGACGATGGGATTGGCATCGCTAACTCTTCTTCCACCGGCATGGGGCTGGCGGTCATGCGTTATCGCGCTCGACTTAGCGGTGGAGACCTGACGATCGAGCAGCCCATCGACGGCGGCACGATCGTTTCCTGCACCGCACGCCCAGCTCAGGCACACAAGGAGTCCTGTGAAATCGTCGCCGCCTGATAAGATTCACGTCGTCGTGGTCGAGGATCATCGCATGTTCCGCGAGCAACTCGTTCATCTCATCGAGAAAGGTGGCGAGATGAAGGTTACAGGCGAAGCCGATAACATTCGCGATGGCCTCGCTCTCGTCTGCGACAAACGACCCCACATCGCAGTCGTCGATATCAGTCTTAAAGGTTCGAGCGGGATAGAATTACTGAAAGATCTTCGTGCTCACGGGAGCACTGTGCCCGTGCTGATTCTTTCCATGCACGATGAGACGCTCTACGCCGAACGCGCCTTGCGCGCGGGTGCGAGAGGCTACATGACCAAGCATGAGGCATCGGAAAACGTCTCGCTGGCCATTCGCGAAGTCCTAAGTGGCGAAATCTATCTCAATCCTCGCTTTATGTCGCGAGTCATGAGCCGGATCATGGCTGGAAAAGATACGGCGGTTCAACCGATTGATCGCCTGACGGACCGCGAACTGGAAGTCTTTCAGCTCATTGGACGCGGACTTACCACGCGCGAGATTGGAGAGCGCCTGGGTCTCGGTCTCACCACCATCGACACTTATCGAACACGCATAAAAGAGAAGCTGAATTTGGACAATGCCGCACGTTTGCGTTTCGAAGCCAGTCGCTGGGTACAGCAGCAGGAATAACTCAACGTTTCTGGCTCGGCTTTTCCAGTCCACTTCTCGTCGTCCTGGTTTTTACTAATGGCATCTCTGGCGAAACGGCCCAGGAATAACACGACCAGTGCGATGCCATACGGCAATCGTTGGATTCCTGGTAAAGCGACGGGCTGGGTCATCTCTCTTGCCCTGGTCGCGATGGTCTTGCTGACCTTCGGACAGACCGTTCGCTACCAGTTCGTCAGCTATGATGACGGAGATTACGTTTACGAGAATCCGAACGTCACGGCCGGCCTTACGTTCCGGGGAATCGCGTGGGCCTTTACTCATGTTCATGCGGCCAACTGGCATCCGCTTACGACCCTTTCGCACATGTTGGATTGCCAGCTATACGGTCTGCAACCATGGGGCCATCATTTAACAAACGTTTCCCTGCACGCCGTGGGAGCGATTCTCTTGTTTTTGGCCCTTCGCGCATTAACGGATTCGACCTGGGCGAGCGCGTTTGTCGCGGCAGTTTTCGCCACTCACCCGCTGCGAGTAGAGTCGGTGGCCTGGGTATCGGAGCGAAAGGACGTGCTCAGCGGCGTTTTCTTCATGCTCACGCTGTGGGCTTATGCGCGTTATGCGCGTAAGAGCCGGCCCTCAATTGGCCGCTATTTGACAGTGGTGATTGTTTTCGGACTGGGTTTGATGTGCAAGCCGACCCTGGTCACGCTGCCTTTTGTCTTGTTACTGTTGGATTACTGGCCGCTGGGCCGCTGGCAAAGAGTCAAGAGCAAAGAGCAAAGAACCCGTAGTCAGTGGTCCGTAGTCGGTCGTCTTGTCGCCGAGAAGATTCCTCTCTTCGTCCTATCGGCTGTGTCATGCATAGTTACGCTCTACGCCCAGAAACAAGCGCTCGAAGCACGCCTTGATTTGAGCTTCATTGAGCGAGCTGATAACGCCGTTGTATCTTACGTTACCTACCTCGCTCAGATGTTCTATCCGGTACATCTGGCCGTCTTATACCCTTATTCAAAAGACGGCCTAAAACTTGCCCCGGTTGTTCTTAGCCTGTTATTTTTGGTCATCATTTCATTGCTCTTTGTTCGATGGCGCAGAAGTTATCCGTTTCTACTAGTCGGGTGGCTTTGGTATCTGGGAATGCTGGTGCCGATGATTGGGTTCGTCCAGGTTGGGCTACAACCGCGAGCCGATCGATATACCTATCTGCCGCAGATCGGGCTCTATATTCTCATAACTTGGGGAGCTTTAGAGTTACCAGGTCGATGGCGCGGGAAGTACGGAGCTTTAGGCGTCATTGGTGCGATTGTCATAACGGCGTTGATAGGGTGCAGCCGTGTTCAAACATCTTATTGGGAGACCAGTGAAACGCTCTGGGGGCATGCGATTGATACTACATCTAACAACTACGTCGCCACCTACAACCTTGGCAATGTCTTGCTTCGAAAACGGCAGCCCGAAGCGGCGATTGCACTGTTCCAAAAAGCCATTCAAATCAAACCCGATTTGGAAAAGCCATACGTCGATACCGGAAGCGCTCTTATGTTACTGGGCCAGACTGATCAGGCTATCGTTTATTACGAGAGAGCATCGGAAATCAAACCCGATCTTCCTGAGGTTTGGAGCAATCTCGGAACCGCTTTCCTTAACAAGGGACAAGTAGACGAAGCGATCCAATCTTATCAGAAGGCCGTGGCGATCAGACCGGACTCTGCGGACATGCGCTACAATCTGGGCCGTGCCTTCGCCGACAAGGCTGATTGGGAGAATGCAATCGCATGCTACGAAGCAGGATTGAAGATACGACCCACCGATGCTGAGACTCTGAATAATTTGGGTGTAGCTCTTGCTAAGATCGGGAAAATTGATGATGCAATAGAGCAGTTCCGGGAAGCGCTTCGGAGCAACCCTAACTATCCCGAAGCCCACTATAATTTGGGCGGCGTGCTGGCACACCGTGCTCAAACCGACGAAGCAGTCGTCCAGTATCAGGAAGCATTGCGCCTCAAACCAGATTACGCGGAGGCCAGGCAACGGTTGCTTGAGCTTGGGGTGACACCGCCGAACTAAACCAGCGCCCATTACAATGTGGCGCGCCTGCTGGCACGACTTGGACGGCGTGACGAAGCTATCGCTCATCTGAGCGCGGCACTGCGCCTCAAGCCGGACTACGCAGAGGTGAAAGACGAATTGCGCGAGCTCGGCATAGCACCATCAGAGTAGATCCGTAGCGCTCTGGCACCTGGCCGAAACTATCTCGGCTAAGCCTGGTTGCCATGACGAAGAGGCGGAGCGCAAGGCTTCGGCTGTAAGCGATGTAGTGATTTTCGCGACAAGGTTTGTCTGACCTGGAAAGCCGAAGGGTTCTTGACGCGCGTGTCGCGTATAAACTAAACCTTGGCGCTCACCTTCCCGGATTCTCCGAAAGCAACAAATGAAAAAGATACACAACAATTCTAAGGGCGCTTCAACGCTCAAAATGGCCCTGGCAATCTGTCTCTTGGGGATCGCCGTAGCCTTACTCATTTCAAGTCTTTTTCCCACATCGGGGAAAGCTCAGGCGTCCCAAGCCGGCGGATTTCCCGCTCCTAACGCTCCTTTGGACGGGCCCGGCTCTACCAGAGGCGTGATGTCCGTCCGGTCGTACAAGAACGATATTGCGCCGCCCCTCCGCCAAATCGAGATCACCCCCCCGGTATTCCAATTAAAAGTGAATTGTGACCTGAAGGAGAACCCTAAGACCGGGATCTTCCACTTGGACGCGCCAGATCGTGCTGTGCAAGACAAGACAGCGTCGATGCTCGCTCTTCAGTCTCCCAACATTCCAGCAACCACGCTCAACTTTGAAGGTATCGATTTTCCCGGCGTTGTTTGCAATTGCGCGCCACCCGATCCGAACGGTGCGGTAGGCCTTACTCAGTACGTGAACGAGGTCAACGAGGGCATCCAGGTGTTTAATAAGAGCACGGGTGTGTCCCAGCTTGGTCCTATCGCGATTTCCTCAATTTGGAGGGGCTTTGGCGGTGTTTGTGAGTTCAACGGCGACGGCGACGGCATTGTCCTTTATGACCACTTCGCCAATCGATGGGTTATCAGTCAGTTCGCCGGCACTTCGGTGCCAACCGATGAGTGCATAGCGGTATCCACATCGCCCGATGCGACCGGCAGTTACTACCGTTATGGGTTTCATTTAGGAACGAACTATTTCGACTATCCCAAGCTGGCGGTGTGGCCCGATGCCTACTACATGAGTATGAACATCTTCAACTCCACCGGGACGACCTTCCTCGGGCCGCAGCCGTTTGCGCTGGATCGCGCCAACATGCTCGTGGGCAATCCGGCAACTTTTGTCAGCCCGGTCGGCCCTCTGGGCGGCACGACTGGTCCGATGCTGCCGGCGGATATCGATGGGCCTACGCTTCCCGCCAGCGGCGCGCCCGAAACCTTTCTCGGGTTCCCAACGGCCGGCACCTACACCGTCTACCACTTTCATGTCGACTTTAACACGCCAGCTAACTCGACCTGGACGACCTTCGCCACGCCCGTGGCGGCACCTTTTACTCAGTTGTGCAGCTACCGGCAGGAATTGTGTCCCACAATTGGGTGTCACTACTACCGTCAGCGGGTTGGATGGAATCGGTGACCGGTTCATCCATCGCGCAGCTTATCGTAACTTCGGCGCTCATGAGTCGGTCGTGACCACTTATGCGGTTTGCGCGACCGGTGCTTGCGGCACTGCGGGAAGCGGCCTGGGCACGGCAGGCGTGCGCTGGATCGAACTCCAGAATGTGACCAGTGGCCCGGTGACTGTCGCCCAGGAAAGCACTTACCAACCTGACACCACCTGGCGATGGCTGGGCAGCGCGGCCATGGATAACGGCGGAGATATCGCCGTCGGCTTCAGCGCTTCTTCCGCGACTATCAATCCCCAAATCCGGTACGCCGGCCGCCTCGCGACCGATCCTATCAATACTTTGGCGCAAGGCGAAGCGACGCTCTTCGCCGGCACCGGCAGTCAAAGCAGCACCGGCAACCGCTGGGGTGACTATAGTGCGATGAGTGTCGATCCGCAGGATGACTGCACATTCTGGTATACGAATGAGTATTACGCCACCACGGGTACATTTAACTGGCGGAACCGCGTCGGTAATTTTGTTTTTACGCAGTGCGTTCCACAAACGCCTCCACCGGTCGCCGCCATCTCGCTAACTAAGACGGCCGACCTGGCGAGCATAAATCCCGGCCAACAGATGGGCTTTACTGTTCAGGTGAATAGTACCGGCACCGCCACCGCCACTGGCCTGTCCTTTAGTGACAACCTTCCTTCTGGTGACGACATTAATTGGTCAATCGATGTCGGAAACTCTGATCCCGTTTGGTTCATCAACGGCTCGCCTCCTAATCAAAGTCTTGTTTTCACCCAGACCAGCATGCCTGCGGGCCAGAGCTACAAGGCTCATGTGATCTCCAATACCACACCCTCCTCCTGCGGCACCACTTACTCGAACACGGCTACGCTCACGAGTAGCAACGCCGGCAACCAAACGGGCGTCGGCCTCGGTCGCTCTTGACTGCACAAACTGCACTCCCAATGCCTGGACCGATAACTCGCCGCAACTGCCCGTGCCCGCCAATATCATGGATCAGGCGACCGCGGTGGTTGGTAACAATCTTTATATGTTTACCGGCGTCAGCAACGGCGCCCTGGCCACCGCGGCCCGAAAGTACGACACGGTAAACAATACCTGGACGTCACTGACAACTTATCCTGCCGGCGTCGAGGGTCCCGTAGCCGTGAGCGATGGAAGCCAGTACATCTACATCATGGGTGGAGCGCAGGTCACTACCGCCCGGCGCTACGACACGGTGGCAAACACCTACACGAGCCTGACGAGCTTTACCACCGCGCGTTGGGCGGCCGGCGCGGCCTACTTCAATAGTAAGATCTATCTCTTAGGCGGCTTTAACAGTGCCGGCGCGGCACAGACCAGCGTGCAAATCGGTACCCTTAGCGGCAGCCCTCCGACGGTCACCTGGGCGGCCGGGGCAGCATTGCCAACCGGGTTGGCATTTCCACAGGTGACGTATGCGAATGTCAGCGGCATCGATTATATTTACGTAGCCGGCGGCACAGGCACGAGTGCAGCACAGAACATTCTCTATCGATACAATATTAGTGCTAACACCTGGGCCACGGTCGGCACGATGCCGGCGACCATTTGGAGCGCCTCGAGCGGAATCGTAAATGGCTACTGGGTTCTGGCCGGCGGTTATGTCAACGGCAATCCGTCAACCAGCACTTACACTTATGATTTCAACGCGAATACCTGGACCCTTAATGCCAGCTCGATGGTGCAACCGCGCGGCCGCGGCGCCGGCGGTGCAGTAGGCGGGACTGCCCTCTACTCGTTAGGCGGCCGCAACGACGCCTTGTTCAACGGCACCAGCGATAACCAACGGTATACGCCGTCAACATGTCCGTCGCCGACCCCAACGCCAACTCCGACTCCGACACCAACCGCGACGCCAACACCAACGCCGACGCCGACGCCAACACCGACGCCGACCCCAACACCCACTCCGACAGCAACGCCTACGCCAACACCGCCCCCAGTCGTCACGATCACGCAAGACGGCTGATGCGCCCAGTGTGAACGCCGGATCACAGATCGGCTTTACCGTGACCCTGAACAATAGTGGTGCTGGCACTGCCACAGGACTCAGTGTGACTGACAGCCTGCCTGCCGGGACAGGTGTGAACTGGACAATTGACGCGGGCAACACGAGTTCGGGCTGGTCGGTGAGTGGTTCACCGCCGAACCAGAGCCTGGTTTACACTCCGACCACGCTCGCAGGTAACACGAGTACGACGGCGCATGTAGTGAGCAGCACTACGGGCGGCAGCTGCGGCGATTACAATAACACCGCCAGCTTCACTACCGACAACGGCGGCTCGGGTTCTAACTCCGCCACCGAGACAGTCCTGTGCGCCAATCTCAGCATCACCAAGACGGCTGATGCGGCCAGTGTGAGTGCCGGATCACAGATCGGCTTCACCGTCACCTTGAACAATAGCGGCACAGGCACTGCCAGCGGCCTCAGTGTGACTGATAACCTGCCTGGTGGGACCGACGTGAATTGGACGATTGACGCGGGCAACACGAGCTCGGGCTGGTCAGTGAGCGGTTCGCCGCCGAACCAGAGCCTGGTTTACGCTCCGACATCGCTCGCGGGTAACACGAGCACCACCGCCCACGTCATAAGCAGCACCACGAGCAATAGCTGCGGCAATTACAATAACACCGTCAACTTCACTACCAGCAATGCGGGCTCGGGTTCTAACTCGGCCGCCGAATCAGTTCTGTGCGCGAATCTCAGCATTACCAAGACGGCCGACGCGGCCAACGTAAGCGCCGGATCACAGATCGGCTTCACTGTTACGCTGAACAATAGTGGCGCTGGCACGGCCAGTGGCCTAAGTGTGACTGATAGTTTGCCAGCCGGCACGGACGTGAACTGGACAATCGACGCGGGCAACACCAGCGTTGGTTGGTCGGTGAGCGGTTCGCCGCCGAACCAGAGCCTGGTCTACACTCCTACATCGCTCGCGGGTAATACCAGTACGACCGCGCACGTGGTGAGCACCACCACGGGCAGCAGCTGCGGTAACTATCATAACATGGCCAGCTTCAGTACCAGCAATGCCGGCTCGGGTTCCGACGCCGCCACCGAGACGGTCCTGTGTGCCAATCTCAGCATTACCAAGACGGCCGATGCCGCCACTGTAAGCGCCGGATCACAGATCGGCTTCACCGTCACCCTGAACAATAGCGATGCTGGCACTGCCAACGGCCTAAGTGTGACTGATAGTTTGCCGGCCGGAACAGATGTGAACTGGACGATTGACGCGGGCAATACGAGCTCGGGCTGGTCAGTGAGCGGTTCGCCGCCGAACCAGAGCCTGGTTTACACGCCGACATCGCTCGCGGGTAACACAAGCACCACCGCGCACGTCGTGAGCAGCACCACGAGCAACAGCTGCGATAACTATCACAACATGGCCAGCTTCACGACCAGCAATGCCGGTTCGGGTTCTGACGCCGCCACCGAGGTAGTCTTGTGCGCCAATCTCAGCATCACCAAGACGGCCGATGCGCCGAGCGTAAGCGCCGGATCCCAGGTCGGGTTCACGGTTACCCTTAACAATAGCGGCGCAGGGACTGCCACCGGCCTAAGTGTGACTGATAACCTGCCAGCCGGGACGGATGTAAACTGGACGATTGACGCAGGCAGCACCAGCGCTGGCTGGTCGGTCAGCGGCTCGCCGCCGAATCAGAGCCTGGTTTACACTCCGACAACGCTCGCGGGTAATTCGATGACGACCGCGCACGTGGTGAGCACCACCACGAGCAACAGTTGCGGCGATTACAGTAACACCGCTAACTTCACCACCAGCAACGACAACTCGGGTTCCGATTCCGCCACTGAGACGGTCTTGTGCGCCAATCTCAGCATCACCAAGACGGCCGATGCGGCCAACGTGGACGCCGGAACACAGATCGGCTTCACCGTCACCCTTAACAATAGCGGTGCAGGCACGGCTGCCGGTCTAAGTGTGACTGATAGTTTGCCTGGTGGGACCGATGTGAACTGGACGATTGACGCGGGCAGCACCAGCTTTGGCTGGTCGGTCAGCGGCTCGCCGCCGAACCAGAGCCTGGTTTACACTCCGACCACGCTCGCGGGTAATACAAGCACCACCGCGCACGTCGTGAGCAGCACCACGAGCAACAGTTGCGGCGCATACAGTAACACCGCCAGCTTCACCACCAGCAATGCCGGCTCGGGTTCTAACTCGGCCTCGGAGACAGTCAATTGCCCAACACCGACACCAACCCCGACTCCGACAGCGACGCCAACACCAACGCCGACGCGACACCGACGCCAACGCCGACAGCCGACGCCAACAGCGACGCCAACACCAACAGCGACGCCAACACCAACTCCGCCGCCGATGATTACGGTGAAGTTCCGCACCAAGCCGGCTGGGTTATCCTATTCCGTCGATGGTAATACTTACACGACTCAGCAGCAGTTTAGCTGGATCGCCGGTTCGAGTCATACGATCGCTACCACCACACCGCAGAGTGGCGGACCTGGAACTCAGTTTATCTGGACGAAATGGAGTGATAACCAGGCGATCTCTCATGTGGTTGCTCCGACGTCGAACAGGAACTTCCAGGCGACCTTCAAACGACAGTTCTTCCTCACCATGAACGCCGGGAGCGGAGGAGCGGTTCAACCAGCAAGCGGCTGGCAGGACGCCAACCAAGCGGTCACGATCAAAGCTCATGCCAACCCTGGCTTCCACTTCGTGAACTGGACCGGTAGCGGCAGCGGCTCCTACACCGGCCCGAATAGCCCGGCAACGATCAACATGGCCGCGCCCATCACTGAGACTGGCAACTTCGCACCATAATGGCAGTCAGCTGCCAAAAAGTAATTACGTGTATGTAGGTTGGAGACACTCGCGCGGCGACTTGGTTATCCATGAGTCAGGTCGCCCGCGCGACCAACTGTGGCGCTGAGGGTTAGTCGGTGGAATGACAGTCGAAGTGCCAACCGCCTGAGGCGGAGCTTATCAGGCGAAGTTCAAGTTAGGGCTAAGCCACTTTTCGACTTCCCCTAACGATACACCTTTGCGCGTCGCGTAATCCTGCACCTGATCGCGTTCGATTTTTCCCACGGCAAAGTAGCGCGCTTCGGGATGGGAAAAGTAGAACCCACTCACGCTCGCGCCCGGATGCATGGCAAATGACTCGGTCAGTATGATCCCGGCGTTGCTTTCCGCGGAGAGCAAATCAAAGAGCGGGCGCTTTTCGACATGGTCCGGACAAGCCGGATAACCCGGCGCGGGCCGAATGCCGCGATAGCGTTCGCGGATCATTTCTTCTTTCGTTAGGCTTTCACTTTTCCCGAAGCCCCAGGCGATCCGCGCCTGGCGGTGGAGATACTCGGCGAACGCTTCGGCAAGGCGATCGGCCAGTGCCTTGCTAAGAATGGAGTTGTAATCGTCGTGGTCGGCCTGGAATCGTTGCGCCAGCTCATCTGCTCCGATTCCGCTCGTAACCGCGAATCCACCGAAATAGTCACGCCGGCCTGACTCCTTCGGTGCAACAAAATCCGCCAGACAATAATTGGGCTGGCCTGCCGGCTTCTGCATTTGCTGACGCAGGAAATGAAACTTCGCGATGACCTCAGCTTCGTGACTCGTCACGATAGATCTCGATATCGTCGCCTGACGAGTTTGCCGGCCAGAAGGCAAACACGCCACGCGCCGTGAGCAGTTTTTCATCCACGATTCGCTGCAACAACTTCTGCGCATCGTCGAAGAGCTCGCGCGCCTGTTGGCCGACGACCTTGTCGTCGAGAATCGCCGGATATCTGCCGCGCAATTCCCAGGCGTGAAAGAAGGGCGACCAATCGATGTATTCAATCAGGGTTTCGAGTGAAACCGGGAAAGTATCCTTCTCGTTCTCGCCCTCTCCAGCAGTCGTTAGGCGGCGTGTTCCGACAAATTCCGGCACCGGCGGTTCGTAGCCTTCCCAATCGATTGCGAGGCGATTGCGACGCGCTTCTCCAATCGCGAGTATTTTTTTGTCACGCGTTTTCCCGGCGTGCTCCGTGCGCAGTCGCTCGTAATCGTTCCGCGTTGTGACATCGAACTGCACCTTTGTCTCGGCGTTGAGTAACGTGCTCACCACTCCGACGGCGCGCGAGGCATCATGTACGTGGATCACACTTTCGTGATAATGGGGCGCGATCTTGACCGCGGTGTGCGCCCGGCTGGTCGTGGCTCCTCCAATCAAGAGCGGCACGCGAAAGTCCTGTCGTGTCATCTCCTGCGCCACATGGACCATCTCATCGAGTGAGGGCGTGATCAGCCCGCTCAAACCGATGATGTCCGCCTTTCGCTCGCGCGCGGTCTCGAGAATTTTCTCGGCCGGCACCATGACTCCGAGGTCGATGACTTCGTAGTTATTACATTGCAGCACCACGCCGACGATGTTCTTACCGATATCGTGCACATCACCTTTCACGGTGGCCATGACGATGCGCGCCTGTGGTTTGGCGTCGGCCGCTTTCTCCGCTTCCATGAACGGCAGTAAGTAAGCGACCGCCTTCTTCATCACTCGCGCGCTTTTCACCACCTGGGGAAGAAACATTCGGCCCGAGCCGAAGAGGTCGCCCACCACGCTCATGCCAGACATGAGTGGACCTTCAATGACATCGAGCGGGCGCTTCGATTTCTGCCGCGCTTCTTCCGTGTCGGCCTCGATGTAATCGACAATGCCTTTGACGAGCGCATGCGAGAGGCGTTCCTCCACCGGCTCGTTTCGCCAGCTTTCATCCTTCACCGCGGCTTTGCCTTTGGACTTCACCGTCTCGGCGAAATCGACCAGGCGCTCCGTCGCGTCGGGCCGGCGATTGAAGAGCACGTCCTCAACCAGGTCGCGCAGTTTCGGCTCGATCTCCTCATAGACCGCGAGCTGGCCGGCGTTGACGATTGCCATGTCCAGCCCGGCGCGAATGGCATGATAGAGAAACGCGGAATGCATCGCTTCGCGGACGGTGTTGTTGCCGCGGAAGGAGAAGGAAATATTGCTCACTCCACCACTCACCCGTGCGCCCGGGAGATTGGCTTTGATCCAGCGCGTCGCTTCGATAAACGCGATGGCGTATTCGTTGTGCTCTTCGATCCCGGTTGCGATCGTGAGAATATTGGGATCGAAAATAATGTCGTTAGGCGGATAGTTCAGGCGCTCGGTCAGCAGGGTGTAGGCGCGCTGGCAGATCTCGGTCTTGCGCGCCACCGTGTCGGCCTGGCCGCGCTCGTCAAAGGCCATGACGATGACGGCCGCGCCGTAGCGTTTAACGAGCCGCGCCTGACGGAGGAATTCTTCTTCGCCCGCTTTGAGCGAAATCGAATTCACCACGCCCTTGCCCTGCACACAACGCAGCCCGGCCTCGATCACGCTCCACTTCGAGCTGTCGATCATGATGGGAATGCGCGAAATGTCGGGCTCGCTCCCGATCAAGCGCAGGAAGCGCGTCATGGTCGCTTCCGAGTCGATCATTCCCTCGTCCATGTTGACGTCGAGAATGTTGGCGCCGCCTTCCACCTGCTGACGCGCCACCGCGAGTGCCGCTTCGAAGTCGCCGCCCAGGATCAGCTTCGAAAATTTGGGCGAGCCGGTAATATTGGTCCGCTCGCCGACGACGACGAAGCCGAAGTCGGGCGTGACATTGAGCGCTTCTAACCCGGAAAGATGAAGGACTGCTTGTTCTAACCTCTTCTCTGTCATCGTTAGGCAGCGAGCGCGCTTGCGAATTCAGGCAGGGGACGTGGCGGGAATTCGCGCACCGCTTCGGCAATGGCGCGGATATGCTCCGGCGTCGTGCCGCAGCAGCCGCCCACCAGGTTGAGCCAGCCGTTCGCCGCCCAGTCACGCATCTGCGGCGCCATCGATTCCGGCGTTTCGGGAAATCCGGTAACCGAGAGCGGATCGGGCAGGCCGGCATTTGGATAGGCACTCGTGAAACACGGGGCCAGTCGCGCCATCTCTTCCACGTGGGGGCGCATCTCGGTTGGCCCGAGCGCGCAATTTAATCCAACAATCAATGGCTCGGCGTGGAGGATCGAAGTGAGAAAAGCGCCGACCGTCTGGCCCGTAAGAGTGCGGCCGGAAAGGTCGGTGATGGTGCCGGAAATTATGACCGGCAGTTTCTTGCCTAACGAATCAAATACCTCGCTGACGGCGAAGATCGCCGCCTTGGCGTTGAGCGTGTCGAAGATCGTCTCGATCAAGAGAACATCCACTCCGCCCTCCATCAGCCCGCGTACCTGCTGTGCATAGGTGCGGCGAATTTGGTCGAAAGTGACGGCGCGAAAACCGGGATCGTTTACATCGGGGGAAAGCGAAGAAGTGACAGGAAGTGGACCTAAAGCGCCGGCGACGAAACGCGGCTGCCCGGTTTCATTTGCTACCCGATCCGCTGCCGTCCGCGCGATTGTCGCCGCGACGACGTTCATTTCCTGCACGAGCGCGCTCAACTCCTGATCGGTCACGATGCCCTCGAAAAATTCCTCGTCCTTGCGTCCGCTTTTCGGTTTGCCGACAAAAAGAAAGTCGTGCTGCCCAATGGTCGTGGCGCTGAATGTATTTGTTTCAATCACGTCCGCGCCGGCTCGGAGATAGCTGGTGTGGATTTCTTCGATTGCTTCCGGGCGCGTCAGTTGCAGCAACTCGAGATCGCCTTTCAGGGACTTGGCCGGATGGCTGGCGAAGCGCGCACCGCGATACTCTTCTTCGGAGAATTTGTAGCGCTGCACCATCGTTCCCATGGCGCCGTCGAGAATGACGATGCGTTGCCGGAGGAGATCGGCGAGCGGGTGGTCGAATGCGGTCTTCACGATAGGGGCAATTTAAGGCCAAGCGGGCAGATTCGGCAACTAACAAATTAACGTATCATGATACGTCGATATGTTAGGCGGTTTCGTGATTGCCTCCCATTCCCTCTCAGCTCGAAGAGCGGTTCGAGCGGAAGCGGGAGCGACAGATGCAGGGTGGACGCGCTCACCGGCAGCCCGTTAGTCTGGAGGTGTGGAAGCTCTCGAAATCTATCGCGCGCTGGATCGCGTCCAGCGCCGGACATTTCTCGCCTGTTTCCTCGGCTGGACCCTCGACGCGCTCGATTTTTTTCTCCTCACCTTCGTGATCAAGGATGTGGCGGCGGAGTTTTCGGTTTCGATCGTCCGGATCACCTTTGCCATCACCCTCACCCTCATGATGCGCCCGTTAGGCGCGCTGATTTTTGGTTTGTTAGGCGATCGCTTTGGGCGGCGCGGACCGCTCATGATCGATATCATTTTTTATTCGCTCATGGAGCTGCTGACCGCCTTCGCCCCAAGCTACACGGTCTTTCTCATCTTCCGCGCGCTCTACGGCATCGGCATGGGCGGAGAATGGGGATTGGGCGCATCGCTCGCCATGGAAAGTTTGCCGGCACGCGCCCGCGGTCTGGCCTCCGGCATCCTGCAACAGGGTTATGCTTGCGGCTTCCTTCTGGCCGCGGTGGTCTATTGGCTCGTCTATCCCCATTTCGGCTGGCGTCCGCTTTTCGTTGTCGGCGCGCTTCCGGCGCTGCTCGTGATTTACATCCGGATGCATGTGCCCGAGTCGCCTGTCTGGCGGGAACAACAGCAGAAAGCGCAACCGTCGTTAGGCGTCGGAAAGTTGGTTCGGGAACATTGGCGCCTCATCATTTATTCCATCCTTCTCATGACGGCTTTTAATTACATGTCGCACGGCACGCAGGATCTCTACCCGACTTTCCTGCAAAAACAGCGCGGATTTTCCGTCAACCAGACGGCGCCAATCGCCATCATTTACAATCTCGGTGCGATCTGCGGGGGAACACTGCTCGGTTATTACTCCCAGCGCTGGGGTCGACGGCGCATGATCATCATTGCCGCGGTGCTCGGGCTGCTGCTCATCCCGGCCTGGGTTTTTTCGCCAACCATGCCGTTCCTGATCGCGGGCGGATTCTTTATGCAATTCATGGTGCAGGGCGCCTGGGGCGTTGTGCCAGTGCATTTAAATGAACTCTCACCGCCGGCCTGGCGCGGAACCTTTCCCGGAGTGGTCTATCAGCTCGGCAATTTCTTCTCGGCCAACGCGGCCATGGTCCAGGCGAAGCTCGCCGAACATTTCGTTAGGCCAAACGGCCAGCCTGATTACGCGCTGACGATGGCTTTGGTGACCGCGGCGGTTTTTGTCGTTCTCATCATCCTGGCATCGATCGGTCGCGAAGCGCGCGGGATAGAATTCTAAGGGGTAGCTTTGCCGCGTTGCGGTTTCGCATCCTGGCTCGACGCAACTCTAGCGATAACTCGGATTGAACGTCCTCGCTCCGCCAGCCGCTTGTGCAATCACCGTGGGCTCTCGGCGGTAAACGCCTTCGCCGTAGCGATAGTCGACAATTGCCTCCGCGATCTTGTCGGCCAGCAGTTCGCGATAGCCCGGGCTGCCGGCGTCGCGCGCATCGGAGCGATTACTCAAATAGCCGCATTCGACCAGGACCGAGGGATACTCCGCGTTGCGCAAAACCCGGAAGCGCGCGACGTGGACGCCGCGGTTCACCGCCCCCGGAAGGCTGAGAAGGTTGCGCTCAATTCTGGCTGCGAGGTCGAAAGCGTAGGGCGAATGATAATAGGTCTCCACTCCCTCGATGCCGCGTCGTGGCGAATCGTTGAAATGAATACTGATAAAGATCGAATTGCGGTGCTGATTTCCAATCGCAACCCGGGTATCGAGCGGGATGAAGACATCGCTCGAGCGGGTTAAAACGGTCCGCAGTTGCGAATCACGCAACTTCTTGTCAACCCGCAGGGCGACATCGAGTGCGACCGCTTTTTCCGGCGGCGAATGTTTGCGCCAGGCGCCGCTGTCCTTACCGCCATGGCCGGCATCGACCACGACCGTGTCGAAAGTATGGCTGGTGTTCGTGGCGACGGTCGCGCACCCTCCGAGCAACAAGGTGGCAGCAAGAAGAAGACAGTGAACGAGACGACCCAGCGGCTGCATCTGCTTACATATAGCGGATTGTATGCCCGGCAAATCGAAAGCGCGGAATCGCGCAAAACTCGGCGAAATCTGGTGAAAACCGCTTGTCTTTTTTGTTCCCGCACTCGATGGCTAACGATCCATTCTATGAGAGACCGTTTTGCGATTTTTCTCCTCTGTTGCGGCCTGGTCTTCGGCGGCTGCAAAAAGACTGGTTTCACCACGAAGGCGAATGCGGGCACACCGACGCCGAGCGCGAACACCGCCGCCGGTGTTGCGGCAAGCACCCCGACTCCGTCGCCGAGCCCGACCCAGCCGCCGATCGATAGGACCGGGGAAGTGATCGTTTTCGGCTATCACCGTTTTGAAAAGAAAGTCCGAAGGCCCGACACAGAGATCACCCCGGAAGCGTTCGAGGCGCAGATGAAGCAATTGCAGGACGCAAAAATTCCCGTCATCGGCATGAAGGATTTTCTCGCCTGGAAACGGGGAGAGAAAAAGATTCCATCGCGAGCCGCCATTATCACGATCGACGATGGTTACAAATCGGGTTTTGAAGTTGCCTGGCCGATCCTGAAGAAGTTCGGTTATCCGCTCACGCTCTTCATTTACACGGAAGGAATCAAAGGCGGTAAATTCGGCGGCGGCGAAGCGATGAGCTGGGAGCAACTGGCCGAGATGCGCGATGCCGGCGTCGACATTGAAGCACACAGCGCTACTCACCAGGATCTGCGCAAGCCTTACGATAAGGTTCGACACAAGCGCCTAACTCCCGAGGAATACGATCAGTGGCTCAATGCCGAGGTCGCCGGGTCCAAGGCAACTCTGGAGCAAAAGCTCGGGATTAAGGTTGACTGCTTTGCGGTTCCCTTTGGTTATTACAATGACAAGGTGAAGCAGGCGACGAAAGCCGCCGGTTACGAAGCGGTCTTTACCGTTTACGGGCAAAAGCTGACTTACGGTGCGCCGAACGATTCGCTCGGCCGATACATGATCGAAGCGAACAAGCCAAAGGTCTTTGCCGACGCGATTGGCTTTGGTGGTTCAACCAGCGGCGGCACCGTTGCCGTGCAGGAGATTCCCGTAACGAGTATAAATCCTCAGCCGGCCGACGGCTCTACTTCGGGTAGCAAGCCATTGATCAAGGCGGCCCTCGGAGCGATTGGCGGGATTGATCCAAACAAGGTTGTCATGCGTGTCAGCGGCCTTGGCGTGGTCCCGGCGAAGTATGATCCCGCGACAAAAACCATTTCCTATCAGGTTACGCAGCCGTTACGCGGCTCTTCGTGCACGGTGATTCTTGAAGCGAAGATGGGTGATAGCAAAGCTGCGGCGCATTGGACGTTCACGGTCAAGGAAACGGTTTTGAAGGCGGAACCGGTCACGACTCCGTCACCGTCGCCAAGCCCGAGCGGGAAAAAGTGATCGGATCTGCCTTAAGGCGAATCCCAAGTAGGTTCCCCGACCTTCGCTAACCTATCTACCCGGCTAAGTGTTGGCACAGGCGATAATACCCTCATTGCCGGCTTCATCATTGGCGGAACCAATCCGAAACAGGTGCTGTTGCGCGCTGGGTCCGTCACTTTCCTTGACTGGGACCCTGGCAAATCCTCTCCTGAGTTAGCGAATTCTTCCCGAACGATTGACCGCTTTCTTGATCCTGCCAGCGCTCTTTCCCTTGTCGTTTTATTGGCACAAAACTCGTCATTCCACTTGCCGATCTTTTGCATATAGAGTGGGCGATGAGTTTGAATCTCGACATCCTTTCGCGCGCGGCGGACCAGGCGCGCGGGCTCGCCATTGACGCTGTTCAGGCCTCCCAATCCGGTCATCTCGGTCTTCCCTTAGGCTGCGCCGAAATGGGCGCGGTCCTTTACGGTTACGCGCTTCGCCACAACCCCGACAAACCGCGCTGGATCAATCGCGACTACTTCGTCCTCTCCGCCGGTCACGGCAGCATGTTCCTTTACGCCTGGCTGCACATGAGCGGCTACGATTTGCCCATGTCGGAGATCAAAAATTTCCGGCAGCTCCACAGCAAAACACCGGGTCATCCCGAGTTTTTCGAAACCCCCGGCGTGGAGTGCACGACCGGTCCGTTAGGCCAGGGTGTGGGCAACGCGGTCGGCATCGCGATGGCGGCGAAGATGGCCGCGGCGCGTTTCAATAGCGACGAACATCGTATCTTCGACCAAAACATCATTTGCCTGGCGGGCGATGGGTGTTTGCAGGAAGGCGTGAGCGCGGAAGCAAGCGCCTTTGCCGGTCATTTCGGCCTCGATAATTTGATCCTCATCTACGACTCCAACGCCGTCACCCTCGATGCCATGGCGAAAGTAACCCAGAGCGAAGACACCGGCATGCGTTATCGCGCCTACGGCTGGGACGTGCAGGAAATCGACGGTCAGGACATGCAGGCCTTTCTCGATGCACTCCACATTGCGAAGGAGCGCAAGAACGGGAAACCACAATTCATTATCGCGCACACGTTGGTCGGCAAAGGAATCCCGGAAGTCGCCGGCACCTCGAAAGCGCATGGCGAAGCCGGAGCCAAATATGCCGATGCGGCGCGCAAAGGACTGGGTTTGCCGGAGGAGCATTACTTTGTCTCGGACGACGTGAAAGAGTATTTCGCGCAACATAAGAAAGACCTGCTCGCAGCCTACGATCGTTGGGAAGAAACCTGGAACGCCTGGCGAAAGAAGTATCCGGATAAAGCGCAGGAGCTGGATGACGCGATCGATCGCAAAGTACCCGACGATTTGCTGGCGAAGATTCCGAACTTCCCGACCGACGCCAAGCTCGCGACGCGTAAGGCCGGGAGCGAAGCGCTCCAGCCGATTGCAAAGGCGCTGCCATTCCTGATCAGCGGCAGCGCTGACTTACATGGTTCGACCTTAAACTACATTAAGGACGGCGGTGACTTTACGCGTGTCAGTCCGGGCGGGCGTAACATCCACTTTGGTATCCGCGAACATGGCATGTGCGCGATCATGAACGGCGTCAGTTATCATGGTGTCTTTCGTGCCTCGGGCGCGACCTTCTTGGTCTTTACGGATTACTGTCGCGCTTCGATCCGACTCGCTGCTCTCTCCAAGCTGCCGAATATCTATATCTTTACCCACGATTCCATAGGAGTCGGCGAAGACGGACCGACCCACGAGCCGGTCGAGACCGTGGCCAGTGTCCGAGTCATGCCGCAAATCGATGTTATCCGGCCGGCTGACCCGGAAGAGACTGCGGGCGCCTTTGCCGCCGCTGCGGAGCGAATCGACGGGCCGACGCTGCTTGCCCTAACGAGACAAACTGTGCCGATGCTGAACGAGATTGATGTGCAAACCCGCCGCGAGGGAGTGCTCAAGGGTGGTTACATCGCGAAGAAGGAGAAAGGAAAGCTTGAGTTGATTTTGCTCTCCTGCGGAAGCGAGTTACAGCATGCGCTCGCCGCCGCCAAAGAACTGGGCGAGGGGACACGCGTCGTTTCCATGCCCTGTTTCGAGCGCTTTGAGCGGCAAACGGAGAGTTACCGCGAAGAAGTCCTGCCTAACGAGTGTAGGAAACGAGTGGCGATCGAAGCCGGCATTCCAGAGATCTGGGCGCAGTATGTCGGGCTCGACGGAAAAATCATCGGCCTCCATCGCTTTGGCATGAGCGGGCCCGGCGCCGAAGTCATGAAAGAATTCGGAATCGATGCCCAGCACGTCATCGACGCGGCGAAGTCCCTGTAACAGCTGCGCCGTATCCACAGGAGCAGCAGACTTACCTGAAGTCAGTCGAAGACTGGAACTGACAAGCGGAAAAGGGAAGCGGTGGGAAATGATCTTGCAAATCAGAGGCGGCAATCGAAGGCCAAATTAAAGTTTAACTCCGAAGACATCTCTACGCCCGAGCGGATAACTCGGCTCTGCGTTGCGTATGCGGAGATGCTTATTGTGGCAATAGTGCTGGCCTACGCAGCTAGCTGGATCCACAAATATGTCGGCTTCGCGGTATTTCTCTGTTCAGTTGCCATTCTTGTTCCCGCCCTGTTTAGCTCCATAGGAGACCTCAGCTATCGCAGTGGGGCGAAAAATCTCCTCGCATCTGCCAGGCATTGGTCGCCTGCAACGACTGCCGCCGGAATTTCGTTTCATACAGGTGGGCACCACCGTTAAGGATGTGGTCGACGTTCTTGGAAAATATTCTCGCATTAGAGGGTGCGATCAGATCCAAGCCTTACAATACAATCTCGATAACGGCTCAGCGGTCCTAATCTTTCCGGAATGGCCTTTCTCGTATGAGAGTCGTGTTATTGGAGTTTTACAGTGCGATTCCAAAAATAAGGTTCCCCTCTTCCTTGACCGGGCTGTCCAGTAGAGCTGGCTTGGTATCGAAGTCTTTACGTAACTAAATGTTCGCTCCGTATGATACTTGAGTGGATGTCGGCAATAACAGGAACGTGAATGGCTGGGGCGATCGAAGACTTATGCTTATGAAATCACTTCGGTTCCGCTTTTACCCTTAACGCCAAGGGCAATCTTTTTGGCCCAAGGCAGCGAGACGACCTACGGTTCGCGCTCTTCCCGCGCGCGGTCTTCGAAGCGGGTGAATTCCTTGATGAAGGTCAACGGCACATCGCCGGTCGGACCGTTGCGCTGTTTGGCGATGATCAGATCGGCTTTGCCCTCGGTCTCGTCCTTTTCTTCCTCGGTATCGGCGTAATACTCCTGCCTAACGAGTAAACCCACCAGGTCGGCGTCCTGCTCGATGCTGCCGGATTCGCGCAAGTCGCTCAGGCGCGGGCGGCCTTTGCTGTCACCGGTGCGGTTTTCCGGGTTACGATTCAGCTGCGCGGCGACGATGATGGGAACGCTTAACTCCTTCGCGAGTCCTTTTATGCCGGCGGAAATTTCCGAGATTTCGATCTGGCGGTTATCCTGACCGCGTCTCGATGTGGAACGGAGAAGCTGAAGGTAATCAACCACGATGAGGGACAGGTCGTGCTTGGCCTTGAGGCGACGCGCCTTGGCGCGTAACTCAAGAATGGTTAGGCCGGGGGTATCGTCGATGTAGATTGGCGCCTCGGCTAACTTCGCCGCGGCGGTGGTGAGCTTGTCAAAATCGCTCTCGGCGAGAAAGCCGTCGCGGGCTTTGCGCAGGTTGACGCGGGCGCCCGAGCAAAGCATGCGTTGCACCAGCTGCTGGCTGCCCATTTCCAGGCTGAAAACGGCGACCGGCTTCTTCTCGTGTACCGCAACGTGCTCGACAATGTTCATGACAAAGGCGGTCTTACCCATGCTGGGACGCGCGGCGATGACAATCATTTCCGCGGGGTGCAGGCCGCTGGTCATGCGATCGAATTCGACGAACCCGCTCGCCAGGCCGGTGAGGCTGCCTTTTTGTTCCCAAAGCTTCTCGATCGCCTCGATCGCTTCCATGACCTGATCCTTCATCGTCGGGCTCTGGCCCTTGAAGCGATCTTCGCCGACGGCGTAGATTCTTTGTTCTACTTCGTCGAGCAGGTTATCGACTTCATCCTGCTCTTCGTAGGAACGTCGCGCGCCTTCGGTGCAGGCAGCGATGATTTCGCGCAGGATATATTTCTCCCTAACGATATCGAGATAGTAGCCGACGTTCGCAGCCGTCGGGACAAAGGTAAACAGGTTGGTGACGAAGGATGCGCCGCCGATTGTCTCGAGAAGGTTTCGATCGCGCAGTGTCTGGGTAAAAGTGATGAGGTCGATACCTTGGTTGTTATTCCAAAGGTCGACCAGCGCGCTGTAGGTGGTCTGGTGCGCGGGAATGTAAAAGTAATTCTCGTTGATCTTCTCGACCACTTCCGAGATCGCGTCACGCGGCGCGATGAGCATTGAACCGAGCACGCCCTGCTCGGCTTCCACGCTATGAGGAAGGCTTCTGTGAATATCTCCGGAAGAACCTGGGGATGATCGACCAACAACTTTGCCGCCGTTTCGCTCTGCCGAGCCTCGGTCAGCGCCGTAAGTTGCTGTCCCGCGAGGCCCCCCAGGATTATTCCCTTGGGGACTTCTCGGCATTTATTTGTTTCGCCTACGCGGTCCGCGCGATTTTTCCGTGTGTGGTTGTTCTTCGGAAGCGGCCGAAGCCTCAGGCTTCGGTTCCTCGGTCGATTTAACGATGAACTTAAACTTGGCTGTCACATCGTGATGCAGCTTGATCGGCACCTCATGCTCGCCCGTGGTCTTGATCGGATGTTCGAGGACGAGCGAATGACGATCGATCTCACGACCTAATTCCTGTTTGAGCCGCTCGGCGAGATCATTCGCGGTGATGGAACCAAAAGCTTTGCCGGTTTCACCAGTCGCCAGGGTGAAGGTAAGTTTGAGCTTGCCAATGCGCCGCGCCAGATCCTCCGAATCATTGAGTTCTTTCGCTTCGCGCTCGGCCCGTTTTGCTTTCAACCCATCGATCTGACGAAGCGTACGCGGCGTGACTTCAAAAGCCTTGCCTGTCGGCATCAAAAAGTTGCGCGCATAACCACGGCGCACCTTCACCACATCGGCTTCGGCCCCCAGGCCAGGAACGTTTTCGGTCAGAATTATTTGAGTCGAAGGCATGAAATTGTGCGGATGAGATTTGAATCGGCGCCCTGCGTCAGGCAGGGGGGACCTGATTATAGGAAGTCCAGCAAGTGTGTCAATGCGCGAAGCTCTGTCCGCGCGGATTAAATCATTCCGAGCTTCATGCGTCCGGCTTCGCTGATCATATTTTGATTCCACGGCGGGTCCCAGACCAGCTGCACATCGGCTTCGTCGACTCCATCAATGCTCAAAATCTTGCTCTGTGCATCGTGCGCGATGGCCGGTCCCATGCCGCAACCCGGAGCGGTCAATGTCATCTTCACTTCCACCTTGGTCCCGCCATCCTGGTTTTTGAGCAATTGGCAATCGTAGACCAGGCCAAGATCGACAATGTTGACTGGGATTTCCGGGTCATAGCATTGCCGCAATTGATCCCAGACAGCCTTTTCGTCCACGGGTTCGTCGGACGTGGGAGCCGGCTTTTCTCCATTGCCGCTTGCCGGAGCTTCAAACCCCAGGGCATCGAGATCCTTTTCCGCGATGCGACACAGGCCCTGATAGGTGGCAATGGTATAACTCCCACCTAACGTTTGCGTGATCACTCCCGGCGTCCCGGCAGGGATGGTGGTCTTAAGTCCGCTTGGGATCTGAATCGCTTCGACTTCGCGGGTGGTATTGAATTCGGTGTTTTCGTGCATGATAAATCGTTCGTTAGGCTAGGGATCGAGCACAACCTTCAGCTTCCCTTTGGAGGAAGCTGGTGCGCCAAAAGATTCCATCAAAGTGGGCGCCGTGTCTAAGTTGGGTTTGGACTGAGGCTCGGCACCCAGGGCCGAGCGCAAGGCGCCTTCTACCAATTGTGCGCAATGAATTTTTACCGGCGGCAACGCGCCTAAAGGAGCCGCCAGTTCTTCACCCGACATCGAAATCGCTTCCTCGACGGTTTTGCCCGCGAGCATTTCGGTGGCAACACTCGCGACAGCGATCGCAGTCTGGCAACCGAAGGTTTGAAAGGTCGCGCGATCGATGACTTTGCGGCCGTTTTCTTCCTTGAACTTCACCCACATGCGCAGCATGTCGCCGCAATCGGCGCTTCCGACGGTCCCGACAGCGTCCGCGTTTTCCATTTCGCCAAGGTTTTGCGGATCTCTCACCGCGGCCTCGATGCGTTTTTCCAGTTCGTCGCTCATCGTTAGGCTATTCGAGGTGATAGCGGGGCAATTTGGGATCGACCTCAACACTCCAGGCGTCGATCCCACCCCGCAGACTTTTGACATTTTCGAAGCCGTGCCCCTGGAAGTACGCCGCCGCGTCCAGGCTGCGTGCGCCTTGGTGATCGTAAAGGACCAGTAGATCCTCGCGCGACCAATCGGCCGGCAATCGCTGCATGAGATCCTGAGTGAAAAGCTGCGCGCCCGGCAGTTTGACCGCGTCGAATTCCTCGCGCGTCCGAATATCGAGCAGGTGAAGTTTTTCGTCCGTCGTTAGCCGAGCAGACAACTCCTGCGGTTCGATCTGCATCGCGCGGTCGGCGGCGTCGCTGGAAAGGATATGCTCGGCGACTTCTTCCACGCTGAGGTTGTCGTTCCGCGCGCAAAGAGCCGCGAGCGTTTCGTCCGGACTGAAACCACAGCTGGCACAGCCGCCGATGTGATAACGGCGGAAGAGCGCACGTTGCGCGCCGGGGAACTGAGCCAGCAGCTCGCGCATGGTGATATCGCCAGAGATGTTCGCGGTGGAGTTCATCGCGACAAAATCTAGCTGCTCGGGCGGGCAGGGCAAACTTGCCCGGGGCAGCTAAAGCTTCTCGGGCGTGCCGAGCAGTTCGATTACGCGCTGGAGCAGGCGTCCGCCGCCACCACCATCCAGGCTGCGGTGATCGAAGCTCAACGTGAGCTGTGCTTCAGTTCGCGGGATAAATTCGTTCTTCGTTTCGTCCCAGACTGGCTGTTTTTTCCCGGCGCCGAGACCGAGGAGAAGCGTCTGATCCGGTAACGGAATCGGAGTGCCCCATTCGATCCCGAAGCTGCCGAAGTTGGAAACGGTTGCGATGCCGCCAGCCTGCATATCGGGTGAGATGCGGCGCTGGCGGGCGAGCGCGACAAGTTCACCGTAGCTTTTCGTTAGGTCACCTAACGATTTCTTGTCCATCTCGCGAATCACCGGGACCATGATGCCGTCCTGTGCTTCGACGGCGACTCCGATGTCGATGGAAGGCGATTGTGCCACGCGGCTGCCGATGAGCCGGGACGCTGCGCCGGGATTCTCCGCCAGGGCGACGGCGAGGGCACGCGCAGCATAGAGCGCCGGGCCCGGTTTCGGGTCGCGCTTCTTGCGATCCTCGAGCACCGCATCGAGACAGACTGACGAGCCGATGGTGGAAAGCGGACGGCTCCAACTCCGTCGCATGGCGTTGGCGACACCCGCGCGGATGGCGCTCGCTTCCTCCACCTTTTGTTTTTCCAGACCACCGAGAAACGATTCCAAATCTTTGATTGTGACGCGACCGGCGTTTCCGCTGCCCGCGATGCTGGCCAAATCGGCGTTCGTTAGGCCAAGCTCGGTCATGCGCGCCCGCACACGAGGCGAAAAGTAACCGGCACCTTTCGCGCCGGCGGGAACTGGCAGGACGCCAGCCTGATCAACCTGAAAATGCGAACCCGTCGGCACGGCGGCGAGTTCTTTTTCGTCGATTTGAAAGTGCGAACCGTTCGCCGCGCCGCCGACTTTGGTGCCTTCCTCTTCGCGACCGGGAACTTCCTGCGCGACGTCGCCTTGTGGCGGTTCAGCTTTCTTGAAGCGCGCCGCGTCGGCTTCACTGGCTTCGACGTAACCGAGGATGGCGCCGACCGCGTAAACCTTCTTCACTTCGGCTTCGATCTTTGAAATTTCGCCCGCGCACGGCGTGGTCACACCCATGACCGCTTTGTCCGTTTCGACCTCGATGATTTCCTGGTCGGCCACGACCTTGTCGCCCGGATTGACTTTGATGGCCATGATCGTGGCTTCGGCCATCGATTCGCCGAGCTGCGGCATGGTGATTGGAACTTGCGGCATTACAGAAGTTGAGAGTTGAAGGTTGAGAGTTGAGCGACTACTCGGCGAGAATTTGGCGCGCCTTGGCCGCGATCGCTTCCGCGTTCGGGCGATGGGTATCCCAAAGGTTGGGATGATAGGGGATCGGCGTGTCTTTTGAATTCAGCCGCGCTGGCGCGGCATCGAGCAGGTGAAAGCCTTCGCTCGTCACTCGTGCAATCACTTCCGCCGTCACACCGCCCCACGGGAAAGTCTCCCCGACGCAAAGCAATCGGCCCGTCCGCGCCACGGAAGACAGCACCGTCGCGGTGTCGAGCGGTTTCACGGTGCGCAGGTCGACCACTTCGATTTCGATGCCTTCCCGGCTCAATTGCCGGGCCACGGCAAGCGCTTCGTGCATCATCGCGCTGTTCGAAACAACCGTGAGGTCGCGTCCCGGCCTGACGATTCGTGCGCGGCCAACCGGCAGAGACTCGTTAGGCAAAGCCTCTGCCTTGAGATGATAATAGAGATACTTGTGCTCGCAGTAGATCACCGGGTCGTCGATCGCGACCGCATCGAGCAACATGGTGTAGGCATCTTCCACCGTCGCCGGGGTCATCACGACGAGCCCGGGATAATGCGCATAGATGCTTTCCATGCTTTGGCTGTGGAACGGTCCGCTCCCTTTTGTTCCACCCGACGGCAGACGGATGGTGATCGGACAGGGAATGTTGGTGCGCCAGTATTGTGTGCCGGCGTTATTCAAAATCTGATTCAGCGCGATGCTGGAGAAATCGGCAAACTGCATCTCGACGATCGGCCGCATTCCTTCCATCGCGGCGCCGATCGCGGTTCCGACCATGGCGTCTTCGCTTATCGGTGTGTTAAGCACGCGCCCCGGAAATTTTTCGGCCAAGCCC
>CAWDEC010000017.1:0-26715 GCA_963801255.1 uncultured Verrucomicrobiae bacterium | reverse complement strand
CGGTCGGACCGTTGCGCTGTTTGGCGATGATCAGATCGGCTTTGCCTTCGGTTTCGTCCTTTTCTTCCTCGGTATCGGCGTAATACTCTTGCCTAACGAGTAAACCCACCAGGTCGGCATCCTGTTCGATGCTGCCGGATTCACGCAGGTCACTCAGGCGCGGGCGGCCTTTGCTGTCGCCGGTGCGGTTTTCCGGGTTACGATTCAGCTGCGCGGCGACGATGATGGGAACGCTTAACTCCTTCGCGAGTCCTTTTATGCCGGCGGAAATTTCCGAGATTTCGATCTGGCGGTTATCCTGACCGCGTCTCGATGTGGAACGGAGAAGCTGAAGGTAATCAACCACGATGAGGGACAGGTCGTGCTTGGCCTTGAGGCGACGCGCCTTGGCGCGTAACTCAAGAATGGTTAGGCCGGGGGTATCGTCGATGTAGATTGGCGCCTCAGCTAACTTCGCCGCGGCGGTGGTGAGCTTGTCAAAATCGCTCTCGGCGAGAAAGCCATCACGAGCTTTGCGCAGGTTGACGCGGGCGCCCGAGCAAAGCATGCGTTGCACCAGCTGCTGGCTGCCCATTTCCAGGCTGAAAACGGCGACCGGCTTCTTCTCGTGTACCGCAACGTGCTCGACAATGTTCATGACAAAGGCGGTCTTACCCATGCTGGGACGCGCGGCGATGACAATCATTTCCGCGGGGTGCAGGCCGCTGGTCATGCGATCGAATTCGACGAACCCGCTCGCCAGGCCGGTGAGGCTGCCTTTTTGTTCCCAAAGCTTCTCGATCGCCTCGATCGCTTCCATGACCTGATCCTTCATCGTCGGGCTCTGGCCCTTGAAGCGATCTTCGCCGACGGCGTAGATTCTTTGTTCTACTTCGTCGAGCAGGTTATCGACTTCATCCTGCTCTTCGTAGGAACGTCGCGCGCCTTCGGTGCAGGCAGCGATGATTTCGCGCAGGATATATTTCTCCCTAACGATATCGAGATAGTAGCCGACGTTCGCAGCCGTCGGGACAAAGGTAAACAGGTTGGTGACGAAGGATGCGCCGCCGATTGTCTCGAGAAGGTTTCGATCGCGCAGTGTCTGGGTAAAAGTGATGAGGTCGATACCTTGGTTGTTATTCCAAAGGTCGACCAGCGCGCTGTAGGTGGTCTGGTGAGCGGGAATGTAAAAGTAATTCTCGTTGATCTTCTCGACCACTTCCGAGATCGCGTCACGCGGCGCGATGAGCATTGAACCGAGCACGCCCTGCTCGGCTTCCACGCTATGAGGAAGGCTTCTGTGAATATCTCCGGAAGAACCTGGGGATGATCGACCAACAACTTTGCCGCCGTTTCGCTCTGCCGAGCCTCGGTCAGCGCCGTAAGTTGCTGTCCCGCGAGGCCCCCCAGGATTATTCCCTTGGGGACTTCTCGGCATTTATTTGTTTCGCCTACGCGGTCCGCGCGATTTTTCCGTGTGTGGTTGTTCTTCGGAAGCGGCCGAAGCCTCAGGCTTCGGTTCCTCGGTCGATTTAACGATGAACTTAAACTTGGCTGTCACATCGTGATGCAGCTTGATCGGCACCTCATGCTCGCCCGTGGTCTTGATCGGATGTTCGAGGACGAGCGAATGACGATCGATCTCACGACCTAATTCCTGTTTGAGCCGCTCGGCGAGATCATTCGCGGTGATGGAACCAAAAGCTTTGCCGGTTTCACCAGTCGCCAGGGTGAAGGTAAGTTTGAGCTTGCCAATGCGCCGCGCCAGATCCTCCGAATCATTGAGTTCTTTCGCTTCGCGCTCGGCCCGTTTTGCTTTCAACCCATCGATCTGACGAAGCGTACGCGGCGTGACTTCAAAAGCCTTGCCTGTCGGCATCAAAAAGTTGCGCGCATAACCACGGCGCACCTTCACCACATCGGCTTCGGCCCCCAGGCCAGGAACGTTTTCGGTCAGAATTATTTGAGTCGAAGGCATGAAATTGTGCGGATGAGATTTGAATCGGCGCCCTGCGTCAGGCAGGGGGGACCTGATTATAGGAAGTCCAGCAAGTGTGTCAATGCGCGAAGCTCTGTCCGCGCGGATTAAATCATTCCGAGCTTCATGCGTCCGGCTTCGCTGATCATGTTTTGATTCCACGGCGGGTCCCAGACCAGCTGCACATCGGCTTCGTCGACTCCATCAATGCTCAAAATCTTGCTCTGTGCATCGTGCGCGATGGCCGGTCCCATGCCGCAACCCGGAGCGGTCAATGTCATCTTCACTTCCACCTTGGTCCCGCCATCCTGGTTTTTGAGCAATTGGCAATCGTAGACCAGGCCAAGATCGACAATGTTGACTGGGATTTCCGGGTCATAGCATTGCCGCAATTGATCCCAGACAGCCTTTTCGTCCACGGGTTCGTCGGACGTGGGAGCCGGCTTTTCTCCATTGCCGCTTGCCGGAGCTTCAAACCCCAGGGCATCGAGATCCTTTTCCGCGATGCGACACAGGCCCTGATAGGTGGCAATGGTATAACTCCCACCTAACGTTTGCGTGATCACTCCCGGCGTCCCGGCAGGGATGGTGGTCTTAAGTCCGCTTGGGATCTGAATCGCTTCGACTTCGCGGGTGGTATTGAATTCGGTGTTTTCGTGCATGATAAATCGTTCGTTAGGCTAGGGATCGAGCACAACCTTCAGCTTCCCTTTGGAGGAAGCTGGTGCGCCAAAAGATTCCATCAAAGTGGGCGCCGTGTCTAAGTTGGGTTTGGACTGAGGCTCGGCACCCAGGGCCGAGCGCAAGGCGCCTTCTACCAGTTGTGCGCAATGAATTTTTACCGGCGGCAACGCGCCTAAAGGAGCCGCCAGTTCTTCACCCGACATCGAAATCGCTTCCTCGACGGTTTTGCCCGCGAGCATTTCGGTGGCAACACTCGCGACAGCGATCGCAGTCTGGCAACCGAAGGTTTGAAAGGTCGCGCGATCGATGACTTTGCGGCCGTTTTCTTCCTTGAACTTCACCCACATGCGCAGCATGTCGCCGCAATCGGCGCTCCCGACGGTCCCGACAGCATCCGCGTTTTCCATTTCGCCAAGGTTTTGCGGATCTCTCACCGCGGCCTCGATGCGTTTTTCCAGTTCGTCGCTCATCGTTAGGCTATTCGAGGTGATAGCGGGGCAATTTGGGATCGACCTCAACACTCCAGGCGTCGATCCCACCCCGCAGACTTTTGACATTTTCGAAGCCGTGCCCCTGGAAGTACGCCGCCGCGTCCAGGCTGCGTGCGCCTTGGTGATCGTAAAGGACCAGTAGATCCTCGCGCGACCAATCGGCCGGCAATCGCTGCATGAGATCCTGAGTGAAAAGCTGCGCGCCCGGCAGTTTGACCGCGTCGAATTCCTCGCGCGTCCGAATATCGAGCAGGTGAAGTTTTTCGTCCGTCGTTAGCCGAGCAGACAACTCCTGCGGTTCGATCTGCATCGCGCGGTCGGCGGCGTCGCTGGAAAGGATATGCTCGACGACTTCTTCCACGCTGAGGTTGTCGTTCCGCGCGCAAAGAGCCGCGAGCGTTTCGTCCGGACTGAAACCACAGCTGGCACAGCCGCCGATGTGATAACGGCGGAAGAGCGCACGTTGCGCGCCGGGGAACTGAGCCAGCAGCTCGCGCATGGTGATATCGCCAGAAATGTTCGCGGTGGAGTTCATCGCGACAAAATCTAGCTGCTCGGGCGGGCAGGGCAAACTTGCCCGGGGCAGCTAAAGCTTCTCGGGCGTGCCGAGCAGTTCGATTACGCGCTGGAGCAGGCGTCCGCCGCCACCACCATCCAGGCTGCGGTGATCGAAGCTCAACGTGAGCTGTGCTTCAGTTCGCGGGATAAATTCGTTCTTCGTTTCGTCCCAGACTGGCTGTTTTTTCCCGGCGCCGAGACCGAGGAGAAGCGTCTGATCCGGTAACGGAATTGGAGTGCCCCATTCGATCCCGAAGCTGCCGAAGTTGGAAACGGTCGCGATGCCGCCAGCCTGCATATCGGGTGAGATGCGGCGCTGGCGGGCGAGCGCGACAAGTTCACCGTAGCTTTTCGTTAGGTCACCTAACGATTTCTTGTCCATCTCGCGAATCACCGGGACCATGATGCCATCCTGCGCTTCGACGGCGACTCCGATGTCGATGGAAGGCGATTGTGCCACGCGGCTGCCGATGAGCCGGGAAGCTGCGCCGGGATTCTCCGCCAGGGCGACGGCAAGGGCACGCGCAGCATAAAGCGCCGGACCCGGTTTCGGGTCGCGCTTCTTTCGATCCTCGAGCACCGCATCGAGACAGACTGACGAGCCGATGGTGGAAAGCGGACGGCTCCAACTCCGTCGCATGGCGTTGGCGACACCCGCGCGGATGGCGCTCGCTTCCTCCACTTTTTGTTTGTCCAGACCGCCGAGAAACGATTCCAAATCTTTGATCGTGACGCGACCGGCGTTTCCGCTGCCTGCGATGCCAGCCAGATCGGCGTTCGTTAGGCCAAGCTCGGTCATGCGCGCCCGCACACGAGGCGAAAAGTAACCGGCACCTTTCGCGCCGGCGGGAACTGGCAGGACGCCAGCCTGATCGACCTGAAAATGCGAACCCGTCGGCACGGCGGCGAGTTCTTTTTCGTCGATTTGAAAGTGCGAACCGTTCGCCGCGCCGCCGACTTTGGTGCCTTCTTCTTCGCGACCGGGAACTTCCTGCGCGACGTCGCCTTGTGGCGGTTCAGCTTTCTTGAAGCGCGCCGCGTCGGCTTCACTGGCTTCGACGTAACCGAGGATGGCGCCGACCGCGTAAATCTTCTTCACTTCGGCTTCGATCTTTGAAATTTCGCCCGCGCACGGCGTGGTCACACCCATGACCGCTTTGTCCGTTTCGACCTCGATGATTTCCTGGTCGGCCACGACCTTGTCGCCCGGGTTGACTTTGATGGCCATGATCGTGGCTTCGGCCATCGATTCGCCGAGCTGCGGCATGGTGATTGGAACTTGCGGCATTACAGAAGTTGAGAGTTGAAGGTTGAGAGTTGAGCGACTACTCGGCGAGAATTTGGCGCGCCCTGGCGGCGATCGCTTCCGCGTTCGGGCGATGGGTATCCCAAAGGTTGGGATGATAGGGGATCGGCGTGTCTTTTGAATTCAGCCGCGCTGGCGCGGCATCGAGCAGGTGAAAGCCTTCGCTCGTCACTCGTGCAATCACTTCCGCCGTCACACCGCCCCACGGGAAAGTCTCCCCGACGCAAAGCAATCGGCCCGTCCGCGCCACGGAAGACAGCACCGTCGCGGTGTCGAGCGGTTTCACGGTGCGCAGGTCGACCACTTCGATTTCGATGCCTTCCCGGCTCAATTGCCGGGCCACGGCAAGCGCTTCGTGCATCATCGCGCTGTTCGAAACAACCGTGAGGTCGCGTCCCGGCCTGACGATTCGTGCGCGGCCAACCGGCAGCGACTCGTTAGGCAAAGCCTCTGCCTTGAGATGATAATAGAGATACTTGTGCTCGCAGTAGATCACCGGGTCGTCGATCGCGACCGCATCGAGCAACATGGTGTAGGCATCTTCCACCGTCGCCGGGGTCATCACGACGAGCCCGGGATAATGCGCATAGATGCTTTCCATGCTTTGGCTGTGGAACGGTCCGCTCCCTTTTGTTCCACCCGACGGCAGACGGATGGTGATCGGACAGGGAATGTTGGTGCGCCAGTATTGTGTGCCGGCGTTATTCAAAATCTGATTCAGCGCGATGCTGGAGAAATCGGCAAACTGCATCTCGACGATCGGCCGCATTCCTTCCATCGCGGCGCCGATCGCGGTTCCGACCATGGCGTCTTCGCTTATCGGTGTGTTAAGCACGCGCCCCGGAAATTTTTCGGCCAAGCCCTTTGTCGCCTTGAACGCGCCGCCAAATTTTCCGGCAATGTCCTGGCCGTAAATAAAGACACGCTCGTCTTCGCGTAAGAGACGCGACTGCGCTTCGCGAATGGCCTCGAGGTAAGTGACGCTCATGAGATCAGGTCGACCAGGCGCCGCGTCGAAAGCGCGCACCAATCTTCTTCGTGTCCGACCGGACCGGCTTCGACCTGGGCGGTTGCGACTGCTTTTTCGACCTCCGAGGAAAATTCGGCACGCCATTGTTTGAGCGTCGCTTCGTCCAGCCAGCCGTGGTCGAGAATCAGTTTCTCCGTCTTGAGGACACAGTCCGCGGCCCACGGTTCCTGCCGCATTTTCGGTGGAACATAACTGGCGTCATCGTGCTCGCCGTGGCCGGCGAGTCGCAGAAGCGAAGCGACCACCAGTTGTGGCGGGCCGCCCGCGCGCGCACGTGCCACCGCACGCGCAATTACTTCGAGAGAAGCGGCCAGGTCTGTCCCATCGACCGTGTGGCCTTCGTAACCGTAGCCGCGGGCACGATCGACCAGGTTGGCGCAGACAAATTCGCGATCGTTAGGCGTGGAATAGGCCCAATGATTGTTTGAAGCGACCAGGACGAGCGGCACTTTTTCTACCGCGGCGATGTTCATGCCTTCGTGCGTGGCGCCGGTCTGCATGCCGCCTTCGCCGATCGTCGTCAGGCCAACGAAGCCCTTTTCGCCTTTCATTCGCTTGCCCAAAAGCTTGCCGGCCACGACGGCAATCATGGCGCCGAGATGGCTGATCATGGCGAGTTGTCCGGTCTCGGGATACCCGCGATGGATGTTGCCATCGCGACCGCGCATCGTCCCCTGGCGCGAGCCGAGATAAGTGCGTGCGACGTTCAAGAGCGGCTCGCCAAAAGCCGCCCGCCCCGCCTGGTCGCGGATGAGCGGAGCGAAGACATCGCCTTTTTGCAGGAACATTCCGCACGCGGCGCTCACAGCTTCCTGGCCGCGCCCGACATAGACGCCGCCAGTGATCATGCCGCCACGGTAAAGACTCGTCAGTTTCTCCTCGAAAACTCGCGTCTGCAGCATCCAACGAAAAGCTTCGAGATAACGCGGGTGCGGAACGGCCTTTTCCATTTGCGCGATGTCGCGTTGAGGACTGGCCGTTTTAAGCATCCGTCCAGATTAGCGAGCAAGCCGAAGCGCGCCAAAAAATTTTTGCGTTCAGTCCGCCTTGCGGGCCATGGCCACCTGGCTCAACCGCCGGTCGGGCACGAGCCAGATAAGCGCGACCGTAAGATAAATGCAGCCGGCAATCCACGACCAAAGGAACGAGATCCCGATGGCCAGGGGATAGAGCAAAAGCGAAAGTTTCCCTTTCCAGTCCGAGCCGATGGCCTGTGCGAGCCGCGAATCGGGACCATGCGCCGCCACGATCAATCTTTGCAGGATGTAATAGGCGATCGCCGCCTGGAAAAGGACTGCGCCGTAGAGGGCGGAGGGAAGGGGATGAAAATGGTTCTCGCCCATCCAGCCGGTCACGAACGGAAAAAGCGAAAGCCAGAAGAGGAGATGCAGATTGGCCCACATGATCCCGCTGTCGATGCGATGACAGACGCGCAGCAGATGATGATGATTGTTCCAGTAGATGCCGACATAGACGAAGCTCAGGACATAGGTGAGAAAGGTCGGCAGCAACGGCCGCAGCGCGCCGAGATCAGGGCTGTGCGGCACCTTCAACTCCAACACCATAATGGTGATGATGATGGCAAAGACGCCGTCACTGAATGCTTCGAGCCGCGTAGTCTCCATCCGGTTGTTTCTAGCAATTGGCGCAGACTTGAGAAGCGCAAACGCAGCCCGGGGATAATTCAGGTGTTAGCCTAACGAGCAGACCCGACAGCGTGCGCAGGGCAAAGAAAGGCTTTGCTCACGTGAGCGACGCTTTTGCGCGGACAGCCATGTCCCGACAAGCTTGGCTCCAGTCTTCGCACCCCTCGATGTCACTGACCGAACGACCGAATGGCGATGTTACGCCAAAAAAATTTCGTAATTAACCGCCACCTTTCGCACAATGCTCGTTAGGCCTCGCCAACGACTGCATTTCAGTTCACATCATCGAAGCTTTTGTCTTCGAGGCACGCCCAGTAATTCCCGTGATGGATGCCGTCCGTGTGGAGCAGGAAGCGATTGCCTTTCGTGATGGACTCAAACGCGCATGAGATTGAGAGGCATCGCCATTTGATGATTTATAGATGGGCTCGAAGCGGACCAGCCGTCGGGCCAGTTGCACCAAGGCGGCTCTAAGCCTGTAATTGCCATGCTTGGTCACACAACTCTGGTAACGGGTTTGGCCACTCGAGTACTCTCCGGGACATAACTTGGTGTAACTACAGTGTAACTGCTCACCTGCCGCCGGCCCCCCGCTTCGCGCACAAAGGTGATTGTCGAGCAATTGAACGTCGCCCAGTCGCAATGTCCCTGTGTATTCGCTTACCTCCGCGCCAAGCACCAGGCGCACTCCAAAGCCCTGCGCCGGGCGCTAAGCGGGCGGGGCCGCCTCCTTTTTGCTTGCTTCCGCTGATTGAAGCTGAGAGAACTAGCTGCTCACAAAACTTTGGCGTCCTCTTTCCTTAGATGTGTGTGAGCCGGGAATCCGATTTGGAGTTAATACAACGTTCTTATAAAAACAACGCAGTCATGAAAACACGCCTCAACTTAAAAATACATTCCATCGCTTATCAACTATCGGTGTTACTCGCGATGGGATGGTTTGCCCAACCGTTAAACCTCGATGCCGGCGTCAAGTCAGTCGATTCGAGGTTAATATTCTTACAGCCTGCCGGGGGTGTCGGGCAGAATTTTCTCAAATCAACTTATGATGTGGTGATAGCTGACTTTGATGGAGACGGCCATGGCGATGTTGCATTCCCGTCGGCGGACCTGATTGACGTTTACTATGGCGACGGGGCGGGCCATTTCACCGGGCCAAGCACTTTCGCCGCTGGCACCTTCCCCCAATCTCTGGCAGTTGGGGATTTCAACCGTGACGGCAAGCCTGACCTCGCGGTGGGCGTAGTCGGTTTCATGGGCCAAGGCGTGCAGATATTATTAAATGACGGTATGGGCGGCTTCGCCGCGCCAGTGATGGCGACGACAGCAGGCTCCCCTTACCAGGTTGTCGTGGGTGACTTTAACCGTGACGGCATTCAAGACCTTGCGATCGCGGACACGAGTCCGGATAGCGTATTGGTCCTGCTGGGGGATGGCCACGGAGGGTTCGGCGCACCGATCGAATCGCCCGGCGGAGGGGACGCGATGGCGACGGGAGATTTCAATGAAGACGGGATCGTGGACCTGGCAGTGGCGGAATACGCAACCGGCGAAGTAAGGATCCTTCTGGGTAACGGCGCGGGTGGCTTTACTGTCGCGAGCACCTATTCCGTAAGTCCCAGCAATACGACTAACCTGGTGGTGGCTGATTTTAATCATGACAATCACCAGGATGTGGCGGTAGGAGTTATTAATAACCTTTACTATGTCGCGACCTTTCTCGGAAACGGCGACGGCAGCCTTGTGGCCGGATCCCCGGTCGCACTCAATGACGCGCAGGGCATCGGGGCGGCTGACGTTAACGGCGACGGAAGAATCGATCTGGTGACGGCAAACTATTCCGACGAAGCGATCGGCGTCGCCACTGGCGATGGGGCAGGTAATTTTGCCCGGCCGAGATACTTTTCTTTTCCCTACCATCACGGACACGAGCCTCTCCCGATCAATATAACGGTGGGTGATCTGAACGGCGATGGGAGACCCGACCTCGCAACCGCCAACTATGGAACAGGCGGTACAATTATTCTTTTGAGTAAGTAAGGGTAAGGAAATCCTGCGTCCAACGCCTGCTGCGTGCAGGACGCCCATCGCTCTGCCGCACCAGCACGTAAAACTCCTGGCGCACATCGCACCCTCCACTTTTCAGATGACTGGCACACCTTCAGGTGTGAGCGACGCGCTCTTTGATTTGCTCGCGCACTCGCTCACCCTCCGCGCTTCCCGTCTATGTCACGGCTTGTCAGACCATTCCATTCATCCGCCTTCGCTTATCTTGTTCTCGTTAGACCTAAAGGCCAATCCGTGACAATCCGGGACTACCTTAACCAGCAAATGCGGCGATCTACCGTTTCGTGCTGGCTCATGATTCCTCCTGCGATCGTCGCCCTTTTCGCTATTTCCCATCCCATTCTTCGGAATACGGCGCTGCTCGTCGGCGGCGGTTGCGTGGCCAGCGACATTTATCACCACTTCGCTGCTCGCTGCCCGCGCTGCAGGACACGCCTTCTGCTTGGTGTCGCCAACGGTATGCGACTGAAAATTCCTTCGCGGTTCAACTCCTGTCCGACCTGCGGTCTCTCATTCGACACGCAACTTGATGGAGAGGAAAAAGCTGACCAAAAGCTCCAGCCAACCGCTGGCCATTCCGGTGTCTAACTGGCTGCCGCCAGCGGTAACTCATCTTATTCTCGTTAGGTGTTTGCGCGACCTCACGAGAGTTTCGGCCTTTATATACTGGTGCAGCCAAAGCCACCGTCCCCGAATCAGCAACCGACGACGATTTGCCGCCTTTGGTTTTAGTTTTAGTTGAGCGATGCGACACTCTTTCGTTCCTGGAAGTTGTCTGATTGTCAGCCTGGTCTTGTCGCTTTCTCATTTTGCTCCGGCGCAAAACAAAGAGCTGACCGCGGACCAAAGTATCCCGATTCCCAAGGTCGAATTCGATGCGCAGGGCGAGCTCAAGATGACCGCTTCGCCCAATTCCTCGCCTAACGACTTCGATTTCCTGGTCGGGAAATGGAACATGCACAACCGGCACCTGGATAAGCGGCTGGCCGATTGCCGCACCTGGACGGAGTTCGATTCCTCGGATGTGAATACGAAGATTCTCAGCGGTGCGGGCGACATGGATACCTACTCGACCACCCAGTTTCCCGGGATGGGAGGGAAACTTTTCGAAGGTCTTACCCTGCGATTGTTCGACCCGAAGACACGGCTTTGGAGTCTCTACTGGATCGCGAGTAACACGGGAAAGATCGATCCGCCCGTCGTCGGCTCGTTCGACCAAAACGGCGTGGGCCATTTCTTTGGCAAAGACACGCTCAACGGCAAACCCATCCTCGTCGTCTTCCGCTGGGATGCTCGGAACAAAGACCGCCCCGTCTGGGGTCAGGCCTTTTCGCCCGATAACGGCAAGACGTGGGAATGGAACTTCTTTAACGTCTCGGAACGGCCCAGGGAATAGGTACGAAACGCCTCGTGACGCCTGATTTTGGTTTCGTTAGGTCGACGCGCTTGTTCCTGGCCCTAATTTGCGATATGTTACTTAACCGGAACGGACAATAGCGAATTAAAGCTACCGCCACATTTACGTATCCAGCTCGCGCGGATTCGAATTGCCAAAGTCGTGAGTAGGCTTCGGTTCTCCTTGGCGGCGAGTGTTTTTCTCGTCGTTTCGGCTCCGTATAGTCCAGCGGAATCCGCTCCCAAACTCACGAATGCCACCGTTATGATTATTCGTCATGCGGAGAAGCCTGAGGCCGGGTCAGATTTGTCTCCGGCTGGTTTGGCCCGTGCGCGAGCTTATGTGGGCTACTTCCAGTCACTGACCTTGGATTCTCACCCAGTCAAGATCGACCATCTGTTTGCGACGAAGGAGTCCAAGAATAGCAATCGACCCCAGGAGACATTGCTTCCACTAAGCAGTGCACTTCATTTGAAGTTGCACACTAGCTTTGGGCTAACCGACGAGCAACAGCTGGCCGATAAAATACTGAGTTCCTACGATAATGAGACTGTTCTTATCTGCTGGCATCACGGAGCGATCCCGGATTTGTTGAAAGACCTCGGCGCGCATCCTAAAACAATCCTACCAGAAGGAAAGTGGCCAGACGATGTCTTTGGTTGGCTGGTGGTTCTCCACTATGATGAAGGGGGGAAAATCTCCGGCAAGGTCTATAGCGAAGGAATTACTCAAGAAGATGCCAAACATCCGCCTCCCGTGACCGGCGAGTAGCCCGCTACGTCTATACTCCATGCTCTTCTTGACCCCGTAACGGCAGGGGTTCCGAACCCGTCGAGACGGTCGCTCTCACTTTCAGACCGAGTACGGACTACCATATCCGGTTCGCCGAAAACTGCCACAGTTAGGATCCGCAGCGACGAGTAGTACCTGGGATTCGGTTTGGCTTCAGCGTTCCAAGTCCACGGTCGTTGAGCATCGGGATACGGCTGGTATTCTCGCCAGCCCCGAGGATGGCACGGTGTCCTTGTCTCCTTAGGCCAGGCCAGTCCTACTTTCCCGGCCTATTTCTTTCCCGACTTTAGAGCTGCTGGAATGAACGCCGTCAACTTGCCTTGCGAGGCGGTCGGCCCCGCAGATGCGACGAAGAAATGATTGCCGGCGAAAACCGGCTGTGCGAAAACGATGCTGTTTGTTTCCGGTATGGTTGCGAGAATACTTCCGTTCACGGCATTGAGGAGATAGACCGCATTCACTGTCAGGTCGTTGATGTTGTAAGTTCCAGCAGCCAGCACACCTGCCCCATTCAGGGTTGGAGATCCCATGACTGGTCCACCAGTTACACCTGTTTCCCAAATGACATTGCCATTCGCCGGGTCGAAAGCGCGGACGGCGCCGCTAAATTGCTGAGCGTTGATCGTGGTCAGATTGGATGCGACAAACAACTTTCTACTGGTGGAGTCCCAGATCGGCGCGGCGAGGCATGTGCCGATGGTGAAATCCGCCGTAGTGCCGACTTGAAATGACCAGACTGGGCCATTTTCCAGATGGTTCGCGTCGAAGGCGTGAAAGATCCCATCCTTACCGTTGGCACCGACCATCTGTGTATTCCTGTTGTTCAACCTGGCTTGGAATAGCGTGGGCGAAGAGCCCCAATCGAGATCGCCGGTCAGGGGGTTGATCCACTCTGTTTGGAACTGCAAATTAGTTACGCTCAGTTTTATGATCGCATAAGCGTGGGCGGCAGTGCCATTACCTGTGGTTATCCAGATAGACCTGCCGTCGGTGGCGGCGGTCGACCATACGCCGCCGCCAAGCGTACCGGGCATACCAGTCCAGAACACCTTCTGCGGCGTTCCCGTGTGTTGGTCGAAAGATTTAACAGCACTCCGAACCAGAGGATTGTCGCATTGAGACGCGAATCCGAGATATATCCTGCCGTTTGAGATTGTTGGGGACCCCCAAATGAAGCCCGTGTTTCGGGTCGTCCCGACATCTGTCACCAACTGTCTGAACACGATGTTACCGGTCGCACTGTCCAATGCGTAGAGATAGCCATCGCCGCCTCCGACATAGACGGTGAGCGTTCCAGAAACAGGGTCGGTCGCGACGGTGGCGGTCGAAGCGACGCCATGTCCGTGGCCACAGGTTGTGGGCGTAGTAAATCCGAGCAATCGCTGCCATAATATCGCCCCGGTCGCTTCGTCGAGGGCATAAAACATTCCCGTATTCGAGCCGATATAAACAACGCCCTGGAAAACAGTCGGGCTGGAATACAAGCTGGCAGAAGGCTGACCATCCATGGTTGGCTGGGGATCGGTAAAGCTCCAATCTTCTACCAGAGTGGACGCGTTAGCCGGCGTAATAGCTGTGGCCAACGCGTTATGCGATGAATGTCCGTTGTCGAATAGAAAGCCAGGCCAGTCTTGTGCGTTTGATGTCGCGACCATGGCTGCAAATGCAGTGGTCAGCGCGCCAATGATGGTGTGATGCAAGAATGTTTTCATATGTCGGTTTGTTCTCGTGATGAAGCGATGCTCATACCGCTGGAAAAGGCGTCCGAAACAAGCCATTCACCCACAGCGGCAGTCAACCCCCTTGGTAGGGCTGACGTTTTTTCCTTGCTGGCGATTGGAACGGATAACATTGAAAATGTCAACATTTAATCGCCAGCTAAGGGGGGCGCAGATCATGACACCATCAAAATTCTACCGGGTTCTGCGTTGCAAGCTCACGCCGGGGGTGCAGGGCGGGGAACACCAGTCGACCTTGTGTGATCGACAACACGAATGAAGCAAGCCCCTGAGATTTGCCCGGTCTGCGGTGAAGCGGTTCCGGCCCGTGCTCTCGCCTGTCCCGAGTGTGGTGCAGATCATCAATCCGGGTGGCGCGAGGATGCTGACGGTTACGATGGGTTGGATTTACCGGAGGCGGACTTCAATTATGAGGAGTTCGTCGCGCAAGAGTTCGGTGGGGCGTCAAAACCCGGGGGCCTGAGACTCATCTGGGTGATCGCCGGCATTGTCCTCCTGATTGCGTTCGCGCTCCTTTACTTTTTCGTGCCGCGCTAAGCTCACGTTACCGCAAGGTGGCGCGGCTTCCTTTTCTCGTTAGGCCAGGCAACGCCACTGTCGCCGCTGACTTTCCCGTAGGAATGCCTTCTTTTTTCGTCGCGACACTAGCTACTCGCCCATGCGTTCGCCCAGGCTGGCGCGAAAGTATTCTCGATTCATCTTGGCGATGAAGCTGGCGCTGATCTCGGCGGGACAAACCGCTTCGCACTCGTAAGTGTTGGTGCAGTTGCCGAAGCCCTCGGCATCCATCTGTCGCACCATATTCAGAACGCGTCGCTGCCTCTCCGCCTTTCCCTGGGGGAGAAGCGCAAGGTGGGAAATCTTTGCCGAGGCGAAAAGCATGGCGGACGCATTTGGGCAGGCCGCGGCACAAGCCCCGCAACCAATACAAGCTGCCGCTTCCATCGCCAGATCGGCGTGCTGTTTTGGCACTGGGATGGAATTGGCCTCCGGCGCCGAGCCAGTGCGCGCGCTGACAAAACCGCCCGCCTGCACGATGCGATCAAGCGCGGAGCGATTGATGACAAGGTCCTTGACGATCGGAAAGGGCCGCGCGCGGAAGGGCTCGATCGTAATCGTCTCACCCTCTTTGAACTGGCGCATGTAAAGCTGACAGGCCGCCGCCGGATGCGCCGGGCCATGCGCTTCGCCGTTGATCGTCAGGCAACACGTGCCGCAAATTCCTTCACGGCAATCGGAATCGAAGGCGACTGGCTCTTTGCCTTCGCTCGTTAGCCTCTCGTTGAGAATATCGAGCATCTCCAGAAAGGACGTTGCGGGCGAGATATCGCGCACTTCGTAGGGCTTTAACTCGCCTTTGCCCTCGCGCGATGCCTGACGCCAGATCTTAAGCCGAAAGTTCATTGGCGGGGGGTGAAGAAAGTTGAGAGTTGGTTGTTGAGAGTTGAGAGAGTCATGGCGGGACTTAGTTAGGCAATAGCGATCGGCGAAGGCCGCTGAGCATTCTGCTTTGCTCCTCCGCCGCTGAATACAATGCACGAAATCTCTCTTCGTTCATGAAGCCTTCGCGCCGGCTGATAAAGGCCTGTGATACGACCTCGAAAACGGAACCCGTGGCAATCTCAACGAAACGAGCGAAGTCGTTTTGCGAGGTGCGGGAGCAACCTTCGGCCAGATTCGAAGAAACTGAGACCGCCGCGCGCCGCATCTGATTCGTTAGCCCGAAGCGTTCTTCTGCGGGAAAGAGTCTGAGTCTCGCGATAAACCAAATCAGCGAAATCGATCGCCTTCTGCCAGACTTCGAGTTTTTCAAAGTTAAACATCGTTGTTCGATCTCCGCTTTCTCTCAACTCTCAACGAAAGACTCTCAACTTCATTTATAGCTCCTGGTTGCGAGATGCACTGACTCGAAGTGGAGCGATTCATGATGCAGCGCGGGTTCAGTGCCGTCGCCTTGGAATTCCCAGGCAAACACGTTGGCGAAATGCGCGTCGTCACGCACCGCCTCGCCATCCGGCGTTTGATGTTCCTCACGAAAATGTCCGCCGCACGATTCGTCGCGCGCGAGAGCGTCACGACACATCAACTCTCCGAACTCCAGGAAATCTGCCACGCGACCGGCGCGCTCGAGCGACTGGTTATAGGTCTCGCCGTAACCGGGGACGGTGACATTGTTCCAAAATTCCTCCCTTAAGTCTGGAATACGGGCAAGTGCGTCCTGCAGGCCGGCGGCGTTGCGCGCCATGCCGCACTTGTCCCAAAGCAATAAACCAAGCTCGCGATGGAAAGAGTCGACCGAGCGTTTACCGTCGGCATCGAGCAGACGCTTCACACGGCTGCGCACTTCGTTCTCCGTTCGTTCAAATTCGGGATGATCGACCGACGGGCGTTTGCCCATCTGGCCGGCAAGATAATTAGGCAAAGTGTAGGGCAAGACAAAGTAACCATCAGCCAAGCCCTGCATAAGTGCGGAGGCGCCGAGGCGGTTCGCGCCGTGATCGGAAAAGTTGGCTTCGCCAAGGACATGCAAGCCGGGAAGGTTACTCATGAGGTTATAGTCAACCCAAAGGCCGCCCATGGTGTAATGCACCGCCGGATAAATGCGCATCGGCTGCTTGTAGGCATCGTCTCCGGTTATTCTTTCGTAGATATCGAAGAGGTTGCCGTAACGCTCGCGAATGGTCGACTCGCCGAGACGCGCGATCGCGTCCTTGAAATCGAGATAAACGCCGCGTCCGCCCGGACCGACGCCGCGACCTTCATCGCAGACTTCCTTGGCGCTGCGGGAAGAAATATCGCGTGGGGCAAGATTGCCGAAGCTCGGGTATTTGCGCTCGAGATAATAGTCGCGGTCCTGTTCTGCTATTTCGTTGGGCGGCTTCGCGCAGTCTTCCGTTCGCTTCGGTACCCAGACGCGCCCGTCATTGCGCAGCGATTCGGACATGAGGGTGAGCTTTGACTGATAATCGCCGCTTACGGGAATACAGGTAGGGTGGATTTGCGTGTAGCAGGGATTAGCGAAGAGTGCGCCCCGCTTGTAGGCGCGATAAGTGGCGGTGACGTTGCAACCGCGGGCGTTGGTCGAAAGATAGAAAACGTTGCCGTAACCACCAGTCGCCAACACCACGGCATCGGCCGCGTGTCTGACGATTTCGCCGGTGATAAGATCGCGCGTGATAATTCCCTTGCTCTGACCATCGACGACGACAAGATCGAGCATCTCCGTTTGCGGAAACATGCTTACTGTTCCGGCGGCGATTTGGCGGCAGAGGGCCTGGTATGCGCCTAACAATAACTGCTGGCCGGTTTGCCCACGGGCGTAAAAGGTGCGCGAGACCTGCGCCCCGCCGAAGGAGCGGTTGGCGAGTAGCCCGCCATATTCGCGCGCAAACGGAACGCCCTGCTCAACACATTGGTCGATGATGTTGTTGGCTACTTCCGCCAGTCGATAAACGTTAGCCTCGCGCGAACGGAAATCGCCGCCCTTGATTGTGTCATAGAAAAGACGGTAAACGCTGTCGCCGTCGTTCGGGTAATTCTTTGCCGCGTTGATTCCGCCCTGGGCGGCAATGCTATGCGCGCGGCGCGGGCTGTCCTGATAACAGAACGATTTGACCTGATAGCCCTGTTCGCCCAGGGTCGCTGCCGCCGAACCTCCAGCCAGGCCTGTTCCAACCACGATAATCTCAAACTTCCGGCGATTGTTCGGCGCGACGAGCCGCGAGTTATCCTTGTGGCGGCTCCATTTTTCTGGCAGAGGCCCCGCGGGAATCCTGGAATCAATCGTTCCGATCATGAGTGAGTGGGTAATTTCATCCAGTCGGGCCCGCGATCAAGAGCGCGGTTGCTTCCGTCGCATCCAAAAACTGCCCCCTTGCCATGGTTTGGTAAGCGGAAAGATCTGTTCAAGCTCCGCGGAGTGATAGGTTTGCAGATAATTGCTGCTGACCAGGACCTCGAACTCGATATTAAAGCTAAGAAAAGCCTGTAACAGATATTGCTCGGTCCAAAAGCGTCGCTGCTCTGTTATCCATTCTCGCGGATATTCGAAAGGGAAAAAGATATCGTGAATGTGCACGAGAACCCCAGGTTTGAGGCGAGGCAAGACCTCGAGGAAAAGGAAAGTTACATCTCCGCCGGTTTTCACAACGTGCGAGCTGTCGATAAATAGACAGTCGCCGGACTCAAGGCTTTGGAAGAACGCAAGGTCGACGTCTTCCACTTTCTTCTGGATCAAATTGGAGGCGTAAGGATGAAGCATGTCCTCCGGGTATGGTTCAATGATGAAGAGCTCGGTGTTGCCATTGTTTTTCGACGCATGCTCCAAAAGTAAAGTGGAGTAACCGCCGCCCACTTCGACGATACGGTGCGGCTTGAAATGGCGCACTATGCAGTAGGCAATCAATGGGTCGGTGTCTTGGAAACGACCGTTGTGGAGATAGAAACCGTCTCCGGCGACAGCCGAGTCTAGTGGGATCCGCTCATATTCGGACCTAAAACGCGGAAAGACCTCGTGCAAGAAGTAGAGTTGCATCGTCGAGTTAAGGTCGATCCCTGGCACTTCGCTGCGGACGGTCCCAAATGTCGGGATTAAGGTGCTGTGAGTCCGGGATCGGAGAATAATAGTGAACTGGAGTCACGTGGAATCCGTGTTCTTCCCATAATCGAAACCAGGTTGGAAAATCCTTGTCGTAAAGGCAACGCGACACCAGCTTGGCGACAAATTCAGCAAATTGGCGAGAAGTCATATCATCGCCCCATCGCACCTCTAACTCATCAAGCAGTTGATATGCCGCTGCTCGCCGGTTCGATTCGCAGTGATAGAGACGAAATAAGTAGGTCGTTCGTGGGCGCAGCCAATCAATTTGCACCGAACCGTTGGCGCCCGTGCTAATAAGCTTTTCTGGAGCCGTTTGCTTCCGAGACACGCACCTCTGCCAGCGCAGGAGTTGTAATCTCCCATTGCAACAAGGCTTTGCCCTCAAACGAGAGTGGGTTGGGAATCGCTGAAATATGCAGCTTGCCACTGCATTCTCGGGTTATGGACAGCTCATCGAGTAATCGCGGCGCTCCCGTTGTCTCGTAAAGTCGAAAGAGATAGTGACTCCCAGCCCGGATACGTGTGGTGTCAAAGGATCGGCGGCCACATCGAGAGATCCGCTTCTCCGGGGCTCCGTCTCTCGAAAGATAAATTTCCGCCTTCTTAGCGTTAGTCTCCCACCGGAGAACAGCCGGGGCAGCGGTGTCTGAGGGAAAAGGGTTAGGTTCAGCGATAAAGTGACCAACAGTCTGCGAGGCAATGGCGTCGGAAGCACCCAGCGCGTGTTGGACGGCGCGTTTCGCCGCCCCCCAAATCGTAGGGAGAGGGGCCCATTTCACAATAAGCCGTCCGCAACCAAGCTGCAGCGATACGCACTTCGCGAGACTTTCCGCATTTCCGGTTCGACCATCAATGCGACCGTAACCTAACCCAGCCAAGCAGGACCGCGATGGGAATGGAACTGTAACCAAAGAACAATAACCAGGCAAAAATCCTACCGGCTAAGGCCAGACGCGGGGTGAGCTTCTGGTTAGTCAGGCCCAACGATTGAAAAAAACTCGATGACCCGTGACTCAGGTGGAAAGCGAGGAGGAACATCGCCAGAATGTAAAACCCCGAAACGAGCGGACTCAAAAATCCGAGGACCATCATCGAGTAAACGTCGTAATGGCCAAGTGGATCCATTGCCAGAGTGGCAAAGCGCGGGTCGGTCGTGCGCAAGGTAAAATGGAGCAGGTGAAAGATAATGAAGGCGAGCAGGATAACGCCGCTCATGACCATCGTGCGCGAAGCGAGAGTCGCTTTTACAATTTCTTTGCGCCGATAGCGCGACGGGCGGGCGCGCCGATTTTCGACGGCAAGCCGGATCGTGTAATAGATATGCACCAGCACGGTGAAGAGGAGAAACGCTCGAATGATCCAAAGCAGCGGACCAAGAGCGCGCAAGTGCTCGGCGTAGCCATTAATCCAGTCCGGCCCGAGAAAAATCTGCAGGTTGCCGAGGAGATGGCCGATGACAAAAAGGATGAGAATCACCCCGCTCACTGCCACAATCAGCTTCCGTCCGACGGATGAACGATGAAAGGCAGCGATACTGGTCACGCCGGCACCCTAATGTAGAGCCAATGCCGGTTCAACCCGACCATCTTTGCGGTGACGCTAACTATTGATCTTGAGCCAGCTGCTCACGAATTCAGCCGCCTACGGAGGAGTAACCGGCTGATCCAGGTCGTAAATCTCGGCCAACGCCAACCCCGTGCCACCACCGGCTCCGATTATGACCGCAGTGTAACTGCCAGGCGGTGGATGAAGCACGAGGGCGGACTCGAAGTCCTCGCTCGGCGCGAGCCCATTATCCATGAGCTCGGTCGTGTTCGTGCCACTAGCCCAATCATCATTCGCGGCGATGGCCGCGCCGTTGCTGTCATAGACTGTGAGGTAGGGGTTAAGCAAAGGATTGGTAATTCCGGCTGAACTTAACGATGGGCCGATTGCGCGGACAATCATCGAGGCATTGGACTGCGCTCCGGCAATGAAGCCGGCAATCAGCGCCTGATCACCCAGCCCGACAAATCCGCGGGTGCTCAGGTTCGCTAACAACGAGCCGTCGCTTGGCGAAAGATCATATGCCTCAATCAAGCCCAGCCCGGCGACGCCATCTACGCTCGAAGCGACTACGGTATAAGAGCCGGGCGCCAATGTTTGCACGGTGGCGGCTTCCACTGAGTTAGTCGGGGCAAGGCCGTTGGCGGTTAGCTCAGCGGAGCTGGCGTCTGTTTCCCAGTCATCGTTCGTGGCAATCACCGCGCCGGAGGAGTCATACACGGTCAGGGCCGGGTTGGCGACGACGGTGCCGGAGACTCCCTGATCGCTCAGCGACGGCCCAAGAACCCGGAGGGCGACTTCCTTGTCGGCCGTGCCGGTAACAATGAATCCGGCAATCAATGTGTCATCGTCATTTGATACCTGGCCGCGGGTCGAAATATTCAGGGCCTGCGGGCCGACAATCGGGAAAGAAGTATTTTCGAGATGGATCGGCTGTGAGTTATAAGCGGTGTTACAGGTGTTCGTGTTGTACTGGTAATAAAAGACCTGTTCCCCAGCGCTGTTCAGACCGAGGAGCTGAGCGAGATCGTTGAATGTTCCGGGAAAACCGATCGCCGCGTAATCGACCAGGTAGTTGTTCGGCGCGTCCTCATAGACGCTGCTGCAGATGGCGCTGTAAACGGTTTGGTTCTGTTCATAGTTGTAGACGACCGTTGACGTCCCGGCGTCGCTCGCTCCCGTGGCAGGAAGATTGATCTGATACTTGCGCGGGCTCGAATAAGTCCGCTGCACTCCGGCTGGTTGCTGGAAGTTGCTGGCGAATCCGTCGTCAAAGAGCAACACATCGTTATCGTAAGTCAGCGAAACAGCATGCTGTCCGACTGGTGGCAGGCTGCCGGGAGTCAGGTCGAGACCAAACGCGGCAAGGGAAGGGAACAAAAACCATTTCTTGGTCTGATCACCGAGGATCCATTTGATCGTGCTGGTCTCGTAATCGACGCAGATGACAAAGTTTTCCCGGCTGGAAATGATCAGCGAGTCGTCGTCGCGGTTATAGTAGGCGGCATTATTGTGAAACCAATCGGTCGGGGCAGGATAGACAAACTGACTGGGATCATCACCGCCGGCCGTCATGGCCGCGCTAATGATATCGGCGAGACTGAAGGTCTTGACCACGTTACCGCTCAAATCGACGTCGAGAATTGTCGATTCGTACTGCGTGTCGGTATCGACCTCAATCAGCATCCCAGCCTTACCTGGGTCGATGTTGTGATGGAAGTTGGTCACGTTGTCGGTCGCGCTGTAGTCGTGCAGCACTGTGATAGTGCCGTCGAGATCGACCCGAGAAAGAGTACTGGTAATACCGGCATAGACCGCGCCCTGATAAAAGGTTGAGGCTCCGGTGAGGGCGTTTGGCACCCCCAGTGGGCTCACCCAGCGCAGATTGGAATCGCTATCCACAATCACCGGGGAAAAGTTCCCGCAACCCGAGCGGATAAAGATGTAATCATAACTCAGGCTGGTGTCGCTGGTGCGCGCTTTAAGAACCGTCGGTGTGTTGTAACCGCAACCCTGGTCATCAAAGGCCGCAGTCGCGATCGTGGTCGAATCTTGTTTCGAAGAGCCATCGTTGAAGAAATAGGTGAGGGTAACGGCGTTAGTGAAATCAGCGTAAAGACCGTAGACCGGGAGAAAGATCTGCATGCTCGGTGGGACGAGATAGCCGTGATCGATCATATACTGCTGGCTGTAGGTCCCGGAAAGCGGACGGGTGACCGACCCCGCCTTCGGGGTAACCGTAAACTGGATCTGCTTGATCACGGTGGTGTCGCTCGCCGTCAGCGTCAGCTGACTAATGAATGGCGTCACCCCGGCGATTTGGCTGTCAATCGTGATCGTGGTGTCGTCGGCCTGCGTTGCACTGGCGAGGTGCGAGACGAAGAGCAAAGCCGAAATGATTAAGGCAGAGGTAATTGATTTCATGAGAATAGAATGATTTTTCGCTGAAATGGTTTCGAACGCGGGCAGCATGCTGGATGGCCTGCGAATTGAAAACAAAAAAATTGAGGGCGGAATTGACGGTCATTCTCGCCCGCGGACGGTGGCTGGTCGCTCCTCAATCGAGGTCATAGAATTCCACCAGGCCCGAGCCGACGCCCTCGTCCACGCCCGTTTCGATTGCTGTGTAGGAGCCGGCGGGAAGATGAAGCAGCGTAGCGGCTTCGGCTGGATTGGCGGGCGCGAGGCCAAGCTGATCGATGTTCGCGGCATCCGGATCCTCCTGCCAATCGTCATTGCCGCCGAGGACCGTTCCGTTGGCGTCGTAGATCGTCAACACCGGGTCCGCGAGGGGAGCGCTGAGTGTGGTGAGCGAAGGTCCAAGCGCCCGAATGCAGACGGTGGCCGAAGCGACGTCACCCACGATCACGCCACTGATCAAGGCGTTATTCTCGGTCCCCACGAGGCCTCGCGTGCTCAGGTTCGCGAGCCGCGAGTCGGTCCCGGGAGAAAGATCATAGGCTTCGACCAGGCCCAGGCCAGGGGTCAGGTTCTTATCGTTAACGACAAACGTATAGGCGCCGGGAGCAAGGAGCTGAAGAGTTGCAGCTTCGGTAGCATGAGCCGGAGCGAGGTGTTCCGCGGTGATTTCAGCTGCACTCGGATCCGATTGCCAGTCATCGTTGGTCGCAACCAGGTTGCCCGAGGAGTCGTAGAGCTCGAGCAATGGATCCGCCACCGTTCCGGTAAGATTGGGATCCGAGTCGGTCAGCGAGGGACCCAAAGCCCGAAGCACCACTTCTTTTTGAAGCGCGCCTGTAATGATGAAACCTCCAATGAGTGAATTTTCACCGGAGCCAACATATCCGCGGGTGGAGAGATTGAGCGCCTGCGGACCGACAGCTGGGAACCTCGTGGTCTCGAGATGCAGCGGAATTGAATTGTAAGCCGCGTCGCAGAACGCGATTGCGTTTGGGTATTGGTAATGAAAAACGGTGTTTCCAGATGCATCCAGCCCGAGGATTTGGGCATTGTGGTCGGGGCTCCCGGGCTCATAAACATAGGCGTAATCGACTACGTAATTCTGCGGTGCATCTTCATAAATTCCGCTGCATATGCCGCTGAAGATGGTCTCGCCCATGGGATAACTCCAGATCTCAGTCGCAGTTTTGGCCGACAAATCCAACTGATACTTGCGTGGACTGCTGTAGCTCCGGTCTGCCCCCGGAGGCATTTCCACCCAGCTCCTGTATCCGTTATCGAAGAGAAGAAGCTTTTGATCGTAAGTAATGGAAACCGAGTGCTGGCCAATCGGCGGATTGCTACCCTCCGAAAGAGTGAGCGCGTATTGACGAAGGGACGGGAATTGGTACCACTTCTTGGTTGGATCGCCCAGGATCCATTTGATCGCGCTGGTCTCGTAGTCGAGGCAAATGACAAAATTCTCCCGGCTGGAGATGATCAGAGAATCATCGGCTCGGTTATAGACGACCGAGTTATTGTGAAACCAATCAGTCGGCGAGGGATAGACGAATTGGCTGGGGTCGTCGCCTCCGGCGGTCATCGCAGCACTAATGATATCGGCCAGGTTCCAGATCTTTAGAACGTTTCCCGCGGCATCAATTTCGATGTTAGTCGACTCGAAGTAGTTGGAAGTGTCAGCATCCAGAATCAATCCGAACTTACCGCGATCGATGTTATGATGAAGGTAAACGACATCCACATCGGCGTAGTCATGCAGAAAGGTGATTGTGCCATCGAGATCGATGCGGTTCAGACCGCGACCGTTTGCCAGGTAAAATGCATTATCGTAAAAAGCCGAGGTAATATCAAAGATACCGGCCGGCCCAACCCATCGGACGTTGCTGTCGCTATCAAGAATTGTCGGCGAATTACCGCTGCAACGCTCTCTGACCATGAAGAAGTCATAACTCAAGGCAGTGCTACTTGTTCGAGCCTGGAGAACTAACGGGTTGCCGTACTGGCACGGGTCGTCGTAGGCCGGTGTCGCAATTGTCGTGCTGTCGCCTTTGGACGAGCCGTCAACAAAACTGTAGGTAAGAGTTACCGTGTTGCTATACCCAGCGTATAAGCCATAAACGGGCACATAAACTATCCCGTTCGCTAACAGATAGCCCCGGGCGGAAAGGTAGTCGGCGGAGTAAGTCCCCGAAAGCGGGCGCGTCACCGACCCGGTTTTCGGGGTAATCGTAAATTGAATCGCCTTGATCTGGGATGTGTCGCTGGCGCTCAGGGTCAGTTGGCTGATGAACGGGACAGGCCCGGGGTTCTGGGCGGTAATCGTAATCGTGGTGTCAGTGGCAGCGCTGGCTTGGACGAGATCAGGTTTTAGCGCCAAGATCGCGAGACAAAGGAATAACATGCACTTCATAAGTCAAACTCCTCGATAGAACCGACTTCCCATTTATGAGATGAATTGAGTGCTAGTCGATGTCATACACTTCGACTAAGCCGACGCCGCTATCTCCATCGGCGCCCTGGACGATCGCTGAGTATGCTCCAGCCGGCGGGAAAAGCACCAGGGCCGACTCCGAAGGATCGGCTGGCGCGAGTCCTTTGTTTTGAATGTCGACATGATTCACATCATCCAGCCAATCATCATTGCTGGCGATCGCCGCTCCGTTTTGGTCATAAATCGTGAGATTCGGATCCTCCAGGGGCTGTCCTATGTGGGAAGAGGCGAGCGATGGCCCAAGGGCGCGAATAACCAGTGAGGTATTAGCCACATCTCCGGCAACAAAGCCGGCAATCAGGGCGTTGTCTCCGGTTCCTACCTGCCCGCGAGTGCTAAGGTTTGCCAGCCTGGAAGTCTGGCCGGGTGAGAGATCATAAATTTCCACCAGAGCAATCCCAGATCCAAACTCTTTTCCGTTAACCACAGTAGTATAAGCGCCGGGAGTCAGCGTTTGCAGGGTAGCAGACTCTGCCGCGTTCGTCGGAGCAAGACCCTTGGCTGCTATTTCCGTCGCTCCCGGGTCGCTCTGCCAATTATCGTTAGCAGTAACGATGTTGCCAGAGGAGTCGTATAGAGTAATCACTGAATCGTCGAGCGTGCCAGTAACTCCGGAATCGGCCAGGGATGGACCGAGTGCGCGCAGCACGACGGATTTGGACTCAGTGCCAGTAATAATAAAGCCGCCGATTAAAACGTTATCGCCGGAGGATATTAATCCACGGGTGGACAAATTGAGCACTTGCGGACCAACAGTAGGGAATTTGGTATTTTCCAGGTGAAGCGGGATGGCATTGAAGGCCTCTTCACAGGTGGCGGCGACACTCGGGTATTGGTAATAAAACACCGTTCCACCCGCCGAATCGACCCCCAGGAGTTGGGCGTCGATGGTGTCGGCGGTTTTGTAAATGTAGGAGTAATCGACGAGATAGTTCTGCGGCGCGTCCTCATAGACACTGCTGCAGATCGCGCTGAAGACATCCTGGCCCATGTCAAAGTTCCAGACCTCAGTGGCCAGATTCGCCTCCGTGTCCAGCTGATACTTCCGCGGACTGCTATAACTGCGGTGGTCACCCTTGGGGATTTCAACCCAGCTGGCGTAGCCGTTGTCAAATAAGAGAAGGTCTTGATCGTAGCTGAGCGAGACGGCGTGCTGGCCGATGGGTGGATTCGTACCCAGGGCAAGGTCGAGCGCATACTGGGTCAAGGAGGGGAATTCATGCCACTTCTTGGTTGGATCGCCCAAAATCCATTTGATGGCACCCGACTCGTAGTCGAGGCAAATAACAAAGTTCTCGCGGCTGGAAATGATAATCGAATCATCCGCCCGATTATAGGTGACAGCGTTGTTATGGAACCAACCGACGGGACTGGGATAGACGAATTGGCTCGGGTCATCCCCACCCGCAATCATGGCGGCGCTGATGATGTCAGGCAGGCTCCAGATTTTTAAGACATTTCCCGCGGCATCGACTTCGATGTTGGTGGCTTCGACATAGGCGGAGGTGTTCGCATCCAGGATTAACCCAAACTTGCCACGATCAATGTTATGGTGAAAAAAGGTGACTCCAATATCGTAGTAATCACGCAGGAAGGTGACTGAGCCATCAAGGTCTATCCGGTAAAGGCCGGCGCCGGCCGCCTGATAGACGGCATTATCGAAAAAGGTCGAGGTAATATCGGAAATGGCGGCGGCACCGATCCATCGCACCGCGCTATCGCTGTCGATAATTGTCGGGGACGAGTCGGTGCAATGTCCCTTGACCATAATGTAGTCATAGCTCAGAGCGGTGCTTGTGGTGCGAGCCTGCAGAACGGTCGGACTGCCGAATTGGCACACATCATCATAGACAGGAGTCGTGATCGTCGTGCTGGCATCCTTGGATGAGCCATCAAGAAAATGATAAGTTAGAGTAACACTATTGGTATACCCGGCATAGAGTCCATAAACCGGCAGAAAGATTTGGCCGGTTGCAGGTAGAAGATAACCGC
>CAWDEC010000016.1:0-78145 GCA_963801255.1 uncultured Verrucomicrobiae bacterium | reverse complement strand
TTAGGTGCCGAGCGATGTGGCAACGCAGGACAGATCTCCGTCTCAATCACCTTGGGCACGTCACCGGCGCCGAGCCGTTCGCGGAGCGCGATTAGCCTGGCGCGTGTCGCTTCGTCGCATACGATGCCCACTTGGTTAGTGATATTGACCTCGGTGTGCGGGTTCCCGTTCCACCCGAATATGCGAGCCGCCGCAAGGCAAACGTCCCGTAGCTGAGCCGTGTTGGAAATGTCCAGTGCTTCCTTACCGGCAACTTCCTGAGCGGCCTTAGCTAAGGTCTGCATCAGAGCCGTCTTTGTTGCGTTCTCCAGGTCTCCGTGCGCTGCAATCAGCACATCGCCAGGCTTTGATTGCAATCTGATTGCACTGGTTGCGCCACCCTTTCGTTTAGGCAGCTGCCAGTTATATCTTTTCGACCATGACAGGACAGTGGATTCCTTGACGCCTACGCGTCGCGCGGCCTCACGCGCGCCTAGCTCAATGGCTAGGACACGCACGGCTTCCCGATCAGGCGTGGGTCTTCTGTGTCTTTGTCTCGTCCATCTTGCTAGTTTCCCCGGTTACTTATCATTTTCGACCTCTTCCTATTTGCCCTGCTCTGGGTTACTCGGAACACTCGGAACACTCAGAACATTTGGCATTTCCCCTCGTGATCTGCGTTCCGTTCTTCAGCCGGTGATAACGGAACGTTCCGAGACAATGGAACAGAAGTCGGAACAACATTATCCCTCGTAGAATTGGGGAGCGTTCCGTTTGTTCCGTTTGTTCCGTTTTCCTGATAAGGGGCTGGTAGATAGCGCGCCCATACCGCCTCGAACTGTGCTCTTTGGTAACCTTGCGCGGTATCTTCGCCGAATCTAATCTTGCTCGATTTAATATTGTAGCGCTTTAGCTTGCGTGCCAGATGCGACCCCGCCTTTTTGACGCTCTCCTGCTTTAGGTCCTGCTCATACCACTGAGCCCAGGGTGCGTCATCCTCGATGGCTACAAGTCCGCGAAGAATGTCTATTGTCGCCAGCTTACTGGTTTCGGACCCTTCAAACAGACTCTTCAGCGCGCCAAGGAGCTTTACGCCTAGGTCGGCATCTTCTTCACAAGCGCAAATCTGCACAACTGCGCTTCTAAGCAGTCCAGGCCATTTGCCACCAGCATAGTCGGCAATCGCGGCTAGGGGCTCGCTTATGTCTTGGGCGCGGTCGTTAAGTTCTATTGGCAATGCTGGCCGGGCTTCTTTAAGCACGTCGATCAAGCTTGGTGTTTGCAAGGCTTCTAGTTCGGCCCGAATAGGAGCAGCTACCGCTTCGACCTCCCGGCGACGGAATCGCTCGGCCTTTTCATTCCTCAGTTGCCGCACAAGTTCGATTGGCAGACAGCGATCAAGCACTGTGTCAGGCAAGCAGCGGTCAATTCCGGCAAAAGTTTTAGGGCAGAACGCCGGAAACTCTTTAACCGAAATGTCCGCGCCCTGTCCTATGCAGCGAAGAAACTTGGAGCCGCGCCGATACCCAGCATTGAGAAACTGGCGAGTGCTTTCCGCCTCAGCGTCTCCCTTTTTGCCGTAGATCGTATCGACCTCATCAAGCAATATGGTCGGCGGATTGCTTTCATCGTTGCTACGCAGCAACGCAGCGGTGCTCGCGCCCTCGGTAAGCAAGGGATTTCTTGCAAGCTGCTCGATCACTTCCAGCACCCGGCTCTTTCCCGACCTCTTAGAAGCACTAAAGATGAACAGATAGGGAGTATAGTCGAAGGCATCGAACAGCCAGGTGTGAATGATCCAGGTCGCAATTATTACGGGCTGTTCCTGTCGCGGAAACACCACGAAGCGCCGGATAAACGCGCAGATCGCGTCCAGTAACTCACCCAATGGCCGCGGTGCTACTGTAGGCGTGACTTCACCTGCCACTTCCGCCCGCTCTTTTGGATTGGACTTGGCGCGTTCGGCCTTGCTTATGCGCGATCGCAGTTCGTGGTTTACGCCGTCCAGGATGCCACGGCAGCTATTGTGAAAGCAGTGGACAGTTGGGAGCGCCGTCAAAGTCAACGCGGCAATCGCGCGCGTTATCGCCGCTTGTGTGCAGGTGCTTACCGGGACAGACACCAGGCCGCTCGATTCCGATTGCCAGTCGATTGCACCGAGCAATTCACTCGCGATACGCTGACGCTCACCGAGGTTCACCACTCCGGTTGGTATCGCTTTCGGCTTCTCCGGCTCCGGTAATGGCTCAATCTCTACCGCCCGAGGATTATGGTAGGCATCCGGGTCGTATGACACGAAGCAGAGACGCGCCACGTCCTTGCACGATTGGTCAATCTGAATGCCGGTATACTCTTTTACGTGTCGCTCAACAGCACGGAAGCTCTCCCGGTGCTTATCTCCATCGGGCGGGACTCGGAACACCGCCTTTAGCCCGTCGCCAGATGGGGACGTGAACAAGCCCCAAAGATACGGGCTGCCACATAGCCTTGCTCGCGCGTCCCGTAGCTGACCATTCAATTTGTCCAAGTCTGCGCAGAGTAGACCAGATGGCTCCGCCAGCGCCTCGTTCTTGCGCTCCCTGAATGCTCCGCTCCATAAAACAGCGGGGAGAGCGGTTTTGATCCCGTAGGCAGTCTTCTTGTCGGGTGCTTGCCGGACTAGCTCGACACGTTCTCGCCATTTGCCATCGCGAATCGCGGAGATCACACTGCTAGGACGCACGTCCTTCGTTTCCGTAGCGAAGGCATCTTTGACCATTGAGACGGTGCTACTCATTTGGTGACACCGCCTTTCAGGTGGGCCGCGCACAGTTTGTCGAACACTTCCTGTTGCCGGGGGCTGAATTTCGCGCCCTGTCTTGTGAGACTCTCGACAAAGGATCGCTCCCAAACAGTTAGCCCATCGCACATTTGCAGCTTCGCCAGTTTGAAGGCGTTAAACCGCCAGACGCTCGGCGTTCGCCGGTTTAGGCAGGAATCGCAGAAATGCGCCACAGTGGGCGCATTTGAGCTTGGCATGATGGCGGCTCCCCTCCGACAGCCGTTCAGTTACGGTTAATGAATGCGCGCACGCTTGCGCGCTATCTTGCCCCACAGAGGGGACACGAAAAGCATATGACATTTTTCGTTCCTTTCCTGTGGTTAGGCCGCGCGTGAGTTGACCTCGGCATCCGCTTCCAGCCGCTCAACGTCGGCGAGGTGGTACCGGACGCCCCTGCCGAGTTTTAGGCATGGCAGGAGCCCGCAACGCTCCCGCCTCTTTAATGTTTCAGTCGATAGTGCCAGCGGCTCGAAAGCTCTTTGCGGGTGAGCAATCGAGACGCCCCGTCGGGGGTATGGTTAATGGCCATACCCTTGGCAACAAGACCCCAACTAATTGGGGCAACTTTTGGTTCGTGTTAGAAGTATGGTTTTCCCAGCCCTTTAGGCTGGATTTACACCATACGGGATACTCCTCGACAAAACTGGCGATTATTCCGCCTCGCCACCGCGTCGGGATGTCTTACCGGAGGGAATCTGATTAGCGTCTGCAACTTTGATAATGTCCGTTTCCATAGACTTGTCCTTCATATATGAAGGCCACAAAACACGGGCCCGAAAGCCGCAAAAACTACACAGGCGTTTTCGGGGTTTTACCTCGCGTATTAAGCATTCAGGACAAATGCGAACACGCTGTTGGGGCAGGCAGGGCTTTCGCTTGCGACCGCGTTGATCTTCTGCCAAGAGAATCCCTAGCTTCTTCGCAAGGCGTCTAACATCTTTCGCGTCCCTATCCCCTGGTGCATCTACTAGACCCGACTGAATCTCTCTAGCTGTTAAACGCTTTTGCCAAGTCTTATCCGATAACGCCCGTTCGCCGCCGCTGGCTGCTTCCCAGTACCCAGCCTCTGGGCCGTCCTTTGCCCACGCCGCTTTAGTCGTTTTATCGCGAAGCATTTTCAGTATTTCGAGCGTGCGGCGATCACTATCCTCCCATGATGTTTCATTGGCGATCCATCGCTTTCGCACTCGTTGTAGCGCCCGGCGCGCCCTTACGTCCCCCGCGCGTTTGACGGCGTCACATTCGATCTCGAAACGCGCAAGAGCTATCCTGCGCGTTTCTTGGTATATGGAGCGAAGCTTAATTGCCGCCTCGTAACACCGCTGCATTTTTGGTAAGAGTGCATCGATCGCACGCAAGTTTACAGAAGCCGCGATTGCCTCCTTCTCTTTTCGTTCGCTGCAAAATTGTTCGATTAACGTTTGCGCCTGCTCCTTGTTCTCTTTGACGCTGTTTACATCTTCCTCTAATGACGCAACCGCCTTTGTGTGCGCCAGCACCTCCGCATCCTCCCGCCAAAAATCTAACGCTGCTAGACAAACGGGGTGCCCCGCACATTTGCCAAACCGGGCAACAGCTTGCTGTGTTCGCAACGAGTGGACTTTCGCGTATTTCACGCGCTTGCTTTTCTCCTGCGGCCTTGCTTCATCCGAATGACGTTCTCGGGCGTCAACCAGTCGCCAACCGGAATTGTTGGCCGCGTTTTTAGATCGGTGTAATGCGCGGCAGTAGTGGCTAAATCGGCATGGCGCAAGACACGCGAGGCCGCGTAGATGCCGTGCTCAGCAGTGATCAGCGCGCCGAGCTCTTTGCGCAGTTCGTGGAGCGGTTTCTTTGCCGCCACGCCATGCTTGCGCAACCAAGTTGTCACCCGGTCAAAAACACTCTGCGCGCGGTAACTGCGACCCCATGTTCGTGGCCCGGACAAGCCATCGCTGCTCTCGATTACAAACGCCCCTTTGGCGCGTGCGCGAAAGCCCCTGAGCAGTTCAATCACGCTCGTATCAATAGGCACTTCGCCCCGCGAATCGGCGCTTTTCAAGCTGGTCTTATCGGTGTGTTCCACTCGGATAAGGCCACGTTCAAAATCGATCTGATGCCAGCACAACGTATCGATCTCGCCCTTACGCAGCCCACTGGCGAGAGCCAGCAGTACCACGAGAAACGCTGGGGAATCCTTTTCGGCGAGTTCATCTCGAGCCTGTATTAAGAGCGCCTTAGCGTCAATTCGCGAGAAGTACTTGGCGCTTTGTCTTGGAAAGAACTCTACGTCTTGGAATGGGATTGGTTCCGGCGATTGAACAAAGCGAGCGATCTTCTTGCCGAACAAGCTGCGCGCCTGTCGCAAAGTAGAATTACACGAAGTCTTTCGCGAATGTTCTTCCGCGGGCGTCTTCGCCCGCTTCACGTATTCTAAGCGCCACTTTTGAATTGCGGCTGGGGAAAGGAGGGCCAGTGGTGTAGCGTCAATCACTTGGCGATATCCTTGCGCGCCGCCACCCTTTGGGCCAAACCGTTTACGATTGCGCTTCACTCGGATGATATCGCCTACGATTTTCCGCAGCGCAGCAGCGTAGAGCGCGAAGGTTGCAGGATTTACCGTCGCAACGGAACGGGCCGCTTCAATCCACTCGCCTACCTTCTCGATACGGTCTGCGGCTTTCTGTGGGCGATACTTGGCAAGCGCGCCTGCGATGCCAAGCGAAAGGAAATCACTGTAGATATTCGCCGCTCGCCGCGCTGCCGCGTCCGCGTTCCCAGTTCCGAGTGAAAATCCCGTACGTTGCCCGTGCGCCTGCAATCGCATGCTGTAATGCGGAGAAACCTGCCCGCGGGCGTTAATCGGCCGGTAGATACGCGCACGCCAATAACGCGAATCATTCTTGCCAACCGCCCTCGGCGATGTGTTTGCCACCTGTGTGCCACTTTTTTTGTTCAAGTTTGAGCCGATACGTTCTGTAGTGTGCTCATCACTTATAAGAGATAAGTCGTTTGTAGATATCCACTTTCCCCCTTTTTGCGCCTGCATAACGGCACATTATGGAACACGGGAAGACATGTCAATAGCAAAACTACGGATCAGAAGGTTTGAGGTTCGAATCCTCACGGGCGCGGGCTAACATTTTCATAGGAAAAAATGAAAGTGTGCGGCCGACACTCGTAAGTGAACGGATGCATTGCGCGCCACGATGTGAAACGCGTACAACTCAAGCGACATAGTTCTGTCGCAGACTAACGGGTGGCAACGCGGAGCTTCAGCGTTGCGGAACGCCGTGCTGTTCTTCAAAGCACGATTCGAAGCTCTTCAGATCTACTGGGACCCGAGGCTGCGCGCCGTTCGGGGCTGCCCGAAGATATTGCACAGGCCATGCAACTGGCTGCCGTAGTTCACGAGCCGCTTGTAGCGGCCAGTATGGATCACGCAAAAACTCGCGGGCCATAATTACTGCATCCGCCTGTTCGGTCCGAATGATGTGCTCTGCTTGCACGGGATTGGTAATCATTCCGACGGCGCCGGTCATGATTTCAGCTTCGCGGCGAATCCGCTCGGCAAAGGCCACCTGGTATCCGGGACCTACAGGTATTGTTGCGTGGGGAACGTTACCACCTGAAGAGCAATCGATGAGATCAACTCCCATTGGCTTTAGCTGCGCCGTGAGTTTGACAGACTCATCAATGGTCCAACCGCCGTCGATCCAATCCGTCGCGGAGATGCGCATGAATAACGGTAATTCTTTCGGCCATGCGGATCGAACTGCCGCAACAATCTCACGGCAGAGCCGGGTTCGATTCTCGAATGAACCGCCGTAATCGTCCTCGCGCTTATTACTAAGAGGTGACAGAAACTCGTGAATCAGGTAGCCGTGCGCAGCATGGATCTCAATAACGCGAAAGCCTGCCTGGCAGGCGCGGCGGGCGGCCGCGGCAAAAGCAGCAATAGTTTCTTCAATGCCTTCACTCGTTAGGGCCTGAGGCATTGGATAGGTGTCGGCGAAAGCTAATGCACTTGGAGCTACGACCTGTTTCCAACCTCCTTCGTGCTCGGGAATTAAACCCTGACCTTCCCACGGCCGGCGCGTGCTGGCCTTGCGTCCTGCGTGGGCCAGTTGCATTCCGGCGATGCTCCCTTGTTTATGAATGAAACTGACGATTCGAGCCAGCGCCTCGATGTGCCCGTCTTCCCAGATGCCGAGGTCTTGAGGACTGATGCGCCCCTCGGGAAGAATGGCCGTGGCCTCGGTAAGTATTAGTCCGGCGCCACCGACGGCGCGACTGCCGAGATGAACGAAATGCCAATCGTTAGCGTATCCGTCGTGGCTCGAGTATTGGCACATCGGCGAGACGAAAACCCGATTGGCAAATTTTACTTCTCGAATCGCGAGCGGATCAAACAGGCTGGGCATGGTCAAGGTCAGTAACCCGAACGGAACGGGTGAGCAAAGTTCAATTCAAGTTGCCACCGCCGTCCGTGTCCCGAGATCATGCAACCCACGTATTCATCATTTACGATCGACTCATCCAAGATCTCAGGCAGGTATCGGTCGATGGGCGCGCTCGTCGATCAGTTCAGTTAACTTCGAGGCTTGTAGCCCCTCTCGCCTACCGAAAAAGATTCACTTTTGCCAGATCGACAATTTCATCTCCGCGTCCGCTCAGGACAGCTTTGAGCATGAATAGACCAAAGCCGGACGCTTGCGCGGCGGTGATTGTCGGAGGCATCGAGAGTTCCTGGCGATGTACGAACGCTTCGACCAGCGCGGGCCCGTCGTGGTTGAAAGCCTTGCGCAACATTGGCCCCACATCTTGCGCGGTCTCGGCTTTCAATCCCAGGATGCCAGCGGATTCGGCCAGCGCGGCAAAGTCCGGATTCTTTAGTTCAACGCCGAAATCGAGAAAGCCGTTGGCCTTCATTTCGAGTTCAACGAATGACAGTGAATCGTTTCGAAAGACAACGATTTTCACCGGCAGATTCAATTGATGCAGGGTCAACAAATCCCCTAACAACATCGAGATGCCGCCGTCGCCCGACAGGGCCACCACTTGTCGATCTGGTGCGGCGAGCTGTGCCCCGATTGCTTGCGGCATCGCGCTCGCCATCGATCCGTGGATGAAGGAACCGAGCAGCCGGCGTTTGCCGTTCATGGTCAAATAACGCGACGCCCAGATCGTCGGCGTCCCGACATCGCAACTGAAAATTGCGTCCTCGCGAGCAAGGTCGTTGATCACGCTCGCGACGAATTGTGGATGACTGCCGCGAGGCTCCTTTCCTTCCGTCGCCAAATCATCCAGTGCTTTTCGCGCTTTGCGATAATGATCGAGACTTCGGCGCAGGTGTTTGTCGTCGGCGTTTTGCTTCAGGGACGGCAGCAGGCGTTGCAACGTTACCTTGGTATCGCCGACCAGGCCGTAATCTACTTTAGTGCGCCGGCCTAATTGCTCGCCGCGAATGTCGATCTGAACAATCGTCGCCTGCTTGGGAAAGAAATCGCGATAGGGAAAATCGGTGCCGACCATAAGCAAGATGTCGCAATCCATCATCGCGAAATAACCCGACGAAAACCCGAGTAGGCCGGTCATGCCGACGTCGAACGGATTGTCGTATTCGATGAATTCCTTGCCGCGGAGCGCGTGAACGATTGGCGCGTTCAGTTTACCGGCGACGGCCATTAATTCGTCATGCGCGCCCGCGCAACCCGCACCGCCGAGAATCGTCACCTTATTCGAACCATTTAACACTTTCGCGAGCTGCTCGATCTCATTGTCTGCCGGACAAACGGTGGGTTTTGGCGGCGGAAAGTGCGGACGTGGTTCTTCTTCGACAGCGTGGCGCAAGGCGATGTCACCGGGAATCGCGACAACCGAAACGCCGCGGCGGGTGATGGCCGTTCGCATCGCGATCTCCAGAACGCGCGGCATCTGTTCCGGTTGCGAAACCAGCTCACAATAATGACTGCATTGTGCAAACAAATGTTCCGGATGCGTTTCCTGGAAATAACCGCTCCCAATCTCCGCGCTCGGAATCTGCGCTGCGATTGCGAGCACGGGCACGCGACTGCGATGACAGTCGTAGAGGCCGTTGATCAAATGCAGGTTGCCTGGCCCACAACTTCCGGCACACACGGTGAGTTGTCCGGTGAGATGCGCTTCCGCGCCGGCCGCGAACGCCGCCGTTTCCTCGTGCCTAACGGGAATCCATCGCAATTCTTTCCGTGGCCGGATCGAGTCGGTGATGCCGTTGAGCGAATCTCCAACCAATCCGTAAACACGTTTGACGCCCGCGGCGACAAGCGTGTCCACCAGGACATCTGCTACTCGTTTCTTAGCCATGGATTATCTACTCCTGACATTGGTTGCTAAACTGGTTTGTCCTTCTGAGCCATGCTTGTTTGAGCGCGGATGCGAGCCAGGCGATCGCTAAGCGCCTTGACGTCGCGCAAAGTGATCATCTGTTCGATCTCTCGACCAAACAAGAGATCCAGCGTCCAATCCATCATGACCCGGAGTTTCTTGCCCAGGCCGGGAAGCTTCGCCAGGTAAATGGTTCGCCACATCCACCAGGCGATAAAACCGGAGAATTTGAACCCAAAGACCATTGCGACACCCGTGCGACGACCGATGGTGGCTAGCTGTCCGAGCGTGGTAAAAACGAATGGCGTCAGCGGACGATCCAGGATCGCGGCTTCGATGTTCTTCGCCGCCCTGATGGCTTCTCGCAAACCGTGCTGCGCAGTTGGCGGAAAAAAATTTCCCGTTTCGTAACCATCCGGAACAGCCGCGCAATCGCCGGCGGCCCATAAGCCGCTGACTCCCGGGACAGCAAGATATTCGTTCACAAGAAGGCGTCCCCGTTCTTTCTTACAGTCTAACGATTCAACGACCGCGCTTGGTTTAACACCAGCCGTCCAAATGAGAGTCGTAGCGTGAATAGATGTGCCATCACTGAGTTTAACGACCGAGCCATCGTATCCCGCGACACGTGCGCCTTTGATTATGTCCACATTGCGTTCAGAAAGTTTTTGTTCGGCGTAATGCCCCAGCTCCTCGCCTAACTCAGGCAAAAGAAACTTCCCCGGATGCACCACCACCACTCGAATCATCTCTTCGCGCAACGAGGGATAGAACTTCACCGTTTCGCGCACGAAATCATTAACCGCGCCTGTGGTTTCAACGCCGGCAAAACCGCCGCCAGCGGTAACGAACGTGAGTAGCTCTCTGCGCGTCGCCTCGTCCTCCTGCAGGGAAGCTTCTTCTAACATTGCCACCATTCGGTTGCGTAGCAGCGTGGCGTCGGAAAGGCTTTTCATTGTTACCGCCCAATCCCGCACACTGTCGAGGTCAAAGAAGTTCGTTTCCGAACCAATCGTCAGAAGAAGATGATCGAACTCGAACTCAAGTTCCAAATCGTGCAGGCCAGCCAGACACCGAATCTTTTTTGTCGTTAGGTCTATTGCCTGAATATCAGCTTGAACAACGTTAACATGGTGAAGAATGCGCCGGAGCGGATTGACGATGTCAGTCGGTGAGAGATCTCCCGCGGCGACTTCATGCAGCATTGGTGTGAAAAGGATAAAATTATCGCGACTGATCAGCGTCACTTCGATGTCCGGCTTCCGGGCCAGCCTCTTATCGAGATGCTTTGCCGCATAGAGACCGGCAAATCCGCCACCAGCGATAACTATCTTCGTCTTTTTCATTGTAAGCCACGCGTCGTGCTGAAGCGGGGTCGATGTTGGAATTCGCGTTGAGATCGATAAGTATTGCCTGGCTTCAGTCCGAGAGACCCCGTTGCCGCTAATTGCATCAGTGACTCCGCGAGTCGTACGTCATAGGAGTTACAGCCAGGGCAGTCGCCCGTTGCCAAAATCCATTCCGGGTTCTTTGCCCGCAGAGGATCGTGCATCTCGCGCTGAAGTCTGACGTCAGCAGGATCTTCGACTTTCATAACGGGCTGCACGATGAAAACATCGATTTGGCAAAAGTTAATCTTTTCGGTAGGCGAGCGGGGCTATCAGCTCCGGCAAGCGCCGAAGTGCCTTGGAACTAATCTACAAACTCGGCGAGCGAGCGATATTTCTGCCTGAGGTTTTGAATTACCCGATCATAGTGATGAATTCGACGGATTGCATGATAAATGAGCCAGGAGCCGAGCACGACGAGGCCAAGGTTCAGCAGCAGCAGAGGCACCAGAAACGGCATCACGGACACGACGGTGTAGTAACGCGATGTTGCGATGAGGACGCTAAGCACGGAAAGGGGCAATGCGAACACCGCGATACCGGTGCGCAGAGAAGAGAGCGCTGTCCGTTTCTCGGACAGGAGCACCTGGATTTCGCCTAAGATCGCATTGTCCGGCTGCGGTAGTTCTTCTGTGTCCATGCGTCGTTTTGCGTCGAGCTAATGGTCCATTAATCCATTTGGGAGCAACTCGAAATGTTATCGCTTACTCAAGAACTTAAGTAACGCGTCGGTTGTCTCTTTCGGCTTTTCTTCCAGAATCCAATGACCGGCGTTCGGTAACACGATGACGGTCGAGTTATCGGCGACCAGCTTCGCTTGTTCGCCCAGTTCCTTCCCTAACGATTTCTCGCCGCCGATCGACAATACCGGCATGGTGAGTTTTGTTTGCGAGAGCTGCGCGAAATCTTTCGCGAGTTGCGGCCAGGAAGCGAAGTAAGTCCAGGCAGCGCGCATCCGACCCGGTTTCGAATAAGCGTCCGTGTAAGCTTTGCGATCTGCTTCCGGAATCGAATGATTTTTGTCGGCGGCAAAAACGTTCCAGAAATACTCGAAGTAAGTTCGCTCGCGTCCCTGGACGAGTTTCTCGGGATACTCACCATTGAAGCGAAAATGCCAGACATGCGGATCGTTGTAGATCGGTTCCCAGCCGGGCACACCGGGTAGAAACGCATCCATCAGCACGAGCTTCTCGGTTTCGCCAGGAAACTTCGCTGCATAGGCGTAAGCGACCATTAATCCAATATCATGTCCGACTACGCGCGCCTTCTCGATGCCTAACGAACGCAGGAGCGCGTGAATCCGTTCCGCTGCGGAAATCATGTCGATCTTGTCTGGCGGAATCGAGGAATCGCCAATGCCAGGGAGGTCGGGCGCGATGACGGTGAACTTCTCCGCCAGTTCTGGAATGAGTGGCCGCCACATGCGCGAAGTCTCGGCATACCCGTGCAGCAACAGCACGGCCGGTCCCTGCCCCGCCGTCAGGTAATGTAATCGCACGTTGTCGATCTTCGCCTCGCGTGCGGCGATCGGCTCCGCGGCCTGGATGGAACCGAGCGAAACGACTGCTGCTATCCAACAATAAAGTGAGCGCATGGCGCGAATATGACAGCCGCAGCGCTTGATTCCAATTCCGGTGTTACTCGTAAGGCTGAGAGATTGTTCCGGAAACGACGCTCCTAATGGGTGACATTATATTGGCAATTCAGCGGCGACCAGGCAGACGACATCGATTAAAGGGGCGTCCCCAACGAAGCGGTCGGGTTGCCACTATGTTTTCGCTGTCGGATGTAAGGAAGCGCCGAGCAAGGTAAGCGGAACGAGTGAGACCAGGAATGTCAGGTGATACCAAAGAGGAAATTTGTTCCAGAGCAGGTAGTGATCGGGGATGAAAAGAGCAAGCAATACGACTCCCGTAAGCAGGGCCGCTCGCATCCGGCCCTTTTCAATCCACGCGGCGACAAATCCGGCCGTGAGAGACGAGAGAGCTCCCAAGGCGAGCCGGGCGAGCTTCATCGTTAAGGTAAAATTGAAGGCGGTTTCGGCCTCATGATAGTGCGGCCAGGAGGCGCGCAGAGGTAGATTCAGGACAGTGGCGACCAGGATCCACGTGGCCAGGGCCGCGAGAACAGCGCCAATCGTCCTGAAGATGGAATGGGCGTGGGAGGAGCTATCGGACTGGGAATGCGTTGAAGATACGGTTTCCATATTAGTTTAATTGTAATAATATAATTGGAATATGAAAGCGGAATTTTTTATCCTCGGCGCCCTTCACCGCGGTGACCTCCACCCCTATGAAATTAAACGGCGACTCAATAACGCCCTGGTCGAGTGCTACACCGACGTCGACGTCGGCACCCTTTATTATGCCGTGGGGAAACTGGTCAGATCGGGGGACATCGCGCCGAAAACGAAGCAGAAGGTGATCCGTGGCGGCGAACGCACAATTTATCGGATCACGCCCCAGGGCCGGAAGCGGTTCCAAACGCTTTTGCTCGAGCAATTTCAGGAACCAGGAACCGTTGCCCAAACGCTCTATCCGGCTCTGCTCTTTCTCCATCTCGCCGAGCTACCAGCCGTAGCCGAACTCTTGCGTGAGCGCCTGCGCCAGGCCGAATCGGCGATGGCAAAGATCAGGGTGATTAAGAAGCATTTCGGCGCAGGTCTCGGCAGCGGCAATGGTCATCTGATGGATCATCTTATTGAAGTGCGCCAACTCGATCGCCGTTGGCTGCGGCGGTTACTCAACCAAGTGCAAACCGGAAAAGTCCGAGCACCTCAGACTGCTGCAATCAAGCAGTTGGAGTCGCCCTCGGGTTCGAAGCAATCCGCTTGAGAGCCTCGACCCCATTATGTAACAGGCGGGATTTCGCGCTCTCACTGGCTTGCGCTGTCCGACGCAAAGGTGGCCGCGAGTTTTTGAAAGTTTGGATTGTTGCGTAGTGGATCGAACATCGGATCGAGCCGCAGCAGTGCAGGTGTCAGCGGCAGGCGCCCGGCGAGTGCGCCCTCGGACGGTATCGAGAGTAGTTTCTGCAAGGCGGCGATGGAGCGGTCGGGCTCGCCCATTTGCGCGGTCACCCGTGCCAGGATTTCAATCGGCGCGGGGCCATCCACCACATCCTGCTCGAGAGGAACGACAGTCATCGCCCGTTCCGCAAGAGCGAGCGCGGCGGACTTGTCACCGAGGCCCGCCATAGTCAGGGCCAGGTCTCCCATGAGAATGTAGTTATCCGGCTGTGCCTTGAGGTACGGTTCCAGCTCGCCCCGCGCCTCCCGCCAACTTTCTTGGGCGGCTGCGCTATCACCGGCGACTTCCTGGGCCCAGCCTAACCAAAAGCGCAATTCCCCAATGTTATAACCCAGGGTGGGATCAGGCTGGGCAAGCATTTCCTTTAGCCGCGGTATGATTTGGTCGGGGTGGCGCTCCAGGATCGCCTGGTAAATCTGTATCTCCAAAGCTCCCGTGTCGTCGGCGGGCGGACGCAACGGAGCGAGAAGGGCAGCTGCGCGCGGCAGGTCGCCCTCCGCCTGTGCGATAGCCGCCTTTTGCGAAAGGGTATCCAGGTCGTCCGGCGTGATATCGAGCACCTGATCGAACTTTTGCAGCGCTTCAGGGAAACGGCGAACTATCATGTAGGATTGGGCGTGCTGGGTGAGAAGGGAAACGTTGCGCGGGTCGAGTCGCTCGGCTTCATTGAAGTAGGATTCGCTCCGGTCCCACTGGCCTCGCCGACGCGTCACATAGGCTAAAGATTCAGGTATCAGGCTGCTATTCGGCAGGAACTGACGTGCTTGCTCAAAGTAACGCACGGCGGAATCATAATCCTTCAGGCAGGCGTAGTAGTAATACCCCTTAGCCACTATGGCTTCACCGAGGTTGGGTTGGAGTGCGAGTGCAGTTTGAGCCGCCTTTCCGGTTTCCTCGCGGAGTGCCACCGTCGGTTGTAGAGAGAGGGTAAGGTAACCGAGCGCATCGACGTATGAAAGCAGGGCCCAACTAAGAGCGAACTTTGGGTCCAGCTGAACAGATTCTCTAAGATGCTTTTGCGCGCTAAGAGTATTAGCGGGTGAGTTTCCCGTTTTCAATGTGTAAGCCAGACCGCGCAGGTAAGCATCGTAGGCTGCGGGATTGTCTGTCGGCCTCGCGGCGATGACCTGCTCCTCCTGTCCGGTAAGTTTCACCCGTAGCTGGTCCGCGATAGTTTTGGCCACCTCACTTTCGACAGAGAAGATGTCGGTCAGCTTACGATCAAAGGTCTCAGCCCAGAGATGTGAATCATTCGCGGCCCTGATCAGTTGCACGTTCACGCGCACCTGATCGCTCGTTTTCTGGACGCTCCCTTCGAGGAGATTGGCAACACCAAGCTGCCTCGCAATCTCGGATAAATTCTGGGCTGTGTTCTTATAACGCTCGGTCGATGTGCGCGAGATCACCTTCAGATCGGCAATCTTTGAAAGCCGGGTAAGAATTTCATCCTGGATCCCATCGGCGAAATAGGCGTTGGACTTTTCTTCGCTCAGATTTTCAAATGGCAGGACGGCAATGGATTTTTCGTTGGGTAACGGTGTGGGTGTGACGCGGAACAAGAAGTAAGCAAAGGCCGCGAGGGCCAGAATTGCTGCCGCGAGGATCACTAGCGCTACCCGCTTATAACGCTTGATTTGGCTTATGATGAGTCTGGAGCGGAGCGAGCTTTTGGTTTCCAGGTCGCCTTTGAGATTGCGCAGATCAGTAAGCATCTCCTTGCTCGTTTGGTAACGTTCAGCGCTGTTCTTGCGCAAAGCTGTTTCGAGGATGGATTCGAGGGCGAGCGGAACATTCAATACCACGCCGGACAAGGGCGGCGGCTCAGTCGTTAGGATGGAGGCAATACAATCGCTCGGCGTCTGGCCCAGGAACGGTGGAATTCCTGCCAGCATTTCGTAAAGCACTACACCCACGCTCCAGATATCTGAACGCGCATCCACTTTCTGGCCGCGCGCCTGTTCCGGAGACATGTAACGTCCCGTCCCTAACACTAGCCCCGGTCGCGTTTGGAGCGTTGTCGTTGTCTCGAGTTCCTCACCGTCCAACGCCGGACTTTGCCCGATAAGTTTGGCAATCCCGAAGTCGAGCACCTTCACATATCCATCCGGTCGCAGCATGATGTTCTCCGGTTTAATGTCGCGGTGCACGACGCCGGCTTCGTGGGCTGCCGACAACGCGGAGACCACTTGCACGGCGATTTCAAGCGCTGCCTGGAGATTCATCCTTCCGCCCGCAAGCGACGCACGAAGAGTCACACCTTCGATGAACTCGGTCGCGATGAAGTGCCGGCCTGCCGCCGCGCCGATTTCGTAAACAGTAAGAATGTTGGGATGATTTAATGCCGAGGCGCTGCGCGCTTCATTCTTGAACCGGCTCAGCTGCGTCTCGTCTGCCGTCAAGTGTCCTGGAAGAAGCTTGAGCGCGGCTTTGCGGCCGAGCCGCTCGTCGTGCGCAAGATAGACCTCGCCCATTCCACCGATACCAATGAGTGACTCGATCCGGTAATGACCGATCAGTTCTCCAATTAACGCATCCGTCCTGTCGCTAACCAGAAGCTCGGGAGCGACTTCAAAGGCCGGCAACTCAATGAAAGTCTGTGTCCGCTCGTGTGAGTTGAGCAGAGACTTTACTTCGCGGCACAGGTCGTCGTCGCCGTCGCAGGCCTCCTCAAGAAATGCGACCCGCTCCTCGGGCGCACGTTCGGCGGCAGAGTGAAAGAGATCGTTGACCCGCTGCCAACGCTCAGCGTTCATCCGCCCTCGCCCTCACTCAGCGCGCGGTAAAGCCAGGCCTTCGCCATTGTCCATTCGCGCTCCACCGTCCGCGGAGAGAGTTTGAGCAATTCAGCCGTTTCTTCGACCGTTAAACCGCCAAAATAGCGCAGCTCAACGATCTGACTTTTACGCGCATCCTGCGCGGCCAGACCCTCCAACGCTTCATCGAGGGCGAGCAATTCCTCCGATCGCGCTGCCGTCACGAGCGCAGCATCATCCAGGGTTACTTTTAGCGCGCCACCGCCGCGCTTGAGCGATTGGCGTGCGCGCGCGTGGTCAACCATGATGCGTCGCATTAACTGCGCAGCCGCCGCGACAAAATGGTTCCGGTTTTGCCAGACCGGTTTGGTATTATCGACCAGCCTTAGGTAGGCTTCGTTAAGGATCGCGGTGGTTTGCAGCGTGTGACCGGCGCGCTCCCGGCTCATGTAATGATGGGCCAGTCGGTGCAATTCGGGTTGCATCAGCGGAAACAACTTCTCCAGCGCTCCGTCGTCTCCTCCGCTCCAGTCACCGAGTAATTGGGTGACCTCTTGTCGCGTGGAAGAGGGCGTCGTCATAAAGGCTGCTCGACGTCGGAAACCGTAACACGGGCGGGCGATTAATACAGCACAGCCCGAGGCGGTTAGGAAAAAAGACGCGCAATCGTGGCGGGTTCCAGACCGGCTTTGCGCTTTCCCACATAGAACCGCCACGAAAATCAACGTGCCGGGTAAACCAAAGACAAAACCAAAACTTAGAAAGACCTAAACAATGAAAACTACTCAATCACTGACAAACTTAATGATGGCCGGGTTGGGCCTGCTGTCGACGCTCGTCGCAGTTAGCCCGACGGCTTTGGCGCAGGACACCTCCTTGCCGGTTGTGTTTCAAGCGGCCGGACCAACCGCCGCCTCGATTCAAAGCTCAGTCGACGCTTTTCGCGCTGCCTTGGGCGACCCGAACAACGCCAATAACCCGGGGCCGCTCCAAACCGGCCGTCGTGAGATCAACTGGGACGGCGGCGATCCCAACATCCTCGATACGACTGCCCCGGTCACGCCGTTCAACGTGTTCTTGAACATCCGCGGTAGCCAGTTCACCACACCCGGCACCGGCCTTTCGCAGGCTCCTCCTTCCGGCGGACCCGAGGGCGGCCTGGCTGTGCTCTTCAATAACGATACCTACGGCACGATCTTCAAGACCTTCAGTCCATCGCGCTTGTTCACTCCGGTCGGAAGCAACATTACCGACGCTGTGTTCTTCATTCCGGGCGGCAATGGTGCTGTTCAGGCAACAGTGAGAGGCTTCGGCGTCGTCTTCACAGACGTTGACCTGCCGGATGGCAACATATCTGGCAAGCGGGGAGACAAGGCGAGCACGCTCGTCGAGTACTTTGACCAGGGCGGCAAGCAGCTCTTCCGCAGTTTCGTTCCGGCCTCCACGGGGGACGGCAACCTATCCTTCTTTGGCATCGTGTTCGACGATGCACGCATCGCGTCGGTCCACATCAGGGCTGGCAACACTGCTCCGGGCCCTAACGACGACGAGCGCCATGACGTGGTCATGATGGATGACTTCATCTACGGCGAGCCGCAGCCCCTTCAATAATACCTAACGAGGATAAGATGAGCTGCCGGGGTAACAAGCATGACCAGAGTGGATTCCGCTCAATCGCTATGCCTCGGCAGCCTCATCACCAACAAAACAACTAACTCAACAATGAAAACTAAAATGAATACCAAAAACAACCATAAATTCGCAGTCAGCAGCATATCACTCCTATCACGGAAATCGCTCCTCGCGAACCGTCTTCAGTCAGCCAGCGCCATTCTGGCGCTCGTCCTTGCCACAACAGCCAGCAGCCTTGCCGGGAGCGCCACCTGGAAGGCAAGTCCTGCCACAGGGGACTGGTTCACCGCGACCAACTGGACGCCAGCGACTGTTCCGAATGGCCCGGCCGACACGGCAACATTCGCATCCTCCAATCGAACAAAGCCCTTCATCGCGTTCAACGCAGAGGTCAACGGTATCATGTTCAACCCGGGGGCGAGCGCCTTCACAATCATGAATCTGCCGGGAACCTCGCCGACCTTGACCATCAGCGGCAATGGCATCACGAACAATTCAGGGATCGTGCAAAACTTTGCATTTGAACTTGCGGGCGCACAGATAGTCTTCCTTAACAGCGCGACCGCGGGAAGTTTAACGGCCTTCACCACCACCAACATGACCTTCGGGGGCACGTCGAGCGCGGACAATGCCACCTTCACTAACAATGGCTTAGTGACATTCACTAACGACGCGACGGCAGACAATTCTACCTTTAGCAATAATGCCGTACTCGTTTTCGATAACAACTCGACTGCAGGCAATGGCATCTTTACTAACCCTGGTGGCGGCTTCGTAAATTTTCGTGGCACCTCAACTGCAGGCAATGGCATCTTTACCAACCCTGGTGGCGCAGTTAGCGGGGCAGGCGGCGGATTCGTTGTCTTTAACTCGGGCACCGCGGGCAATGCTACCTTTATCAACAACGGCGGCGCCGCAACCGGCGCAATCCCCGGCGAAACGTTATTCAATCCCGGGGACGCGGGCGGCGCCACTCTGATCGCCAACGGCGGTCTGAACGGCGGCGGTGGCGGTTTGATCGTGTTTTCTGCTGCTGGCGGTGTTTCCACGGGCGGCACGGCACGGGTAGAAGTCTTCGGCAATGGCGACCTCGATATAAGCCAGCAAAACACTTCGGGTCTGACGACCGGCTCGATCGAAGGAGATGGACTCGTCTTTCTCGGGGCCAATAACCTGACGGTGGGCACCAATAATCTGAGCACGACCTTTTCCGGGCTTCTCCAGGATGGCGGAATCAGTCACAGCACAGGCGGGTCATTGACCAAGACTGGGACGGGTACGCTAACGCTGGGCGGAGCTAACACCTACACCGGTGGCACTACGGTGAGTGCCGGCACCTTATTGGTTAGCAACCGGACTGGCTCGGGAACCGGCACTGGCGCCGTAAAAGTTAACGCCGGCACATTAGGCGGCAGCGGAGTTATCACTGGCGCAGTGACAATCGGCACTGGCAGCGGCGCGGGAGCCACCCTCGCTCCGGCTGGCGGAACCAAAAAGCAAGCTACGCTCACCAGTCAAAACGCACTCACGTTTAACGCTGATGCCACCTATAACTATGGCTTCAAAGCCAAGGGCGATAGAACCCGGACAGATGAAGTAGTCGCGATGGGAGTAACGATCAAGGCTGGTGCGACCTTTATCGCCAAGGGAACGGTCCAAGGCGCGCTCCAGGCAGGGCAGGTTCTAACCGTGATCAGTAATACCTCGGCAACACCCATCAGCGGTACCTTCAACAACCTGGCCGACGGCGCAATCCTGACGGTGAACGGAAACAACTTCCAAGCCAACTACAAAGGCGGCGACGGCAACGATTTGACGCTGACTATAGTGCCGTAGAGGTCAGACGTTAGAGGCAAACGTCACGGCGGCTTCAGCGGTCTGCTTCGGTAACACTCACGCGGTAGTGGTACGACTTAACGGTCTGCCACTACCGCGTTGTTGGTCTAATGCTCTGGAACGTTAGCAAAGCCGGCGCGCCCCGCACGAATGCGCTGGGAGAAATCTGTCGCGTCGTTTGCCGATCGAGCGGCGGGATTGATGTGCGCAGCCTGCCGAAGCTGCTCGAACGGCAAACTGCCTGTTAGCGCGCCCTGCTCATAGAGCATCTGGTCGAGGTAACCGTTGAGAAGAATACGCCAATCCCATGGCTGACGCTGCGACGCGGTGTGCTGGCTGCGAATGCTTGTCGTGCAATTGGTAGTCACAGCGTTATACCAGCGAGGTGTCGTATGGAGTGCATTGAGCGTCGTCAGGTATTCCACAAAACGCTCGCGCGCTTCCGCCGGTCTTACCGTGGTGTGATAGAGATAGACTTCTTCGCCATGGCGAAAGTTGGTTCGCAACCTGATAACATCGCGTTCGTCGGCGCAGATGTAGATTAGCTCACATCGTCGATACAAGGCTCCGATCGCCGAATAGGATTCTCCTTGCTCCAGTCGCGCCTCGATGGAAAAACAAACCGGCAACGCGTTATTGAACTGAAAGCTGACGATGGGATGCGCGATCCATTTGGGACCCCAATAGGTGATGGCGAGGTCAACTCCGCTTAGATGCGACAGATCGATTGTGCGCGTCTCCCAGCGCGGCGTGTAATCAGTCTCGGTACGATAATCACAATTGCGGACGTTATGCAGAGTTACATGGTCCTTGTCAGTTTCGGCCCACGCGGTGCGGGCGACATCGGGCTTCCAGGTGCGATTGTTCGACGGCTTAAGGGTAAGCCACCAGCCGAGCACGAGAAGGAAGCCACCAGCGACAAGGCTTTGGGCCAACCAGTGCTTTCGGACCGCGAAGAAAATCGCGATCGCGCCGAGCGCGAAAAGTACGGCGACGGATTCGCGTAGAGCATTTACAGGGAAATCGAACCAAAGCGCGCCAAACGCCCAAAGCGTCGTTCCCAGCAAGATTACCCAGAGAAATCCCCTAACGAGTCGCGACGCGAGCTTCATTTGTTTCCCGAAGAAGATTCAATACAAACGCGTTCTCATTGAGAATGCCGCGACGTCATACAGCCATCAGGCGTATGTCATGTGGAAACAGAACGTTTCGGGCAAGGCTTCATTTCAACGGTCCCGGCATAAAGCGGTCCTGAACGGTCTCGCCTTTCGCTTCCAACTCCTGTCGCAGCTGCGGTGAAACGACCCCGCTGATCGCGACGAGACGCGACGGTTTATCGTTGAATCTTACTGTGAGCGCCTGGGCGAAGTCCGCTGCCAGTTTCGTACGTGCAGCGTAATCCCACTGGAGCGCGACAATAACGGTTCCATCCTTTCCGAGACAGATGGGAAAGTCACCCAGGGTTGTGATTTGAGCCAGACTATGTTCGCCATGATGCAATTTGCTCATCAGCGCGGCGGTCTGCACACAAAAGATGGCATCTGACTCGGTGCTGCTCTTCGTGCCTGCCGCCTTGATGAAAGCGCGACGGTTTTCCACTCCGTCGAGAGACTTCAAGTTAACAACGAAAGCTGTCGCCGCCGTGGGCGAGAATGCGGCGTTTTCCAGCAGCCGGTTGGCTTCCGTTTCGGTTGCTCCCATGGCAATCAGGGCGCGGCGATTGCTGATCTTTAGATCAGTAGGCGACTCGTCGCGCAGAATGTCTTCCAGGGAGCTTTCGATCCCCGTAGTCGTCAGTGCAACTCCAGCTCCGCCCCCAATAGGAAGCGTAGCCAGCGAAAAAGTCGCGCCTCCCGCAAATGAGGCCCAGGCGATTTCCTCGAGCTCTTGCTGCAGTATGGGATTACTGCTGTAAGGATCTACTCCCAGACTAACCGCCATCTTGCGCTTCGTATCGGAGAACCCGATTATCTGCTGCATCTGGCTGCCTGCATACTTATCCGTCTCCTTGCTTTTACCAATGCCTTTGAGCGACTCACCAGCGGAGTTCATGAATTTCATAATCCCTTTTTGGGCACTCTTCACTGTTCCAAGTGGATCGCTGACGATCTGTTTAGCAGCCGCCACCGGACTCTTGGCGGCCTTGAGCAATGCGTTCTTGTATTCATCGGTTCTCGAAATCTCCTTTAACCTCGCAATCGCATTGATCTCATTAATCCGTCTCACTAGCATGGCGTTGCCCTCTGCCTCAAAGACGCCAAAATCAGAATCGATCGTAAAGCGATTGGCTCCTGAATAGGTTGGGACGTCCTCCCTGACTTTGTGATGCGGCCCATGCAAAACATCGTCCCGCAAGATTTCGCTGGCTTTTAAGACGGGCAGCTCTTCGTAAGTCTCGGAGGAGTTAGGTGGTGAAGGTGACGCTTCCGGCTCTGCTCGACTCAAGGCGGGCGCTGACAAGACGAGAATGGCTGTAATGGTTGCTGCTATTTTCATTTGCATGTTAATCGGTGAACCTTGAATCAGCATAGCGTGTCGCCGTCGAAGGGACCCAAGAGTAGTAGAGAGGTGTTAATACTCATTCGATCAAGCGGGAAATCTGATAGTACGACGACATTTCGCAGATATGAAAGACAGTGTCACCATGCGACTGGCGAATCCCTTTCGCTTCGTATTCATACCCGGGGCTACGAACTTTCTTTGTAAGCGGCTTAGCCACTCGTTTTGTCTTTCGAAAGAAGGTCAACTGGCACACCGAGCCACTTGGCGGCCGCCTCAGGTTCTTGAAAGATACGAACTTTTATTGGTGAACCTTGCGTTATCATCCCATGCAACTTGGCGTAATGAATCATCGTTTTGTCGGTTGCCAGGATGGCCGTCTTTACCGCCGGGCGACCAGAATAGGAAAGCCGGCGGTAAAGAGAAACGTGAAGGATGTAATGAAAGTTAAGATCGACAGCATCCGCTTCAAGCGTATCGGCAAAGCGATGAAACGGCTTGTTCGTCGAAGATTCCAGGTCTCCGATGACTCTGATTATCTTGTTGACGGCCGCTTCATTGAGCAAGCCGCGGGGGCGATGAATCAAGAGCGGGATGTCTTTGTGAAATTCAACATCTGCAGGCAATTTTAGCGTTTTCGTAGGCTTCATGGCTGGTTTGCTTTAGGCACAAAATCGGCGGGTGCTCCCGGGATAGGCTTTACTTTCATTTCCGTCTCGGCGCGAATGAAGTTATCGACGGTGACAGGAATGGCCGCGTCAGTCGATGGCAAAGGCGATTGAGTTTGTGCTCCTGTGCGTGCGAATAGCAAGAGACCTAACGAGTAGACCGCAAGGCTTGTTTTCATCGTTGTTTTCCGCCTCACTTCACTTCCTCGATGTCGGACAGCTTCCATGTCTTGTCGAAGAGCGGCTCCAGCGGGCCGTAGAACCGGAAGATGGGGAACCATCCCTTGCCGGGCACGGTCTTGATCCAGTTCTTCTCCTGGCCTGGCGGCATCCCTGGGCCGAAGAAAACATCCACCGAGCCGTCAGCGTTTATCCTGGGATCGGTGTACTTACTGACCGAAGGAAATTTCTGACCATTCTGTAACTCGGAGCGGCTGAGTGAGTCATAGACGAGGACGGACCAGAAGTCCTTGGCCGGCACGTTAGGCGGGATGCGGAGTTTGTAGTTCTTCGCGCCATCGAGGAATTCGCCCGCACTATCTTTATAGGTCCACAGATAGTAAGAGCCCAGACCGATGTTCTTCGCCATCATGGCCGGTGAGTTGCCTACCGCCATATAATAGACATAGGCCCGGCGGTCCACTTGCAGCACGCCATCCTTCAACCAGTTATAAGGCACCTCACCGACATACTGCCACTTCCGATCCGGGTAGTAGTAGGTGTCGGCGTCGCGGGAGGCAAAGCTATTGGCCCGGGCCATGGCAGCCCCGGCTCGTGCGGCCTCCGCGAGCAATGCTTTGGACTTCGCATCGGGATTAAAGGGCTTGTCCTTCTCAATGCCGACGGCCTGCATATAGAAACGTTCCAGCGGCGTGAACACATCCGCAGGCTCTTCGTTCACAAGCTGAGACAACATCTCGAAGAACGTGATGTTGTCGGAGTGGATCGTATCGATCGGCTGGCCCGAGCCGTTGAGGAACTCCGTCTTGGGCGCGTCAGCCGCCTTTGCCAGGGGATAGACCTTGATTTGTTTCATCAGTGCGACGGCCTGATCGGTCTTGCCGTCTACCTTGAAGCCGCGCAGGAAGTAGTTAACGCTGTAGGTCGGTGACTTCACCACGAAGTAACCCTCCGGCACGTCGCCTGTGTAGCCCGGCGGGAGGAAAAGGTATTTGCCACCCTTGCCTTTGTCTGGGCCGAGCGGACCGATGTCCACCAGGAAGCGTTGTAACGTATCCATGGCGGCGCCCAGCATCTTCGGCGGCGCCTCCACTACCGTCGCACCGTCGCCTTTCAGATCGAGGAAGCCCATCCCATAAACCGTCTCGGTATTCGCCGTAAGCACCAACGTCTTGGCGTCCATGAGCGATTCCCAGATGACGACTTGATTAGAACGCTTCGCGCCGAAATCGCGGATACCTCGCCGTGATTCGATGATGGCGACAGCCGGCATCTCGGTAAGGTAGACCTCGATGGCGCGGTTATACTTTAACTGATCAAGAAGTGCCTCCGCCGCTGCCGGCGTCGGATAACCGTTCTTGAATTCGAAGTCGCCGAACCTGGTCTTAACCGTTTCCGTGCTAATCCACCCATGCGAATCTTCCTTATTCTCCTGTGCGAATGCTGGGAGGGTTAGGGCAAATGCGAATGCTAAATATATGAGTGTTACTTTCATAGTTGTTTTCCCTTTCACTCCAACCACAGAGCCATCGGTGTTGGTTTGGAGACCGGCATCTAGTCCTTCCCGCCTAGCTCCGACATCTTCTGCATCACTTCATCAAGGTTGAAGCTCGCGGGTTTCTGGCGCGGCGGGAACTCCCTGAAGCTCTCCAGCCACTTGGTGGCGAACGCCTGCATCGGGACCTGGATGAACATCCGGTGAGCAATCCAGTCGCCGTAGTAGATGCTCGTCGGGCCGCGCTCGAACGGATCGCTGCGCAGGTTATACAAGTTCGGGACGCGCAGCTTGGTGAACTGACCCTGCCAGACGCCGACCGGCGTCTTGGGGGACAGCTCCGCGTGTTGCTCGAAGAAAGCGGCTTTCCACTGTTCGTAGCGGATAGCCATCAGGTCGCCGTCGTCGGACCAGTAGATGAACTCCTTGCGCGGCGACACTTTTACATCGCCCTTGAGGAACGGGATGAGGTTGTAGCCATCGAGGTGAACCTTGAAGGTCTTGCCATTGGCCTGATAGCCCTTCATCACCTTGGCGACGAGGTCCGGCTCGCCCGCGGCCGCGGCAAAGGTGGGGATCAAGTCCTCATGGGCACAGATGTCGTTGATCACCTGGCCGGGTTTGATGATGCCAGGCCAGCGGATGACCATCGGCACGCGGAAGGCACCTTCCCAGTCGGTCGCCTTCTCGCCCTTGAACGGCGTGGTGCCGCCGTCGGGCCAGGTGAAGACTTCGGCGCCGTTGTCGGTGGTGTAGACGACGATGGTGTTGTCCGCGATGCCGAGGTCATCGAGCTTCTTTAGTAGCTGCCCGACGTGCCCGTCGTGTTCGACCATGCCGTCGGGATAGAGCCCCAAGCCCGTCTTGCCTTCGCTCTCTTTCTTGAGGTGCGTGAAGACGTGCATCCGGGTGGAGTTGTAGTAGCAAAAGAACGGCTTGCTGGCCTTGGCCTGCTTGTCCATCCACGCCAAAGCGGCATCGGTGAACTCATCGTCGATGGTTTTCATTCGCTCGATCGTCAGAGGTCCGGTATTCTCAATCTTCTGCTTGCCGACTTTGCCGAATTGCGGATCCACCGTGGCGTCGTCGGCATCGGTGGCCCAGCAGTGCATGACCCCGCGCGGGCCGAACTTCTTCCGGAACTCGGGCGCCTTCGGGTAGTCAGGGTTCTCAGGCTCTTCCTCGGCGTTGAGATGATAAAGATTGCCGAAGAACTCGTCGAAACCATGGACGGTCGGGAGGAACTTGTTCAGGTCTCCCAAGTGGTTCTTCCCGAACTGCCCCGTCGCGTAGCCGAGGTTCTTCATGAAGTCAGCGACGCTCGGATCTTCAGGTTGCAGCCCAATATCCGCGCCGGGCAAGCCGACCTTTGTCAAACCAGTGCGGATTGGCGATTGCCCGGTGATGAACGCCGCGCGTCCCGCCGTGCAACTCTGCTGCCCATACCAATCGGTAAACCGCGCGCCTTCTTTGGCGATGCGGTCGATGTTGGGCGTTTGATAACCCATGATGCCACTGTTGTAGCAGCTCGGGTTAAACCATCCGATGTCGTCACCCATGATGACGAGGATGTTGGGTTTCTTATCCGCGCCTTGGGCGGATAAGGATGCGAGTAACGTTAGCGATAAGGCCAGCGCCATGTTGGCGAGTTTGGTTTTCATAGGATGATTCCTTTCCTTGGCGTGGCGGTCACTTCATTTTCTCGACGTCCGACCGTGAGCGTCGTCATTAAAATACGATTTTGAGTAACCCCTCGAGCAGTTCGTCCAAGGGGACCATCGTCAGTAACAGCGGTGCGACGGGAAGTAAGGTGGTCACGGTGAGTTGCAGCACGGTTTGCAGGGTAAAGGGCGCCAATCGCATTTCCTTTACCACGGCATAGCTGTTACCCAGATCGGCGAGCGACTGGATGTCTGCGCTGCCGAGCAGCGGCTCGTCCGCGGGCGCGCCGCCACGGAGCCATTTGTGGTCGAACTCGCGCGCGTAACGTTCCGCGAGGACGCCGTATTCGCGCAAGCCTGCGCGCTTGGCGGCGGCGAGTTTCGGCAGGAATACCAGCAGCGGACCAAGGACGGCGAAGACCATCACCGTGACCAAGCCGATGATCTCCAGCTTGAAGTCGATCAACTTCCCGGCCCCAAAGAAAATCCGGTTGGCCATCACACCCGCAAGCAGGGCGCCTTGCGCGACCAGCACCGGCGCAAACGCCTGGCTGACCAACGCCAGAAAACTCAGTCCGCCGCAACGATCGGGGTGGGTCGGAATGAGACTCAAGTCGAGGCGAGACACCTGCCAAAGAAACCGCGTCCAGATGCAGAGCCGGAAATACCAGCGCAGGAGTAGGAATTGGAACAGCGGGAGACTGACGCAGCCCAACCACCAGCCGGCCAGCGTCGGGTGAATAGTTCCGTTTACTGGCGTGCCATGCCAACTAGCTACGTCGAGCGCCACCTGGGTGCGCCAGATAAAGCCCACGCCGACGACATAGACAACCGCAATCATGAGCACCTCCGCCGCGACCGAATTGCGCAACCGCATCGCCGAAGCGATGGCTGCGTCGAAGCGCGCCCGTGCCGTTTCCGGGATAATACGGCGCGCGAGGAACTGGTGCACTAGCGGGCGCATCCGCTGATGGACGATCAACTCGGCCACGATCAAAAGCGGCAGGGCGAACAGCAGCCGCACCTGTGTCTCGATGTCGAGGAGAAACGGCAGCTTGACCTTCGCGCCCCACGCGTGGCCTTCCACGCACGACAGCACCAGGAGCGGCACCCACGCAAGCAGCAGCGACGCGACGACACGCCGGTGCAGTAGCTCCAGCGCGTCACCGCCGAGATGCGCCCTCCGGGAAAGTTGAAACAGCGGCCCACCGAGCACCAGCGAGAAGTCAGGCGTTTCCTGCAAGAGCGGATCGGGAGCGCGTGTACTCATCCTGTTCTCATTTCACCTTCTCGATATCCGGTAGCTTCCACGTCTTATTGAAAAATGATTTCGCTGCATCCACGATGTCATACTGCTTTCGCGAAGAAAGCAACACGTCCTATTTGCAACAAGGCGTGGGTGGGGAGATTTCAACCCATTCCAGGTCTGGAACGACGTAGCGCTATTTGCTGGGGTTGTATCTCGTGATCTTTGTACCCTGGAATCCGAGGCCTGCCATAAGCCCCTTTTGGCTAAAGAAGAAAGCGTAAACGCCGTTCTTCAGCGTGGTGGTGGTGAGCGATTTCGCCACTCCTGTGTCCACGACGACAATACTCGGCCCCGAGCCAACCTCCCATCCGCCACTCTTCCGGAGGTAATTCAGAGATTGATCATCCATGAAGAATAACGCATAGCCAAACTGTTGGACCCCGGCTTGCAGTCCATAGGAGGCAGCGGTCGTGTTGTAGTATCCGGCGACTTTTCCGCGAATAAAAAGGACTCCGTCGCCGCGTTGTGCACCTGCGACGAACCCGGCCTTTACAATCTTCGGAAACACCAGTACCGCCCTGGCTTGGCCGCCAACGAGTTTGGCTTTGTCGTTAACCGCGTACAACTGGTTCAAGCCCGCGCGAGCGCCCTGCTGGAGCTGAGCCGCAGTCGCTCCCTGTACGGACATTGTTTCCGGACCCAGCGAAGCAAGCGTCAATAAAACGCTTAGTATCATGACTCTGTTTAGTCTCATCTTAATCTCTTTCTTATTTCGTGTCTGATTACTCTTGCTATCTAATCATGCCACCGAAAGACTTGTCATTCCCTGCCTGGCGCATGTAACTCACTCATTGCCTTTCACGATCCATCCTTCGATTCGCTAAGCGCTCTTCCCAGGCGTTCCAATTCCTGGACGTAACAGAACAATGCGAACAAGCCAAGAATTAGAACTACGTAGCGAGAGAAGGGAATCTGGAGTTCAGGCCGATGGACGAGAAACGCGAAGCCAAAAACGGCACTGCTGAAGATAAAAGAAAGGCGGCCGATAAATAGAATGATGTGGCCAATGAGTGCGTTGCGGAACCGTGGGAGAGGCGAGTTAAGTCGATGCCGCAGCCAATAGGCAGTTTGCATCAGCCCGATTGAGGAGAGAGACCAAATCAGCCTTTCGTTTCGCACCACATGCCCGCCTGGATCGGCCAGCACCTGTCGATAAAGTGGAATGGCATACAAAAAAAGGATGCCTGCTCCGATTGTCTGGAGAGTGAAGAAAAAGAAGTAGCGCGAGGTTGCACTCATGGTTGTGGGACAGATGAGAGCTCTGTCTGCGTCAACAATTCAAAAACGAAACTCCGCTCCGATCGTTGGACCGTAGGCGGTCACATCATATTTGAATCGGCCAAAAGGAGGGAAGCTGGGCGGCAGCGGGAGACGTTTACCTATGAGAGTAACCTCGGCATCAAGGCAATTGACGCGCGCGCCGGCATAGAGGTCGAGTTTGAACCGCGGGCTATCTACCAGAAGATAGGAGGGTACGAAGTTACAGAGGAATTGCTTTTGCTCGTAGTCGACTTTGCTAAAGAATATCTGGAACGGCGTATCCGCACTCCCGCGCAAATCGGCGTGAACCATGTCTGCCGTGATGGCCCACCGTTTGTAACGGAGTTCTAGTACGCCCATTGCCCCGAAGTTTAGGTCGTCCACAATGTCCTTGAACGGGATATTGACATCGCTCTCAATGCCGCGCACTCCAACCGTCCCATCCAGCGATTGCATCCAGCCATAGAGCGAAGCCCGGAACGAGCACGGATTTTCCTGGGCCGGTGCCGGACTGGCTTCAACTACCGGCTCAGGAGGACCCGCAAAGATGGGCATCGCCGCTAACAGGACGGTGGTAAAAAAATAGTGAGGTGCTGAACCTTCATGATTTACGACGCCCGCTATTTGAGAAGTGTGACCTTCCCAGTTTGTAGATCGTAAATTCCCCCGACGATTTTAATTTGCCCGGCCGTTTCTAACGCAGCCAGGACCGGACTATCCTTCCGAATATTGCCCATTGTTTGGCGGACATTCTCTTCGATTACGCTTTCGACGAATTTCTTGTTCTGGCTGTTGCGTTCCTTTGGCTTAAAGCCTTGCACCGCGGTTACGGCCGGTTTGATCCTGGCCAGCAACCCGTGAGATTTCCGAGTTCTGCTCCGTCGCACGCGCCCTTTACGGCACCGCACTCACTGTGGCCGAGAACAAAAACGAGCTTGGCGCCGGCCAGCTTGGTCGCGAATTCCATGGAGCCAAGCTGATCTTGATCTTCGATGTTGCCTGCAACTCGGCCGACGAAGATGTCGCCGATTCCCTGGTCAAAGACCAGCTCGACCGGGACGCGGGAATCGAGGCAGGATAGGATGACTGCCTTGGGATATTGGCCTGCGGCGGACTTATTGATCCGGGCCTTAATGTCCTGCGCATGAGGGTTTCCGCTGACGAAACGGGAGTTCCCGTCCATCAAATCAGCCAGGACTTTGTCCGGCGTAAGGCTCGACTGTTCTTCTTTGGTTGTCTGTGCCTGAACTGTCCACGCTAAGAGAAGAAAGAGTAGGGTGATATGTCTCATATTTAGGCTCATCGGTTAGTGTTAGTTATTCGGCTATATTCATTATCTGATCTAAAGTGACGGTGTTTCCAGTTGATTGTGCGAGCGCGGATCTCTGCGTCGGTAGTGAGAAGGATGATTGCGAGGAGAAACGCCTTACTTACGATTTCTGATTCATTTGATCCATCGAGGTCACGGCCTCTTTCAACAACCGAGGTACCGAAGGAACGGACGTATAGTGGGGTCAACTTTGCTAGACATGCTGGCTAGTCGTCGGTCTTACTCCAGCTTGAATCAGGATTGTATGTGTTCATCCCAGCTGCCAGTTCGCTCGTTTTCGGACCCAGGTCTTTTTGATAGACGTCGCCATAATGATTTACGAGCAGCGTCATCACGCCGGTCCTCCCATAATCAGCGGGCCAGGCGACCATCGCGAAGCCGCCAATCAAGCGATTGTTGATGATGTAGCTATAACTGCCTGCCGGCGCCGCCGCACCTTGGGCAGTGAGGATTTTGAAGTAGTAACCGGCATAGGGCGTCTTCGAGTCCTTGATTTCAGGGCCGCCGGGGCTGGGCTTATCACCCTTACTGGTATCGGCCGGCCAGTAGAGGCCGTCTTTCTTGCCCGTCGAGCTTTGGAGTTTTTGGGCGAACTGCCGAACTTGCGTGCCATCGCGGGGCTCGGCGGCGTATTGTCGCTGTGCTTCCACATAGGCTCGCAGAGTGGCGATGGCGGTGAGTTCGTTTTCACCGATCCGCCGCTTAACTACTTCCAGGATCCCTGCATTGGTATTGAAGTGCCAGCCAGCGTCGGTCTTGACCAGCGGGATTGGGAAGGGCCAGGCCTCATACCCTACGACCATGGTTACCGAGCCGTCGTCGTTCACGCGCAGGCGCTGGCGCTCCTCTGCCGCCTTGGCGAAACGTCCGCGCAGTTCGCGGTCGCGCGCGGCATCGACAGTAGAGATGAGATCGCGGTGTTCGGTGCCGAATATTTCGAGTAGCGGCGCGTTCTCGCCAGACTTAGCGGCGGCGACCAACACCTTTGCCGCTTCGACCGGCGTCTCGAAGACGCGTTGGCTCGGTGCGGGAGTCTCCTCCGCGCGGGCGGCACATGGTAGAAAAGCAACTGTCAGGATGAGCGAAACAAGTGTTTTCATGATCGCATCAGTGATGAAGTTTCCCGTCTATCTATGTCGCCCACCGCCGCCATGACTCATGCCCGACATACTTTGTCCGCCACGCTTGCTGAAGCTTTGCGATCGAGAGCCCGATGACATGCCGCCCAGTGCTCCACCCTCCCGTCCGCCAGATGCGCGCCCGCCAAACTGTCCGGCCGAAGCAGACCTAGCGCCCGCGTTTTGTCCACCCTGGCGACCCGCGCCGCCACCGCCCTGCCAATGCTGCGCACCCTCCGGCGCCTGACGCTGTCCTTGTTGTGCGCCAGCGGCCGCCTGGCGTTGTGACTGATTTGCCCCCGCCTGAGATTGTGCGCCACTGAAAGACTGCTGGCGCTGCGCCTGGTTTCCCGCGGCCTGAGATTGGGCGCCCCCGGCGGACTGCTGGCGTTGCGCCTGATTGGTCGTAGCTGTCTGCTGCCGCGCACTTTGATTTTGGGAAGCGGAATTCTGTCGCTGAGTCTGTGCTGAACTGGAATAGTTTTGCCAGCTTTGTTGTGACTGACTTGCGTAGTTCTGTCTCTGCTGCTGATTGTAAGCGGTTTGAGATGCGTAAGGCGCGCTGTAAACCGCACCCGCACCCCAATTCAACCCATAGGCGGTGGCGACGCCAGCTACATAACCCGTCGTCGCTGCAGCCGCGGCTGCGCCAGGAACATAGTAGTTGGGATACGCCGTCGCAGAGTAGCTGACGGCCGGCACTGCTTGTTGCACGACCGCAGCTGAAGGCTGGTATTGCGGAACATAGACTACTTCTTGTTTGGCGGGAACGATCTTGACCGCATCCTGGTCCTCAACCACGACCTGCTTGTCGTCGGTCTTCAGATTGCCTGCGTCTTGCGCTTTGCGACGGAAAACCTGGATAGCCTGTAGGACATCAGGTTGCTGCGCCATCACTGCGTGTCCGAGTGACTCGGTCCAATCAAGATCGTCGCACATCAGGTTAACGACCTCCGGGTAAGCAAGCAGGCTGAGCACTGGTTGCGGCAGGGAGGGATCGGGTTTGAGGGTCTTATCCTGCTTATACTTCTCGAGAAACCGCTGACCTTTCACCATATCGAGCGGCGTGGTTGCAGCGGGCAGCATCAGCCCAAGCAAATCGTCCGGGTAAAGTGCGATGCGCCCGACCAGATTCTGCAACTGATCGGGTGAGAGCAATGGCGCAGTGGACGCAGCGAGTTGTGGTTGTCCCGGCGGAGCCTGTGCGAGAATGCCTGGACAGAAGGGCGCGGCGAACCAGATCCCAGCGACAACAAGCTTCCCAAGCGTCTTCATGTTGGTTACAAGGTTTCGATAATTACTGCAATAAGCCGTAAGGCTGGCAGCCAACGAGTAACCGAAGTGGAAACGGTCATAACGTCTTCGAAGCGCTGTGCGGTAGCTTTTCTTCGCGCAAAGAGACTCCACCATATAAGCACGAAGATCTGTTCCGCATCAGACTTTAGTCCTATATCGAGAGAACCTGTGATTGCGAGATCTGAAAGACCAATGTCTCGAATTCGACCCGTTGCGGTCACCGCGATGGTTGCATTTTTGACAGCTTGCGCCACGACGCCCCAACAGAAGTCGACTCGGTATGCTTCGGCAGCGGAAAGCTTAAGGGAAGCGCGGTCAATTCACGTTCCAGTCGAGAGACGAGCGGCTGATTACTTGCATGTTGCTGCCGTAACAGCTCCGCTGCTTGGCTCGGGAACGCAGGAGACTTCAGCGGTGGAGACTTACAATACTGCTGCCGCCGAGTTGACGATCTTACTTCGCTCCAGTGAAAACGGTCGATTGTGGAACCAGTCGCTGACCGTGACGTCGGAGAACGAGACCTATCATTTACATCTGCAACCCGCCGGGCCTGCTGTTTGGCCGCCCGGTTACTTCAACTCATTTCGGATGACCAACTCCATAAAACATCCAATGATAAAAAAGGCTACGGTTCAAGAAGGGGTTGGCGGCGCGCTCGTCGGAATTCGTGCTACAACTCCAAGGGAAAATTTCGCACCCCTGAAAGGGATTAGCGCTCCAGTCACAGCTACTCTCGATTTCAAAGGACAGGACGCTACTCTCGCCCTGCGCCGGCCTGCTAAACAACCGACAGCATTAGTGGAAGGAAAAGTGCGTCCACTCGCCGCCGATTATACGGCGCCGATCAGCTACTACTCACCGCCGTCTAATCTCGCAATAGTTGGCTTTATGGCAGCGCTGCGATCCGCTCATTACATCGAGAGAACGGGACTCTATTTCCTCCAACCCTACGATCCGGATCGAATTCCGCTCATCTTTGTTCATGGCCTCGTCTCCTCGCCGTATACCTGGGTGCAGACGATTAACGAACTGGAGGCAGATCCGGAGATACGAAAGCATTATCAATTTTGGGTCTTTGGCTATCCTACTGGAACTCCCATTTTGTATTCCGCGCTCCGCTTACGGGAGGAGTTAGCCAAAGTGGACAAACTTTACCCGAGTCATCTTCCCTATGTCGTGGTCGGGCACAGCATGGGCGGTATACTTACTCACGCTCAGGTGGTGACACTTACTCCCGAGATGTGGGAAAAAGCGGTCGGTCCCATGGCAAAGGAAATCCTTGCTCGGAATTCAAAGGACAGCCCCGTTTTTCGAGCTTTTATCTTTCAGGCGAACCCGCGCATTAAGCGCGTCGTCTTTATTTGCACTCCCCATCGCGGAAGTGAGATGGCCACGGGTGGAATCGGCCGACTTGGAATTAGCCTCATTTCTCTGCCACTCAACATTGCCACTGTATTAAATGATGCCGTAACGAAAGCAGAGCTAATGCAAATCACCGGCAGCGCCAAGCGGTTACCGAATAGTGTGAGCGGCTTGCAGCCAACCAATCCAACATTCAAAGTACTCAACAGCGCTCCGGTCTCTGTTCCATATCATTCGATTATCGGCGATCGTGGCAAAGGTGATTCGCCTGACAGCACAGATGGAGTTGTGCCGTATTGGAGTTCGCATCTCGACAGGGCGCAATCGGAACTCATCGTGCCCGGCCCACACGGCTCCACGGGTCTCCCGCAAACCATTGCCGAACTCGACCGGATTCTGCGGCTACATGTGGGCCTCAACCGCAGTGCAAAATCGACGGTTGCCCGGGCAAACCAGTAAGACGGATTACTTGGAAGCCTTCACTGTCTACGTCAGATGGCAAAGAGAGGGTATCAGGGTAACCGGTAATCTTTGCCATCGACTCTGCTGGATATCCGTTGCCGAGGATCGTGTCTTATCAGCGGCGCCTCCAAGGTTATTGTAGACCCTATTTACCAAGATGGTTCAAGACATTAACGATTGGTTCGCTGGGGACCCGGATCAGGCCGCTAAGAGGATGGTCGAGTTCCAGAATCAGGAAAAGAGCGCAGGCGACGGAAAACGCGGAAGCGACTAATGCGAGAGCAGTCGTGTTGTTAGGTGGCGCGACCAGGCTAAAGCAAAAGAAGATGACTACGAGCCAGGAGACGACTGCCAGGAGCAGCGGCCTCGAAATGGAGGGAATCGCCTGTGCCTGCAGCAGCGACCGAAGCTCGGCCAGGTCCACCATAACAGTCGCCGCCTGCGTCTTGAGCGCGCGTTGCAAGTCATCGTGCGGAGAGAGATGGATGACAGCGAAATAAAGCGCGTCGCCAGCCTGCTCGTTAAGGGCCATCTGGGAAGACCCGCCTCCCTCGTCCGGCCACATGCGGCGGACCGCATCGGCTACGACGTCGCGACACTTGGCGCGCGACTCAGCCGCTTCGGGTCCGTAAGCGGCCAGCACCCGGTCGAGGAACGCGACCTTGGCCGCCATTTGACTCACTTCACCTCGCACGGTGTCGTAGGAACCCTTGGCCGAGCTGATCAGTAACCCAAGAAGCAAAGCTGTCATCGTTGCGACAAGGCTCATGGCCAGTTTCACAGCGTCTTTTGAATCCGCGCTGAGATGGTTCTCTGGAAGGTAACGACGCGTATATCTTCCGAGCATCAAGACGCCGACGAGGCATCCGAACAAAATGAATGCGGTGATGGCAGTAATCATCGCATGTTCCTCATCGACACAAATTCGCTGGTGGAGTTATCTGCATCATATCGTTGGAGCCTGTATGGTTCGTGGATCGCTTCCCACCGCGCATGCGCAAAGATCCCTGGTTTCACCAAATAGCAACAGTACGTTGGATGACCCAAAACATCGCGACGCCGCCGATGGCATAAGCCGAAATCGTCTCGCACCAGTTGAAGGCGGATTGCGGGAGGAGGTTCGTTCGAGGAAGTTTCCTGGCGATGTGAACCGCCGTGGTAATTACCGCCACGACCAAGCTGATAAAAAAAAGTTGCCCGAGTTCGACACCGACATTGAAGAAAAGGAGAGCGATCGGGATGGCGTTTTGTGGCAAACCCACTTCGCGTAAGGCGCCGGCGAAACCTAGCCCGTGCAAGAGACCAAAGGTAAACGCTATCACCCACGGCCAGGCTTCGGTTAGACCTACGCGACCGGCGCGCCGATGAATGATCTCGCAAGCGACAAAGACAATACTGAGCGCGATCGTTGCCTCGACTGGCTTGCTCGGCACATGCACGAATCCCAGCGTTGCAGCTGCAAGCGTGATGCTGTGAGCAATGGTAAAAGCTGTGATGGTGCCGACGAGTCTGCGCCATCCTTTCACCAGAATGAGCAACCCGAGCACGAATAGCAGATGATCGACGCCGAACAGAATGTGCTCGATCCCGAGCAATGCATAACTGCTGGCTACCGCGAGGAGGCCTCGCGAACCGGTAATTTCTACCCATGCTTTCGAGGGCCGCGCTACTGTCGTCGATTCGGTTCCGTCGAGTAGCCGTACTCGGACGAGAACATCGGTGATAGTTGCTTGCAATCCGACAAAATCGATCCGCTTCCCAGCCAGGCCATCGGTTACCTTGATGATGCGCCGCTCGACCAGTGAGTCTGGTAACTCGCGGACGGCAGGCTCGGTAACATTACTGACGTCTTCGGAAAATTTTAGTGCAATCGGGAGACGCATTCCGGCATTGAGCGGTGTGCGCCAGATCACATCATAACGTGCAGGCGCTGTCTCGTCGATTTCGAGGTAGGCAGGACGCGATTCATGTGCACGCGCGGTTGAGGCGAAAGTGAGGATCCAGAGAACCAGAGATAGTAATCGATAACCCCAGCCCGATTGTCGAATCACCTTGCTCATCTCGTGCCCTGCCAGGCCCTCGCATCGGCGAACGATTGTGAGCCACGCGGCAGGACAATCTCGTAGCGTGCTCTCATCGCCGCGAAGAGTTCGCGCTTGGTCTCCGCGCGTTGCGCCGCAAGCCACTGCGATTTGATTTCCGATACATCAACTTCTTCGAAGTCGGGCGTACGTCGCGGAGTGATCGCATCCACCCAGACAAGATGCCAGCCGAGACCAGACTCGACCGGTCCGTTCCACTTACCAGGCCTTAACTTTAACAATTCTTCGGCGAACCTGGTGCCGAACACTTTTGCTACCTGGTCGGAGGTGCTTTCAGCGTAGTGGTCTTGAAACATGAAACGATCACCTAAACTAGTTAGGTCAATCGTAGCTGCTGAGTTATCTGGCAGTTTTGCCAGCGCAGCCACGGCCGCATCACGCGCCTTGGAGCCGCGTTTGTCCGATGAGAAGTAAAGATGCCTGAACGTAATTCGCGAAGGCAACGTAAACTGTGCTCCATGTTTCGCGTACCATTTCTTTAATTCATCGAGCGACGGATCGCGCAACGCCGATACGTCGTCGGAGAGAAATTCCATTTTCTGGGCCAAGCGACGCTTCACGATTGTGTCATCTCTATCCAGACCAAGCGCCAGTCCTTCACGGTAAAGGATTTCCTGGTGGACCTTGTCCTCCACCAAGTTGCGCATCTCGTCCGGCGTTGGTGGGCGCTGCCACTGCGCAGTCCAGCTTATTTCCAGCTGGCGAAGGTCATCGTTAGTCAGTTCAATTCTTCGCGAGGTATCGGAGTTAGCCGCACTGGGATTGCGCCAATAATAGACGGCAAACAGGGCCGCTCCGATTACAAGAAAATGCAGAAGCGGCTCCCGCGCCCAGCGACTCAAGCTCTTGTCTTTCATAGAGGAAATGGTGATGTTCCCTTAGCTTTGAAGTCCGTGTTGTTAATTGACCGCTTCGACTTCGTAGTTCGCGTAGCTGAACTCGTTGCTGCGCGCGGCCATGTATTTGCCGCCTACTTTGTAAACCATAACTTCGAACGGAGTTCCTGAGAGCGTCGTTCTGATCCGTCCATCTTTGATCTCATAAGCCGCCGGCGATCCTAGTTCGCCGCTGTGCAAAACGTCTCCCACCTCGCCGATTTCCGGCTGTTTGCCGTCGATTTTGGTAATCAAGCGGCGCCCGTCGTTGCCGTAAAGGATTTCGAATTCCTGGTTAGTCACATTGTTTCGAATCTTGAACGTTTTTCCCACGATCAACGCCTTCAACGCAGCATCGTCCAACGCGGTAGCACCTTGTTCCTTAAGCATGGCTACCGTCGTCCCAGTAGCCGCCTTTTTTGCGGCATCCTCTGTTGGAGTAAACCAAATGGGCGAGGTCCAGGCCCGTTCCTGTACAGAGGCCGGAACATTACTCGGCGGCGGGACGCCCAGTTTCTTTGCGTCATAAGTTGTCCAGCGCGGCGTCGGGATTTGAATGACACGCGCATAGTAGAACGCGTGCTGGGCGGGATCGAATGCAGGATCGGTCCAGGCTTTCTTTAACTCCACGGCGCCGATGGTATTCTTGTAACTCGCGTCCTTGATGTCCACGGTATCGCCGACTGGCGGCACCTTACCGCTTTGTGGATCCGCCTTGCGATCACCCGACCATGCGACGTCGTAAACTTTTTCAAAGATTTGACCCTGTTTCGTCCAGCCTTTGATGATTTGGATTCGATCAAGATTACCATCGTCTGGATCCTTCACTGCCCAGACCAGAAACGTTGGCGGCTTCCCGGCCTGGTCGGCCGGTAGATCGCCGCCCATGGGAACGCCTTTGGCGTAGGCGGTTTTTACCCACTGTTTATCATTCAGCGTGTCAGCGGTCAGATCGTAACCGCCAAAAAACCGAGCCTTGATGCGCACTCCGCTGGTGCCGAAGGTTTCCTTGCGTTTCATGGCATCAAAAAGGGATGCACGCGTGTTTTCTTCAGCCCACACGCCCCCCAGGCCAGACGTGCTCAGTTGTGCGACATCCAGACCGAGTTCCTTCTTGCCGCTCAAGCGAGTCTTATCAGTCGCGTCCATCTGGCCGTGGCCACCGAAATAGTCCGACTGAACATAACCCGAGGCGGTATTATGAGAGTCGCTCGCGCCGACCAGGCCCATCTTATAAGGGTTGTAGCCGCGGCCTTCCTGCATCGCCAGACCGTTCTCCCACGCTTCCCGAATGTAACTGCCGTGAATCCTGGGCGCGCGCTCCTCCCCGCCGAGCAGATAATTAAGAATCTCGTAATTTGCAAACTCGTCGTTAGGCGAAAGCTGCGGGGTAGTTTCCGAAGTTCCTTTTAGCTGATGGATCTCTGTCAAAGGCTCATTGTTAACCCGATCCTGCGCCCAGGCCGCATCGATCGGGCGGCCCTTGTTATCCACCTCGATCGGGAACATGACGCCATCGCTTAGGTTCGCGTTGTGCGAAATGCATAATAGTTCGTTACCTTGCTTACGCTGCGCATCCATCCAGGCCCACAGGTCTTCTGGATCTTGCGAATCGAGTGAACTAAATGGCGTGGCGGGGACGTGGGTCGAGTCTTTGAAGATAACATTACGATGCAGATTCCGGTTATTCGGCGTGGAACTCCACTCATAGGCGACGAAGGTGGTAAATTTTCCCGGCTGGTTGTATTTGTCAGCGATCCGGATGATTTCCTTCCAAATGCTCCCGGCTACCTCCGGACTTATGAGCTCCTTAATTGGCTCGTTTTTTAGCAGCGAAGCTCCGATGTACATATAGACTTTCTGGATGTCCTCCGGTCCCCGTACTTTCAGTTTTTCAGCGATGGGTAACTTGCTGATCGCAGAATTGGGATCGTTCGCGAGTTGGACGGCGCCGACATACTCGGCGTGATCGGTCACACCCATGAAATCAAGCGGCTTGGTGATTTTGACCTGGTAACCCGCCGGATGCCTGATCGGCTGGCCGAGCGCATACTTGTAGGCATCCTCGGGGCCAGCCAAAGTATTGCCGAAAGTATAAGCGTCGAAGGACCAACTGGTGTGGACGTGTGTCTCGCCAAAGAACACGTCACGGTCGGGATTTGGCGCTGCTAGTGCCGCTGAGACAATGGCTAGGATGAGCACCGCGCCAAAGGCGCTGTGGAGCCGGGTACGAAGAATTGCCGTTTTCATGTTTATGTTTCTTAGCTGATCTCGTTCATCAAGTCTGTTGTCCGTCGCATACTCACTTAGAGAGTTAGTGGGCAGGAACCTGAGGTATGGTGTTGAGCACCGAACCTGCCGACGGGCTGTCCGTTCCTGCGTTCATGACGCAGCGGAAACCGAGATGGTTAGTGCCGGTGTTGGGTTCGCCCTTGCCGCGTGTCCCTACAATGTAGCGCGAGCAATATTGAGGGTTGCAGAGAAAGGAGCCGCCTCGCTGGACTCGCTTATGCTCGTTAGGCTCGACGGGATCAAAGGAGGACGCGGGCCCCGTGGGGTTGACGGTGACGTTTCCGGCTGCGGCGAGTTGCGCATAGTAGTCTGGACGATACCAGTCGCTACACCATTCCCAGACGTTGCCCGCCATGTCGTATAGCCCGTAGCCGTTTGCCGGAAACCTTTTCGCCGGCGAGAGGCCGACGAAGCCATCCTGACCTGTATCTTTTACCGGAAACTGGCCCTGCCAGGTGTTAGCCATCCATTTGCCGTTAGGTCGAAACTCATCGCCCCAGACATAGGTTTTACCGGAAAGACCGCCGCGAGCGGCGAATTCAAACTCGGCTTCTGTTGGCAAACGTTTGCGCGCCCAGGCGGCATAAGCTTCAGCATCCGGGTAAGCGACTTGGACGACCGGATATTTTTCCCTCCCGGCAATGCTGCTTGCCGGACCAGCAGGATGGCGCCAGTTGGCCCCTTTCACATAGCTCCACCACTGATAGTGATCGTTTAATGAGACTTCATGATCAGGCGGAGCGAAAACAACGGATCCGGCAACCAGATTCTCTGCCGGTGCGGTAGGAAACTCTTCCTTTGTCGGCGTTCGCTCGGCGATTGTCACATAGCTGGTCGCCTTCACAAAAGCGGCAAACTGTTCGTTGGTGACAACAGTCTCATCCATCCAAAAGCCGTTCACCCGGACGCGATGCACGGGTTCGGCGTCGTTGGAAGCCATGGGCATTTCATCGCTGCCGTGACCATTCACTGCGGCGCCCATCGAGAACTCGCCGCCAGGAATCCAAACCATGCCCAAAGGGTGGCTCTTTGGTTTGGTGTTCGAGGCTGCAACGGTCGAAGCCAATGTCCCCGCCACGGAGTCACTCGCATTCGGTTTTGCGTCGGCAGTAAAGGCTGACAATAAGAGCGCAAGAGTCGCTATGGCATGCGAAGCGGCAGCGATGAACTTTCTGCCATCGAATGGCTTCGGAAAATATCCAACCGCAGTCTTGCGCGCAGCCATGGCACGGGTGGCTATGCGATCATAAGCAGTAATGAGGAAGACGGAGCGATTGATTCCCAAGTCGCGGAGTCGGCCACGCAACTCAAAACCGGAAAGACCCGGTAATGGAATATCAACAACAAAGCAGGCTGCTGCTCCGACAGGTTCGGAAGTCAGAAGATCTTCCGCGGAGGAAAAAGCTCGTGAGCCGAAGCCGTCAGCGCTGAGCAGAGGCTCGATCGCCTGGCTTATGCCTGGATCGTCTTCGACTACCGCGATTTTCTTGCGCTCGTACATGCCCTGGCAAGGCAGTTGCGGTGGGGAACATGCTTGAGATGGCAACAGGATTATATCGGACCTTCGGCCTATGGAAACCTGCGCTCTCGGGCAAGCAAGGCGCTGCCGATTACGAGATTCAGCGCTTCTTGCGTATTGCTTCGTTCAAGCTGAACCTTGGGTATGGCGGGACAAGGTTCGACCGGTAATGTCATCGCGGCGCTTTGCAGCTTTTTTATTCCGGGCCTGGGCCAGTTAATTCAGGGCCGGCTTTTCATGGCAATCATCCAGTTTGTCCTCGCTGCACTCCTTTGGATTGTCCTTCTCGGCTGGTTGATTCACCTCTGGTCAATTCTGGACGCGGCGCTTTGGAAGCCGCGTGCCTAAAACGACTGCCTTCACCGTTCGCCTTTTTACGGGCGCGTAGTGTCGTTAGGCGAACTGCTTGTTTGAGGCAGTGACGATTTGGTGTTGGCGGCGGGAAAGATGGATTGGGGCGCCGCCGGTGCGACGGTCAACATCGGTATTGCCTCGCGCGGGCGATGTCGCACAATCGCCAACGGACGCTCCGTTTCTTCGGTTTGGTAGAAAGCAAAGAAAAGTCCGCCGGTGGCGCAGACTCCAACGATAAGCAGGAGAATAATGGAAGCGTCGAGGCGAAGCTGGCGGAGGGGTGAAATCATGGCTTGAGGCGGGTTCTCACACCTTCATGAAGGGAGCAGGAAATGTTCCGATGCTTTCGGCAGCGGCACGCAAAGAGCGATCAGTCTTGCAGCTTTTTCAGGAGTGATTTCCAGCGTTCCCAGGAAGCGTCGTGCGCCTTCTGATTTGCTTCCACGGCGTGCGGCTCTTCCCCGGCGCGCATAAACCCATGTCCCGCTCCTGGATAGACAACCGGATCATAGTTTTTGCCTGACGAATTCATGACCTCCTTCGTCTTTGCAATCGTGCTGCCGATCCGTGCATCGTTCTCGCCGTAGAATCCGTAGACCGGGCAGGAAATTTTTTCCGCTGCTGTCTTTTCCGCCGGGCCTTCGCCGTAGAAAACATACGCGGCCTTCAGGTCGGTATTATGATTCGCGTAAGCGAAAGCCCGCGTACCCCCCCAGCAGAAGCCGCAGACCACCACGGTGCCGTTGCAGGCCGGCAGTTTTTTCGCGTAAGCCGCTGCTGCGTCGAGATCGGCGAAAACTTGCGATTCTTGCAGACCCGAAACAGCCTTGACCGCCGCTTCCTTGTCGTAACTCTGTGTGTCTTTACCTGGCTCCGTCAGAAGGTCGGGTGCGATCGCAATGTAGCCGGCAGCTGCCACTTCGTCAGCCAGACTCTTCGCCCAATCGGTCAGCCCAAAGATTTCATGGATGACCAGCACCGCGGGTGCCTTTTCCTTCACCTCCGGAAAGGCAACGAAGGCTTTAACGGTGCGATCGTCGTGCTTGAGATCGACCCATTGATGGTGACGCGGCGATTGGTTGAGCTTGGCCTGTGCCCATTGCTGAGCAAAAAGGCTTTCCGCGCCTAACGAGAGTAAGAGAACAGCGATGACCAGACTGGGACGATTCATGACTAAAGGAACTCGGTTAGCAGCTTCAGGCAAGCAATAGACAATTCATCTGAGGCGAGGGCATCTCATTGTGCTTTTGGCTCGAAGTCAGCCAGCCTCTTCCATGCGAAAAAGGATTTTGCCTGCTCGTTTTCCTTGGCCGGCGCGTGCCACCGCGTCTCGGAAATCCTGCAAGGGATAGCTGCGCTCGATCTTGGTCTCGAAGCAGGAATGCTTTGCCAGTTCGAAAATCCGCTCAAAAGTCTGGGCCCGCTCCGCAGCACTAGCGTGCTCGTACCATTTGTTTACCCAGAAGCCGGTGAAATGAAGGTTTTTGAAGATTAACAATCCGTTGGGCATGGTCAGAGGTTGCAGACTCATGGCCCCAATCGTGACGATGGTCGCTTCGGGGGCGACGATCTTTGCCAGCCGTAAAGCGCTTTCCCCGCCGACCTGGTTGATCCCAAGACGTATCGCCGCGCGACCGGTCGCTTCGGTTGCTGCCTCACGAAGTTGGTCGTTATCGAGCAGGACCACGTCACCTCCGGCTGCGTGCAGTTCGTCAATCAATTCCTCGCGCCTAACGATATTAACCGTGCGCCAACCCTGCTCGCGACAGATGGCGATGACTGCTCGCCCAACCGCGGAATTTGCCGCATTCTGAATCACCCACTCGCCCTTTTCCAGCCTGACGAAGTCGTGCAAAAGCCGCCAGGCGGTGATGGGATTGATCTTCAACATCGCGGCCTGCTCCGGCGAAATGCCGTCAGGCACACGCGTCAGGTTTTCGGCTTTGACCGCAACCATTTCGCGCCATGTGCCAAGATTGTGCGGCAGAATTACGAGGTCACCAGTCTTGAAATCCGTGACTGCGGAGTCGATCTCCTCGACACGGCCAGCGCCTTCAAAACCCGGCGTGGCGGGCAGCGGAGCTCTGATCGGATATTTGCCTTCGATCTGATTCAGATCCGCGGGATTGATCGGCGCGGCCAGTAGCCTAACGAGCGCCTCGCCAGCGGCTGGACGCGGCCGAGGTTGATCTGTCAGCTGCAAAACCTCATTCGGTTTTCCGTGCGCCTGATAAACAATGGCTTTAATACTCTCGCTCATCCAATGGAACCGCATCCTAATGCGAACATCGCGGCCGGCAATCTGCAATCCGGTGCGCGCGTTGCCCTCATCGGAATGGCGACGAACGTCGTTCTTGCCACCGCCAAGATCCTCGCCGGCTCACTCGGCCATTCCTATGTCCTGATTGCCGATGGCATTGAATCGGCGCTCGACATTGCCGGCTCAGCCATCATCTGGAGTGGCTTAAAGTTTGCCGCGCGTCCGCCGGATGAGACTCACCCCTATGGCCACGGCAAGGCCGAACCGCTCTCCGCCATCTTGGTTTCGTTAGGCGTCATCCTCGCCGCCCTGGTCATCGCCGCTCGGAGCGTGCTGGAGATTTTCCGACCGCATCACGCACCCGAGTCCTTTACTCTCATCGTCCTCATCGTGGTGGTGATCGTGAAAGAAATGCTCTTTCGTTTTGTGAATCGCCTTGGACGCAAGACTGAGAGCACCGCGCTGCAAACCGATGCCTGGCATCATCGCACCGACGCGATGACCTCGATCGCGGCTTTCATTGGCATCTCAATCGCGCTCCTGGGCGGTCCGCGCTGGCAGAGCGCTGATGCCTGGGCGGCGCTCTTTGCCTGCGTGCTTATCGCCATTAACGGATGGCGACTTTTCAATCCTGCCCTGCATGAGATTCTCGACAGCGCTCCGCGCGGCGAAATCGCTGAGCAAGTGCGAGCTGCCGCTGTCGCTGTGCCGGGCGTGATTGGGATCGACAAGTGCCTGGTGCGCAAGATGGGCTTGGAGTTTTACGTTGATCTCCACGTTGGGGTGGATGGAGAGATGTCAGTCCGTGTTGGTCATTACCTGGCGCACAAGGTGAAAGACGCCATCAAGCGAACCAATCCCGGGATCGCCGACGTGCTGGTGCACATTGAGCCGGCGAAAGCTGACGGCGGAGGAAAAAGCAACTTATCGTCGTCGAGCCAACGCGGCTGATTTGCCAGGCTGGTCTCTTGCAGCTCGCGGGTTTGGCCCGGTTGCAATTAAAGTTCCCTGACGAGAAGCGCGAGACCGCCTGTGAGGCTGGCGCGCGCGGAGGAGACTTGCCGGGCAAAGCGCGTCAACCGTGCGATGGCCAGCGGGTGAGTAACCAGGTAAGGAATCAGCTGCAAAAGATTGGTTTTTTGCCGCTGGAGATCGAAAAGCACGTGCGGCGGGGCCGGGAAAGGCGCGGCTGCCGTGTCGCTGATCGCACGCAGGGAAAGCATCGGGATTTGGTGCGCGGCGCAGGCGCGCGCGATCCATTCCGTTTCCATGTCGACGGCGACGGCGTGATTTTCTCGGGCAAAGCGTTCGCGCTCGGCGCCGCCTTCGACCACACGTTCGGTCGTGGCGAGTTTTCCGGTCCGTGCGATGAGAATTTCCTGGGCTCGCCCCAACAACTGGGGCGCGGAATAGTTTTCCGCCAAAAGCAAATCGCCCACGCCTAACGACGAATCGACTCCACCGGCGAAGCCACTGCTGATGAGCAAGTCAATGGATTGCGACTCGAGGAACGGCTCCAACCGCTCGCGGCAGGCCTTGCCGCCGACACCGGTGTGAAAGATTTTAGTTTCGTTAGGCTGTGGTCTTGTCAGCCTGACGAAATCGCGGCTCTCGCTGGGATGGGCAAAAGTGACCGCGATCATGAGCGCGCCCGATCAGCGCGGCTTGGAAAGAATGATCTCCAGGTGCACGGGTTCGTTAGGCGAAGGAGCGGGTGTAGCCGGTGCTGGTGGCGGAGGAGCGCCCAGTTGGGTGAGCGTTCCGCGAAAATCTGCTTCGGCCGAAGCTGGGACGAGGACGAGGACTTTCACGCCGTTGTCGTCAGGTAATTCTTTTGTGCCCGAACCGCCGGCCTTTTCCGCAGCAGCAATGATCGCCTTTGCCACACTGTCCTGTTTTTCCAAAGGAATGGTGAGCGCGACCGATTCCGGGCCGATGGTTGGCGGAGTAAACTCGGCAGCGGCGGCGCTGTGCAACGACGTCTCGACCTGCCGGCGGATCGCGTCAGACTGCGCCTGTTGCACTTCGTGCGAAAATTTTGCGGAGCGAAAAATGAAGAAGAGACCAATGCCCACGTTTACCGCCACGAGGATGGCGAAGGCCGCCGCCAGCTGCCGTCCTCGGCGCCCGCTGCGAGTCACGCCTGAAGATTCGTTAGGCGGCCGTTCCATCGCGCGATGCACTTCGCGCACGGCGACGAATTGCTTTTGCAACTCCGGATCGGCGATCAGGGCACGCTCAAGCCGTTCGCGTTCGTGCGATGGGAGTTTGCCCTCCAGGTAATCGAAAAACTTTTCCGGCGTCATTGAGTCGGCGGAGGATTGCGCTCGCAAAGTAAGCACGTGCAACGGTTAGTCCAGAAAGAGGGACGCGAGCGGATGACGGGTTGCGATTGCAGCTTGAGAACCTAACTTGGGCAAACTCGTGGGCGACGACGGAGAAAGCAATGTCCAACCGCGCCTCAGCAGAAGTTGGATGCGCTGGCTCCTCATTGGGCTGGGTACGATTTTCCTCCTGCTGCTGGTTTTTCATGCTCCAATCCTGCGCGGGGTGATTCGTATCGTCGCGACCCGGGTCGCTGCCGGTCAACATTTGCAGGTCGATTTTCTTCTCGAGGGTGATCCGGTCGATCAGATTATCCTGCGCAACGTGCGTGCGATCGCGACGGGACCGAGCGTAGTGCGATCACTCGATGTGGGCAGGGCGAAGGTCGACTACAGTCTGACCGACCTGTCTTTTCCACGGCATGTCGCAGACCTTGAAGAATGTCGAGTTGCGCGATGCCAGCCTGGTGATTGATGGCTCGAAAGCGCCTCTCCCGAAGCCACCCAAGCCTAACGAAAAGGTAAATCTGCCGGACTTCTTCCCCGATCGCCTGGAGGTGACAAATTTCAGCCTGACGATTCGCGATCAGCCGCAGGACCTGGTGATCCAAAACCTGAACCTTGGCCTTTACCCGCATCAGGACGGCAGATTACAGATCGAGAAGGCGCAAATTCCCGGTGTTCACACCTGGACAAACATCACCGGCACGACCAGCTATGCGAACAAGAATCTCTCTCTTCGCAGCCTGACGTTCGACCAGGAGAACCAACTGCGGGTGGTCAACATCGATGCTTCAAAGATAGGGGAGGGGAAGCTCGCCGCAGAATTGCAGGGCAGGATTGGAGGCGGTGAGATTGCGAGTCAGATACAGCTCGCAGCGAAAGGCTCCTCCTTTGAAACGAGAGCCAAGCTCGACGCGCGCAACATTTCGTTGGGCAGACTGGCGCCTTATCTCAGGCAATCGCCGGGTGAACTGGAGGGGAATGTCACACGGGCCGAGATCGATTGGCAGGGTAAGCTTGACGCGCCCGCGACCTGGAACGGAACAATCGAAGCCGAAATACAGAAAGCGCGAAAGGGCCGTCTGGCCTTCGATCAGGTACGGCTCGAGATGCAGGCTGCGAATGGTCTGGCGACGGTGAGCGCGGCGCGGATCGATCAAGGAAACAATCACGTTCTCATACGTGGCTCGATCGATCTGCCGAAGACACTAAGCGGCTTCGGGCATACGCCGGGGAATTTTCAGGTCGCGATTGAAGCGCCGGATTTGAAAGAGCTGACCGCTTTTCTCAACCCACCTTTCACCGGCAGCCTGCAAGCCAATGGCACACTGAAGATCGCGAACGATACCGCGTATCTCGATCTGAGCGCGACGGGCGACCTGATCGGCTTTCACGATGCGGCCGCCCGCAAGCTGACTGCGCGCGTGACGGCGGCGAAGAAAATGCCGTCGCCTAACGAAAAGAAACAGCCGCCACTTTATGAGGGACTGACTTCCAATGTGGAGGCGCAGCTGGACGAAGTCCGTTACCGGGATTTTGCGCTTGATCAGGTGCAGGCACACTTGACCAGCAATGGCGCGCAGGTTTCGCTCCAACAGCTGACCGCGACTCGCCGAAACAATCTTCTGCGAGTGAGCGGCAGTGCGCAGCTTCCGCCGCCTAACGAAAAGCTGAGGGACCAGGCGGCCGAGCTGCAATTTAACTTGCGGGCGCCACAGCTGTCGGATTTCTGTCGGGACGAGGCGAAGATCAAGGTGACGGGCGAACTGCAGGGCGATGGGCACGTGCGCATTCGCCGGGGCGTAACCGGCGGCGAGGTGACGGTCTACGGGCGGCAAATTACCGCGCAGAAGGTGATCGTTAGGCAAATGGAGTTACAAGCCACCATCGCGCAGAACGTCGTTTATCTAAACGATCTCAGCGCGACGTTGAACGAAAAGGATTTCGTCAGCGCCCACGGGACAATGAAGTTGCAGAAGCCGTTTCACTACACAGGCGCGGCGACGGTAAATCTGGCTGACCTTTCCACCTTTGAGCCTTTATTAAATGCCGGCGCCTCCGGAGCGACCGCCGCGACGAAGACACCGCTGGCCGGTTCGTTAGTCTTGAATTGGAACGGAGAGGGCGAAGCAGCAACTTTCCAAAATCGAGGCGACCTCAACCTCAAGCTGGAGCGCGGTCGTTATGCCAGGCTGCAAAATCTGCAGGCCAACATTGAGGCGCATTACACGCCGCAGGAACTCAACGTTCCCATCGTTTATCTTGGGAGCGACAAGCTGAGTTTCCAGGCAATTCTGCAGGCGAAGAACTCAACGCTCGAGATCGACAAAATTCAGATCGACCAGGGGCAGGCGAAATATGCCAGCGCCTACGCCTCGCTCCCTTTTACCTGGAGCAACCTGGGCAGCGCGCGTCCGCTTTTTCCGCCTAACGGAAAGGTGATGATCAACTTTCAGTCGGAAAACCTCGACCTGGCGAAACTCTTTCGCGATCTCGGCAAAGAGCCGCCGGTTTCCGGTCAGTTATCGGTGAAACTCGACGCGCAGGGTCCGCTCGATCAATTGCAGGCGAATCTCAACCTGCAGTTGCAGGATCTTAAAGCGGCGGCGGCCAGGCAACTCGAGCCGGCGAAAATCAACATTGCCACGCATCTGGAGAACAACGTGCTCAATCTCGCTGGGAAAATTGAGCAGGCAAAAATTCAGCCCGTGCAGATCGATGCCCGTCTGCCGCTCAACATTTCGGATATTATTGCGAAGCGAAAAGTGGACGAGCAAACGCCGCTCAGCGCCAAGGTCCAAATGCCACGCAGCCCGGTCAACTTCGTGCGCGAATTTGTCCCCGCGCTGCGGCAACTGGATGGCACGACGGCGCTCAACGTCAATCTGGGCGGCACCATCGCAAAGCCGGCCCTGAGCGGCGCGGCTGACATGCATATCGTCTCGGCGCGCTTTGAAAATCCAACTCTACCCGCGATTTCCAATTTCAATGCGCAGCTCAACTTCCGCGACAACACGCTGAGCTTCGATCGATTCGGCGGCGATCTGGCGGGCGGACCTTTCACACTCACCGGCCGCATTAGTTTGGCGAAATTGACCGAGCCAGTGTTCGATCTTCACCTGGTGGCGAAAAGCATTCTTGTGGCACGCAACGACAACCTCACTGCGCGTGTCGACGCAGACGTCCGTGTCGACGGGCCGCTCCAGGCCGCGACGGTTAAAGGCGAGGTGTTGACGACTAACAGTCGCTTTTTCAAGAACATCGACATCATCCCGATCGGTTTGCCCGGACGTCCGCCGCCTCATCCGGAGCCGCCTGCAGTTGCGCCGAGACTGTCGTTTCCGGACCCGCCCCTACGCGACTGGAAATTCGATCTCGTCATCAAGAGCAAGGATCCGTTTCTCATTCGCGGCAACCTCGCCACTGGTTCAGCGATCGTAGACATGAAACTCGCCGGGACCGGTCTGCACCCTGAATTGCAGGGACAGGTGCGGTTGGCCAATTTCGACGCCACGCTTCCCTTTAGCACCCTGACGATTAATCTCGGCTTTCTCTATTTCGATCCTGACGATCCGCTCAATCCGAGGATGGAGTTGCAGGGCACTTCGCTCATTCGCGATTACACGATTCACGTTTACGTCTACGGCACGGCGAACTCCCCCCAGGCTGTTTTCAGCAGCGAGCCTCCGTTACCGCAGGAGGAAATCATCTCGCTTCTGGCGACGGGAACCACGCGGGAGGAGTTGAGTGGCGGCAATGTACTCGCGAGTCGGGCCGCCATCCTGCTCGTGAAACAGCTTTATCGAAAAGTTTTCAAGAAAGGCGCGCAACCGGAGAAGAACGACAACTCATTCTTCAGCCGGCTCGATGTGGAATTTGGCAACACCGATCCACGCACTGGCGAGCAAACCGCGACCGCCCGTTACAAGTTGAGCGACCATTGGGTTTTGATCGGGGATCTTGGGGTGCAGGGCGGTTTCCGAGGGTTGGTGAAATATCTCATTCGGTTTCGTTAGGCGATGAAGAGGAGGCGGAATCGATTGAACGGCGGCGGACACCCGCTCCGGTTGGTGGCCACCACCGCGCTCCTTTGCCTAACGACGGCGACCGTTTTTGGCCAGGCCGCAGTGCAACTTCCGCAACAGGAGCAAAAGGAAAAACAAGCGAAAGCCAAGGCGAAGCAGCAGGAGAAGATCGCGCAGCAGGCTGACCTCGAGATTCGCGGCAACAAGGCCTTCAACGAAAAAGAGCTGCGGTCCCAGTTGAAGGAGCAAATCACCTTCATCGAGGAAAATGGCCTAACGAGTGCGCGGGCCGATGACGCCGCTTTTTTTCTTGAGCTCTTTTATCGCAAACATGGTTACGCCAAGGTTAGCGTCAGTTACACGATCGAAGGGGCAAACCATTTCCGCCTGACGATTAACGAAGGACCGCAGGTCCATCTCGAAAAAATCATTTTCGACGGCAATCGTCACGTGCCGTCTGAGAAGCTTTTCGAGTACGCTGTCGGCCCGACGCGTGAACGCGAATCGAAAGCTACCGCCGTGCTCCCCTTCGTTCCGAGCGACATCGAGGAAGGCGCCAGCCTTGTGCAGCGTTTCTATATTTCCGAAGGCTTTGCCGAGTGTCTGATCGATCCGCCGACTTTCGAATATGTCCGTCCTGATCTGGTGATAGCACGTATCAATGTGCACGAAGGCCAGAAATATCTTTTCGGCAATGTCACATTCGTTGGTCCGACAATTTACGATCCGTCCACGTTGCGGGGACAAATGCTTGACCTGCTGCGACTGCCGTACACGGAGGCGCGGCTAGCCGATATCCCGCGCCGGTTGCAGACTTACTATAAAACGCGCGGTTACTTTGCCGTGAAGGTAGATGCAAACGGCGATCCGAGGTTGGCTGATCGTGGGATGGTGCCGGTGCGTGTCACAATCGAGCCGGGACCGGTTTACCACTTTGACGGCGTGACGGTAACAGGAACGCGGAAGTTGCATCCGAATTATGTCGTCGACCGTTTTAAGAAGTTGCGGGGCCGTCCTTACAGCCCAGAGACGCTCGACAAGAAGTTTCGCGAGATGATGCGCACTGGGCTCTTCAACATCCTGCAGGTGAAGCCGACACCGGTCGAGGGCAACCTTCTACGGCTCGATGTCAATCTCGAAGAGGCAAAGCCGGAGGAGTTTGGATTTTCGATTGGCTATGGCTCGTTTGATGGCGGAATCGTGGGCGCTTCGTATGCGAACCGCGACGTCTTCGGTTACGGCCGGCCGATCACCACTTCGGTCGAAGTGTCGCAGCGTGGTTACAAAGGCGATATCTCCTATGAAGATCCCTACCTCTTCGACACCAGCGTTGCATTAAAGATCCGGCTTTCCGCGATCACTTACGACTTCGATGGATATTCCAAGTTCGAGGTCGGCGGACGAACAACGTTGAGTCGGCAAATCACGGACAGTTATTCGGTTAGTTTGGTTGCGTCGCAGCGACATGTCGAAATCACGGATGCGACGATCAAGCCGCAATTCCTCGGCGCGACTTCCTACTTCGTCAGTGCGATCGGCTTCTCCCAAACGCTCGATCTGCGCAAGAACCCACTCGTCGCGCCGCGGGGAGTTGTTTTCGACAACACGGTCGATTTCGCGTCAAGCGCGCTCGGGAGTGATATCGATCTCCTCCGCGCGACGGGGCGCGTGAGTTATTACCTTTCCTTCGCCCCAGACCCGGCCCAACTCGAGGGCGAGAATCTGCAAAAGTCGGATCTGCAAAAATGGTTTGAGCGCAGTCTGCTCGCTTTTGGGGCGCGGGCCGGAATCGTGTATCCGCTGGATACCGCTGGCAGCGACGCCGCTTTCGCTATTCCCATCGACGAAAGGTTTTTCATTGGCGGCAGCACGACTGTGCGCAGCTTTGGTGAGCGCGATTTGGGCCCGCACGATCTGCGCGGCAATCCGATCGGTGGTGAGTACTACACCATCTTTAACGTCGAGTACACCTTCCCGCTTTATGGTGAGTTGTTAGGCGCGGTTTTTGTCGATGCGGGAAACTTGTTGCCCGACGCGCGTTCGCCCGGGCTGGGAGATATGCGTTATGGCGTGGGCGTTGGCTTGCGTTACAACCTCCCGATCGGACCAGTGCGGCTGGACTACGGTGTGAACCCCAGCCCGCGGCCGGATGAGGATTTCGGCGCATTCCACTTCAGTTTTGGCTTTGCTTTCTGAAGGACCAGCCTAACGATTTCCCAGCACTCGCAGTACGCTGGTTAAAGATGTTGATCGTGATATTCGCGCTGGGCAACAGGCGTGCTGACGCGCGCTGATTTTGAGACGTCGAAGGCTGTCGCTTCCATTGTGGACTGACGGCTCTTTTCATTGCGGGAAGCGATCGATTTCACGATCGCCTGGCGCAGAGTCGTCAAATTCACTGGTTTGCCCAGGACCATGTCGATTGCGGGAGAGACGGAGTCGGAAATGCCGTGTTCGGCAAAGCCAGTGAGAAGGATGACGCGGATGTTTTCTCGAACTTCCTTCAGGGTGGTAGCGAGCTGCTCTCCGCTCATGCCCGGCATCGCCTTATCGGTAATAACGATATCAAACGGTTCCTGGCGGAAAATTCGGATCGCCTCGTCGCCATCGGCTGCCGGAACGACATGGTGGCAGTCGTTCTTCAACTGCTCAGTTAAAATTTCACGTAAGACCGGTTGATCGTCGACGACCATGATGTTGAGCGATTCCGCGATGCGCTCCGTGAGCGTTGTTTCGATGACGCGGGCAGGCTCAGTACGCGGAAGGCGGATTTGGAAACGCGTTCCTCGTCCGAGTTGGGAATCGATTTCCAGCGTCCCGCCATGTCGCTCGACGATGCCGTAGATCATAGCCAAACCGAGGCCGGAGCCTTGCTCGCCTTTAGTCGTGAAGAATGGTTCGAGACAGCGCGTGCGGACTTCGTCGCTCATGCCAGTGCCGTCGTCTTCGACGACGAGCAGAACAATCTTGCCCTCAAGACAGACGCGGATGGTGATGGTTCCGCCTTTCGGCATGGCATCGACCGCGTTGAAAATCATGTTCGTAAGCAGCTCGCGAATTTCCGCCGAGTCGCCTGTAACGTGTGCCTCCTCGTTCAGCTCCGTCACGATCTTGATGTCGATACCGTTGGCGTTGGACTGTTCTTTCCAACGTGGTCGCGTAAGGTCGACCGCCTGATGAACCAGGCGCGCCAGACAAACGGTTTGCTGCACTTCGCCTTCCGTGCGTGCGCGCTGAAATTGCGCCAGCCGATTGACCATCTTCGCGCCGTCGCGCGCCGCGCTCATGACGGTCTCGACATATTTATCGATCTGCGAGCGACCAGCGCGATCGCTGTTGCTCAGGAGTAGCTCGCCAGAACCGATGATGAGAGAAAGCAGATTGTTGAAGTCGTGCGCGATGCCTGTGGCCATCATGCCGAGCGAACGCAGTCGTTCCTGTTGCACGACCTGCTGCTGAGTGTTGCGCAGTTTTTTAAGAGTGGCCTCGAGCGCCGCGGTCCGTTCCCGCACCTGCTCGTCGAGAACCTTGTTTCGCGTGTCCAGCCGGCGTTGCAGAAAGCGCGTTTGCAGTGCGTTTTTGATTCGCAGTGCGACTTCAGTGTTATCGAAGGGCTTGCAAATGAAATCTGTTGCTCCGCCGGCCAGGGCGCGGCGTCTCGCCTCTGGCGTCGCATCAGCCGTAAGAATGATGATGGGCACCGGGACCCGCGGATTCTGCAGACTGGCCAAATCGTTCATCACTTCGTAGCCACTTTGATGGGGCATGTGCAAATCCAGCAGGACGAGATCGGGCGGGTCGTCGACAAACATCGGCACCGCGTCGCGTGCGTCGGTCGTCATCGCGATGTGGCAATAATCCTGGCGGCGAAGAATTCTTTCCAGGAGCCGCACATTAGGCAGCTCGTCGTCGATCACCAGAATCCTCGCGTTGACGATCAGTTCGGAGAGCATGTGGAGCGAAGGTCGGCTTACTAAAGCAGCTTCTATGCGATAGACGGAGATAATTTGAAGCTTGGAGGAGAAGGCTTGGAACTCGCTCGCACGCAAAAGCCGGACCTCATACTTCTCGATCTCTATCTTCCCGATATGATGGTGAGCGCGGACGCAACCATTGGGCAACCCGAGCCACTCTTGCGGGCTGGCGCTCAAGGTTATGTGACAAAGCCGCTCGACGTGAAGGTCTTCCTCGAAACTGTGGATCGTACCCTGCGCGAAGCGGCCGCGTCGAAGGCCGCCAGGCGGTGATGGCCTAACAACTCGCAGTCGTTAGTCTCCGAATTTTCTCTGAGTTTTATTCTGGGGATTGCGAGAGCGGCGGGCTGCTCTTATAATTTGTTCTAATCACGACGTGCATTCCGCCTGTCGCACACAATCGCAGAAATCAGCTTATGGAAACAACACTTGAAGCACCAAGAGCGAGCGGCGCTCCCACGCAAACCGACTTCCTGCCTTTGGAAGGAACAGACTATGTCGAGTTCTATGTCGGCAATGCGAAGCAGGCGGCGCATTTCTACAAGACCGCTTTCGGCTTTCAAAGCCTTGCTTACTCTGGCCCCGAGACGGGCGTTCGCGAGCGTGCCAGTTACGCCATCCGGCAAAACAAGCTCACGTTTGTCCTTACCACGCCGCTCCGCACCGATAATCCCATCACGGAGCACATTCATAAACACGGCGACGGGGTAAAGTTCCTATCCCTGCGCGTTCCCGACGCCACTTCCGCCTGGGAGGAAACGACCAAACGCGGCGGCAAGAGTTATCTTGAGCCCAAGACATTGCGTGATGATGACGGCGAAGTGGTCATGAGCGGCATTCACACTTATGGTGATACCGTTCACCTCTTCATCGAGCGCAAAAACTACCACGGCGTTTTCATGCCGGGCTTCCGCAAATGGGAAACGAGCTACAACCCACCGGATGCCGGATTGCAATATGTCGATCACTGTGTCGGCAACGTCGGTTGGAACCAGATGAATCCATGGGTCAAGTTCTATGAAGATGTAATGGGTTTCCGCAACATCCTGAGCTTCGATGACAAGGATATCTCGACCGAATACTCTGCTCTTATGAGCAAGGTGATGAGTAATGGCAACGGCTTTGTAAAGTTTCCGATTAACGAGCCAGCCGAAGGGAAGAAGAAGTCGCAGGTCGAAGAATATCTCGATTTCTATAACGGAGAAGGTGTGCAGCACGTCGCCATTGCGACCAAGAATATCGTTGAAACCGTAACCAACCTGCAGGAGAGAGGCGTCGACTTTCTCAAGATTCCCACGAGCTACTACGAGACGGTCCTCGATCGCGTCGGACAGATCGACGAAGATCTCGAACCGCTGCGCCGTCTCGGCATCCTGGTCGATCGCGACGACGAAGGTTATCTGCTGCAAATCTTCACCAAGCCGGTGGAAGATCGCCCCACCTTGTTCTTCGAAATTATTCAGCGCAAAGGCGCGAAGAGCTTTGGCAAGGGTAACTTTAAAGCTCTTTTCGAAGCTCTGGAGAAAGAGCAGGATCTTAAGAGGTAATTTATAAGAGGAAACGACGATGCCGCAATATCAGAAACTTGGTCAAATCCCGCGCAAGCACCACATATGGTTTCACCGCAACGGTTCCTCCAACGGTGGCTACAAGAACGAAGGCATCGCCTATGAACATGTAATTACCACCGAGGGTTTCAACGAAGCCTACTCGATTATGTACCATATCCGGCCGCCCACCCGGGTGCGCAATGTGGAGTTACTCAAGTGCGAGGAGCTAAAGAAAGTCACCAACAGCCCGTTGCGACATCATCATCTCAAGACCGCGGACATTCCGCGGCGCGGCGACGTTTATACAGGTCGTGTCCCGATGCTCTTTAATCAGGACATTATTGCCTATCGTTGTAAGCCGGAGAAAAACTTCGGCAAGTTCGAGTATTATAAGAACGGCGGCGCCGATGAGATTATCTTTGTCTTCAAGGGCGCGGGCACACTCGAAAGCGTTTTCGGCAAGCTCCGCTATCGTGCGGAAGACTACATCGTCATCCCGCGCGGAATCACTTATCGTCTCGTGCCGGATAAGGTGGAAGAAGAAGATTACCTCGTCCTTGAATCGGTCGGGCCGGTGCGTATCCCGCGACGTTATCTTAACCACGATGGTCAGATTCGGATGGGATCGCCGTATTCGGAGCGTGATTTCCACGGCCCCACGGAAGTGATCACGATCGATAGCGACCAGGACGTCGAAATTCTAGTTAAGGACGGGCCGCGCCTGACGAAAGTAACTAACGCCCATCATCCCTTCGACGTTCTCGGTTGGGATGGTTACGTGTATCCTTATACCTTTAACGCGGCCGATTTTGAACCCATTACCGGCACGGTGCATCAGCCGCCGCCGATTCATCAGACCTTTGAGATTCGCGGCTATGTTGTCTGCACCTTCGCCCCGCGCTTGCTCGATTACCATCCGGAGGCGGTAAAAATTCCCTGGGTGCACGACAACGTCGAAGCCGACGAAGTCCTCTTTTATGTCCGCGGAAATTTTGGTTCCCGCCGCGGCATCGAAGCGGGCTCGATCACTCTCCATCCGCGCGGTATTCCGCACGGTCCGCATCCCGGCACAATCATGGCGAGCAAGAATGCCGAGCGCACGGAAGAACTGGCAGTGATGTTCGACACTGAGCATACGCTCGAACTGACCGAGCAGGCCGTAAATCTTGACGACGAGAAATACCCTTTGAGCTGGCTCGATTAGTGTGAGTGCCTGACCGCGCTCTTATGCGCATCGATCCGGCAAAGGTGAGTCTAGCCGAGCTGTACGGCTGGATGATCAGCGCGATCGCGTCGCGACCGATTGCCTGGGCGTCGTCAATCTCAGTGCTATACTCGTTAGGCAATCATTGGAAAAGCAAAAGCCGGGCAATTTGACTTGTCTTCCCGCGGCTGGGAACTTTGCCCAATGATTACCCAAGATCGCGAGACTGAACTTGAAGCCGCGGAGCGTCGTATCCGCAATTTGCCGCGGTGCCGTGCGGCCAAGCTCGAGGGAATGGAGCGTTCCTTTCGAGACCTACTCGAATCGGTGGGAGAAGATCCGGAGCGGCAGGGCCTGCTGAGCACGCCGGCCCGAGCGGCGCGTGCCTTTGAGTTCTTGACGCAGGGTTATCACCAGGATCTGGACGAGATAGTTAATGGCGCGATTTTCGATTCCGACGCGAGCGAGATCATTATCGTCAAAGATATCGAGTTATATTCAATGTGTGAGCATCATCTCCTGCCTTTCATTGGCCGGGCGCACGTCGCATATATCCCCAACGGCAAGGTGATAGGTCTCTCCAAGGTGGCCCGCATCGTCGATGTCTTTGCCCGTCGGCTGCAAATCCAGGAACAACTTACGACGCAGATTGCCGATGCCCTCATGCAAGCCTTACATCCGTTAGGGGCGGCGGTTGTGGTCGAGGCAAAGCATCTCTGCATGATGATGCGAGGGGTGGAAAAGCAAAATTCCGTTATGAAAACATCGTGTCTCCTCGGTGCTTTTAAGGAAGATGCGCGCACCCGAAGCGAGTTCCTCTCGCTGCTCGGCCAATAACAGGATGCTGCTGACGGTTAGTAAGCGGCTGGAGTTTTCCGCTTCTCGCCGCCTTTTCGCGCCTGCGCTTGTCGGAAGAGGAAAACCGCAGGGTCTTCGGGGCGGAAACAAGCGCACGCTTCGGAACCGGCCGCAATTACGTCGCTTACTTTGTTTTCACCGGCGAGGTCAATCCCGTGACCGGGATGCTGGTCAACATCAGCGAAATTAAAAGTCGGGTCGAGGAAGTCTTGCACGCGCGCTTCGACCATAAGTTTCTCAACGAAGATCATCCGGTCTTTAGCGAGATATCGCCGACCGCGGAGAATATTGCGCAGCAATTATTCCTCGAGGTCGCGCCGCTTTTCGATGACGGCGAAGCCAGGCTCGTCGTCTGTCATTTGGTTGAATCTCCAGAGCGAAGCGCGACTTACTACATCGACGGAGCGACTGACGAGAATCACTGGCTCGAATTTTCCGCCGCGCGCCAAACCACGTCGCCGCATCTGAGCGCGGCGGAAAACGAGAAACTCTTTGGCATCGCTTCCTCTCCCTTTAGTCACGGGCACCATTATCGGGCGCGTTTCACTTTTCGCGGGGAGAAGGCAGAGGACAGTATCCATCACCAGGCGTTGACTGAAGTGTTGGGTGGTCTGCATTCCGAACTCGACCACAAAAATCTCAACCACGAAGTTCCGGGCCTAACGAATCGCCCAAAGACGACAGAAAGTCTGGTGCACTATCTTTTCGAGCGAGTATCGGGCGCTCTGCCACTGCATCGTGTCCGACTGCACGAACGCGACGATTTCTTCGCCGAGTATTGGCGTGAGGGCCAATCCTTCCTTGGGATGCGGCGGGCCTTCAGCGCGGCGCACCGCCTTCATGCTTCGACGCTTTCCGCGGCCGAAAACATTTCGCTTTACGGCAAATGCAACAATCCGCGCGGACACGGCCACCATTATCTCACGGAAGCCACCATGGGCGGCGAATACGACGAACGTAGCGGAACGCTTTACGGTTTTACCGATTTCTCGCGCGCTCTCGAAATCGGTCTCGCGCCCTGGCAGGATAAACATCTCGACTGCGAGACGGAGGAGTTTCGGCAAGGCCCCTCCACTGGTGAAAATATTGTGCGCGCTCTTTGGCCAAAGCTCGACAACGGGCTCGATCAGCGGCTCGTCAGGCTCCGGTTATGGGAGACGCCTAACAATCGTTTTACTCTCCGGCGCAACTAATCCGCGGCGTCAATCGCCGGAATTTCAAGTCACTTGTTCCCTTGGTTACCGTGCTTAAGGTGGGCCATGCCAACCTCGAATGCGCGGGAGCGTTTGGAGCAGGATATCTGTATTCACATTTTCAGTGTCTCAGCCGCGATGGTCGGAGTTTGTCTTACCGTCGTCGGCCTGCTGCGCGTCGTTATCACTCTGCGCAAGGCTGACACGGTGGCGGATGATCTTTTGGCCGGGGATGCCCTTCTTTTTCTTATCGCCTGTCTTTCGTCCTATTGGGCTCTGCGAACCCGCCAGCGTTCCAGAGCGTATTGGGTGGAACGTATTGCCGACGCCGTTTTTCTGCTCGCACTCCTTCTCATGGTAGCGGTCTGCGCCTTTATCACCTATGCAATCGCGGTCCTGACATGATCGGTTCCACTCGTTAGGCAAAGAATGACCGCCGATCAATTTCGTCGTCTTGCTCTCGAATTGCCCGAGGTGGAGGAAAAGGTCCATCAATCCCATCCCGACTTCCGCTTGCGAAATAAAATTTTCGCCACCCTCGGCTATCCGGATCCACTTCATGGAATGGTGAAGCTGACGACGCAGCAGCAGGCGCAAGCGATGTCCGCGGCAGCAGACGCGTTTCGTCCGGCGGCCGGGGCCTGGGGGCGAAAGGGCAGCACTGTCGTCGTTCTTTCAAGAGTTACGGCGAAAGAACTAAAGCCGATTCTGCGGCAGGCTTACGAAGCAATTAGTCAGGATCGACTCAAACGGCCGCGATAAATCATTTGCGCGACGAGCAACGCCCCGAGTCCAATTGCGCCATAGAGGGCGGCGATTGAAACGTTCGCCTTTCCATAAAAGCCGGCAAAATCGAACCAGCGGTTGGTGCCCGCATCGTTCACCACCAGATACCAAAAACTGAGGAAAATGACGATGAACGCCTTGGCGTTCCCGGTCATCACGCCTAACGAGGTTGCAATCGCGGCCACGAACCCCAGCCCGATGAGGAGTGCGCAGAAAGGCTTCGTCCCCATGACGGCGCTGCGGACGAGAGGGATACTGCAAAGCGCCATCGCCAGGAGAAGGCTTGAACCGAGTTTCCACCAGAGAAAATCTTCACGCAGACGCCGCGTCGCCCGCAGGAGCAATACAGTGTCAGCCCGCTGATCACGCGTGGCTACGTCGGCGAGAACGAGCGCAAGACCGAGGAAAGCGATGGGCAGTGAGCGCGAAAGCGGGGCGAAAAATGTCCCGAGCGTGATCGCGGCAAAAAGAACAAGCACCAGTGGATAAAGCGCAATCGTCAGCACGGCGTCGTTCCACATTGCCCTGGGTAACGAATCTTTCCCCGGTCGAAGCAGCAGCCCGACGACGGCTCGACTGAGCGGTCGAAAGAGATTCTGCAAGCGTCCAATCCAATTCCGCTGCGATCTTTCCGCGACGCGTTTCGTCCGCACCGGATCGAAGCGATGAAAGCAAAACGTCGCCAGCGGCAGGAGCAAGACCGGCGCGATCGTCGAGACGATCCGGGGCCAAACCCACTCGTGAGAAAGTGAGAGTCCCGGAAAAACAATCGGCACTTTATGTGGATCGAAAGTAGAAGCGCCGATGGAAACCGAGTCGGTGTGCAGGACGTGCTGCAACTGGTCGATCATGAAACCGAACCCGGTAAAATCGAAATAGCGAAACCAGCCGATTCCAGGATGGCTCGACTGGGCGCCGGCCACCAGGCCAATACAGGTAACCCAGAAGAAGAAATAAACGACGTCGCCAAGCTTACCGGAAAGGAAAGGGATGGCTTCGAAGAGAACGGCGACCGCCGAAACAAAAACGATCGAAGCCGGCGTCAGGAGGAGATATTGCCTAACGAATACAAATGGTTCGAGCGGCGCTTCCCCGCGAACAAGGAGCATCGCCATCGAGCTAAGCATGAATCCGCCGAGGAAAGTGAAGAGAAAGGAAAGATTTCCGAGAAATTTTCCGAGGAGATACTCGCCGGAGCGCATTGGCGTGGAAGCCGCGACGAGGCCGCAACGCGTGACGATGTCTTTACGCACCGCGTTCGAGATGACGTAGAAACCGAAAAGACCGACAAAGAACGCGCCTAACGATGCCGTACCCAGTCCGATTGCGCCGGAGTTGTAGATCGCACGATGATCATTGATCTGGATCAGCGTCCGCCCAGTGGACGGCGCGGGAATCCAGACGTAGGCAAACGCGCATAAAAGCAGGAAGACGACCACAGTTGAAAGGCGACGAAACCTGACGAGGAAATCCACTCGCACGATCGCCGCGACACGTTGCAGTCGTTGCTTCATCAGGCCGCGGCTTCGCCGAAGTTCATCAGATAGAGAAAGGCATCTTCCAGCTCCGGCTCGACGGAATCCGCCACGATCTCAGGTTGTGGTCCGACAAAGCGAAGATGGACGCCGTCGCCTTTCCGCACCGCCGCAGAGATTTTCAAGCTTCCACGGAGTCGATCAAACTCCTCCGAACTAACGATGCTCTGCCAGACTTTCCCTTCGCAAAGGCGCAGCAATTCCTCCGGTGCAGCGATCGTCAGCAACGCGCCAGCTTTCAATACCGCGATTTCCGTGGCGATCGACTCGATGTCCGAAACGATGTGGGTGGAAAGAATGACCAGCTTCCCAAAGCCGATTTCGGAGAGAAGATTGCGAAAGCGGACACGCTCCTCCGGATCAAGCCCAGCGGTCGGTTCGTCGACGATGAGCAAAGCGGGGTCATTGATCAGCGCCTGCGCGATCCCAAGACGTTGCTTCATTCCGCCGGAAAATCCGCCGATCGCGCGTCCGGCCGCCTGGTGCAGGTTGACGTTCTCCAGCATCTCCATGACTCGAGTGCCGCCACGCACTCCTTTGAGGGCGGCGAAGTAGGTGAGGAACTCGCGCGCGGTCAGATTCTCATAAACTCCGAAGTCCTGCGGGAGATAACCAAGCTTGCGCCGGACATCGTTAGGCCGACGTACCACGTCGACGCCTTGGAAGGAGATTCGCCCGCTGGTGGGTCGCGTGATGGTCGCGATCATCTGCATGAGAGTCGTCTTGCCGGCGCCGTTCGGTCCAAGAAGACCAATTACGCCCGACTTCAATTCGAGCGAGACGTCGCGCACGCCGTAGTTGCCGCCGCGGAATTGTTTGGAGACCGATTCGATCTGCAGCATGCTCATTGCATGACTGGAAGACCGCTTCCTGTCGAGTGATCCGTTGACGAGCTGCGCCAGTTTTGCCAGTCTGCGACCCGGTCTTATGCCGAAGAAAAATTCCGCCGGAGCGCAAGGAGACTCGACGCAAACACCTAACGACTGCAATTGAATGGCTGACGGAAGGCAGGGCGCGCAATTGGACGTACGAGGCAAAGCGTTAGGCGGAGCGACGATTTGCCATCGACCGCCCGCCCCGGGAAGTTGCGGGCGATGATCAACCGCAAGGAATTCCAAGATGCGCTGGTCGAGGGAAAATTGCTCGAATCGACTGGGACGAACTTGCGTCGTGTTTTGGAGAATCCGAGCTCAGCGGTGGTGACGCAATCGATCGCGGAACTGGTCGAGGCGTGTCAATGGAATGAACTGAACGATCGCTTTTACAAGACCCTGGCCTTCGGAACCGGCGGTATTCGCGGCCGCACCATTGGCAGGATCGTGACCAAAGCCGAGCTCGGGACCCCTAACGAACTTGGCCGGCCGGAATTTCCCTGCGTCGGCACGAATGCGATGAATTTCGATAGCGTGCGCCGCGCAACTCAGGGACTCGCGCAGTATCTACTGGAGTGGTTCGCGCGCGAGAAGCCGTCGAGTCGACCGAAGATTGTGATCGCGCACGACACGCGCTTTTTCTCCACTGAGTTCACCCGACTGGCCGCCGAAGTGGCGAGTGAGAATGGTTGCGACGCCTGCATTTTCGACGGCCCGCGTTCCACGCCGGAGCTGTCTTTCGCGGTGCGGCACCTGCGGGCGAGTGCCGGAGTGGTCCTGACGGCGAGCCATAATCCGCCGCATGATAACGGCTACAAGGTTTACTTCGCCGACGGTGCACAGGTGGTGGAACCTCATGCCAGCGGGATCATTACAAAGGTCAACTCCGCGAGTGGAGCCGCGCCTAACGAAAAGCGGGGCGAAATCATCACACTCGGCCGGGAAATCGACGAAGCCTACATGGCGCGGCTGGAGACGCTCATCCTCAATCTTGAGCTGGTGCGAGCGCAAAGCGATTTGCGCATCGTTTACACGCCAATCCATGGCACTGGAAGCGTGATCGTTAAGCCGATGCTCGAGCGGCTCGGGTTTAACTTTGAAGTCGTTAGGCAGCAAGATCAGTTCGACGGCCGTTTTCCAACCGTAAAATCGCCCAACCCGGAGAACGCCGAGGCCTTAAAACTTGCCATCGAGCTGGCAGAAAAGACGAAGGCGGATCTTGTCATCGCGACCGATCCTGATTGCGATCGAATGGGCGTGGCGGTCCGGAGTGCAAACGGCGAAATGACCTTGCTCACTGGAAACCAGATTGGTTCGCTGCTGGCCTATTATCGGGCAAAGGCGCTTTTTGAGCAGGGAATCCTCAACGCGGAAAACGCTTCGCGTGGTGTGATCATCAAAACTTTCGTCACGACCGACCTGCAAAAAGCGATCGCGGAAAAGTTCGGTCTGCGTTGTGTCGAAACATTGACTGGCTTCAAATACAACGGCGCCAAGCTTCTGAAATACGAACATGCCGTGCCGCTGGCGGAAGGAGTCGACTATCGCGATCTCTCCGAGGAAGAAACGCGCCGGCTGCGGCTTAAGCATTCCGCGTTCTATATTTTCGGAGGAGAAGAAAGTTACGGTTACAGCGGAGCCGATTTCGTCCGGGACAAGGACGGCAACGGCGCTGCGATCATGTTTTGCGAGGTCGCGGCCTATGCACGATCCCTCGGCCTAACGATTGATCAGTTGCTCGATCAGATTTATTGCGAGGTCGGCTTTTACCTCGAGAAGAATGGCGCTCTCACCTTCGAGGGCGCGGAAGGCGCAGCCAAAATTCAGAAGTTGCTCGCCACCTATGTGAGTTCTCCACCGACGGAGATGCTGGGGAGGCAGGTTGTGACGGCGCGGAACTTCGAAACCGACACCATACGCGACGCGGAAGGCGAAGAGATTCCGAAGGAAAAAATGCTCATTTTCGAATTGGCGGATGAGACGCGCGTGGCGGTGCGTGGGTCAGGTACTGAGCCGAAGATCAAATATTATCTTTTCGCCCAGCATCGTCCGAAGAGCGGGCAATTTAGCGAAGCCGAACTAGCTGCGACCAAACCGGAAGTGACGCAAAAGCTGAATGATCTGTGGGATTGGCTGCAACAAGACGCGCGCCGGCGTGTCGACTGAGGTCCACAGTTGAAGAGCGCTTGGACCGCTCGATAAATAGAACCTTAGCCTTCTTGCCGGATGATTGAAGTCAGCGTGCCTAACGAATACGGAGGCTGGCGTCTCGATCGCTATCTTGCCGCGGTGCTTCCACAATTCTCGCGCGCGCGGCTGCAGGCGCTCATTCGTGCCGGCGAGGTAGAGTTGGGCGGCCGGCCGGTTCGCCCACGTGAAATGGTCCGGCCGGGTGATCTCGTTAGGCTAACGGAGCCGGCGCCGGTCGAGATTGCAACTCAGCCGGAGGAAATTCCGCTCGCCATCCTTTTCGAGGATGAAGACCTGCTGGTCCTCGACAAGCCGCCGGGTCTGGTGGTGCACCCGGGCGCGGGCAATCGGGAGCATACGCTGGTGAACGCGCTCCTTCATCATTGTCGCAATCTCTCGGTAATCGGCGGCAAACAGCGTCCCGGCATCGTGCATCGCCTTGATAAGGACACGAGCGGCTGTCTTGTCGTCGCGAAAAACGATGCGGCCCATCACGCGCTCGCCCTGCAGTTTGCCGGACGTGAAGTGACGAAGATTTATCTCGCTCTGGTGAGAGGAACTTTGAAACAACTCAGTGGCAAGATCGATCTGGCGGTTGGCCGACATCCTGTTCAACGAAAGAAAATGCGCGTCGACCCTCGCGGCCGGTCCGCGCAAACCGATTATCGCGTTCTGAAGTCGTTAGGCAGGATCAGCCTGGTCGAGTGCGTCCTCCATAGCGGCCGAACGCATCAGATCCGAGTTCACCTTTTCCATCTTGGCCATCCTGTCGTCGGTGATGCGCTTTACGGAAAGAAGGAGAACGCCCCGCGCCAGATGTTGCATGCCTGGAAACTCGGTTTTGTACATCCGCGCACGCACGAGCGTCTGCTTTTCGAAGCGCCGATTCCGACGGATTTCCGCGCGCAGATGAACGCGCCGTAGCGGCTATGATTGTGCGGGAGCCAATCTGCGCCGCAGCTCGAAGAGCGCGGCCACGATGGGCGGAATGAGGATGAAACCGCGCAGCCACGGTTCCGAATGCCACGGGAGAGCGAAAAGGTGTTCGTTCCAGAAAAGATAGTAGGCGAAGATTGTGACCGAAAGAACTTGCCATCCTTCGACGCGGCGCCAGGCAGCCAAGGGAAGAATCCAGGTACAATACCAGGCGTGCAGCACAGGGCTGAGAATCAGCGCCGTGCCCATGACCCAAAGGGTGCCGCGCCGCCAGTTACGAAGAAAGAGGAGGGAAACCACGATGACCGCGGCAATGATGATGACGTTGTAGTGGTAATTTTTTTGGTGCGGATTCGGCCAAAAGGTCTCCTCGACCAGCCACCAAAACATGTCGTTGACGCGTGCAACGTAGGCGAATTGCCCTAACGATTGCCAAATCGGCACCCGCGGGAAACCAAAAGGCAGGCTAAGGAGAAACGGAATTGTCAGGCTAAAGAGAAGGGCAATGGCCCGACGTCCAAGAGCAAAGAGGCAAACGGGCAGAAGGAGGAGGGGAACCAATTTGAAAGAGATTGCGAGACCGAGAGCCGTCGCCGCGAGAAGCGCGTAGCGCCATTTCTCGGCGTTCTTCGCCGCGCTCTCGCAACGAGCGACAAAGAGAATGCCGGCGAGCATCGAAGCGATCATCAAACTATCGAAGTGGCCCGCGCCAGCGAAGCTGTAAATCACCAATGGATTCCAGGCGTACCAGGCGGCGTCGGCGTAACGCGAGGGACCGCCGATGAGTACCAGGAGGAGCGCGACCGCGCCGAGATCGACCGCGGCGAAAAGGAGCTTGTAGGCGAGGGGAGTGGCGCCGCAGCGGCTGAGCGCTGCGAAAAGCAACTCCGTTCCTGGCGGATAGATGGCGCTAAAATCGCGATGATTGATCCGGTTCCAATCAGGATACTGTCCGCGCACTGCGATCAATCTTTTATCGTTAGGCGGGACGACGTAGGGATTGAAACCGGCATTCTGAACCTTGCCTTCCCATTGATAACGCCAGAGATCGTCAGTGGGCTGTAGCGGAAGCACAATGAGCCGAAACAGAATCGCCGCGCCCCAGAAGACGATTTTCGTTGTTCGGGCGCTTGCGAACTTCTGAAAGGAGGAGGCGGCGGCGAAAAATGCGATCCCGCAGATGATCGCGGTTTCGACGAACTTGACCGGCATCTCGGCGTAACGCCAATCGTCGAAACGCCAAAGGAGAGCGAGAAGCGCGGCCTCGGCCGCGAGTGCGGCGAAGAGGCGCAGCCTCCAACTTCGCACCGGTTTGGCCTGGTCGGAAACGACCGCGTCTCGCTCGTTAGGCATTGGGTGCGATCAACGACAACAGACCCGCGATCACTGCGGCCTCGGCCTTTTGCGGATTCGCTCCAGACCAATGCGACTGGCCGCCACGTCGACGATTTCGGCGACACGTCGTTTCAGGCGTCGTGCACGAGTCACCAGCAAGACGAGAAACAGGCTGTAAGGAAGAAGAATTCGCCAATCGAGTCCGGCGTTGTTCAGAGTCCCGGTAAATGAGCATGGCGAGGAAGAGAAGGTTGATGATTACGGTGGTGGTAACGAAGCGGTAGCGCAGACGCACTCTCGTCAGGCACTTGGGACCGCCGTGATATTCGGTCACGGTCTGCAGGATGACGCTCCAGAAAAAATTGCCGTAGATTTGAATATCCCATTCCTTCCAGCCCGTATCGGCTGAATAACTCCAACCCTCTTCCTCCAACAGATCGAAGATCGATCGGAGAAGCGCGTTTCGTTCCACCCCGGCTTCGCTCCAGTAGATTCGCCGGCGCAGGTTGCCAGTGCCGGGCTTGGTCTGCGGCATTTTTTCGTGAGTTCGAATAACGCCGCGCGGAGTGCGTTTGAATTCGAGCCAGGTGAAATAGCGGTTCCAACCCCTAACGAGTGGTTGGGCGAAGGCGAGAAACATGACCAGAAGGCGTGCCGCAGCGGTGTCGAAACGCGGCTCGATGCGGGCCCGCAGCATGTAAGAGAGCGCGACACACAGAGTACCGCCCAGCATCAGGTAAGGGACGATGCGCAGGACGGGCAGAAAAATTCCCAGACCAAAAAGAAAGATCGTTAGGGCAAACCATTCAATGCTGCTGACGTAGTTGGCGATTTCTGATTGGGGCGTGGGATAAATCGATTGAAAAAAACCTTCGCCGAAGATGCCGTGGTAAATGATTGGGCGGTTGATGAACCAACTGAAGCGCGGTGAACCGTAGATTTGGCCGCGCCATTTCGCGGTGCCGGTGGGTCCGAAAAAGATGAGGTGTTTGAAGCGCAGCATCGACTCGGCTTCGCCATAGCCGGCTTGTTGCTTGCGAAAAGCGCCGAGGGTAAAGCGGCGGTGATGCCAAACGATTGCCGTCGGGCTGAAGGAGATGACGTGGCCTTCCTGTTGCAGTCGCCAGCAGAAATCCACATCGTCGCCCGCCTTGCGATATTCGATATCGAAGCCGCCCACGGTATCGAAGGCCCAGCGATAAAAAGCCATGTTACAACCCGGAATATGCTCGGCGACCGTATCGGTGAGCAGGACGTGGCTTGGGCCGCCGGGCGCAGCAGCGACACAGGCCTGAACCCAATTTTCCGCCGGCGGAGAGATATTTGGTCCGCCTACTCCGGCGTAGTCTCCGCTGAGTAGCGTGCCGACGAGGTAGTAAAGCCAGTCAGGATCGGCCATGCAGTCGGAATCGGTATAGGCGAGCACTTCACCTGTGGCCGCTGCTGCGCCCGCATTGCGCGCATAACTGAGTCCCTGATTTTCCTGGCGGATATAACGGACGTTTGGAAAACGCGCGGCAATGTCCGGCGTGTTATCTGTTGAGCCGTCATCGACCAGGATTGCTTCGTAAGCCGGATACTTGATTTTGCCTAACGACTCCAGGCAGGGTGCGAGTGTCTTGGCGCCATTGTAGGAGCAGACGATGACTGAAACGGACGGGGTGCGCGGCAAATCGCGGTGGGGGAGGGCGGAATCATCCTGTCCGAGTTTTTTTTGCAGGGCAAAGAATGCTTTTTTCGGGGAACGATCGCGCCTAACGAGTCCAAAGTTCCAATCCGTGATCTCCTGTTCCCCGGTGAACCATTCGTCCGTCCAGGCGAAGAAGATGGTCCCGGCAAGGCCACAGCGGACCACACTGTCGACGTGCCAGGAGAGCATGTCGGCCTGCTCCTCCTCGGAATGGCGAACGGTGTCCATGCCGAATTCGCCCAGCATAAGGGGCTTTTCCTCAGCGAGGTTTTGCAGCCGCAGGAGATATTTCTCAAAGTCGCGTTGGTCATGCAGATAAACGTTGAAGCAATAGAAATCGACGTTTTGCGGCAGGAGATACTCGGTCGGGGGATAACTCGCGTAGGAAAAAAGGACGTCGGGATCGGCTGCGCGTCCGACGCGGATCAACTCCTCGACAAATTCGGTTACGCGCCTGACGCCGAGCCATCGGACCATCGTGGTCGGAATTTCGTTCCCCACGAGGTAACCGAAGATCGCGGGATGACCGGCATGTTTTGAAACCGTGGCGCGAACCATGCGCACGATCTCGCGCCGGGATTTTCGTCTGACGAGAAACTCGACGTGTTTCGCCCACGGCAGGGTGATAAGAACGCGCACGCCCGCCTCCAAACAACAATCGAGAAACCAGCGCGGCGGCAAATGGTAGATGCGTGCGACATTGATTCCCAGCTCGCGCATTTGAGTGAGATCGCGTCGCGCCTGCTCCGGCGAGCCAAGGTAGTCGCCGTTGGCGTCGGGTTTGAAGGGTCCGTAGGTCGCGCCTTTGACAAAAAACTTGTGCTCACCCTCGAAGAAGAACTTGGCTAGCGAACGAACGCGAACAGTCGAAGTCACGAGGAGCTTTCCTAGTGCAGGGCAAAGGGCGACGCAAAGCTTTTGCGGCGATTTGCCTAACGGCGGCTCTTTTCCAGCGCGTGGCAAACTACGCGCGCTGTAGTTTCGATCTGCGATGGCTGGTGCGCCGTGGAAATGAACCCCGTCTCAAATTGAGAGGGTGCAAAATAAACTCCCGCTTCGAGGCAATGGTTGAAGAACTTGGCGAAGCTTTCGAGGTCGCTCCGGCGAGCACTGGCGAGATCATTCACTGGCCCGGCTGTAAAGAAGAGGCAGAACATCGAGCCGACGCGATGAAAGGTCGCGCTGGTTCCGGCCTTGCCTAACGAATCGCGCGTCGCCCGTTCGAACTGTGCGCCGAGTTGCTCGAGCAATTTCCAGCCTTCGATACGTTCCAACTCGTGCAGTTGCGCCAGTCCAGCCGCCATGGCGAGGGGATTCCCAGAAAGAGTTCCCGCCTGGTAAACCGGGCCCAGCGGTGAGAGTTGGTCCATGATTTCCGCGCGTCCGCCAAAGGCCCCCACGGGCAGACCGCCGCCGATGATTTTGCCGAGCGCGGTCAGGTCCGGCCGGATGTCATACATCTGCTGTGCTCCGCCACGGGCGACGCGGAAGCCGGTCATAACTTCATCGAAAACGAGGAGAGTCCCGTGTCTGGTGCACTCGTCGCGCAGCCCTTCGAGAAAGCCTGGCTGCGGGAAGTAGAGTCCCGCATTTGCCGGAATAGGCTCGAGGATGATCGCGGCGATCTCGCGCTGGTTCTCGCGAAATGCGCTTCGCACCGCCTCCAGATCGTTGAACGGCAGAACAATCGTCAGGCCGGCGAATTCGTTAGGCACACCGGCACTGTCGGGCTGACCGTGAGTGAGCGCGCCGCTCCCGGCTTGAACGAGAAGTGCATCGACATGCCCGTGATAACAGCCTTCGAACTTGATGATCTTGTCGCGCCCGGTGAAACCACGTGCCAGGCGGACGCACGACATGGTGGCTTCTGTGCCGCTGTTGACCATGCGCACTTTTTCAATCGACGGCATCCAGCGGCAGATCAGCTCGGCCATTTCCACTTCCAAAGGATTGGGAATTCCAAAGCTCACACCATGTCCGGCGGCCTCACGCACCGCATCGACCACCACTTGCGGAGCGTGACCCAGGATTGCCGGACCCCAGGTGCCGACGTAGTCGATATAGGATTTGCCCTCGACGTCCCAGATGGTGGCACCGGCCGCTCGATCGACGAAAAACGGCTCGCGACCCAGTCCCCGAAAAGCGCGGACGGGCGAATTCACTCCACCCGGGATGCGTTGGCGAGCGCGGGCAAAGAGTTCGGCTGAAGACGCGGTCATCGCGTCTAATGTTCAGCGGTCAAGCTCGAACATTCAATCGCTTGGACGCTGGCTCCATTGGATAAGTGATCGGTGCCTAAAGAGACTCGATGATCTGAAAAAGATTGCCCGTGAGATCGGTGATGTAGAGCTCGCCGCGAGCATCCTGTCCGATCGAAGTCATGGCGCCCAGCGTATAGCCGCCAATCGTGGTCGGGAAAAGTTGCGAGGTAATATCCTTGAACCCGGAAGCTTTGCCGTTGCGATACCGGAAGGTGAAAACTCGGCCGGTAAAATCGCCGGTATCCGGACCGAAACAGTCACCAAAGAAATAGAGGTTCTTTAACTCGGGAACCCTTTTCCCGTGATAGACGACTCCACCAATAACGCAGGAGCCAGTGGTCGCATGGCTGTAGTCGAAAAGAGGCTTAACAGCCTTGGGTGGCGGGGGATCGCTCGAATAGAAAGGATTTTGGAACGATCCTTCCAACGTGCGCCAGCCGTAGTTTTCGCCGCCTCCCGGCTTTTGTGCGCTCTGTGCGTTGACTTCTTCGCGATCGTGCTCACCGACGTCGCCAAGAAGCAGATCGCCGCTGTTTGGATCGAAGCTGGCGCGAAATGGATTGCGCAAACCGGTGCAAAAAATTTCCTGCTTCTGTGCCTGTGATCCGGAGAAAGGATTGTTTGCCGGGATTGTGTAGGAGCCGTCGGCTTCCACGTGAATGCGCAAAACTTTGCCCAAAAGCGTGGCGTTACTTTGGCCGTTGCCGCCCGGTTCGATGTGACCTGGACCCATGTCTTCTGTATTCCCGCCGTCGCCGCTGCAGATGTAGAGATTGTTTTCATCGCCGGCGCGATTGCTGAAGCCAATCCAGTCCCAGTCATGATCATGTTGTGGTTGATCGACGGTAATGATGGTGACCTCGCTCGCGGGATCGGCCACGTTTGGATCGGAGGAAACGTGAAAACGCGCAATGTGGGAAACGCCGGAATTAAAAACGCCGCCAGTCTGCGTCGTATAGCTGACGAAGAAGTAGCCGTTGGTTGCGTAGCCGGGGTCGAAGGTCATTCCCAGAATCCCTGTGCCGGTGCCCTGGCCGACCGTGGCCGAGAGGTCTAAAAAAGGCACGGCGTTAATGGTCCCTAAGGGAAGGTTAACAATCTTGATTTTGCCTCCCTGTTCCGCGATGAAAACTCGGTTTGCGTCGTTAGGCGGAGCGCAGATAGAAAGTGGAATGGTAAATCCAGTCGCGAGCCGGATTGCCTGCATGGCAGCGCGACTGGTACCGAGAGATAAGGCGCAAAGTAAAAGCGGCAGTGCAACGCTCCTAACGACTCGAGTTCTGAGATAAGTCCTATTTGGGGAAGGGATCGGTCGATTGGATTTCTCTTTCATATGGGTTCCACATTTTTGCTGATAAAAAGAAGCTGGCGGTAAACACATTATTTCCCGGGGGGTCCGTGCTGAAAACTTCAGATATTCTAGTCGCGCCCTTTCCGGATCTCAAAGACATTGCCGTTAAGGTCGGTGATATAAAGTTCTCCGTAGGCGTCGACGCCTAACGAAGTCAAGGTGCCAGTGCCCTGGCCTTGACCAACTCTGTTGGTAACGTCGAGATAGGGAGTGGGTAAGACGGTGTTCGTCGTTAGGTCGACGATTTTGATCTTGCCTCCCTGCTCGGCGACGAAAATGCGGGTGGTATCACGCACGGGAGCGCAAACGTAGAGCGGAAGCGTCAGCCCGGTAGCAACACGAAAAGCCTCCATGGCCGCGCGGCCTGTGGTCGCCGTTAGACAAAAAAGGCGGGGGCGCGAAACGGGAATTTGTCGTGAGGTCTGCGGATCCGTTCATCCTATCATTTTCTTACCTGTTTTAGTCATCCAAGCCAAGCAAATTATGCCGCCGATTGCCTCTGTGGATGGTGGAATTAGACGCGGTCGCAGGAAGGGCCGCGTTGACACCGCCGGAGCGCGCGTTACGCTCCGATTCGCAATTCGGCGGGGTAGCCAAGTGGTAAGGTCGGGGTCTGCAAAACCTCTATTCGCGGGTTCGATTCCCGCCCCCGCCTCTTTTCATAGGTAAATCGCGCAAATCAACGCGAGAAAACGCCTAAGTCAGAACAGAAATCAGAACACCTCCACCGATTTCAGCCGTGTTCGCGGATGCTCGTCGGCGCCGCAACCTTGTCTTGACCTGCGGCCGCTCGACCCGTCAAACTGCACGCCTCAGGGGCACCAAATATGAAAACGAAGATCGTCGCGACGCGGAAATTACTGAGTTCGTCGTGAGGAGCGGTGGCAGAGTCATTCACCGGCTCAGTGGAGCCGAGATTCACCGTATGCTGCAATCGGTCCCAGATCCTCGAAAAGTCGTTTGGCAGATTCAGCGTCACGTGATCACACCGGTGACCATACGATGAACGCATCTAACCAGGCGATGGAGCTAACCGCGAGCCGCCGTTCTAACCAGCTTCACATGAGTTCAATCCCTCAATCCACAGCGTCGCGCGCCCTCGCTCGCGGCAGCTCATCTTGTTCTCGTTAGACGTAGAATTACCGCGCCCAACAAGTTTTAGAGGAAATCATGATGCGAAAAGCTTTCTTCATTTGTGCTCTCGCGCTTCCACTAGGCGCTGTCTTTTTTTATAACCAGTTCGCAAATAAGACGCTAGCGCAAGTGTCCGTGACGTCGACCCCGACGAGCGCGGCGACGGCAGGTTACGTGTTACAGTGGGATGAAGGTGATAAAAGGATTTTGGGCCGGCGGCACGCGCCTCTGAACATCAAAGTCAGCCCAAAAACAGGCTCGCAACAGTTGATCATGGGGACGGAACAAGTCGCTGCTGGAACGAGCATTCCTGTGCACATGCATGAGCACGAGGATGAAATCATCTTCATTCACCACGGGCAGGGAACAGCAACTCTCGGAGAGCAGATCATTCCCCTAAAGGAAGGCGCGACAATCTATATTCCCAGAGGGACGTGGCACGCGGTCCAGAATGAAGAAGGCCCCCGGCCTATGGACATGTTGTGGATTTTTTCGCAGCCCGGAATGGATGATTTTTTCCGCGACCTTAGCGTGCCATATGGCTCCTCATTGCGAGAGATCACTCAGCAAGAAGTCGAGGAAGCGGATCGCAAGCATGGGATGAGGCGGAAAGTTCCCTAGGGCTCGAGTCGTCGTCTAACCAAGCGATGGAGCGAACGGTGGCAGCCCTGGATCAAGGCTGAAGGATAAATTATGAAGGTTGAAACTGAAGCGACGCGCTCCCCCGCCAGCCGTCGCTCATCTTGTTCTCGTTAGATGAGTCTCGCCGAACGTTTACGCAGATATGGGAGCACTTTCATCACGGGCGTCGTCGCTGCTTTTTTCGTTGCGGCTCTTCTCAGCAAGGTTTGGCCTGGTGCTTCCCGGCCCGTCTTCTTTGGCCTCGCGCTCTTCTGGCTTGTTGGTTTGGTGGGTGTAGTCGTTCGAGATATTCGCAGTCGTGACGCGGCGGTCTTTTCCGATCCTTCACAGTGGCGCGCTGACGAGCTACCTCTCGAGTTTCGGTTTATTACACGCGAGACCACTCTGCATGAATTGGAACGCACAATCGGGCCGTCTAGGCCAGTCGCCGATACTGGCGCGGTGCGATATGATTTGGGCTCTGGGGGCGCGCTGTTTATCCACCTTGAGCCACCAGCGACGCCCGATAGCAAGGTGCGCGGCATTCAGCTTTATCGCTCAGAGGAGTCTATCCCTGTTTTCGGATGATCACGCAAATCATCTAACAATGCGATGGAGCCAACGCCGCCCGACTTGATTATGATATCGCCCGCGATTCCACCATCCTTTTGTCGCGTGCCGCGCTTTCGGCGGCGTGGCTCATCTTGTTCACGTTAGGTGTCATGCAGCTCACGATTCCGCGTGTTTTTGCAATCGCGCTTGTAAGCATGACCGGTTTGTCCGCCTTTGGTTCAACTGAGGCCGCGCAGATCGCGCCGCGGTTTACCGGCCGTTGGGTTTGCCATTGGACTAATACCACTCCACGAGGCTTGCATAATGATATCGACTTTACGCTTGTCATTCACCCGGATGGCACCGGCACACGCCGTTGGAAGAACAATCTCAGCGTCGCGAGCCCGGGCGGACGGAAAACCTTGCGTATCGTTCAATTGTGCCGCTCAATCTCCGCCGAAATGGAAGGCGACGCCCTCGTAATCCGCTATTCAGTGCCTCAGCTGCTGACGCCGACTGCGAGAGAAATGCCATCAGGCCTACATTTGATGACGCAGCCATTTTCCGTGAGTTATGAAGCCAGTGGCGGTAGACTGAGGCAAGTAGGAAAAGAGAATATTATCTTTGTGCGCGCTGAGTGACTCCACAGCAAACATCTAACCATGCGATGGAGCGAACAGCGGACCGTTCTGCGCCCACTTTTGAAATGACTTCCACACTCCCACGGCAATCGACGCTACGGTCAAGACAAAACCTATGAAACGAACTTTCGCTCTTATTCTCGCCGGCTTGGCTGCAGCCGCCCTGTTCGCCGGGCTTGTGCATGCCGTGTTGGTGGCCGCGCACGTTTCCGAGCCAGCCGCCACTACGGTTTACGGCCTGACCCCCCGGCGACTCTGGGCCACCACGGCCGATGTGCTGGCGCTGGTCGGCGTGGTCATCGGTGGGCTGGCTCTGCGCCGATCATCCGCCGGTCGTATCGGCAACGGTAACGGGAGAACGGGGGCCACTGTGGCCCTGGTGGCGGGGCTGATCGCCGTGGTCAACGGCGGGCTGAATTTGGCCATCGCCAAAGGTGGTCCCGGCACCGGTAACGGAGTAATCGGTGGCGCCGCGGCCCTGGTGCTGGGGCTGGTCGCCATGGTCCTCGGTGGGCTGGCTCTGGCCCGATCCGGCCGCACCGGCTGAGGAAGCCAAAGCGGCCGCTAGGAATGGAGCCTAAACAACCCGCCCGCTAACGTTCCCGGCTAGAAGGTGGCCTGCGCTCTCTGCGTTCATTTAGTTGGGAAATCCGAGGTTGGGTTAGTTGCAAGCAGCAATTCCCTAGGGCTTCTGCCGACAGCAACTAACGAAAATGTTATTGGCAGCTAGCTGGACCATCCGAGTCGAGACCGGCGCTTACGCCAGGCAAGGAGTCCCACGGCACCAAGCGCGAGCCAGCCGAGAGAACCCTGGTCAGGTGCCTTCTCGTCACTGGATGTTTGGCCCGCTCTTATCGGTTCCCCCGGATCGGCATACGCATAATCGAACATTTTCATGGGAAATCCCCATTGATGATCACGCACTATTCTCAGTCGCGCCCATCCGTATTGGACACCCGCGCCATTGTTGAATCTAAAACCAATGAAACCGGTGGATTGAAGACGTCTCCACTGCGTCCCGGATTGATACTGTCCGAAGGTGGTGCCAGCTATGACGCCCCTGGAAGCCTGAAGGAAAGCACCACTCGATATTCTCTGTCCGTTATATAACTTTGAAACATAGTAACCGGATCCTCGGAAGGCGGCCGAAGCGATTCCGCGCATATATAAGAAGTCGATCCCTTCAAATAACGAGTTAAAGTAGTTTTCCAGGACAAAAGAGTCGCCATGCCGATCCAGCGGAAACGTTTTGGACGATCCACCGGGCCCCAATGATCCGATGTGTTCGTTTAGAAGGCCCGAGTAATGGATGGAAGCTTCGGCCGAATTACTTGCGGCCAATGCAGTAGAAGCTGCGGCGGCCGCATAGGCGACCCAGCGTCCCGACGCAACGGCCGCACGCTGTTTGTTGCGAGGAGTCGGTGAATCGCATCCAGAGTCAGAGTTGGTCTTCATAGGAATGTTCTTGTTGTTGTCGCGAGTGTGCAAAGGTCGCCGACGTTCCGAGTCGTATGGAAATTCTAAGACACTCGGCGAATACGCGGCAAGAGACTTCCGTGTGTTGGATTCCAAACGAGATTAAACAATGCGAATAATTGAAGTGCGACCTTCAAAGCGGTTCGGTGGCTCCTGGACGGCCTCCGAGGGACCAGGAGTCGAGCCTGCGTTCCCCGGCCTAACGGAAAGCAGAAGGCGATTGATTATGCGCGCGATTCGCGATTCGGTGGCAGTCGCGGTGAGATTCACGTTTTCGATGAGGCCGGCGAGAACGTTGTCGAGACAATCGCTGTCGATGGCGGCACGACTTACGGGTAGGACGCGGCCTTGTCACAGTTACCGCGTTCGAGCGACCGCCGGTCCCAATTGCGATAGGACGATTTGTTCTGGCCAAGGCTATCGGCCGTTTGCGAAAATCGGTTAATGAGAACAACTGCATTCTGCTTTGTCGTTTCTTTCGCCTGTGTCACAGCAGCCCTGGCCGTAGATCCGCCGCCGGATGGCGGCTATCCCAACGGGAACACTGCCGAAGGTGACGACGCTCTCTTTAGCCTGACTAGCGCCGGTGCCAATAACACCGCCGTCGGTGTTGATGCGCTCTTTGCAAACACCTCCGGCTTCGGCAACACCGCTCTGGGTTTCGACGCGCTTTCCAGCAACACCATGGGCGGCAGCAACGTGGCGATTGGCGGCCAGGCACTTCAGAGCAATACCACTGGCGGCTTTAACACCGCGATTGGTAACGCGACTCTACTTTCCAACACAGTGGGTCCAAACAATACCGCGGTCGGTTGGAGTGCGCTCGCCAGTAATAATACGGGCGAGGGAAACACGGCCACGGGCCTTTTTGCGCTCGATGGGAGCACGACGGGCAATGAGAACACGGCCACTGGTATTGTTGCCCTCCAGAACAATACGACTGGCAGTGACAACACAGCCGACGGAGGCGGAGCGCTCCAGAACAACACAGCCGGTAACGGTAACGTTGCCGTCGGTTGGGGAGCCGGTGTCAATATCACAGGGAACGGCAATATCGCATTAGGTTTTCACGCCGGCATGGCACTTACGAGCGGTAGCAACAATATCGATATTTCGGCAATTGGTGTGGGTGGCGAGTCCAATACGATGCGATTGGGTAGGCATGGACTCCAAAGGACCACCTTCATTGCCGGCATCAGCGGGGCAACCGTTCCAGCGGGCGTGCCTGTGATCATAGACTATCTTGGCCATGCCGGAACAATCACTTCATCGGCCCGTTACAAAGAGAAGATTCAGCCTATGAAGGATGCCAGCGAAGCGATCCTGTCACTGAAGCCTGTGACCTTTCGTTACAAGAAAGAGCTAGACCCGGAGGCGATCCCGCAGTTTGGCCTAGTAGCCGAAGATGTAGCCAAGGTCGATCCTGACCTAGTGGCGAAGGACGAAGAAGGCAAACCCTACACCGTGCGCTATGAAGCAGTAAACGCGATGTTACTCAATGAGTTTTTGAAGGAGCATCGCAAAGGAGAGGAGCGGGAGGCCATGCTCGAGGCGTTGAACGCGACGGTGGCAGAGCAGCAGAAAGAGATTGGCGCTCTTACCGCCAGCCTCAAGGAACAGGCGGCGCAAATCCAGAAGGTGAGCGCGCGACAGGTAGCGGGTGAATCACCTCGGGTGGTCGCGAACGGAGAATAGGAGAATTGAACTACCCAGGGTAACCCAAGCGTAGGTGAAACTTGCCACGATGTAGTGTTTTAGATCAAACTGCCTCTATGGAACCGGAAATAGACTGCAAAATGCCATCTA
>CAWDEC010000015.1:0-207294 GCA_963801255.1 uncultured Verrucomicrobiae bacterium | reverse complement strand
GCTTTGCAAAGCCGGACTTGAACGCCCCCACCAGCGTGTCGATCTCCGCTTCGGTCATCGGCGTGGAGAACACGCACGCACCCGAGCTGATGATGCTGCAACCTTCGTTGTAGAGGTGATCGAGCAACGCCTTGAGTCGGCGCGACTCGTCGGGCGTCGGGTACGCATCGCGGTAATTTCGTGGCGGCGTCTGCTTCATGTGCACCAGGAACATCGAGCCCGCCCCGGTGACGCTCGCGGGCGCGCCCGTCGCGCGGATCGCGCCTTCGATGCCGTTCCTGGCCCGATCGGTCAGCGCGTTTAGGCGCGCCACCGCGGGTCGGTCGAACTTCAGCATCGCCGCCATGCCCGCGGTCATGCTGATCGGGTTGGCCGTGAATGTTCCGGAGTGCGGGAACACGTACCGGGGCGACTGCGGGTTGAGCACATCCATGACTTCGGCGCGGCCGGCGACGGCGCCAATGGGAAATCCACCGCCGATGATCTTGCCCAGCGCGGTCATGTCGGGCGTGACGCCGTAGCGCGCTTGCAAGCCGGAGTGCTCGGCCCTGAACGTGATGACTTCATCGAACACCAACAGCACCCCGTGGCGCGCGGACCACTCGCGCAGCGCGGTAACGAACTCGACATCCGCCGGACACAAGCCGACGCGGTGCGGCATCAGATCGATCAATACGCACGCGAGGTCCTTGGCGTGCTCGTCCAGGATCGCCAGCGTGCGCTCGGTGTCGTTGAACGGAAAGACAACGACGTCCTTGAGCGCGGACTCGGGTGTCCCGTGCACCAGCGGAACGCTGCGCGGATGGTCGATGCCGCCCCAGGTCGCCGGCGTGGAGCCCTGGCTCACCTCGGCGTAGTCGTATACGCCGTGGTAGGCGCCCTCGGCCTTGGCGATCTTCGGCCGCCCGGTAAATGCGCGGGCCGCCTTCAGCGCGACCATGATCGCCTCCGTGCCCGAGTTCATGAAGCGCATCTTCTCGAACGAGGCGTTGCGGCTGCACAAGTGCTCGGCATAGCGCACCTCGATCTCGGTTCCCATCATGAACGCGGTGCCGCGGGTCATCTGCTCCGTCACCGCATGGATGATCTCGGGGCAGGCGTGGCCGTGGATCAGGGACGCCATGTTGTTGGAGAAGTCGATGCGCGTGACGCCCTCGAGGTCGGTCACGCGGCAGCCCTTGCCGCACTCGACGTAGGTCGGGTGACTCCCCCGCAGGATCGCGTTGCGGCTGACGCCGCCGGGAAGGACTTTGAGGGCCCGCTCGTAGAGGGCGGCGCTGCGCGAGAGGTCGGTTTGCATCACATTTAAGAAGTAAGAATTAAGAATTAAGAATATTGCGCCTCGAACTCTTGATGATCGAAACGAAGATCGCCGTCAGCTCGTCGCATTCCCGCTGCAGAGGAGCTAGCTTTTCCGGAATGACAAGCTCTGCATCAACAAGCAGCTCGAGCCAGTACGCGGTTTCTTCGACTTCCTTCAAACAGTCGCCGCACTTCGAGATGAACTCCGGCTTACTGCGCGCTCGGAAAGCCTCCCGATAGTTTGCTCCCACCGACGTCCCGGAACGCGAGCACCTGCTTGCCAAGAATCTGTGCTTCAGTCGTTTTCGGCAGAGCCGAAAACATCCGAACAATACGAAGCGCAAAGCTCTTCGTTCGTTGACGCAAATCTTTCCCCGGATCTCCTGTTACCACCTTCTTAAATCTTAATTCTTCCTTCCTAATTAATTTGGTTTGCGTGGTCATGTCAGCCTGCTGTTGATCGGTTCCGGGTGCGAAGCAGAGGCGCAGCGGTGCGCTCCTGCACGAAATCGAAATCGATGCCGGGGCTCAGTTCGACGAGCCGAAATCCGTTCGGCGTGACTTCGATCACGGCGAGATCGGTGTAGATGCGGTTCACGACGGCCAATCCCGTCAGCGGAAAGGTGCACTTTTGCACGAGTTTCGCCTCGCCTTCCCTGGTGCAATGCTGGGTGATGACGAAGATCGACTTCACGCCCGCGACCAGGTCCATGGCGCCGCCGACTGCGGGGATGGCGTCGGGCTCGCCCGTGGACCAGTTGGCCAGATCGCCGTTCTGCGCGACCTGGAGCGCGCCGAGCACGCAAAGATCCAGGTGGCCGCCGCGGATCATGGCGAAGCTGTCCGCGTGATGAAAATACGCGGCGCCCGGCAGCGCCGTCACGTGCTGTTTGCCCGCATTGACCAGCTCGGGATCGCCTTCGCCGGGCCTGGGCGCGGGGCCCATGCCGAGCAGGCCATTTTCTGTGTGGTAGATCAGCGAGCGGCCCGCCGGCACGAACTTGGCGACCAGCTCCGGAATGCCAATGCCCAGATTCACATAGGAGCCGTCGGGAATGTCCTGCGCCAGGCGCTGCGCCATCTCCTCGCGCGTTCGCCCGATCACTGGCGGCTTCGTCATGGGTAGGACGCTCCTGCTGCGACGAGTTCCGATTCGTGGGCCGGGTTGGCGATGGCGACGACGCGATCCACGAAGATGCCGGGCGTGACGATCGACTCGGGGTCCAGCTGGCCCGGCTCGACGACCTCGGCGACCTGGACGATCGTGACCTTGCCCGCCATCGCCATCGGCGGGCCGAAGTTTCGCGCCGTCTTGTTGTAGAGGATGTTGCCGTGGGTGTCGGCGACCCGCCCCTTGATGAGCGAGAAGTCCGCGCGCATGCCGTGCTCAAGCACATACTTTCTGCCGCCGAATTCCCGGCATTCCTTGCCTTCCGCCAGCGGCGTTCCCACCGCGGACGGCGTGTAGAACGCCGGGATTCCAGCTCCGCCGGCGCGGATGCGCTCCGCGAGCGTTCCCTGAGGAACCAATTCCAATTTCGTGCGCCCGCTTCGGTAGAGCTCGGGGAAGACCTTCGAGTTGGCGGTGCGCGGAAACGAACAGACGACCTTGGAAACGCGGCCCGCCTTGAGCAGCGCCGCGAGGCCGACCTCGCCGCTGCCGCAGTTGTTGCTGATCATCGTCAGATTCGTGGCGCCCTGGTCGATCAGCGCGTGGATGAGCTCGATGGGACTGCCCGCCTCGCCGAAACCGCCGATCATGATGGCGGCGCCGTCGAAAATGTCCGAGACAGCCTCGGCCGCGCTTGCGACCCGCTTGTCGATCATTCTACAAGAGCGGCTTGAAGAGCGCCGATACTCGGCGCCTGTGCGGCGGCCGTGGCGCGAACCGGCGCCTGTCCGGGTTTCGCCACCCGCGCGTAGTCGTACAAGCCGGCCTCGTCGAACAGAACGCGGTCCTCGTAGTCGTCGAACCAGAGCGCCTCGGGGTTGCGGCCGACGATGCAGACCTTGCCGCGGTCGGGGGCGCTGCCGGCGTTCCGAAGAATCTTGAAGATCAAGACGCCATTCTCGCTGCCCGCGAGTCCCGGTATCCCCTCGTTGGTGACCGCCGCAACTTCGGTCTTGCCTTTGTAATGGGTGATGGAAAGGCGCGCGTGGGCCTCGACGCCCGACAGGCCCTTCTGCGATTCGTTGAGAATATTCCACGCGGTCTCGATCGGGACGTTGAACGCCTTGTAGGCGACGATGTCGCGCCCGCAGAAGAAGTAGTGGTTCTCGCCGCCGGCGCGCTTGAACTCGCGCTGCAGAATGCGGAGGGCGTCCGGGTCATCATTGATGCCCCTCATGATCGGCGCCTGGTTCTGCACGGTGAGCCAGCCGCGCGAGGCCAGGCCCCGCATCCCTTCGCCCGTCGCGGGGACCCATTGCTTAAAGCCCTGCGCGTCCTCGATGTAGTTTCCTTCCGCATCCTTGGCGAGGAACTCGTCTGGGTGCTCGAAGTGCAGCATCATGTGCAGGCCGACCTGCGGGTAGGTCTCGTGGAATCGATCGAGCATCGAGAGGAAGGTGCGGTCGAAGCGCTGGGGATAGAACGCCATATCCTTGGTGCCGATGCGGATCGACTCGACGCCGGCTTCGGCCAGCGCGCCCAGCCAGGCCGCGATCTTTGAATTGTTCAGCACCATCGCGTCGCCGCCCGACATCAGGATCTCGCGCAACTTCTCGCGTCCGCTTTCGGGATGCACGCCGCCGTTCTTCGCCACGGCCGCGTTGTGCTGCTTGATGTAGGGGATGATCTCGGGGATCATCGCGAGACCTTTCTTTGCGATGGTGCCGTCCTGTCGCTTGATCTGCTTACGGGCGATCAATTCTTCGCGGTAACAGAAGCGGCAATGTGCCGAGCAGGTCGAAATGACGTACATGAGTCCCATCTCGTACTTGTGCAGCAGGCCCTCGACGGGGCTGTAGTCCATCTGGTTGCCGGGATCCTCCGAGCCCGCAAGATCCATCGTCTCGGCGGGGTCGGCCTTGACGATGCGCTGAATCGCGGCGCTGGTCCTGGCCAGCTCGTAGTAATGGCGCGTGATCTTCACGGGCATCCGGGCTTCAACGTCACGATCGGTGCCCTTGAGCGCTTTCAGCCTTGTCACCTCGTCTTCGGAATAGAAGCCGAGCATGTCCTCCGGCGCCTTCTCGTTGAAGAAGGGGGCAAGCCCACTGATGATTTCCCGCTCATAGCGGCCTTCTTCGACGCTCTCGAGAAACTTCTGCTCGCGTGCGGTGGGGACGTAGGGTTGTGGCTGTGTTGGTGTCATTGTTCGGTCTCCAGTCAAAAAATTAATGTCGATCGATCAGTTCGCGATTTTACGCTCAAATTCCCATCCTATAAAGGCATTTTGTGGCGAAGGTCGATCGTGCGTCATCGACTCTTCAACTTTGGATGAACTCATTGATCGCAAAAGGGAGCGGCTTTTTCGAGGAACTGAAACGCCGGAAAGTTTATCGGCTGGCGGTGGCGTAGTTATCGCCGCGGGTATCTTCCTTTTCCTCATGTCAAAAGCTCTCACGCGGAGAGGCGCTTTCGAAAGACGATGTTTCTCTCCTCAGCATAGCCAGCAAGCATGGCGGCTCGGCGGTGGTTAGGAGCGGAAAGATGCTCCCCTGACTGCGTTCGCGGACTTGCGATGGGCCTTCCTCGATTGAATAGTTGTTGGCCCGCACTTTGCCCGCACGACGAGCGGAACTTCGAAATGCACAGGGCAAAGATGAGATCAACTGGATAAGAGATTATGGAACATGTTTACATCCTCGGCGCGGGCCGAACCGACTTTAAGCGCAACCTAAGAAAAGAAGGCAAAGCCCTTCGCGACGTCATCGTCGAAGCGGGCCAGAAAGCCATCGCCGAAGCGAAGATTGACCCCGCGGAAATTGAGGCCGCGGCGGTGGGCAATTTCAACGCCGGCCAATTTACCAAGCAGCTCCACCTCGGCGCATTCATCCCCGAGATCGACGAAAAATTGCACGGCATCCCGACGATGCACACCGAGGCGGCCTGCGCGTCCGGTGCACTCTCGGTATTGTTAGGCGCGCAATGGATCATGGGCGGTTTTCACGACGCCGTTCTCGTGGTTGGTGCGGAACAGCAGAAGACGATGTCGTCGAAAGATGGCGGTGACGTGCTGGGCGCGGCGGCCGATTTCGATGTCGAGCGGCCGGAATACGGCGACTTCATGTTTCCGAAATTGTTTGGCCGCATCGCGCAAATTTACGTCGACAAGTATGGCGCCTCGCCCGACGACCTCGCCGCCGTCGCTTACAAAAATTACGCGCACGCCCGGCTTAATCCTCTCGCGCAAATGCGCTCAGCCGATCTCACCTACGACGACGCCTCGCAGGTCTCGGAGAAAAACCCGAGCGTGGCGCCGCCTCTGCGCGTTTCCGATTGCTCGCAGATCACCGATGGCGCGGCCGCCGTCGTCCTCGTCTCGGGAAAATATCTCGAGAAACACGGGATCGATAAATCAAAGGTCCCGCAGCTCCTCGGCTTCGGCCACACGACCGACTACCTCGCGCTCGAGAAGAAGGACGCGCCCACTTTCAGCACCGCGCGCAAAGCGGCGGAGAAAGCATTTGGGATGGCAAACCTGAAACCGCGCGACATGCACGGCGCCGAAGTGCACGATTGCTTTTCCATCACCGAGATCGTCGCCTACGAAATCCTCGGCCTCGCCGAACCAGGCAAAGGCGCCGAGTTGGCCAAAGAGCGGCGCGACCGCTCTCCCCCAAGTCCGCGGCGAGCACGTCAGCGGCAAGATCGATTTCGAGATTCCAGTAAACACTGGCGGCGGCCTGATCGGTGACGGTCATCCCGTCGGCGCGACCGGCGTGCGACAGGTGGTCGACGCTTACCAGCAGCTCACCAATCAGGCGGACGCGCGCCAGATTAAGGGCGCGAAAAAATTCCTCACCTTCAACATGGGCGGCAGCCTAACGACTTCCGTCGCCATGATCTGGGGTGTGGGCTAACGAAGTATTTTCGTTAGGCGATTATCGCGCTCCTTCGTAACGGATCTCTTCCGTTTTGCCATCGAGCTGGGCCCGGCCGAGTTTGTGCAACGGCTTGCGTCGACTCATAAGCATTGAGCACGATGTCTTCACCGGGAAATTCCTTCGCCATCTTTTTCATCACTTCTTGTAGAAGCGGTTCGATCTCTCCGGAATGGATGTTGGAAGAGAGGACAACACCGAGTTCCCCCTGATGATTCACCAGAGTGCGATCGATGTCGCTGTAGCGATCGCTCTGACGGAGGCGATTAAGGAAGGTCCATTGCTTTTGCAATGAAGCTGGCATTTCTGACGCCAGTTCCGCACGCTTTTGCTGTTCGCTCGGCGTTGTGGGCGGCGGCAGCGCGGGGGTCGATTTATGGCAAGCTGGACAGAGCAAGAGGGAGAAGGAAACGAGGCATGCGGTCAGCTGCTTCATTTGCGCAGAGATCCTGTCCCTGTTTCTGGCAGGTGTGTCTATTTTCCGCTTCCGCGAAGGCCTTTGTGCAGGCATCTTTTGACCGATGAGCGCTGATACCGACTCCACCCTGGCGGTTTTTCTCGACTTGGAAAACATTGCCCTGGGTGCGCAAGAGGCGCAGTTTCCTGCCTTCGAAGTGCGCACGGTGATCGAGCGTCTACTGCTCAAGGGCCACATCGTGGTGAAGAAAGCCTATTGCGATTTCGAACGCTACAAGGCTTTTAAGCGCGGACTGCACGAGGCGGCCTTCGAATTGATCGAGATTCCGCACGTGCGGCAATCCGGCAAAAATTCTGCCGACATTCGCATGGTAGTCGATGCCCTCGACCTTTGTTATACCAAGAGTCACGTTGATAGTTTTGTCATCATCAGCGGCGACTCGGATTTTTCGCCACTGGTGAGCAAGCTGCGCGAGAATGATAAGACGGTTATCGGCGTCGGGGTGAAAAAATCGACCTCGGATCTTTTCATCAATAATTGCGATGAATTCATTTACTACGACGACTTGGTGCGGAGTGAGACGGCGCGCAAGCGTCGCGTGACGCCGACGGCACAGCCGGCAAAGGTCGTTAAGGCAAGAAATCAGGGTCCGCCGCTCGAGGAAGCGCTGGATCTTCTGATGAAGACCCTGGAAGCTTTGCGCGCAGAACGTGGCGACGATTACGCTGTGCATGGTTCGCGGGTGAAGCAGGCAATGAAACGTCAGCACCCAGGTTTCAATGAGCGTGCCTATGGCCTTCGCACCTTTAGCGATTTGCTTCTGGAAGCGCAAAAGCGTCGTCTTCTTCGATTAGAGAATGACGAAAACGCCGGCGGCTATTTTCTCTTGCCAGAAGAATGAAGGCGGGGGCGACGGTTCTCACCTGACGTCAGCGAGCGAATAAAGTCGCCGGTGAACCGGTCTAATACCACCGCATTTTCGCCCCATGGAAAACAAAGTCTTTCTCAATCGCTATCGCCTTTCCCTGCGGCGCAACGGGCTGCCGGTGGAACTGCACCGTTCGCTTGGAGCTTGCACCTATCGCGCGCAACAACGTGACACTGGACGAGAAGTCGCGCTCACGACTTTTGCGCCGGCACCTCTCGATGCTTCCACGCTGGAGCTGTTGTATGCCCAGGCCAAAGCCGCATGCGAGATCCAACAGATCAACATCCCTCGGCTTTACGAAGTTGGCCGAGAAAATGGCGAGTTGATTTATGTGAGCGAATACTGCGAGGGCCCAACGGCAGCCGCGTGGGTTGGCGCTCGCGGGCCGTTGGAGTTAACCGCCGTCTTACGCGTCGCGCTCCAGGTGGTGGATGCTATGGCCGCAACCAGCTTTCGGCGACTTTATCATCCGGCGCTAAACCCGGAGCACATTATCCTTGTTCCAGGGCAAACCGCCGAGGGCGATTGGCCGCCGATCAAAGTCGTGCATTGGTTTTTGCCGGCGGCGATTTCGTTCGAACAAGATTCGGAAATCGAGGGCGAGCATCCGTTTTCCAGTCCAGAGCAGCGGCGAACCGGCGAGGTGGATCTGGCTTCGGAGGTTTATTCGTTAGGCGCAATCATGTTTTTTCTTCTGACCGGAGTTGCCCCGGCCGGATCGAAGGAAGGACGCGCCGCAAGGTTGCGCGGGACGCCCAGGATTCTCAGGCACTTGCTCGAGCGTATGTTGCTCACCGATGCGGCGGATCGTCCCCAGGACCCGGTAGCTTTGGCATCTTTCTTGCAAACCTGCCTCGGCCGGGTCGAGCGCCGGGAAAAATTCAATCGCCGGTTCGCGCTGCCCGTCGTGACCCAGAACAGGCTCGGAAAGGAAAAAACGCAGCGCGCGCCGGCACTGCTCTTTTCACTCGCGATCGCACTGGGTGTACTCATTCTCGCCGCTTTTGGAATGATCGTTTTCCAATGGCCGACTGGTAGCGAAGGATCGAGCGCTTTCACGTCAGGGAACGGGCACGAAATTTCGCCCCAGGAACGATCCGCGCTTTTATCTAGCCTGCCTCGCAACACGATTGCCGAACGGGCGACGGGAGCGAATCAGGCCGAGCAATCGGAGACTTCCGATTCGTCTGACGAATTGGCCGGCAATGATCAACCAGCGCATCCGGTATCCCCTTCGGAAGGACTGCATAACGGTACGCCCTTGTCTGTGACACCGCCGGCGAAGCCATCAGCCACCGCCGCTTCCATCGCGCAAGCCCGCCCTAGCGAATTGTCCGAAATGCCGCCTAACGAAAAAACCGGAGCACTGGTTCAACGCGATCGGCCATCAAGTGAAACGCGCGCAGGAAGTGACGCGCGTAGTGATACGTCATCTGCCGATCCTGTAGTGGCGGCCGCCAAAGGAGAAGATGACGCGACCGCGACCCAAAGCGCGGAGCTTCCTGACATAGGGCAGGAACCTACTCCGGCAGCGGCAACAAAGCCGCGCAGAAAGTCAACAGTCCACAGAGTCGCCAGCAAAAGCGGCGATGCGCAAACGCATCGAGTCACACATAGCCTGAAGGGCGGACGAGCGGTGCCGAAGTTGCATGTTGGCGGTTCTCCTGCCGAATTAGTGGGCACGACACCCGATGGTCACTGGATTCTTTCGGTCGACGATAGCGGCCGCCGCATCATTGTTCCGCCGCCGCCGGGCTATGGCGATTGAACGCGGGTGGCCTAACGAATTCCTGCAAGATCTCCGCAGCCAGCTCAAAGGAACGCAGGCGCGCGGTGTGATCATAGATTTGCGCCGTAGCGATAATTTCGTCGGCTTCGGTGAGTTCGAGGAGATCGGCCAGACGACGGCGAACCGTTTCCGGCGATCCTACGGCCGTGCAACGCGTACGCTCCAAGACCGCTGATTTTTCCATTGCGTTCCAACGGCCTTCCATGCTCTCCACCGGCGGCGGAAGTTTTCCGGGATGCCCGCGCACCATGCTGAGAAATTGCAAAAGCGAAGAAGTGGAAAGTCGTTGCGCTTCGGTGTCGCTTTCCGCCGCAAAAACTCCCACGCCAATCATCGCGTAGGGGCGATCGAGAACCGGCGACGGCCGGAAATGCTGACGATAAAGCGCGAGCGCGACTTCCAGGTATTGCGGCGCAAAGTGCGAGGCAAAGGCGAAAGGCAATCCAAGCTCAGCCGCCAAACGTGCGCTGAAGTCGCTTGATCCTAACAAGTAGATTGGCACCTTCGCGCCCGCGCCCGGGACGGCTTGCAATGCCTGGTCGGGTTGCGCCGGCTCAAAATACGATTGCAGCTCAAGGACATCTTCAGGAAACGTGTCGCCGCTGCTGGAGAGATTGCGGCGCAGTGCACGCGCTGTGCGTTGGTCGCTTCCTGGAGCCCGACCGAGGCCAAGATCGATTCGCCCGGGGAAAAGAGCCTCAAGAGTTCCAAATTGCTCGGCAATAACGAGCGGAGAATGATTTGGCAGCATGATACCGCCGGCGCCGACGCGCATCCTCTTCGTTCCGCCGGCGACATGCGCGATCACAATCGAAGTCGCTGCGCTGGCAATGCCGGCAAGATTGTGATGTTCCGCCAACCAATAGCGATGATAGCCCCAGCGCTCGGCGTGCTGCGCAAGGTCGAGCGTGTTGCGAAAAGCAAGCGTGGCGTCGCCGCCTTCGATAATCGGCGAAAGATCGAGGAGCGAAAATTTTTGCATGTCAGGACAATCTAGCGCGGAATGTTCGCCGACAAATTCTCGCGATATAATCCCAAATGGAATACACACATCTCGGACAGTCGGGGCTTGAGGTCTCACGCATTTGTCTCGGTTGCATGAGCTACGGCGTGCCCGAACGCGGCAGTCACCCGTGGTCCCTCAACGAAGAACAGAGCCGGCCTTTTCTTGCGCGCGCTCTCGATCTGGGAATTAATTTTTTTGATACCGCCAACGTCTATTCCGATGGCACAAGCGAAGAGATTGTCGGGCGCGCCTTGTGTGAAATGGGAAAACGCGATGAGCTGGTGGTAGCGACAAAGGTCTTCTTTCCCTGGCGCGATGCGCCGAACGCGCGCGGGCTTTCGCGCAAAGCCATCTTCGCCGCGATTGACGCCAGCCTGCAACGGCTTGGAATGGACTACGTCGATCTTTATCAAATTCACCGCTGGGATTACGACGTGCCGATCGAGGAGACCATCGGAGCTCTGCACGAAGTCGTTAGGCAAGGAAAGGCGCGCTACCTCGGAGCGTCATCGATGTTTGCCTGGCAGTTTTGCCAGGCGCTTCACGTTGCGGAGCGCCACGGCTGGACACGATTCATTTCGATGCAGCCGCACTACAATTTGCTCTACCGCGAAGAGGAGCGCGAGATGCTGTCGCTCTGTGAGGCAGCTGGCATCGGCGTGATCCCCTGGAGTCCATTGGCGCGCGGACGTCTCGCGCGACCCTGGGACAGTGCAGGAGGCGGGCGCGCTGCGACGGACGAATATGGACAGGAACTGTATCGCCAAACTGAAGATGCCGATCGCGCGGTCGTCGATCGATTGAACAAGATCGCGGCGGAAAAGAATGTGCCGCCGGCACAAATCGCGCTCGCATGGTTGTTAGGCAAGGACGTCATAACCGCGCCCATCATCGGTGCAACCAAACCGCACCATCTCGACGACGCTGTGGCCGCGCTTGAACTGCAGCTCTCGCCTAACGACATCACGGCATTGGAAAACCCGTACGTTCCGCATCCCGTCCTTGGCTTCTCCTAGGAGATTTGCAAACTGCCTAGAAATAGCGCTTTCCGCATTTCGGCGACTCTCTTAGTTTCCTCTCATGGAATCGTTCTATTTCATCGGCGTGGCGGTCCTCGTGGTCATCGCCCTGGTCCTCGCGGTCGTCCTTTTCAATTTTTTCGGTCTCTGGCTCCGCGCGCGAGTTGCCAACGCGCCAGTCGGCATTGGCAAAATGGTCGCGATGCGCCTGCGCAAAGTTCCAGTCGGCCAAATTGTCGATAATCGGATTACGGCGGTGAAAGCCGGGCTGGATATTCCGAGCGATCCTCTCGAAGCCCATTACCTTGCCGGCGGTGACGTGAACCAGGTCATCCTGGCTCTTATTGCCGCCGATAAAGCCGGCATCTCGCTCGATTTCAATCGCGCGTGCGCCATCGACCTCGCCACCAAAGGCACTGGCAAGACTGTGCTCGAAGCCGTTCGCACCAGCATCAACCCAAAAATCATTGATGTCCCAAGCGCGGCGATGAATCGCACCACGATCGATGGCGTGGCGAAAGATGGCATTGGCGTGAAGGTCAAAGCGCGTGTCACGGTCCGTTCCCATCTCGATCGCTTCGTCGGCGGCGCGACCGAGGAAACAATCATCGCTCGGGTAGGGGAGGGAATTGTCACTTCGATCGGCTCGGCCAATACCTACAAGGAGGTGTTGGAAAATCCGGACCGCATATCCAAGCTGGTCCTGCAGAAAGGCCTCGACAGCGGCACCGCGTTCGAGATTCTGTCGATAGACATCGCCGATGTGGATATCGGCGACAACATCGGCGCAAAACTTCAGGCCGAGCAGGCAGATGCCGACAAGCGTGTTGCACAAGCCAAAGCCGAAGTGCGCCGCGCCGCTGCCGTCGCCGTCGAGCAGGAAATGCGGGCCAAGACCCAGGAGATGCGGGCCAAAGTGGTGGAAGCCGAATCGCTCGTGCCGCAAGCCATGGCCGATGCCTTTCGCTCGGGCAATCTGGGCATCATGGATTACCTGCGCATGAAGAACGTACAGGCGGACACGGGGATGCGAGAGTCGATCGGAAACGTCGAAAAGCCTGTGACCGAGTGATGGTCTCAGTCTGCCGATTATGACTTATGAAGTGTAAGAGTGCGCCATCTCGAACCGGGCAGCTTCTCCTGAGCTAGTCACTTACTCTTAAGCCATGTTTGAGACCATTATCTTTCTGGTGCTCGCCGGGTTGGCGTTGGTTTTCCGTTGGCTTACGAATCGGACGACGAGCGAAAACGACGATAGGCAATCCACTTTGCCTAACGAGCCGCCACAACGACCTACGGAAAGTGAGCAGGAACGGGTGCGTCGTTTTCTTGAGGCCCTCGGGATGCCGCAAGGCTCGGCGCCACCGCCGCCATTGCGCCCGCGACCTGGGCCACCACGTCGGCTCATTACTCCGACAGCGGCAGAGACACCCCGTCCTAAGCGGCGAAGCTTGCTGCAACCTCTTCCGCCACTAGTTACTGTGCCTGGCGATAAGAGTCAAAGTCCGCCTAAAGCTTCCGCACCACCTCCTTCTCCGATCTTAACTCCGGCAGTGCCATTTCCAGGTGCGCCCGTTATGCCTAAGACCTCTCGGCGACCGACAGCGGTCACGCGTCAGTCATCTCAGCGCTCAGCGGGGCCGCCGAACGAGATTTCTCCCCTGATAGCACTCTTGCGCGACCGACGGAGCTTGCGGCAGGCGATTGTCCTGCGCGAAATTCTGGGTCCGCCACGCGCTTTTGCATCGCTGACCGCGGATCGCAGCTTTCCGGATCAGATCTAATTTCCTGGCAGTCCTTCCCTAACGACTAAAGGACTGGCTCGATCGTTTCCAGACCGCCAGCCAGGGCAGCTTATTTGATTTCCGGCTCACCCTTGATGTGGAGGTGCGGCTTTCCAGTAGCCTGGTTAACACTCAGCATTTCTGGCTCTCGATTGCCGACCCCGCTGGGAAGGAGTCCCAAAGTCGCTCCCAAAAGACAACCGAGCGCGCCTCCAATAAGAAAGCCAAAGAGAGCGATTTTTCGGACACTTGCAATGCGAAGGTCCCAGAAGGAACGGCGGACTTGAAAAAGGCTCTTGTCTTGTCGCCTTTTCTTGACCCGGACTCGGCGCGGTCTGCTATGAACGGTCGGCATGCGAAGGAATGAATCGGGAACAATGAAGCGAAAATCAAGCCACAATGAATGAATCGCCTGGAAAAGCGTTATCGCCGCCGCGCCTTCCTCTTGCGATCAAAATGCTTTCCGCTTTTTTCGTTTTCGGCTGTCTGGCCAGCACAATCACTGTCGCTGCCTTGCTATTTCCCCAGAGCGCTCTCGATTCCGTTTGGCGTTTGAACCCAGAGGCAAAGACGGGCTTTGCACAGGCAGGCAGACCGCTGGGGGTCGTGCTCATGACGTCGGTTGCGACAGCTTGCTGTTTGGCTGCATTTGGTCTGGCCCGGGGCAGAAAGTGGGGTAGAACATTGGCCCTCGGCATTCTCGTCCTCAATTTGTTGGGAGATTGCGCCGGCGCCTTCATTCGACGGGACGCTCGAATGCTTATCGGGCTTCCGGTGGGTGCGGCGCTGATATTTTACCTGGTGCGGACGCCAATAGGTGGCAATCGGATTCGCTCGCAGGCCAAACTTGGCACCGCGGGCGGCATATCAACTGCTCCAAAACAATAACTGATTAAGTTTTGCGGAGCATTAAAGATTCAATCCGATGAAAACGCTGCTTTCCGATTCCGACTCAAGGTTTCAACACGCCGGCAGAACATCGCGCCTCGCTGAGGCGCTTTTGGCAATTGGCGCGACGCTCTTCTGGTTGAGCGCATTGCCGTTCGTTGCCGTCTTTCTCGCGTTTGTGAAAGTGTGGGACACCAGCATAGCGCTCGTCACGGGCCATGCTCTCCGATCCAATCCGCTGATTCTTCGGCGTGGACCAGCACGAGCTTCGCACGCCCACGCCTCTGCCCAGGCGGCGCGCGCCTAAAGTAGTTCTTTACCTAAAGCCGGTCTCAGCGAAATCACCCGCCGAGGCCCAGGTGAACTAGCTTTGGCTATTAACGCATTGTTCTTCAATTCGTCCCGGTTACCGGGTGAGTGCTGCAAGACAATTATCCGCGGTAAAGTCGTCCCGACAGAAGCATCCTTCGGTAATATAATTGTATCGACGCTTCGTTACTCTTTTCCGCCATTCTGGACGGAAAGCTCCCACCGGTAACCGTCGGGATCATGTAACCAAAGACCCCGGTGGGGTGAGCCGGGAGATTCGGGCCCAATCTCGTCACCTGAGTCTTCCAGGTTTGCCTTGGTGCTCTTAAGATGTTTGAGCGCCTTGCGGAGAGTTGCCATGTCGGGGAGATGAAAAGACATGTGACCAAACGTCTCCGGCGCCGGTTTTCCCTTCTGCAAGGCGATTGTCACATTGTCGTTGCCAACGGCGATCCCGTCTTCAAATTCAAACTGCTTCTTCAGGCCAAAGTTTTGTTCAAACCACTTCGCACTTTTCCTGGGATCACGCACTGCCAGACCGAAGTGGCCCACCGGACCAAGAGTAAATGGAGCGGCCATACGATTCGCTATTCGCTCTTGGGGCACTGTGCGGATGTCTCCGTCCCGGAGCAACCGCCATCGAAGCCGAGGCTATCGGAGGAATAACTTTGCTTGTCGTGTCGAAGATAACTTAGCGCGAATTTTCGTGGGCTGTTTTCGCCTAATCCTGGTCGGAGAGCTTTTCCCGGGCTTTCCATCCTTTGCCAATGCCCGCGATAGTGCTTCGCCATCGGTTAAGTCAAGTCTTAGTGGCGTAACCGTTACCCAGTTACGAGAAAAGGCCCATAAGTCAGTGCCTTCTTCCACGGCTTCAATCCTTTTAACCGTGAACCAGTAGATGGGCCGCTTCATAGGATCCTTCCCCGGGATGACTTCTCCGTCGTATTGCAGGACGGCTTGACGCGTCCAGCGGATACCGCGCGGTCGGACCGGAATGTTAACGTTGACGAGCAGCATGTCATTTTCCGGAACCAAAAGGCCTAGAACCTCACAGAGGCATGGCTCAATCGCGGCGAAGTCAGGTTCACCATCAAGGACTGAAGTGCTCAGGGCAATTCCTCGCACACCAAGCAGCGCAGCCTGTTTGGCCGCGGCTAGTGTGCCCGAATGCCAGCAAGCGTTCCCCAGATTGACTCCCAGATTGATGCCCGAGAGTACCAGATCAACTCGTTTCCAGTGATGAATGCCAAGGGCGACGCAGTCAGCCGGAGTACCGTTCACGCGATACGCCTCGAACTTATCCAGCGGAGTGCGTCGATATCGCAATGGACGCGAGGAAGTGATGGCCTGACCCATGGACGATTGCTCGACATCGGGAGCGACAATGCGCACCTCGCCAAAATGCGCCGCCGCCTTAGCCAGGGCCAAAATCCCGGGACTGTAAATGCCGTCGTCGTTTGAGATCAAAATGCGCCTCTTTCGTTTCATCTTTACTAGAAACGTGCGTCAGGTGGTTTTTGGCCGAACTGGAAGACGAATACACGCGAAGAACCAACGGCTTACGAGATGATTGCATGCGCGTGATCCTGTTCCACAATCCCAAGGCTGGTCGTGGCGAGTACTCGAAACAAAGCCTCATTCGAGCCTTACGAGAGGCGGGTCATGAAGTCATTTACCAGTCAACCAAAAGCAAGCGCTGGCGACGGGCCTTCAAGGAGTCGGCCGACATTGTCCTGGCGGCGGGCGGCGACGGCACGGTGGGAAAGATAGCTTGCGAGCTCATCGGTCGAAAGACGCCGCTAAGTGTTTTGCCGTTAGGCACAGCCAATAACCTGGCGCGAACTCTGGGTTTTGACATCGGTGTCGATAGACTTATCAGACAGTTAGGCCGTGCGAAGCCGGAAGGCTTCGATGTGGGCCGCGTTCGTGGACCGTGTGGGAAGCGCTACGTCTTTGAAGGTATCGGAGCAGGTCTTCTAGCTGAATACCTTCGTCAGCCGCATGAAGGTGCCCCCGATTTAAGCAAGAAAGAAGAAATGACCTGGCATGTGTGCGCATTGCGCAAGTTGCTCGAAGCTTATCAACCTCGGAAGTGGAGGCTGAGGATAGACGGCCAGGAGCTACGCGGGCGTTTCCTGCTCCTGGAAGCCATGAATATCCGCTCTGTAGGTCCCGTTTTGAATCTCGCGCCAGCGGCGAGAGCGGGCGATGGCCAATTCGATCTCGTGTTCGTGAGCGAAAAAGAGCGGGATATGCTTATGGACTATCTGGCAGATCGTTGCTCGGGGAGAAAGACGCCGGTATTTCCATTTGCTACGCGGAGTTTTCGCCGACTACAAATTGAGTGGAAAAAATCGCCGCTGCATTTTGATGACTCACTTTGGCCGGAAGAAGATGATAGACCCTCGCCAGGTGCAATCGAACTCTCGGTGCAAAAGTCCGCCTTGCTCGTGGCGCGGCCTAACGAACCTGGCTGATCTCCGGCACGCGAATACAAGCTGCTGAATGCCCCGGTTTCCATTCGATGAGTGGCGGCATAGCCTCTTTACACTCATCCACACAGTAGGCACATCGCGGGTGAAAAAAGCAACCCACCGGCTGTTTCATAGGCGATGGTGGATCTCCCGGCAGGACAACACGCCGGCGCTGTCGTTCGCGCGCTGGGTCAGGAATCGGGACTGCGCTGAGCAAGGCGCGTGTATAAGGGTGCTGGGGGTGACTTAATACTTCCTCCGGTGATCCTAACTCCACCAAGCGACCCAGATACATTACAGCGACCTGGTCGACGAGGTGCCTAACGACTGAAAGGTCGTGCGAGATGAATATGAGAGTAAGATTCATCTCTCGGCGGATGCGAGCGATGAGGTTAATGATCTGCGCCTGAATGGAAACATCGAGCGCTGAAACAGGTTCGTCGGCAATCAACAGTTTCGGCTCGACCGCGAGCGCTCGCGCGATTGCCACGCGCTGGCGCTGCCCTCCTGAGAATTCGTGAGGATATTTATCCGTCGCTCCCGAAAGCAGACCTACCTGTTCCATCAGCGTAAGGACTCTGGGGCGTAGCTCACGCCGAGGGATGGCGCGATGAGCTTGCATCGCTTCTGCGAGAGTGTCGAAAACGGTCATACGAGGATTGAGCGACGAGTAAGGATCCTGGAAGATCATCTGGAAATCCCGCCGCGCCGTTCGGAGGGCGCGCCCGCGCAGCTCGGTGAGATTTTTTCCTCGCAAGAGGACGACGCCAGAGGTCGACGGAGTCAGCTGCAAGATCGTTCGTCCAAGGGTAGACTTCCCGCAACCGGACTCGCCTACCAGGCCAAGGGCTTCGCCTTCCGCGAGAGAAAAGCTGATTCCGTCGACAGCCTTTACCGTTCCGATCGTGCGAGGAAGAATGCCCGTCTCCTCCACAGGGAAGTAGGTTTTCAACTCGCGAACCTCCAGAAACGGCGTTGTCATTCTCAGAGCTTATGAGATTAGCCTCAAAGGCTGCCTTGTCCCGAAAATGTCATCCGCTTGTGAGCGGCATCGTCAAACGTGCATGCCGACCGGCGGCATCCGTGCGAAGACGTTGGTCAAATGAAGCGGCCTAACTACCAGAAGACGCTCTCAGGGAGGGGCTGCCGAAGCGGTGCCGACTTACTTTTTTCCCTCGAAAAGGTAGAGATATTTTCCGTATCCCTCTTCCTGCATCTTTTCCCGTGGGATGAAACGCAGGGCGGCGGAGTTGAGGCAGTAACGCATCCCAGTTGGAGCCGGCCCATCGTCGAAGACATGGCCGAGATGGGCGTCTCCGTCTTTTGAACGAACCTCTGTCCTCGTCATGAAGAGGGTCTTGTCCGTCTTTTCGACTACATGTGTCGGGTCGATCGGCTTGGTGAAGCTGGGCCAGCCCGTTCCACTTTCGAATTTGTCTGTGGAAGCGAAGAGCGCTTCGCCGCTGATCAGATCGACGTAAATGCCATCGCGATGATTGTTCCAATACTCGTTCCGAAATGCGCGCTCGGTCCCGTTCTCGCGCGTAACGTGGTATTGCTCGGGAGTGAGTTTCTTTCGAAGTGCATCGTCAGACATATGGGTAGCGCTACTCTTTTCGGCGTTATCGGAATTCGAGGTCATGGTAACTTTGCCTGTCTCCTGTGTTTGATTATCGGCTCGGCTAAGGTAAAGAAAACTGCCGGCAAACAAACTCAGCGTCGCCGCTCCAACCCAAATGGCCGAGTGATTCCCAGTTCGCCTGAGCGAACCAGAAAAACGAGAATTGCTGTTCATCTTTTGTAGGAAGATTTTACCGGTTATTTATTCCGAAGCAATCGATGCGACCAGCGGTTGGAGTTCGATTTCCCCCAGTTGGACGCGCAGGCAGGCGGAGCAGTGACTGGGCGCGACTTCGCGTAGCTCGATCTCCGAAGTCAGGCATTTCTCCTCCGCGAAATCACAACGCGGAGCAAACGGGCAACCCAAAATTGGTTTCGAAACGTCAGGCGGCCCGCCTGCGATCGTCGGCAGCGTGGCGCCGCGCGGGTGAAGGGCGGGGATCGATTTCTGTAGCGCCTGACTATAGGGATGCTTTGGCTGATAAAAAATACTCGCAGTCGGTGCGCTCTCCAAAATGCGTCCCGCATACATCACGAGCACTCGATCGCAGAAACCCGAAACGATCCCGATATCGTGAGTAACGAAAACTACCGCCATTCCGCGCTCGCGTTGCATTTCCCGAATCAGCTCGAGAATTTGCGCCTGCACGGTAACGTCGAGAGCCGTTGTCGGCTCGTCCGCAAGAAGGAGCGCAGGCTTGGTGATAAGAGCGAGCGCGACCATAACACGCTGTCGCATTCCGCCCGAGAATTCATGGGGGTAGGAGCGCATCCGCCGCACGGGATCTTGAATCCCAACTTCGCGCAAAGCGGAGACACCTCGCTCGAAAGCCTCGTTAGGCGAAATGTGTTCGTGAATCAACAATGGCTCAATGACTTGGTCCCCGATGCGCAAATAGGGATTAAGCGAAGTCATTGGATCTTGAAAAATCATCGAGATGCGTCGGCCACGAATTCCCTGGAGTTCTCTCTCCGGACAATGCAAAAGGTCGAATCCTTCGAAAAATGCATGTCCACTTTCGATTCGACCGGGAGGTTGGGGGATAAGTCGCAACAACGAGTAACACGCCACCGATTTTCCTGAGCCGGACTCGCCGACGATGCCTAACGTCTCTTCCGCGCGCAGGGAGAAGGAAACATTCTCGACTGCCCGGACGATCCCACGACGGGTGTGAAAATAGGTCCGCAGATTTTCGACGGATAAGAGAACACTCATGCAGATAAAAGGAACGCTATTGGTAAATGACCAAGCTAAGCTGATTCATTCACCAGTTGGAGTTGCGTTGTTCGCCCTAGTCCGTTGCGGCCTGCGGATCGAGCGCGTCGCGCAGGCCGTCACCAAGAAAGTTAAGCGAGAAAAGAGTGAGAGCCAGGGCCAGCCCTGGATAGATCAACAGCCATGGAAATTCCTCCATCGTCTCGGCGCCTTCTTTAATTAACACGCCCCAGGAACTCATCGGCGGCTGCACGCCGAGCCCGAGGAAACTCAGGAATGCCTCGAGCAACATAACGCTCGGAACCGTCAGGGTAGCATAAACAATAATGGGTCCAATCGCGTTCGGGATCATATGGCGAAAGATGATGCGCGTCTTGGAGAGACCAAGGGCTTCCGCGGCTTCGATGAACTCCATTTTGCGGAGCGACATGACTTGTCCCCTTACAATGCGTGCCATGGTGAGCCATTGCACCGCGCCGATGGCGACGAACAGGAGCATAAACTCTCGTCCAAAAAGTACCATCAGAAGAATGACAAACACGGTGAAGGGCAGGGCGAAAATCATATCGACAATTCGCATCATGATTGCGTCGACCTTTCCGCCGAAAAAACCGGAGACCGTGCCGTAGAGGACTCCGATCGTTAGGGCGACGCCTGTGGCGCAAAGACCAACAGCGAGCGAGATACGTCCGCCGTAAAGCAGGCGCGCAAAAAGATCGCGCCCCAGGGTATCGGTTCCCAGCCAATGTTGCGCACTGGGAGGCTTGGCTCCCAATTGCAGGTTTTGCTCGTAGTAAGATTGGCTGAGCAGCATCGGTCCGCAAACAGAGGCAAAGGCAAGTGCGCCTAACAACAGCGCCCCGGTCACAGCCAGCTTGTTCTTCGCCAAGCGCAACCAGGCATCACGCCAGAGCGAACTCTTCCTATGTTCGTTAGGCCGGTTCACGCAAAACGTAATTTCGGATTCATCCGAATCAATGCGAGATCGACTAAGAGGTTCAAAAAAACAATCAAAGCGGCGTAGAACAAAACGGTTCCGACGACCATGGTATAGTCGCGGTTGAAGGCTGCGGTCACGAAATAGCGACCGAGGCCTGGAATCTGGAAGATGGTTTCAACGACAAAGGAACCGGTGAGCAAACCTGCAACGGTTGGGCCAAGGTAATTGACCACCGGGATCAGTCCGCCACGTAAAGAATGTTTCAGGATAACACGCCAGGGCGAAGCTCCTTTGGCGCGCGCTGTGCGGATGAAATCCTGTGAGAGCACCTCAAGCATGCCGCCACGCGTCAGTCGCGCAATGTACGCCGCGTAAAAGCCACCCAGAGTCAGTGCAGGCAATAAGCGATCAACCCAGTCATCCCATCCCGCCACGCGCACCCACTGCAGTTTGAGAGCGAAAACCAAAACGAGAAGCGGACCAAGCACGAATATCGGCAGACAGATCCCGATCATCGCCAACCCGCTGGAAAGATAATCGGTAAGCGAGTTTGGTCGCAGGGAAGCAATAATGCCGGCGGTAATCCCCAGGGCTAACGCTACGAGCAAAGACCAAAAACCCAGCTCAGCAGAAACCGGAAATGCCTGGCCAATGAGTTCATTAACGGTGCGATTCGGATACTTGAATGAAGGACCAAGATCGCCCCTGACGACATTGCCGAGATAGGTGAGGTATTGCTGGAAAAGCGGCCGGTTTAAGCCGTAATGTTCCTCGAGTTGTCTTTGGATTTCCGGGGTCGTGTTCTTCTCTGCGGAGAACGGCCCGCCAGGCGCAAGTTTGAGCATGAAAAACGTCAGGGTTGCCACTGCAAACAAGACCGGGATAGCCTGAAGCAGTCGAACGATGGCGAATTTCAGCACGACTAGATTAAGTCACGAGCGACGTTACCTAATCGTCGTTTCATGGATCCAATAGCCAATAACTCCCAGATATGAGAAGACTCGACCAAGGCTTATCGCAACAAGCGCGTCACGCGCGCGTTATCCAATCCCAAATCCCAAATGCCGAAAGGATAAAAAAACCCCGGTTGTCCTAGCTCTACGCCTAGCGTCTCGACGTCATGCATCAATGCCTCCCAATCGGCGTCGGTGCCAGGCCGGCCGTTGCCTTTCGTAACTACCCACCCCGGCGGAATCGTCGGTGAGGTTGCGTTGATCGGAAACTCATAGGTCTGCCAGCCTTCGGGAAAAGTCGAGATATCAGTCCCGATGTAATAAGCATCCACACCTTTGCTGAAATCGCCCGTGCCTAACGTTGTCTCGAGATCGAGCGTCACCGCGCGATCCGGGACCTCAACGCCGCTAAAGATATCGATGTCGACCGCGAGCGTTCCCACTTTTGTGTGCACGAAATCGCCTAAAAAATAGGTCGTCGACGTGCCGATTGGGACATACCACGTCGGGACCGCGGCATCGGCGCTGGCGCGTAGATAGGCTCCGGGGTTTCCACCATCCGGTTCGACGGTTGGCGGATTCACAGTCAAATGCCAATCGCCTTCATTAGCGCCGTTATCGAAAGTTTCGACAAAACCGGCGCGGGCGGTGGGAAGAGCAAACGCGAAAAATAACAAAGCGGTCCCGCCAAAGCCAAAGGCGCGCGCAACCGACGAAAAAAACGACTCACGCGAAAGAATACAATCCATGAAGATGGCATCGGATCTTTTGCCGCGAATGTCAATTGCGCCGTGGCCCGACGCTCAGTTGCAAGACGCGCTAAAAACACGGGGACAATCGGGTTTGCGCGGCAACCAAGGGCATCATCAGTCGTCCTGTAGCCAATTCCACTTTGAGGTTGACATCTCCGTTCCAACCGTGCGGAACATTTCCACAATATTCTGGGTTCGGCGTTTCGCCCGGCCGCTAAATGTTGGGTTCGAGACCGAACGTTTTGGCTCAGATAATTAGTTGTCGGAAGCCCCTTTTCGCCTATGTTTTGGAGTCGCGGCCTACCGCGCCTTCTATGCTCCAAGTCAACGACGAAACCGCTGTTTCTCCATCACGATCCGATCGACCCGCCACAATCTCCGAAAACCAGAAGTACGACGCCGCCCAGATCGACAAACTCGAGGGTCTGGAAGCCGTCCGGAAACGTCCGGGGATGTATATCGGCGATCCGGACGAACGCGGCTTGCATCATTGCGTTTTTGAAGTTCTCGACAACTCGATCGACGAACATCTTGCCGGTTATTGCACAAAGATCGATGTGGCGATTCATGTCGATGGTTCCGTCTCGGTGCGGGACAACGGCCGCGGCATCCCGGTCGATATGCATCCGAAATTCAAGATGCCGGCAGTCGAGCTGGTCCTGACGAACCTGCACGCGGGCGGAAAGTTCGGTCAGGGCGCATATAAATATTCCGGCGGTTTGCACGGCGTCGGCGCGAAATGCGTCAACGCCCTTTCTGATTGGTTCAAGGTCGAAGTTTCACGCGACGCCAAGGTCTATCATATGGCGTTTGAGCGGGGTAAGACGACTGAAAAGCTGAGCGTGATCGGCGAGCTGAAGAACAAAAAAATCACCGGCACGCTGATTACTTTTCTGCCTGATCCGACAATTTTCACCATTACGGTCGAGTTCAAGTTCGAGCGTCTGGCGACGCGTCTGCGCGAGTTGGCGTTTCTCAACCCGGGGCTTGAGATCATTCTTACGGATGAGCGCAGCGAACCGCCGAAAAAGGAAACCTTCATCTACAAGCACGGGATCGAAGAGTTCATTAAACAATTGGGCGAAAACAAGAATGTCATCCATCCCAGGCCGGTCGTGATTTCGCGTCAACGCGACGAAGTTTTCGTGGACGTCGTGATGCAATATAACGATGGCTATAATGACCAGATCCTGCCCTTTGCGAATTCGATTCCGAATCCCGACGGCGGGACTCACCTCACTGGATTTCGAACCGCCCTAACGAAAGCGATCAATCAATACGCCAGAAGCAACAGCCTGTTGAAAGACAAAGACCCGTCGATCTCGGGCGACGATGTGCGCGAAGGACTGATCGCGGTTCTAAGCATCAAGCTTCCAAACCCGCGCTTCGAATCACAGACGAAGGTTAAGCTCGTTAACACCGAAATCGACGGCATTGTGAACTCGGTCGTTTACGACGGCCTCATGACCTACTTCGATCAGAACCCGCCGGTCGCGAAGAAGATTTTCGACAAAGTCCTAACTGCTGCCCGCGCGCGAGAAGCTGCCCGTAAAGCGCGCGAAACCATCCGCAAAGGCGCGCTTACCGGTGGAGGCTTGCCCGGCAAGCTGGCCGATTGTTCCGAGCGCGATCCGGAGTTGACCGAACTTTACATCGTCGAAGGTGACTCGGCCGGTGGCTCTGCCAAACAAGGGCGCGACCGCCGCTATCAGGCGATCCTGCCCATCCGCGGAAAGTTAATCAATGTCGAAAAAGCGCGACTAGATCAGGCGCTGAAGAATACCGAGATCCAGTCGATGATCACCGCCATTGGCACAGGTATTGGACGGCCGAAGGAGGAGGGCGGCAACGGCAAGGAGAACGAAGGGACGTTCGATATCACCAAACTCCGTTACGGCCGCATCATCATCATGACCGACGCGGACGTAGACGGCTCGCACATTCGCGTCTTGCTCCTCACTTTTTTCTATCGACAGATGACGGAACTGGTGCGGGCGGGCAAAATCTACATTGCTCAACCTCCGCTCTACCAGATCAAGCGTAAGAAGCGTGAGGAGTACGTCGACGACGATGCGCAACTGAATAAGATCCTAATCTCGTTAGGCGCGGAAGACGTTCGACTAAAAAACCTTGCCGATAACAAGGAATTAAGTGCCACACAGTTAAAGGATATACTCGATCAGCTTAGTAAGTTATCAAAGCTTAGCGAGTCAGTCCGTCGGCATGGCGGCGACTTTGAAGATTTTCTGAATCATCGGGACAAACGAACCGATAAACTGCCGGCCTACCTTGTGAAAGTGCGCGATGGTAATGAGGAGGCTGTCCATTATTTCCAGGACGAGCGCGCCGTGAGACAGTTTCACGAAGCCAATCTCGATTTGAATCTATTTGACGAGGAGATAGGGCAGGAGCTGCTTCCTCTGACAAATGCGCCGGCTAAGACCAATGGTCCGCGCCGCCGTGGTAAGCTGGTCGAATTGCACGAGGCGACTACGATTCATAAAGTAATCACGGAGCTGGCGCGCAAAGGTCTGAAGGTCGATCACTACGCCGCAGCCGATCATCCGATCTTCGAGTTAAGCGAGGGCGAGGGGGACCGCGCAACTTCACATCCACTTTTCTCCATTCCGGAAATTCTGGAGAAAATCCTGGAGATCGGCCGGCGCGGAGTGCAAATCAAGCGTTTCAAAGGTCTTGGCGAAATGAATGCCAAAGAGCTGTTCAACACCACGATGGACCCGGAGAAGCGGAAGCTGCTCAAGGTCGATTTGAATGATGACAACGCGGTCGAAGCCGACCAAATGTTTTCCAAGCTGATGGGCGATGTGGTCGAGCCCCGCCGCCAATACATCGAAGACAACGCGCTCAACGTGCGCAACCTCGACGTTTAGCGCCGTGGGTGGACTCTTTCACAGCCTCCGGCATCGACGGCTTTGCTATGTGGTTTGTGCGATCGCGCGCTCGGGAAGTAATCTGCTGACCGACGGATTGCGCGAGACGCGCCGCGCTGGTCGCCCCAAACAATTCTTTCTCCCGAAGTATCAACCTGAATATGCTGCCCGCAGCGGACTCGAATCGACGGATTTCGCCGACTATGTGCGCGAAATCGTTCCGGCTACGGCGACCTCCAATGAAGTTTTTGGCTTTAAGCTGATGGGTTGGTATCTGCCGGAATTTCTGGCGCGCTTGCGCGAAACACGAGCCTTTGGCGGCGGAAGCGAAGCGGGTGATCTCGACATGTTACGCGAGGCTTTTCCCAACCTGCAGTTCGTCCAAATTGTCAGACGAAATAAGGTGCGCCAGGCCATTTCCAAGGCGCGGGCAGCGCAAACCGGTCTCTGGAAAATCCAGGAAGGTAACGTTGCTTCCGGCGCGCCCGAGTTCGATCCCGATCTTATCGCCAGCTGTCTGGAGGATACGCGTCGTGAAGAAATGATCTGGCAACGCTTCTTTCAGAGGATTGGAATTCAACCGTATCCCGTCGAATACGAAGACCTGGTCACGAACTATGGCGCGACGATCGCGGGTGTGTTGCACTTCCTAAAAATCCGTGTGCCGCGCCGCGAGCAACTCCAGCCCGTCACCATCAGGCAAACCGACGTGCTCTCGCGTGAATGGGAGCAACGCTTCCTGGACCTGCACCCATCTAACGAACTTTTGATTTCTTAGTTTCATGTATAACGCCAACGAAAAAGTCGAACCGATTAACGTCGCCGAGGAAGTTTCCAGGTCGTTTCTCGATTACTCTATGTCGGTCATTATCTCGCGCGCATTGCCCGACGCGCGCGATGGATTAAAGCCGTCGCAACGCCGCATCCTTTATGCGATGCACGATCTCTCGCTTTTTCCAAATCGACAGCACCGCAAGTGTGCCAAGATCTGCGGCGATACGAGCGGTAACTATCACCCGCACGGCGAGGCGGTGATTTATCCTACGCTCGTTCATATGGCGCAGCCGTGGGCGATGCGCGAAACCCTTGTCAACGGTCAGGGCAACTTTGGCTCGGTAGAAGGCGACCCGCCCGCGGCCATGCGTTACACCGAGGCGCGCATGACTCATCTCGGCGCCGCCCTCATGACCGACATGGAGAAGGACACGGTCGACTTCGTGCCTAACTATGACGAGACGCGCACGGAACCCACCGTTTTCCCAGCGGCATTCCCGAATCTGCTCGTGAACGGTGGCACCGGCATCGCCGTCGGGATGGCGACGAACATTCCACCACACAATCTCGGGGAAATCATCGATGGTATCTGCGCGCAAATTGATAGCCCCGAAATCGATGTCGAGGGGTTGATGAAGCACGTCAAGGGACCTGACTTCCCGACTGGCTGTGCGATCTGCGGTATCGCAGGTGTGCGGCAATATATCGAGACCGGCCGAGGTAGCCTGAAGGTGCGTGGCAAAGCCGGCGTTGAAGAACTTAAGGGTAACCGCGAACAGATCGTCATCACGGAAATTCCTTACAACGTCAATCGCGCCACGCTCGTCGAGCGTATTGCGCAACTCGTGAACGAGAAGGTGCTCAGCGACATCACCGCCATTCGCGACGAGTCGGACGAAAACACGCGCGTCGTCATCGAACTGAAGCGCGATGCGTTGCCGAAAGTAGTCATTAACAACCTCTATAAGCACACGGCGATGGAGTCATCCTTCGCCGTCAATATGCTGGCGATCGATCACGGCAAACCGAAACTGCTCGCGCTCAAGGCGGCTAACGCCGCGTTCATCGAGCATCGCCGCGAAGTTGTTTTGCGCCGCACGCGCTATGAACTGCGCAAAGCGGAAGAACGCGCTGAGACGCTGGAAGGTTACCTCATCGCGCTGGCGAATCTGGATGAGTTCATCCGCATCATTCGCGAGTCGGCAAATCGCGAAGAAGCGCGGATAAAACTGCTCGCCTTCGAATTTACCCGCCGGCAAGTGGAGCGAATTGGTGTTCTGATTCGAGACGAAGCCCGCCTTACCGAAGGGCGTTACGCTTTCAGCGAGCATCAGGCCAATCAGATTCTTGAACTACGACTTTACCAGCTCACTGGCCTGGAGCGGGAAAAGGTCATTAACGAATACGGGGAGCTGCTCGAGACAATCAAGGACCTGCGCGACATCCTGGCGAAGGAGATTCGTGTTTTTCAAATCATCAAGAAAGAGCTGCGCGAGATTCAGCAAAAATATGCCGGCCCGCGCCTGACGCAGCTCGTGCCTGACGAAGGCGAGATGAACATGGAGGATCTGATCGCCAACGAAGGCACCATCATCAGCATCACACATGGTGGCTTCATCAAGCGCACAGCGGTAAGCGCATTCCGCGCCCAGCGCCGCGGCGGCAAAGGCGTCATTGGCATGACTACGCGCGAAGGCGCGACGGAGGAAGACGAGGGCGATTTCATCGAACATCTTTTCACGGCTACGACGCACGATTACCTGATGTTCTTTACCGAGTCGGGGCGTTGTTACGTTGAGAAGGTTTACGAGATCCCCGAAATGGGGCGCGCGTCGAAGGGACGTTCGATCGCCAACCTGCTCGAGTTACGCAGCGGCGAGAAAATTGCAGCCACCATCCGTGTGCAATCGAAGCGCAGCGGCAGCGGTGCCAATACCGTCGATGAGACCTGGGACGAGAAGCTCCATATCGTTTTCGCGACACGCACTGGGATCGTCAAGAAATCGAACCTCTCTGATTACAGCAATCTCCGCAAAGGGGGCATCATTGCCATTCAGATCGAAGAAGATGATTGCCTGATCGACGCTGTCCTAACGAATGGCGATAACGAGATAGTGCTAATTACCTCCGAGGGGATGAGCCTGCGCTTCCACGAAGAAGAACTGCGGGACCAGGGTCGCAATACGGTCGGCGTCTGGGGTATTCGGCCGGAGAAAGGCGATCTTGTGGTTGGCATCTCGCTGGTCAATAACGACGCCATGCTGCTCGTGGCAGGCGAAAACGGAATCGGCAAACGCACAGCTTTCGATAATTACCGCCTGCAAAAACGGGGCGGGAAAGGCATCATCACCATGAAGACCGGAGAAAAAACCGGCCGCGTCGTCGGAGCACTCACGGTCACAGATAAGGACGAACTCATGCTGATTACCACCAAAGGCCAGATGGTCCGCACCCGCGTAGGGGAAATTCGTGAGACGGGGCGCAACGCACAAGGCGTAAAGTTGATGGACCTGAAGAGCGGCGAGAAGCTCCAGGCCATAGCGCCGGTGGTTAGTCGCGAGACAGAAGAAATCGTCGAAGCCTGACGAGCGCGAAATCAGCCTTTGCCAGTTACGTCCTCAGGTTAGGCGATGGCCAGCCTCTCTAGCTTCTAAGGCACTCTCGAAGTGCGCAAACACCTCGCCTAACGAAAAGGGGGATGCGGTCGCATCCCCCTGGGTCGTCTTCTGCAATTTTGCGCTGCAGCCTAGTAGCCGCCCATGCCTTGGCGAGTCACCGTCGTACTAGTGGTGGTCGGCGTGTGTTGTACTGTTTCGGTGGTGTGAGTGGTCGTGGTAGTCGAAGCGGGCTCCTTCTCCACTGTGGTGCAGGAGGCAAGAGCCACGGCACAAGCCGGAATAATCGGAAGCAAGAGAATCAGTCTTTTCATAGTATAGGTTTAATAGTAACAATTCCCATTCGTAGCAAATCCCGCGGCCGGATGGCTTAACGTGTAATTTTTCAGGCGCGCGAAATGGACACTTCTTGGCCCGTGCTGCTGGAAAGATAGATTGCATCGACCATTTCCATCAGATAGACGGCCTGTTGCGCATTATTCACGGGCGCGGCGCAACCAAGGATTGCATCAATGAAATTCTGCATTTGAAGTTCAAAGGAGTCGCGCTCATCCGGTGGCTCTAGAGCCTCATCCACTAGATTTCCATCCTTGTCGCGAAAAAGCGTAAGCGGCTTGAGTCGCACTGTCGCCTTGGTTCCGTAGACCGTGCAATTATTCAGTTCGCGGCCGAAATAAAGCCCCTGTGGAATCTCATCCGTGAGATTGCCCGCCCAGGATGTCTTGAGCTGCACCACTGCGTCGTTCGCGAAACGAATGAAGGCGAAAGCGGCATCCTCAACGTCGAAGAGGGGCGACCTAACGAGATGTTTGAAGTTTTGAAAAACCGAAGCCGTCACGGAAACGGGTCGTGGCGTGCCCATGAGATACCAGGCCGAATCAAGCGCGTGTATGCCAATGTCGATGAGTGCGCCACCCCCGGACCGTTTCTTGTCCGTAAACCAGTCGCCCAGGCCGGAGGGAATGCCACGCGAGCGGATCCAGACGGCTTCGGCGAAATAGATTTTACCCAGTTCGTCATGCGCGATCAGATCATGTGCCCGACGCATTGCGGGCGTGAAACGGAATTGCCGACTGAAAAAGTAGACGAGACCGAGTTTCCCTGCTTCCTCCTGAAGGACGCGCATCTCGGCGCTATTCAAGGTCGGCGGCTTTTCGCAGAGCACATGCTTACCCGCACGAAGGGCCGCCAGACTTATCGGAAAATGAAGATCGTTAGGGAGGCAATTGATCACTGCGTCAATCGCTGTGTCTGCCAGTAAATCGCTGTAATCAGCAAAACGCTTTCGCGGCTCATAAGTCTCCCGAAATGCCTTTGCCCTTTGTTCGTTAGGCTCGGCCACACCCTCCAGAATTGCTCCCGGCGCGGCGCGGACAGCCCGCGCGTGCTGCTGTCCCGGCCATCCTGCGCCGATAATTCCCACCCGGATCTTCCTGGTCACGAGCGGGAGCTTCCGCTTAATCGAATTCCTTTGCCCGCAGTTTCTTCAGTTGCGCGCGCCGACGTTTGCTTTCCAGGATTCTCTTCTTCAAAGCGCGCGGTCGAGGCGATTCGCGTCGCCGCTGCCGTGCAATGCGGGCTCGCTTTTCCTGCCGGGCTACTTCTTCACGCTGCTCGAGCGCCTGCAGAAGTCGATCGAGGGCGAGGACACGGTTGCGCGCCTGGGAACGGGAATCCTGCACAGTAACGGCGACACCGCTCCGGCGATGCCGCAAGGTCACCGCGGTCGCCACTTTGTTCACGTGCTGGCCGCCCGGGCCAGAGGAGCGTGTAAAGCTTTCCTCGAGGTCCGCAGGTTCGATCCCGAGCCGCCGCATCCGCTCGGCGACGCTCATTCGTTAGGCACAAGACGTGGTTCGGGTGTCGGCTGGACAGTGATTGTACGCGTGGGTGGACTGGGATCATTGACTCCCTGATTATCGAACGGAGTCATGGAGATCACCTGGACGCCAGCCTCAGTAAAAGTCACCGTCCCGGGAGTCCGCTTCAAGACTTTACCAGGAGAGCCTCCCGGAAAGATCCAGGAGTAAGCTGTCACGGTGCCATCGGTATCGGTCGCCCCGCCGGAAAACTTCACCCTGTCGCCCGCGTTAATAACGAGATCGCCACTAGGAAGGGCGATTCTCCCATTCGGTGGAGCATCGTTGGGGGTGGAGGTGAGGTGAATAAAACTGGCCAGAGACGGCACGCCCGCCTGGTTAACCAGAAAGAGCATGTAATAACCGGGCGGCGCGAGAAATCCGTTAGGCGGCGCGGTCGCCTTGAGCAAACCATTGCCTAGTCCAAACGAGAGCCCGATCAGGCGCTGCTCCATGTCGAAGGCATGGGTGACCGCGCCTGGCCTAACGAGCACGACGGAACTAATGCTGGCTGCGTCAGGCGTCGCAATTTTGAAGCGTGCGCCATAACCCACCTCTGTCGCCACGCTCGTGATCGTGGGTCGCGTTGCTGGAATAACGTTGCCACTCCCGTCGAGGGTGAAAAGGTAAGCCGGTGAATAAATCTCCATGTGCTGTTCGTAAGTTCCGCGGACCGGATTGCTCCCCGCGACCCAGACGGTGGCGTCGGGTAAGAGCAAGGCCACCGAGTGATAGAGACGTGGATAAGTTGCGACGCCCGCCGAACTCCATGTCTCGCTCACGGGATCGAGGAGATCGCCATTCAGACTCGCTGTGTTCGGGTTCTCGTCAATCAGCGAGCCGCCGAGCGCGAGCACATTTCCAGTTGGCAGAATCACGGCGTTCATTTGGATTCGCGGTTCGGACATCGGGGGCAGCGAACGCCAGGCGGGAGTCGTGACAGAAAGATCGAGTAGCTCAACGGTGCTCGTAGCCGGGTTGGAACCGCCCATGATCACGATCTTCGGCGCATACCCAGTCTCCGGCCGCAGAGGCAGGATGACAGCGGTGCCGTAGGTTCGATCGGGATAAACGGAATGTGCAATCCCAAGTGTCCAGGCATGCGAGGATGGATCGAAGATGCTGGTGGCGTTCGTCGGGCTGGTGTAGACCACGGTGCCGTTAGGCAAGAGGTGCATGCGGGGATACAACGGCGGACTCCAGGGCGCGACATATTCGGGACTCCAGCCCGTCGCCAGATTATAAATTTCCACCGTATTGTTTACCGGGCCCTCATCGCTCAATCCCGAGAACGCCATCAGACTTCCATTTCCAAGATTCGTCGCCGTCGCATACCAGCGGCCGTCGGCCATCGGTTCGACCGTGTTGAATTTCTCGGTCACCGGATCGAAGACGGTCACTCGCGGTTCGCCCGCAAACGGATCGTATCGCGTGGTCCCGCCGGCGACAATAAACCGGCCGTCGGGCAGCGCGACCATCCCGTTACAGAAGACATCCCAAGGAAGCTCCTGCACTGCCGTGTTGCCCGTCGCCGGATCGAAAACACCGGCGTAGTAATCGTCTTCTGTCGGGTCGTTTTCCGAGCCAGCGACGACCAGAATCTTTCCATCGTGCAGCATGCCGCAATGAATGGGATTGATCGGCATGAGCGTGGGAAGTGTCGTCCATTCTCCGTCGGTCACGGGCGACTGTGCCCAAGCCAGGGAAGCCGACACGACAATAGAAATCGTCAGGACGACGACGCGGAGCGCCACGAGGCGAGCAAATACTGAGGGAACCGAGGCACGAACCGATATTTTCATTTGGACCTTTCGTTAGGCCAGTTGGTTGCGTTGCGTAGAAATGGTCTGGTCTGGAGAATGGAGACTTCTGTTGAAGATGTCGAGCCTGAAATTTTTCGGGCTGCCTGGTCGAAGTGGCAACCACTCAATGGCTTGCTGAGCGACCGGGAAAACTTGTTTCCAGTTTCTCTAAGCCGCGTCGAGGTTGGGCTCCGGTAACTTCCAAAATAGAGCCACCGCTGGCGACGCACATTTTAGCGTTCAACGCCCCTCCACGATGTCTCTCTGCGAAACCACCACGGCCGGACAAGCGTTGTTCGAGAACCATGGCGAGGCAACGGAAACGACCTGGCCCTAACGGTTGTGCCTTAACTGCGCGGATAGGTTTCACCGCTTTTATTTGTTCACTTGTAAGTTAGTCCAGAGCCAGCGAGACACGGTTTCGTTAACCTCGGCGCCGTCGACTATCTTCTTCCAATATTCAAAAGCATGGCAGCAACTGTCTGTAATGACTGTCTCAAAGTAATTCCTCACTCTTAGCCGATCGAGCGCCGACTTTAAGTCATCGATCTGATAGGGGGTGATGGGATCGTTATCGGTGGCGATAAGAAAAAGCGGAGGAATGGACTGAGCGTCAGACTGTGACATTTGGGTGAGAGGATAAAGTGGCGAACCCATCGTCAACACCTTGGGTAGTGGCTTGTTCGTATCTACCGGTCCAGGCAGCCCGCAATAGACGCTTACGTTCGAGTTGAAATCCACCTTTACACGGCAGACGGGGCCTGTGTTGGTCGTCTTGAGCGAGCGCAGATCGTCAAATTGGTAGGCTCCTGACAACAAAGCCGCGCAATCCAAACGATCGCGGTCAGGCATGCCGGTAATCGCACAGTAAAAAGCATGCGAGCCTCCAGCCGAACCACCGACGGCGCCCACCTTGCCTGTAGTCTTTCCGATCAAGAAGCTTGCTGGATGGTGTGGAATAACAATCGAAGTGGGGTCCCGCGCGGCAAGGATCGCTTTCTTTACATCACTTACTTGTGTGTATTGGGCGCCGACGTTATCCGCATAAGCCAGCGAATTGGCGGTGACAGGATTCGTCGGATCGAACGCGTCCAGTCGATAGTCGATCGCGGCGGCGATAAACCCGTGTTGGGCGAGGTCGGCAGCGATTGAGCCAGGTCCGCGAATTCCCAACTTGTAACCACCAACATGGATAACCAGGACGACCGGCGCGGGCGTCGTAGCGGGTAGCCACAGATCCCAATGTAATAGCGTCAAACCGTCATCCGCGACGGCATAAACTTCACTACGGTCCGGTATCGCTGGAGATGTGCCTGGACAGTCTGTGTCTTGGGCCAACGCGGAAAAGCCGCCTAAGAGGAGCGTAATAATTAAAACAAGGGTGTTCTTCATAACTTGAAATTTCTCCTCTTGTAAGAAAATGGATTGAGCCTCGTAGGTATCCCTTTATCGTAGAGTGCCGATGGCCGGACTCGAACCGGCACGGGCTGTTACGCCCAACGGATTTTAAGTCCGTTGCGTCTGCCATTTCGCCACATCGGCGGGATTGATCGCAATCTAGCTAAAAAAAAGTATCCCACCAGCTAACAAATATGAAGGTGAAAGCAGATCGCACCAGGTCCTCTTCTTCCGGCGGAGCCTCGCATCAAGCGTCGCTCACGCGATTAGGAACCGGTAGAAGGCTTTCGCTGGAAGTGCGAAACAGAGTCAGAAGAGGGCCGGTCAGCGCTGTCGTGACCAGGGCCATTATCACGAGCATGGCAAAGATTCGCTGAGATAGAATACCCATATCGTAGCCGATATTGAGTGCGATTAGTTCCATGAGGCCGCGCGTGTTCATGAGAGCTCCTAGCTGAAGAGAAAGCCGGCCGTTGGAGCCCGTCAGGCGCGCGGCAAGGGCGCTTCCTCCCAGCTTGCCAACGGTCGCAACGGCAATAATGACAAAACAGATGATCCAATCGGAGGGATCCTTTAACAGACCTATCTGAGTGCGCAAACCGGTATATGCGAAGAATACCGGCAGAAGCAAAACCGAACTGATGTTCTCCACACGCACGGCCAGCTTCTCTCGAAAGTCGCTCGCGCGGGGAATGATTGCGCCGGCCAGGAAGGCGCCAAACAAGGCATGGATGCCGATGGTTTCCGTGCTGAAAGCCGAGGCCAGAACAAGAGCCAGGACAATGGCGAGGGCGGGCTTGGAAGGTTCAGCCTTTTCCATGTCCGCCATGCCGAGGCACCAGAGCAAAGCCGGTCGTACCGCGAGTAGCATGCAACTAACGAAAGCTACCACCAGAGCCAGAGTTAGGATGGCGCCACTCATCGTCGTAGCTTTAGCTATCGCGACAACGAAGGCGAGGATAGTCCACGCGGTCACGTCATCCACCGCTGCACAGGCAGTCGCCATCGTGCCGAGAGGAGTATGAAACAAGTTCCGGTCCTTAAGCATTCTCACCAGGACGGGAAAGGCAGTGATGCTCATTCCAATGCCCATAAACAGGGCAAAGGCAGCGAAAGAAGCACCGGCAGGAGCGAGAGATTCGTAAAGAAATAGCGCAAGGGTGACTCCCAGGAGATAGGGAATGACGATGCTGGCATGACTTACCACGACGGCCGTCTGAACCTGCTCCTTCAAGCGTGCCACATCCAGTTCCATCCCGACGACGAACATGAAAAGACAGACACCGATCTGACTAAAGAGACGCAGTGGCTCCAGGGTGGAAGGCGCGAAAAGAAAGCCGAAAAGGGACGGTGCGATCAGTCCGAAGAGAGATGGCCCAAGAAGAATACCTGCGATCATTTCACCTACGACCGCGGGCTGGCCGAGCCGCGTGAACAAAGCTCCGAAGAGTGCCGCCGCAGCCACAATTACCAATAGCTGCAAAAAGAGGCGGCTAAGACCGCTGGCGCCATTCTGATAAAGGCTATGAGTCGCTGCCGAGACAGCTGAAGCGGGTGCAGTTGAATTAACCACAGCGCTTTGTGAGACACTCGCCGGCGCGGTTGCACGCGAAGCCGGCGTCAAATCGCGTCCTAACCTAAGAATTCCGAAAATTCCGACCAAGGCCACGCTCGTGATCAGAAGATAAAGTTGCACTGTTCGCGACATACCGGGATTACAACCGATAATGCGGCGGCTGTCCACTGAAAACCGGCCGTAAGCCGAGTAAGGCGGCGGTAAGCGTAACGAGGTTAGTCTGGGCCTCGACATGCCGCGCCAGGATTTTCGCTGGCACGGCAAATTCAAACGAGTTGTGGGAATACAACTGGCTTAAGTCACTCTACAAGCTCTCAACGCTGACTATTTCTTTGCGTGACGTGGGTCATCGGCCGGATTGACATAGTCGATCCGGAATGGCCCCTGGCCGTGCACTTGAAGGACGGTGTCGCCAGTGGACCAGGCATAATGCTGCATGTGGGCTGGCATGCTGGCAAACCCACCGGCAGTGATTTGCGTTCCTTTCGAGTCATCGAAAGTGCCACCCATGCCAAAGGACATCGTCCCCGAAATCACCGAGACATTCTCTGTCGTGGGATGAGTATGCGGCGGAATTTTGTAACCCGAAGGCACTTTCAGACGGACGGTGTAAACGCCTACTTTGGCAGGATTGCCTTGCAAGACCGCAAACTGCGCCCCGGGCGGGAGGCTTGGCGGCGCCTCAGTCCATTGGACATCTGCCATGTTAAGCAGGACATGCTCTTCCTTCATGGAGGAACTTTTCTCTGTCGATTTTTCGGCGGCCAGGACGGCCATGACCCCGAAGCCAGCCAACAATACAAGTAAGGTGGTTTTCATAGGTTCAATAACTTGACTTGAAAATCTCTTAAACACTCTTAGGTGCGAGCGCAAGTCTTTGTCTGAGAAATGTTAGAGTCGGCAGCCACTTTTGGAGCCCGTGTCCGTCGCCGAATCCGCTTTCGGCCCTGAAGACATGACACCTCTAGCCGATGAGTGCGGTCTTCTGCCATCGGCTACGATGCAGGAGAAGCACGACCAACCAAAGCCCCAGGGCGAGTGCTCCGCCTGGCAAAGTGACCAGCATCAGCCAGCCCATTACACCTAACGTGTAAAGCATGTGCCCATAATCCTTCCCGTTGATCATGCACGGATGAACCGATCCCTCGTCGACCTTGCAACCATGCGTGTTCGCGATCCAGCTACATGCCACGACCGACCCAATTGGCGCCAGTGCCACGAGAATGATCAAGCCAAGGACAGCCCAGTAGATAATCCAGGGAAACCGCTTTCTCTTCGGTAGAGGCGGAGGACGAATCTCACTCGGGTTCACGGTGCTGGATGAGTCTTCTTAAATCCAGCTTCATAACCGTTTTCGTAAGCCAGATCCCAACTCTCCTGCTCTCCCGTTCCATCCTGTCTGAAGCGCGCTTGCGCGATCATGTTCAGATCCGCAGCGCCTGGCAATTTGGCGTCCGGCGCAGCCGTCTCGCCCGCCTTTTCACCCAGCGAATAGGCCGCGCGTTCCGGCGCTGTTCGGCCGTGCTTGGCTCTCTCGGTAAAGAACGCCACCGCGCCACAGACAATGAATGCTGCCAAAGCCATCAGGACGAAAAACCGGACTGGTTTGAATTGGGAAGGCATAAGTTACTCCAAAAGTGTTAATGATTGTGCGCTCGGCTTCGCTTTGATCGTCCGCGGTAGTGGAACGGAAATCACGAATAATGAAAAGAAAAAAGTGCAAAGCATTGAACTCGACGCGGGGTCTTGACCGAGAAAGGAAGCGACAACCCGACTCTCGCTTCGCTTCTTGTCATCTCGTCCCGCTTGCCTGTCCTTTTGTCGTTAGGGTGATTTGGCGCTCCTTGCAGCTGAAATAGCGCACTCTTACCGAGTGGGGTTCAAACTGGACTTCAAATCGAGCTGCCGGTGCCATCGCTCGTGGGGATCTAAGCCTGCGGTTGTGCGGGAGTGACTGGCTTGAGGTGCCCTCGGCTACATGGGCACGTAACAGAGCTGTTACGGATATTCTCTTGCCGGCAAAAGAAGTGGGCTGATTTTTTCGCGATTCATTCTTCTCTCGAAGAAGAAGTCATCCAACAAACAAGGAAAGGCAATTGTAATGCAACTAACATATGGAAAAGCAACGCGGGATGTTTCCCGCAGAGGTTTCAGGCGCCTAACGAACATAAGTATTTCACTAGGCGTCTTTTTTCTTACTCTCGCCGCGGCCAGTCAGGCCTGGGCGGGTTACCGAGCGACCAATTTGGTTTCCGATATCCCCGGCGTAGCCCGGCGGACCGACGCGAACCTTGTTAATCCCTGGGGAATCGCGGTCGGAGGCGGCGGAACCATTTGGGTGGCGAACAATGGCACCGGCACTTCGACCCTTTATGACGCGAATGGCGTGCCTCAGTCCCTCATCGTGACTATTCCCGCTTCGTCGACCAATACGGAAGGCGCAAACCCGACCGGGACTGTCTTTAATTCCAGCGCGGGATTTGTCGTATCCGAAAACGGCCTTTCCGGTCCGGCGATCTTTATCTTCGTCAGCGAAGACGGGAGTATCTCCGGTTGGAGCCCGACAGTCGCTGCCGATCATGCCATCCGCGCGGTGGACGATGGAGCCGAGGGTGCGGTTTACAAAGGCGCGGCGCTTGGAACTTCCTCGCAAGGTCTGCGTCTTTTCGTGACCAACTTTCACGAGGCTAAGGTGAGCATTTATGACGATACGTTTGCCGAAATCGACGATCCGGCGGCGTTTATCGATCCCAATGTGCCGAGTGGTTACGCTCCTTTTGGAATCGAAAACATCAACAATCTCATCTACGTCACCTATGCGAAACAGGACGCCGCTGGGCACGATGATGTTCCCGGCCGAGGCCACGGTTATCTCGCGGTCTTCGATGCCGATGGCAACCTGGTCAATCATCTGGTTTCGCAGGGTCCGTTGAATTCGCCCTGGGGGTTGGCTTTGGCGCCCGAGGATTTTGGAAATTTCAGCGGCGCATTGCTCGTGGGAAACTTCGGGGACGGTGCCGTCAACGGCTTCGATCCGACAAGCGGCGCTTTTCTTGGCCGAATGCGCAAACCGGATAAGACTCCGCTCCAGATCGAGAAGCTCTGGGCCTTGCACGTCATCGACAACGAAGTCTTCTTCACCGCCGGGATTGTGGACGAATCCCACGGACTGTTTGGGGTGATTCAATCGCGCCACTAAACGCGCGAGCGATTCGACAATTAGGAAATGGCAACCGCCGGAGGCCTTCGAGGCCGGGTCGGTTGCCATTTTTGTCGGCGGTGGGATGCACGGTAGCGGTTGACAAACCCGACCTGATACGCTTTCGAGTTAGATACTTATGCGGACGTCACTTCGCCTTTTACTTCTCGCCCCGCTGGCCGGGCTTTCTCTGCTTTCAAGCTGCACGACAATGCCGACTTCGAGCGGCGGTGCATATCACGTCGAGGCTCATAAACCGCACGATCCTTCCAAAGTACGGGTCGATCTCTCCCTCTCGAAGCAAAATGTTTACGTAATGGAAGGCGATCGATGCCTCATGGCAGCGGCCTGTTCAGTCGGTTTGCCGAACAAGCCTACGCCAAAAGGTCATTTCAAGATTTACAACAAGATCGAAAATAAACGCTCTGGCTCGTATGGCTACCGTGTGCAGGAAGGTCGAGTGGTCCCGGCGGATGCGGGCGATAACGTGCCCGGGCGTTATGTCGGTTATCCGATGGGATACTGGTGCGAGTTCGCGCCGGCTTACGGGTTTCACCAGGGATTCGTTCATCCCTATCCGCGTACTCATGGCTGTGTGCGCCTGCATGGGGAAGCAGCCCCCAAATTCTTCGCGCTCGTGCGCATCGGTACGCCGGTTGACATCGCAACCACTCAACCGGAGGACGAAACGATTGGACCGAAGGTGCAACGCGTGGACGATTCCAAGGCGGCCGATCCCAATCCGAGTCTGATGGTTACTTCGGCTGGCTTTCAGAAACCGGAAGGACCACTCCTGACGGAGTAGGATTATCAGGGGCTGCTTCGCTTTCGTAAACGACGCCGCATGTTTCACGGCGTCGCTTATTGTTCGGGCTTAGTGACTGACGATTTGCGATCAGGCCAAGCGGCGACGAAACTAAGGGCGTGAGCGCCAACCTGATCTCCAGCGGCACGACTCCGCGCAACAAGGTCAACCTCCGGACGCCGGAGGTCATGACCGCGGTTCAGGAACAGGTCGAGTCGCATTATCGCAGCGATATTGTCGATAAGGTTCGCGGCGGCGGCGGTATTATTTCAGTCGGCGATCTCACCGTGCGACTGGCGAAACAGTTCGGCTTTTGCTACGGCGTCGAGCGCGCGATCGATCTCGCGTATGCAGCGCGCAAGGTTTTTCAGGATCGCCGGCTCTTCATTGTCGGCGAGATCATCCACAACCCGGAAGTTAACGAGCAAATCTCGTCGTTAGGCATTCGCAACCTGATCGGCCAGAACAAGCAGGCTGACATATCTGAACTCGGCCCCGATGACGTCGTTATCCTGCCGGCCTTCGGGACGGAAGTTTCCATCCTGCAACAGATCAAAGATCGCGGTTGCCAGATCGTTGACACCACTTGCGGCGACGTCATGAGCGTTTGGAAACGGGTGCGAAAATATGCCAGCGAATCGGCCACCTCGATCATTCACGGCAAGGCTGAGCACGAAGAAACCAAAGCCACCAGCTCCCGCGCTCTGGGCGATGGCAATGGTCATTACCTGGTTGTCCTGACCCTCGCTGACACCGATTTCGTTTGCGATTACATCCGGCACGGCGGCGATCAGAAAGCTTTCCTTGAACGATTTCGCGGCGCCTACTCGCCGGGCTTTGATCCTGATGTCCATCTGCGCACGGTGGGAGTAGCCAACCAAACCACAATGTTGCGCGGCGAAACCGAGGAGGTACAGCGGCGCATTCAGCGAGCCATCGTCGATCGCGACGGGACGGCGTTGGCGGCAAAGAACTTCCGTTTCTTCGACACCATTTGCGGAGCGACCCAGGAGCGTCAGGACGCTCTGCGCGAGTTACTCAACGTCAAGATGGACCTGCTCCTGGTGGTGGGTGGTTACAATAGCTCCAACACCTCGCACCTCGCTGAGATGGGGGAGGAAAAACTGCCCACCTACTTTGTTCTCAATGCCAGCCGCTTGATCTCTGAGAAAGAAATCCGCCATTACATCCTGCACGAGAAGCGCGAAGTCGTAGCGCGAGATTGGTTGCCGAACGGGCCGGTTGTGGTCGGCATCACCGCCGGCGCCTCGTGCCCCAATAACCTTATCGAAGAAACACTCATCCGCCTGTTTCAATTGCGCGGGATCGGAGTCGCGGAATTGACGGCCGCAGCCTAACGAGTATAAGTGTTTGCTCGCCGGCATGGCGACGAAACCACCTTGTTCCATTCGCAGCGCCAGTCTGGCCGATGCCGCTGAAATAGCCCGACTGGCGAGCCAGCTTGGTTATCCCGCCACAGCCGGCGAGATCCTGGCTCGTCTCGAGGCACTGCTCGCCAGGCCGAATCATTTCATTGCGGTGGCCGCGGCCGAGAAACAGCCACGCCTTCTTGGCTGGATCGCCGCCGAAGCGCGCGACCTTCTCATTACCAGCGGCCGAGTCGAGATCATGGGGCTCGTCGTCGACCACGCTGCGCGGCGTGAGGGGGTAGGTCAGATTCTTGTCGCCGAAGTCGAACGCTGGGCCGTCAAGCGCGGAGTGGGGGAGGTGGTCGTGCGCAGCAATATTCTCCGCCCTGAATCTCATCCCTTTTATGAACAACTAGGCTATCATCGCGAAAAATCTCAGCACGCGTATCTGAAGCGTCTGATGCAGCCGGAGTCGTCGTCGTCGGCTAGAGCTGGTGCCTAACGAGAAAGTGCGCAGCACCTTGAGCTTTCGCGGCGCGGCGCAGACGCCACTCGGTTTTGTGCGTTCTGCCCTGCCTAACGAGTGAGGCGAAGAGGCGTGGGAAAGTGGGGAACGCGCGCAAATCGCTTCCGAGGCACGATTTTCTCTTGGCATGCGCGCAATCTGGAAAGGCAATATCAGCTTCGGCCTGGTCAATATTCCCATCGCTCTTTATCCCGCGACCCGGCGGGAGGAACTGAAGTTTCGCCTTCTGCGATCGAGCGATCTTAGCCCGGTAAACTACAAACGCGTGGCGGAGAAGGATGGCAAGGAAGTGCCTTGGAACCAGATCGTGAAAGGCTACGAATATGAGAAGGGAAAGTTCGTCGTCCTGGGCGAAAAGGATTTTCAACGAGTCGATCTCGAGGCCACGCAAACGGTCGACATTCAGGATTTCGTCGACCTGGACGAGATCGATCCGATGTATTTTTACAAGCCGTATTACCTCGAACCGCAAAAAGGCGGCGACAAAGCCTATGTCTTGTTACGCGATGTGCTGGCTGCAACGGGCAAAGTCGGCATTGCCAAGGTCATCATTAAGACGCGTCAATATCTCGCCGGAGTGAAGGCGCTGAAGCACGCGCTTGTGCTCGAGCTGATGCACTTCGCCGAGGAACTGGCCGACTCCGAGAAACTCAGTGTGCCCAAAAAAATGGAGCCTGGAAAACGCGAGATCGATATGGCCGAGGCGCTCGTGCAGAGCATGACCTCGGAATGGGATCCGAAAAAATACAAGGACGATTACCGCGACGCCTTGCTCGACGTGATCGAAGAAAAGGTAGAGGCGGGCGGCAAGGAAATCGAGGAGAAGCCGAAGGAGAAGAAGCCTTCGACCAAGGTCATCGACCTGGTTGAGGTCTTGAAGCAAAGCCTGGCAACTGCCGAAAGGGGAAAGAAGCATGCCGCGAAAACGGCGAAGGCAAAAAGGCGCAAGGCCGCTTGAGTGTAACTCTGGCATTTGCGTCGCGGAGACGCGGGCTGAGAGCACGGAGACGGTTCGTGTTTACTCCACTTGATTCAAACGAACGTTTGAATTATTGTTTCGCTGCCATGGCGGAACAACTGCATGCTACCAAGGTGGCGATTCTTAATGCCACGGAACGACTTGTAGCCGCGAACGGCTTCGAAGCGACTTCGCTTCGTGCCATCACCTCCGCCGCGAAGGTAAATTTGGCCGCGGTTAACTATCATTTCGCGACGAAGGACGCTCTCATCGTCGCGATGCTGACTCGCCGCATGAAACCGCTGAACGAGGCCCGCCTCGCGCTCCTGGATCAGTTCGAAACGGAAGCGGGCGGTGAACCCGTGATGGTCGAGAAAATTCTGGAGGCGCTCTTTCGCCCGATGGTTGAGTTAATCACGCAACCTTCCAAGGGCGGTCGCAACTTTTTGCGTCTCCTGGCACTTTGTCTGGCGGAGCCAGGCGCCTACCTCAAGCCGCTGGTGCAAAAGGAGTTTGCCGAAAAGACGCGCCGGTTTCATCGCGCCCTGCGGCGCAGCCTGCCACAGCTCTCTGACGTCGAGGCGCACTGGCGCCTGCATTTGGCGTCCGGGGCATTTTTGCACGCCGTGGCCCACGCCCAGGTGCTTGAACTTTCGTCCGCCGGCCGTTGTCGCCTAACGAATTGCGAGGCGGTGCTGGAACGCATTATCGACTTCTGTGCCGCCGGCCTGCGCAGCCCAGCCTAACGAATTTACGACCATGCCTGTCCTTGAAGAAGAATCGAGCACGCGAGCGAGGCACAAGCCGCCTGACCACGATCTGTTGGTCGATCTCGACGAACAACCGTTAGAGACGGTGAAGAGGCCTTTCTTTCGTCAACGCTGGGTGGTGATCGGCGCCGCCATCCTGGCAGCGCTAGGCATCGTTTATCTCGCGACCGTTTTCTTCCACAATCTCACGCATGAAAGTACCGACGACGCTTTCATTGACGCTCATATCGTGAGCATTGCGCCAAAAATCGCGGGACGAGTTTCGACCGTGAAGGTGAAGGACAACCAGCTGGTGCAGAAGGGGGATCTTCTGCTCGAGATCGATCCGCGTGATATCGAAGCGACGGTAGCGCAAAAGCAGGCGGCACTCGAAGTCGCCCAGGCGCATCTGGAGAATGCGCAAATGTCGGCGGAGCAAGCCGAGGCCCACGTGAAAACGCTCCGGGCGGCGTACGCCTCAGTGGAGGCTGGGACTACGGCGGCGGCGGCGGATACGGAAAAGTTGCAGGGTGACTTGAGCCGTAACAAGGGCCTTATCGCCAGCGGAGCGATTTCCAAGCAAGATTTTCAACATTCACTCAGCGACGTAAATTCCTCCCAAGCCACGCTCGAATCGAAAAAGAGGCAGCTGCAAGCCGCCGCCGCGTTGGCTGAGGAAGCCGTCAAACAGGCGGGGTCGTCACGAGCTCAAGTAAGTGCGGCGCGCGCGGAAGTAGCTGAAGCGAAAGCCGAACTGCGGCAGGCCGAGCTGCAGAAATCCTACACTAAACTCACTTCACCGGAGACGGGGCGAGTAACGAATAAGTCGATTGAACCCGGCAACTTCGTGCAGCTCGGTCAGCCACTCTTTGCCGTCGTACCCCAACAAGTTTGGGTAACGGCAAATTTCAAAGAAACCCAACTTACCAATATGCATCCAGGTCAGCCCGCGGAGGTGGCGGTTGATGCCTACCCGGCGCGGCCTCTGCGTGGGCACGTCGACAGCATTCAGGCTGGCAGCGGCGCGCGCTTCAGCCTGCTCCCGCCCGAAAATGCGACCGGTAACTTCGTCAAAGTTGTTCAGCGCGTGCCGGTGAAGATCGTGCTCGACGAACAGCCTGGGCTGCAGCAGGTGCTCGGTCCCGGGATGTCGGCGGTGCCCGACGTGAAAGTGAGGGGAAGCCTTAGATTGGCGATCATTGTTATTGTCGTCGCCGCCCTTGCCCTCACGATTCTGGGCGCCGCGACCGTTTGGTGGCTGCGAAAGACTTATGCTCGTTAGGCAAAGTCGTGGCTCGGTCTGATTCGCCTAACGCCGCTGCCGCCTGGCGGCCGAGTTATAACCCATGGCTCATCGCTGCGTCGGTTATGCTCGCGACGTTTATGGAGGTGCTCGACACTTCTGTCGCCAACGTTTCACTGCCGCACATCGCGGGCAATCTTTCCGCGACCACCGATGAAGCAACCTGGGTTTTAACGAGCTATCTCGTTGCCAACGCGATCATCTTGCCGGCGACGAACTGGCTGGGGAACCTTTTTGGCCGAAAGCGCTTCCTGATCACCTGCATCATTCTTTTCACCGCGGCCTCCGCGCTTTGCGGCGCGGCAGCCAGTCTCGGGCTCCTTGTTGTGGCGCGGGTTCTGCAAGGCGCCGCGGGTGGGGCCTTACAACCCATTTCCCAGGCCGTGCTGCTCGAAAGCTTTCCGCCCGCGAAACGCGGATCGGCTATGGCTGTCTTTGCCATGGGTGTAGTGGTCGCGCCGATTCTGGGACCCACTCTGGGCGGGTGGATCACCGACAACTACAGTTGGCGGTGGGTCTTCTACGTTAACCTGCCCATAGGTCTCATCGCCGCTTTGATGGCGAATGCTTTTATCGAAGATCCGCCTTATCTGCGTCGCGTCAGCGCGAAGAATATCGATTACCTGGGTTTCGGTTTTCTTGCGCTTTGGCTTGCAACCTTGCAGTTCGTTCTCGACAAAGGCCAGGAGCTCGACTGGCTTGGCTCGCACACCATCCTATGGTGCATCACAATCTCAGTGGCATCCTTCATTGCTTTTGTCGTTAGGGAACTGACGGCTAGCCAGCCGCTGGTCGATCTACGCGTGCTGAAGAATCGCAACCTCGCCGTCGGCTGTGCGCTGATCGCGATTCTCGGTGCGCTGCTTTACGGCACTACCGCTGTCCTGCCGCTCTTCATGCAAAATCTCCTGCATTACACCGCGCTCGATGCCGGCTTGGCTTTGAGTCCGCGCGGCGTAGGCGCTTTCCTCGCGACGATTCTGGTGGGCCGGCTGGTAGGAAAAATCAATAATCGTATTCTGATTACGGCCGGGTTTCTCGGGCTGGCCTATGCTTCATTTCTCTTTGGCAACATCAACCTGAGCATTACCATGAGCAGCATCGTCTGGCCGACGGTCCTGAGTGGCATAGCCATCAGTTTTATTTTCGTCCCGCTCGCCACTTCCAGTATGGGAACGCTGCAGCAGGATCAAATCGGCAACGCCAGCGGACTCTTCAACCTTATGCGCAATCTCGGCGGCAGCATTGGCATCGCCGGCCTAACGACGCTCGTAGCCCGCGGTGCGCAATCGAACCAGGCCACATTCGTTAGTCACTTCTCACAATTCAGTCCGGTTTATCAGCAAAAGCTGGCCGCCATCCAGAATAGTCTCGCCGCGCACGAAGGCCTCTGGCGCGCGAGTCATCAGGCCCCCCAGGTCTTGTATGGGATTCTTGGGCAGCAGGCGTTACTGGTTACTTACGCGCAAAATTTCCGGTTCTTCGGGTTGCTTTGTCTGGCCACGACCCCGTTGGTTTTCTTTTTCAAAAAAGTGGCCAAGGCGAAAGGGCCGGTGGCGGCACACTGATTCCTTTCACCGGCACGACGCAATTCCGCGGCTCGTTAGGCGAGTTCCTGTAAGGCGGCATTGACCGCCGCAGGCAGTTTTCGTGGCCCATCGCCCTGAAGTCGAGCGTCAATCGTTTCCAAACGTCGAATCAGATCAAGCACTTCGCGTCGAGCAATCGGTCCGCCGGCTGCGGCACAGAAGTGGGTCCGACAGGCGAACGGCCGGTCGGCATAAATCAGGCACTTGCCTTGGCTGGGATCGAAGACAGGACACGTCCCGTCGGACTCCACAGGCAAAGATCTACGCCCAGAGGCGCGCCAGGCGTAAGCGGCCACGAGTGCTTCGCCCTTGGTCAGATAAGGTGTCAGCCCGGTGAGTTTGAACTGGCAGCATTCATTACGCCGCAGGCAATCGCGCTCCACCGGCCGCGCCTCCAGCTCCGCATAAATCGCGCGTACATCCTTCACCGCAACTTTGCCTGGCTGCCTCTGGTCATCAGATGTCGATTTTTGTGGATTCATGGGATGGGCGAAAGTCTAGTCACCTGAAAGAGTCTGCAACCCACTTCACAAATTCCAAAACTGAGACGGGCGCGTCCCACAAATGACAAAGTCAAAAAAGCGCGGATTGCGTATTTGCTGGACTAACTTCTTGTGGGCCAGGCGTCTGTTCAAATTGTTCTTGCATGGTACGGCCCTTGCATGACGTTGCGGCGCTTGCGCAGCTGAGGACCAGTATGCCTCAGTCCAACGCGGCCGGTTGCGGTCTCGCCGTACCGTTCTCGCATCCTTACTTCATGATTAAAAATATTGCTATTACTGTTGTTGGCCTGCTCTGCGCTGCCACCTTGCGTGGCCAATCCGAGCCCAGCCATTCACCCGTTGGTTCTTCCCTGCCGCCAACGATCCACAAACCTGAGCAGGCACCCTCGCAGCAAAGCCCGCCGCCCGTCGCCGCTGCTAGTTCGGCCTCCGCACCCGCTACAGGCCAACCAAGGGTGGAAAAGAATCCGCCGCCGCTTGACCCCAGGAACATGGATACCTCGATCAAACCGGGGGATGACTTCTACGGCTACGCCAATGGCACTTGGCTGAAAAACAATCCCATTCCGCCGGAGTATTCCCGTTGGGGCAGCTTCAATGAGCTGATCGAAAAGAATAACGACTCCCTGCACGAGATTGCCGAGCAGGCTGCTAACTTGAGCAATAAAGAGGCGGGGAAGCCGAAAATCGAGAAAGCGGCCGACGCTGATTTGCAAAAGGTGGGTGACTTCTATGCCAGCGGCATGAATGAACAAGCCATCGCCCAGGCGGCCGGCGAGCCGTTACAAAAGGAGTTACAGCATATCGATGCATTGAAGGATAAGGCTGGCCTGACTGACGAAATTGCTCATCTTCATAGCCTCGGGATACAGGCCCTTTTCGGCTTCACGTCCGGGCAGGATGACAAGAACAGCACCATGGTTATCGCCGAAGCTTTTCAGGGTGGGCTAGGTCTTCCTGACCGCGACTACTACGTCAAAGAGGACGATGCATCGAAAAAGATCCGAGACGGATATGTGGCTCACGTAACCAAGATGTTCACTCTTCTTGGCGACTCTCCGGAGGCAGCGGCGGCTCATGCCAAAACTGTCATGAGTGTCGAGACCTCCCTGGCCAAGGGCTCGCGCACGCGGGTCGAACTGCGGGATCCGCAGAAGAACTACAATAAAATGTCGCAGGCCGACCTGCAAAAGCTTACGCCTGACTTTAACTGGAGTAGTTATTTCAAACAATTGGAGCTGACTAACCCGGGTGCCATCAATGTCGGTCAGCCCGACTTTTTCAAGACCGTCGAGACGTCTTATCAAAATGTCTCCCTAGACGACTGGAAGACTTATCTCCGGTGGCATCTTGTTCATAACGCCGCCCCGACACTATCCAAGGATTTCGTCGACGAGAACTTCGCCTTTTTCGGCAAGACTCTCACCGGCGCTCAGCAGCTTAAGCCACGTTGGAAACGAGTGGTCGAGACCATTGACGGCGAGATAGGAGAAGCGCTCGGCAAGCTTTATGTTGCCGATCATTTTCCACCCGATGCCAAGCAGCGCGCCTTGGAAATGGTGAATAACCTCAAGGATGCCCTGACCGACCGAATCAGGAACAATGATTGGATGGACGAAGCGACCAAGCAGGCCGCGCTCAAGAAGCTCGCAGCGTTCACGGTTAAGATTGGGTATCCGGATAAGTGGCGTGATTACTCGTTACTGACGATCGATCGCGGACCCTACGCTTCGAACGTCTTTCGGAGCGAGACGTTTGAGGTTGCCCGCGAAATGCACAAGGTGGGCAAACCAGTGGATCGGACCGAGTGGGGCATGACTCCTCCGACGGTGAACGCCTACTACAATCCGAATATGAATGAGATCGTCTTTCCCGCTGGCATTCTCCAGCCGCCTTTCTATAACCCAACGGCAGACGACGCCGTGAATTACGGCGGCATGGGTGCGGTCATAGGTCATGAGATGACTCACGGCTTCGACGATCAAGGTCGGCAGTATGATGAAGTTGGTAACTTGCGCGATTGGTGGACCGCGGCTTCCGCTCAGGCTTACGCCAAGCGCACGAAAGCGATCGTCGCTCAGTACTCGGCCTGCGAGCCGCTTCCGGGTCTGCACATCAATGGCGAGCTAACTCTGGGCGAAAATATTGCCGATATTGGCGGACTTAAAATCGCTTATGCCGCCTTCAAAAAAGCACAAGCGAAGCATCCGGAAACGGCAGACCAAAAGATAGACGGCTTTACGCCCGACCAACGATTCTTCCTGGCTTACGCGCAAATCTGGCGGGCCAACCAGCGGGATGAGCTAACCAAGTTGCGGCTTGCGACCGATCCGCATTCGCCAGGTCGTTTTCGGACGATTGTCCCTATTTCGAACATGCCGGAGTTTCAAAAAGCCTTCAATCTCCCGGATAACAGCCCGATGGTTCGACCGGCCAGCGAACGTGCCAACATTTGGTAACACGGCTTAAGACTTATTCGTTATTGATTGCAGTAACTGGCTAACTCACCGCCGCCTCTGGTCACCGGAGGCGGCGGTTTTTTTTGCACAGATTGGCCATGGGCCGAGCTCACGGTAACTGGTAGGCTTCCACGAGGCCGACGCCGGTGCTATTGTTGGCGCCGCGCACGATGGCCGTATAGGCGTCCGGGGCAAGCTCCGTCAGGATCGCAGATTCGCGATCGTCGCCCGGCGCAATACCGGTAGCGGCGATGTCCGCCTCCTGAGTGTCGCGCCAATTGTCGTTGTCCGTGATGAGCGCACCGTTCGAGTCATGCAGCTCCAATGTGGGATCCAGAAGCGGATTAATAATTCCGGCCGCGCCTAACGAGGGCCCGATGGCGCGCAGGAGGATACTGCGGCTTTGCGTTCCGCCGATGATAAAGCCACCAATCAGGGCATTGTCGTCCGTTTGCACAAATCCGCGGGTGGAAATGTTAACCGGACTCGCGGCCTCGGTCTCATCGGTGGCGTAGAGTTCGACGAGGCCAATACCAGTGCCGCCATCGCTGCCGCTCAGGATGGTGGTGTAGCTTCCGGGCGCCAACTCCGCGAGAAGCGCCGATTCTTTGGTGTCGTTAGGCGCAAGTCCTAAGGCGGTGATTTGCGCCTGGTCCGGACCATCCATCCAGTCATCATTGGACGCTATGAGGGCGCCGGTACTGTCGTGCAACTCGATCTTGGGGTCGCCTAACGAACCGCTCACGGCGAGTGATGGTCCGATCCCACGCAGCACGAGCTGTTCGCTCTCGCTCCCCGTAATGATGAACCCTGCGATGAGAACGTTATCGCCCACGCCGACATTCAGACGGGTGGAAAGATTCTGCATTGCAGGTGTCGCGGCAACGGAGACGAGTTTGAGAACGACGCCACCGTCCGGCGTGCCATCGCCCAAGGCATAGATATCCCCATTATCGTCGCGGCCGAAACCCTTGAGAAAAATCCCCAGCGGCTGTTCGGGCTCGCCGATGCGCAGTTCCTGGATCAGACCGCCGGAGAAGTCAGAGTAGAAGAGGCGGCCGGTGCCTGAGGAACCAAAGTAATCGCCGAAAACATACATATCGTTGAGCGCCGGCACGCTTGGGCCGCGCTCGATGAATCCACCAATGATCGCTGAGCCGTCGGAGTGACTGTATTGCGCCACGGGATCGATGAGCGAAGGATCAGGGGAGGGGTCCGGTGTGACGGAAGCATCGCTCGGATCGAAAAGGAATGTGCCTTCCTTGAGATGCCAGCCGTAGTTCTTGCCGGCCTCGATAAAGTCGACTTCTTCGACGTTGTTTTGGCCAACGTCGCCGGCAATCAATCGCCCGCTCGAAGCATCGAAGGAAAAGCGAAAGGGATTCCGCAGGCCGTAAGCGTAAATCTCATGCACCGCCGTGTTGTTATTGATGAAAGGGTTACTGGCTGGTACGCGATATTTGCCGTTGGTACTGACTGGATCTGTACTGCTATTGGTTAGGCTGGGATCGACCGGATCAACTCGAAGAATCTTGCCGAGAACGGTGGTAAGATCCTGGCCGTTGCCGGTGACGGGATTGTGACCATCGCCAGCGTCGTTGCCGGCGCCGCCGTCGCCTAACGAAATGTAAAGGTAAGATTCGCCGGGGGCAAAGGCCAGTTTGCCGGCATTATGATTCGATTGCGGTTCATCGATGCGCATGACTTCGCGCCGCGTTGCGGAGTCCGCGACATCGGGATTGGCAGTCGAGACCTGCCATTCCGCGATCACGCTTTGGTGATCGAACGCGCCGGTCTTAGGCACCGTAAAATCCGCCGGACCGCTCACCGGTTCGCTTGTGTAGGTATAGAACTTTCGATAACCCGGGCTGGAGGGATCGTTGTAGCCCGGGTGAAAAGCCAGACCAAGTAAACCGCGTTCTCCCGTGCTCGAAACAAGCCGGTCCGAGACATCGAGAAAGGGTGTGGTGACGACCATTCCGTTCTTGATTAAGGCAACAAGACCGTTCTGTTGATTAACGAAAAGACGCCCGTCTCCCACGGAAGTGAGGTCGTTAGGGGCATTCAAGCCGTGGGCGATTTGCTGTAGCTGAACCCGCACCGGGCCTTTTTGAATCAGAGGCAGAAGAGGTGCGGGAGAAGAAGCGACTTCCGGTGCTGAGATTGAAGAACTCCCGGAATCCCAAGTCCATTTCAAGGGATCACTTTGCCGGAAGGCAACCGCGCCGGCCGCAACACGGCCGGTCTTTGCGGTTGAAGTTGGCTCACTGGCGTTGGCCAGCGAAATCCCAGCGAGAAGTACTGTCGCCGCCAAGCTTGAAACAGCGTAACGAATCATCGAATTTATTTTCCTTTCTCCGTTATCTCTCCCTGGCGATAGGACATAGCCTAGCGCACCAACCTGGTTCTTCCTCGCAACCCCGGCAGCTAGAAACGAATGGTTAGCTGAGCCGCAAACGTGCCATTCAGATTTTCTGAGACAAAATCGCCTCGCGCCAAACTGTATTGAACTTTGAGTTGCGTGTGGGCGGTGAAGCGATAGCCCAATGCGGCTTCGGCGCGCCAGACGTCGTGTCCGTTAGCGATCGGTTGGCCCTGCGGGTCGTCGTCGCTGGCGAAAAATTCCTGATTCCAGCGCAGGGCTCCGAATAGCTGCGGCGTGATCTGGTATCTTGTCTCGACGTAGTATGAGAAGACATCGGAGTTTCCAAGACCCGGCACCTCGAAGCGCGCCTCGAAGGCCTCCGCCCACACCTGCCAATGGCCGCGCGCCCAGCTGACGTCCTGGCCGAGGAGCATCTGGAGATAATCGCCGCGGCTGGTGCCGTAGAGATAACGGTCGGCCGCAGAAGTAAGATAAGAACCTTCCGTCGCGGAGATGCCAAAGTGCCAGGCTTCGTTAGGCTGAAGTCCGAGCCGCAGTTCGACTGCTGGATATGCGAAATCGTAATCGCTCCAGGTTTCAGGTCGCGACGCGGCTGGTGCGTTTTTTACTGCGGCAGCGTACTCAAATATTCCCAGCTTGCCGCTCACCGAAGCCCCGATCGTATAAGCAGGACCCCAGATTATGGGAAGAAAGGCATACTTGTAGGCGGCGGGCAGATTGCGAAAACTGTAACCCGCAAACGGCACCTCAAAATCGGAGACCAGCGTCGGGATTTTCGTAGGGCAGGGGAGCATTGACGAACGGATTTTCCCAGGAGAGATGACGTTCGATCCAGCCACCGATGACGGTCGAAAATTTTCCCACCTGCAGGTTAAAGCGACCGTCATCCCATGGGGTGAAGCGGACTGCGTACTCATCGGCTCGCCATTGCCAGCCATGGTCCGTCGGATCGAAGCCGGTATCGACGCGCGTTTGGGCAAAGATATAAATGTTAGGCCCGGCTTTTGCATCGAGGAACAGGGTAAGACGTGGCACAACCAGGTTATGGTCGTCGGTCTGGATGAGGCCAGGAGGCGGCTGCGGCACGTTGTAATACTCCAAATCGAATAACCCGCTGACACGCGCGCGCAATTGATCGTCAAAAGTGCTGATCGTCAGGGCGCGATCCACTTCGTCGAGAAAATCCTCGGCCGCCAGTGCGGGCAAAGCCGAAACGAAGAGGCAGGCGCCGATGACAAGAGGCTTGATCATGCGCTCGCCGCGGGTTGCCTGGCCTGTCGTGGGATGCGGAATGTTGCGCTGAATTCTGTCCATTCGGCGTTCGACCTAACGAGTCGCAATTCGCCGCCGTGCAATCGCACGAGTTCGCGCGCCAGATTTAAGCCCAGGCCATGACCAGGCACGTCCTCACTCGCTCCCGCACGGTGAAAACGTTCGAAGATATATGGCTGCGCATCGCGGGGAATGCCCCGGCCGGTGTTTGCTATGCGCAACTCGACCTGCGAGCCGTTAGGCCGGGCGACAATGCGGATGATTCCAGCTTCGCGGCGGTTATACTTTCGTGCGTTATCAAGCAAATTTTGCACAACCAATCCCGTGTATTTAATTTCGCCGGCAATTTCCAAGCCTTCGGGAATATCGCTTTCCACCCGCAGCGACGATGCCTCCGGCAATGCCTGAAGATCGTCGACCCATTCATCGACCAGGTGCGAAAGATCGATCGTTTTGAGCGAAAGTCGCAGCTTACCGGCGTCCATGCGCGAAAGGAGGAGCAGATCCTCCACGACTCCTGTGAGGCGATAGGTCTGGTGAATGAGCGTTGAGATTTCCTCATAGACTTCCTGCGGAAATCCATCGCGCGCGAGCAACGAATCCAAACCCGCTCGCAGGACAGTGATTGGATTCTTAAGTTGATGCGATGCATCGGCGGAGAAGCGGGCCGAGCGCTGCAACTCCTCAGCAGTGGTTTGCAGTTCTGCTTCCGCACGCTGGCGCTGTGCCAGGTTTTCTTCTGAGACGACCGCCAGTTCTTCCACGGGCTGAGAAAGACGGTTTGAGAAAACGGTGCTGACGAGAAAGCCAGCCAACATGAGAACGCCGCCGGCCGCCAGAATCTGCCAGCGCAGTCGCGCCTGCCGCCTGAGCAATTGATCGAGCGGATAAACGCAAACTTCGAAGGCCGGCGAATAACCGGACTCAGGATTAAGACGTTTGAAAAAAAGCAGATGCGGCAACCCGTTGATCTCCGTTTGAATGCTTTCGCTTTTGCCACTTCTTTGGGCGATTTCGCGCGTGACTTCGCGTTGAAGCTGTTCCTGGGCCTGCAGATTGAAATTCGCCAGGCTTAGTTTTCCATCCACGAGAATTCCGCTCCGCATGCCGGTTGATTCTCCACGCGGCATTGATTCTACCGGCTTAAAGCCGAGCACAAGCGCGGCGATAACCTCGCTGGTTTCGCTGGAGAGAATCGGCACCGCAATCATCTCATCAGCCGCCGGGCCGCCTGGTTCCTCGTGCCTGATCAAATAGCCGCTCTGTATGGTTCGTGGAACGGTGGACTGCGCCAGGCGCGCCTCTTCCTCTCGTGTCAGTGCGCCCATTCCGCTATCGTTAGGCGGGGTGATGACTGCCCCATGAACGTCGAGGAAGCGATAAAAACGGGCATGCAAAGTATCGGCGCCGTCGTGTCCCGCTTCCGGCTGTTGCATGACATCGCGCAACTCTGCACCCGCGCTTAGGTAAAGGAGATCAAGCGCGTTATCTTCCAAGGCGGCGTGGATGCGCGCATTCTGCGCCAGCGCGCGGGACCGATCGGCAACGGCAGCGTTGCGCAAATCCTGAAGGCGGTGCAAGGACGCGAGTTCGAGCTCGAAATCGCGCTGGAGGCCAGCGCGCGCGTCTTCCGCTGCCCGCCTCTGAGTGGCGAAAATGCCTAACGAGGTCAGAACCGCGACGACCACCATCATGGCAACGAGCAGCTTGGTGCGGAAGCGGCGAATACCTGGAGCGCGTGTCTCCACAGCCGAGTTCACGGGAGATTGACCTGCAACTTCCCGCCGTTCTGCAGCTCGACCGGATGTTCCAGCGTGCTCCGGCTGTTGATCCAGGCTTTGAGCGTAAAATGACCGGCCGGCAGGTTCGTTAGGCGAAAATGACCGTGTGGGTCGCTCATCGTGAAATACGGCGTGTCGAGGACGAGAACGAGACCACGCATGTGCTCATGGATATCGCAGCGCAGCGTTACTAAGCCCGGTCTGTCGAAGACTACCGAGGGCGCCGGGCTTTGCTCCGGCGGATAACGGCCGAGATCGAAGCGCTTGGTTGGCGAGTAGGAAAAGATGTTGTGGTAGGTCTCATCTTTGTTGGGAAATTCCACTTTCGTTCCGGTCTCAATCGCGAGCAGCGGCGGTAGAAACGCCAGATCTTTCTGCGCAATCGTTTTTGTCGGGAGCGGCCCCGATCGGGGAAATTGGCCGGCGAGGTAAATAACCGCGCGCGGCGGCTCAGTCGCAAGCACCCCGGCTTTGCTCACAATCTCGTAGCGCTCGTTTTCCACCGGCACGTAATGGCCCTTCGGCAGTTGGACGTTGCCCTCGATGACCGCCTGGCCTACGCCAATCGTGGGAAAAGCTGCGAGGCACGCGATAGCGATTGTTACAGGCCGGATTTCCTTGATCATGGGAAAGGTTCAGTTAGATCGGTCCGCGTCGACTGCAACGGAGTCAACCAAATTTCGGGCAGCCATGGGATTGTTATATTCGGACGTTGGGAATAAAGAGGGAATGAAAAGTAACAGACCCGTAACTTTTCGAGAATCGCGCAGTGAAGGCTGCGCATGGAACTTCAGGCAGATCCTCGGTTAATAACATTCAATTTAGGTGCATATTCTTGTTGTTGAAGATGAAGTACGTCTCGCTCGCCACATCTCGCGCGCACTCGCTGCCGCTGGACATGAGGCGGTTGTACTGCATGACGGTGAGGAAGCGCGCAAGCTTGCCAGCGAAACGCGCTTCGATCTCATCGTACTCGACGTAATGCTGCCAGGCATCGACGGTTTTGAAATCCTGCGCCACCTGCGCAAGGCGCATGTCGATAGTCGCGTCCTGATTTTGACGGCGCGCGGCGAGCTGAGCGATCGCGTGAACGGTCTGGCACTCGGAGCGGATGATTATCTCGCAAAGCCTTTTGCCATGCAGGAGTTGATCGCGCGCGTGGCCGCGCTCGGTCGTCGTTATTCCGAAAAAGCACGGGCCAAGCTTCAGGTGGCCGATCTCACCCTTGACCTGGTTGATAATGAACTTCGACGCGGCGATCGGCGGATCGAGCTTTCCGCGCGAGAGCTCACGTTGCTGCGTGTGCTGATGAGGGAACCGGGCCGTGTCTTTACTCGAACCGAATTGTGCGAACGGGTTTGGGAGCGGGAGCACGAATACGACATGAAACTGGTGGAGGTTTTCATCAGTCGCTTGCGTCGTAAAATCGATAGCCCGCCTCTCATTCACACGGTGCGCCATCTCGGCTACATGATCCGCGAGACGCCGTGAAAGGTTGGCCCTTACGCTGGAAAGTAGCGCTCTATGCCGCGCTCCTCGCGCTGCTGGCCACCATCGGCGGCGCGGCCACCACTTGGAGTGTGATGCGCCACGAAGAAATCCGCGCCTTCGACAACCGCCTGACGATGGATGCGCATGAGCTGTTCCGCGACGTCCAGCACTTCGATCGAACGAATGGTGACCGCAACGCATTTCAGGAAATCTTTGTCCCACTCGCTTTGCGAAAGCGCGTCATTCAAGTGACCAATGCCGCCGGCCAGACGCTCTATCTTTCGCCCGGTTTGAGCGAACCGATTTCCAGCGATGGCATCCATCAAATTCACACTCGTACCATCGGTCGGCGCAGCATCCGCATCGGCGAGTTTACCGAAAACGGACTGACGCTCCGCGTTGGCGCTGACATGAAAGAGATCAATCAAATTGGTCGCGATATCTTTCGTGGCATGCTCGCTGCGATTCCCACGGTTCTGGTTATCATCGTCCTGGGCGGCCGCTGGGTTGCCAGTCAGGCGGTCGCGCCGGTGGAAGACATTCGCAAGGCCGCCGCACAAATCACCGCGCAACGACTCGATCAACGCCTACCCGTCCCGCCGACGCGCGATGAAATTGCCGGTCTGATAGAAGTGCTCAACGCCGCCTTCGAGCGTTTGCAGCGTAGCTTTGAACAGTCAATTCGTTTTTCCGCCGACGCCTCGCATCATCTTAAGACGCCGATTGCCGTCTTGCGCGCTGGCGTGGAAGAAATCCTTAACGATGCGGAGTGCAGTCCTCATACTCAGGCGACAGCAGAAGGCTTGTTGCACCGTGTCCACCAACTCAACTCCGTAGCCGACAACCTGCTTCTTCTCGCTCGAGCCGACGCAGGTCGCCTCGAGATGGAGAGAAAAGAATTCGACCTGGCTGAACTCCTTGAGGGTGTTGTCGATGATGCGCGCGCCATCGCTGAACCGCTTGATCTTGCTGTCGATGCGGAGATCCCGGACCATTTGCCCGTCCAGGCCGATCGCCGTTTTATTGGCATCATTGCTCAAAATCTGCTCGAGAATGCGATCAAGTATAATCATCCCGGCGGACGGGTGCGGTTGGCGGCACGCAGGGTTAATGGCTCGGTAGAACTAACCGTCGCCAATACCGGGGACGGTATTCCTCAGGAACGCAGTGCCCATCTCTTCGAACGGTTTTACCGCGCGCTCGGCGATGAACGGGTAGGTGGTAGTGGTCTCGGCTTAAGCATGGCCCGCGAGCTCGCCCGTGCGCACGGTGGAGATATCACGTTACTGCGCTCGGATGCTTCCTGGACGGAGATGCACGTCTGCCTGCCGCAGACAGCATAACAAACAATGTCTATGATGTGTTGGTAGCACTTGGAAACGAACGGGCGGAGCCATTGCCAACCGGGAAGGCATTTTAGCGATGGTGGAACTTACTTCGGAGAAACGGCCTTTCATACCTTTGATAGACCTGACACTTATATGATCTCGCTCACAGTTTTCGATAATCGCGGAGGCTCTGGGACAACCGTGCAGTCGATTGTCGTGCAGTGACGCGGCAGGCGCTCATCATAGGAGTGATCTTTGGGTTTGCGGTGGCTTTTATACCACTGCAAGCGGTCGAGGTGACGCAGCCTTCAGGAACGCTCCATGGCTATCCGGAGATGCGTGACTTACATGGGAAGGAATTGGCGAAAGCAGAGTTCACCCAGGAGGTCGAGGGTCGTTTGCTGAAAATAACCATCAGCTATGACTTAGTCGGTGGTGGCCGGATTCAAGAGATTATTTGTTCGCGTCCCCGATACTCATATCTGGCTAACGCCACCACCGTCTGGTTTCCTGCGCTGGGAGGGTCCGCTTGCGGAGCCGGGCGACGAGTTGGTTCGAGTGGATGTTAGTTCGGGGGAACGGAGCGGAGCCGCTGCGAAGGTCAAGGACTAGAGTCAGGGGTGTCGGAGTTCGGCGTCAGCGTCTGAGTGCTGCTACAGCGCGGGGTAACTTTCAACGCAGATCGGTAGCTTCACTGATCCTGTCTTTAGCCGTTGGAGGGTTACAGGGTGGGGGATTGGTAACAGTTCTGTTACCAACGGGCAATTGCATCTTTTCGTAGCTACCACGCGAAACTCCAGTCCACTGAGGAGTCCGAAATCGCCCCGGCGGAGCCCGTCATGAGCTTGGTAAGGCCGGAGTAGAGGACCCGTCAGAGGGGCGAACGGAGATGTGGCCGTTCGCCCCTGCATTATTTGGATGGATTCCACAGGCGGCGGCGAACAGCCATGACGGCCACTAGTGATTCGTGTCCTGCAAAAAGAGGGCAGGAGCCAGGGGTCTATACTCTACTCCGCCATAAAAGGAGCAGCGCGGGCCGAGATGCTTGCCACCCGCTGGGCCTGTTGCGCGGTCATGATACTTGATACTTGCTTTAGCCGGGCTGATTCCTGGCGGGTCTGCTTACCCAGTTCGATATATCTAACTGTAACGCTAATATCACCATTCTTTAGTTTCTTGGAAAGGTGAATATACTGGTTGCTTACCTTTTCGTAGTTATTGATCATCGCCTCTATGTGGCTATCCGCCGGCGGTAGATTGGCCGATGCGGCTGTGGTGCCATTTCTATCGCCACAGCCGCCAAGCCAGAATCAGCACAAGAATAACGAGGCTAAGTGATGCCAGCCTTTGCGAGATGAATCCCGCAGCGGTCTTAGCTTCCATCAAAAAAGTTTAGCGCAATACGGGTCGCGAAAGCAAGACTATTGGTCTCCTGGCCTAGGCGAAGTCCCAAATCGGAGTTTCGTTGTCCGATATGATCGTTTGCTCTAACAAAAAAGACGGCCGCTGAAGAAGCGGCCGTCTCAAAAGTGCCGTAGGCGCCTCCGACTCAGGGGAGCCGGAGGCATCCAACCTACAGACTGACTCTAAAGCTCTGGCTCTGCTATCCGCACTGGTCCGTTCAAGGATTTGACCGGCGCTAGCGCGCTCGGCTGGCGCTGGGGGATTGTGCCGCCGCTAGAGTTATTCGATCCAGTGCTACTGACTCGCAAGACAATGCCGTGTTCGAGACCGCTGCTGTCGTCATAACGGCCGACGATTTGTCCCTGTGAGCTAATTCCGTTGAGCGAGGTAAAGGTGGAACCAGGAAAGTCATAGGTGACATATTCATCCGGCGGAATAAAGAGGAAGCCATGGGTAACACCTGAGGAATCAGGATATCTGCCCACAATCCAATTGGCATTGTTATTGCCAAAGACGATCGTCCCAGTCGACCCGGCAGGATCGATGGGAGCGACGATCGAGCCATCACTATCCCGGTAGTAACCATGCGTGATTCCGTCTGCGTCGATATAATATCCGCAGGCTTGATTCGTATTATTGATCTGATAAGCCAGTGTGGCGGTAGAACCGGAAACCAGAAATTCAGTCACAACGCCGCCGATGCTGACGAATCCCGACTGTGTTCCGCTGGCCGGAATGTCAGACCCGGAGAAATCAGCGACATTATTCAAGCCGAGCACGATCGTCCATGTCGACCCAGGAACATCATAGTTATGAAAACCTGCGCCCCTGAGGAAAAATCCATGGAACGCGCCGCTGCTGGCGTCCAGATAATCGCCGCAGACAAGATTGGAATTGTTGATTCCGCGGCACTGAGTTGTCAGGCCGGTATCGTCGGGATCGACGAGCGGATCGCTAAAGTTACCACGCTTGAAGCGAACGAAGCCTTTTTGCGCTCCGCTCGAGTCGATAAAGACACCGGCAACCACGCCGCTCCCGTTGATTTTCTGCGGTTGTGTCGAAACAGCGCCGGGGTAATCGAAGGTGTTTTGTAACTCGATACTGGTGGCGGTCGCTGTCCCCGTGAATGCTCCTAACACCGGAAGTGCGAGGAGTGATAGCAAGCAATTACCAATGATGTAATGTTTTTTCATAGAAGATTCTGCTTGTTATGCTGTGGCTAGAGATTTTGATTCTGCGTGTCAAGAAGTAATTTTCGGGCTGTTCCGATCGCGAAGTTTTCGTCAACTTTCAGGAGCGTTTTGCGCTGCGGAAAGCGGTGGCACAGTGGAGAATACAGAGCCCGTGGCGAGGCAGTGCGTTAATTTAGTCCAGCGGAACAATCTGCGGCCTAAGGCGGCGCAGCTGCCGAAACCGGTTACAATATCGTCATGAAGCGAAAGCACCAGCCAGTTTCGGTTCGATCGGGACAGATCGAATTCCTGAAACTTAACACCGAAAAACGGGAATGGCGCGACGCCTACCAATGGTTACTGGCCTTGTCGTGGCCCCAATTTGGGTTGTTCGTTGGCGGCGTCTACCTCGCGCTCAACTGCCTTTTCGGGGTGCTTTTCATGCTGGGCGGTAACTGTGTGGCCTATATGCGACCCGGTTCGTTTCGCGACTCTTTTTTCTTCAGTGTCCAAACCCTGGCCACGGTGGGTTATGGCCACCTCTACCCTGTAGGTCTTTACGGAAACATTCTTGCGACGGTGGAAATTATGAGCGGCCTTTTTCTCATCGCCGTCATGACCGGACTCATTTTTGTGCGCTTTTCCCGACCGATCGCTCGCATCGTCTTTAGTCGCTCGGTTGTTATCGCACCTCTTAACGGCCAACCAACCCTGATGTTGCGCATCGGAAACCTGCGCCATCGACAGTTAGTCGAAGCGGAATTTCGAATCGTCTTTAATCGTGACGAGCCACTGATCGAAGGTGGCGATTTTCGCTATTTTTATAACTTGAAGCTTCAATTCGACCGGCTGCCGAGCTTTCCCGCTGCCCTAACTCTCCGGCACGTGATTGACGAGACGAGCCCTCTCTATGGTCTCACGCCGGACGCCTGTGAGAAGTCAAGGGTGGTCATCGTCGCCTCGGTCGTCGGGATTGATCCCGTCATTCCGGCCAGTGTGCAGACGCAAATGGATTATAGTTGGCGGGAGATTAAATTTGGGGAACGCTTTGTCGAAATGTATACCGACCATGGTGACGGCAGGCTAACAGTCGACTATGGCCTGCTGCATGATACCGAGCCCGCCTAGGCGTTCGTCGATAAAGCCAGGAGCCCCCATCTAGCGACAGTGTCGGGCCTCGCCGACAGCTAGCTTGGAAATTGGCTTGCTCGATCGGTAGCAACCTGCCAGTCTTTATTCGATGCAGAAGTCGATCGTCGTGCTGGCATTTCTCTCTTTGACCTCTTCCCTTTTTAGTCAGGACGTTACTTCGAGTGAAGACGAATCGCGCTTTACGGGTCGGGATTATACGCAAACCGAACCTGGCCTTCTATCGCCAAAGGCCTACATCGAGATAGCCAAAAAGGCGCTACGCGCTCGGTATAAAGAAATAGCCTTTCATGACTACGACGAACCCTTTGTCAAGCGGCGCTTCTATAAGGACGCTTCACCGCCTGATCGCGAGATAATTTGTGTAAAATTTGTTTATAGTGAACAGACCGCTCCACCGAGGAAGTTAGCGGTGCGTTTTCCGCCGGCAAAAGGTCCGGTCTTTCCAGTGCTACTGGTCTTGATTCGAAAAGACCTTAGCAAGGTCTACATCAACGAAATCTATTACCAAGTCTGGTAACTCTGGTGGCGGGCGAGGCAGCTAGCTTAGCCTGGAAGACGTGGCTTAGTCGCTAGTTCTGGAAGGCTTCCTTATTTACCACGTAAGGCATTCTGGAAGGATTACCGTCGTAATTACCTTCCAGAACATCGATCACAGCCTGCGCTGTGCGACCAGCCATGCCCTTTTCCGGATCGACCGACAGTCTTGTGATTTGTGCTCCGCTGGCAAAGTGATGAAAGAGCCGAGTGCAGTCGGCGATTTCCGGATCGAGCAATGGGGACTCGGCCGGCAGCGGCTCCTTTTCGAAAACATCAAGTGCCGCGCCCGCGATCACCTTATTCTTCAGAGCCCGGGCGAGGGCTTGCTCGTCAACCACTGGGCCGCGCGAGCTGTTCATGAGATAGGCGGTCGGTTTCATCAGTTTCAGCGTTTTGTCATTGATGAGGTGAAAGGTTGGCTTATCGGTTTCGCCCTCCCGCAAGAGTGGAACATGAATGCTGATGTAATCGGCCTCTCGGAGAGCCGCTTCCAGCTCAACGTACTTAATCCAGGTCTTTTCCCTTTGGATTCCTTTTGCATGACGCAGGTCCATTAACTCCTGGATGGCGGCGACAAATTGGTCGTTATGATAAGCCGGATCATAGCATAGGATATTCATGTCGAAGCCGGAGCACTTCTTGATCATGGCCAACCCAATCCTTCCCGTGCCGATAATCGCGATCGTCTTACCGGTTACCTCATCACCCAGGAAAGGAAGAAACGGATGCCACGATGGCCATCGTTGCTCGCGCACGAGGCGCTCGCTCGCGTACATCTTGCGCGCCAGCATGCCCATCATGAAAAAGGCAAACTCAGCCGTCGCTTCGGTGAGAACATCGGCGGTATGAGAAAATGGAATTTTGTATCGGTTGGCATCTGCTCGATTGATGTTGTCAAAGCCCACCGCGATTTGGGCGACGATCTTGAGTGAGTCTTTCCCCGCCGCGAACACTTCCTCGTCAATCGGATCGCGCAAAGTCGTAATGAGTGCGTCGATACCACTCTTTACTTTCTCGATGATCAGGCCTTTCGGCGGTGCGTCGGGTCCTTGAAAGACCTCGAGGTCATAACCCTGTTCACGCAAGCGATTTTCGGCTGGATCGCCGATGCGAGAGGTGGAAAAGATGCGTTTACTCTTGGTCATATTAGTGATTGTCTCGTGTCCGGCAGTCGGAACGTTCGCTTACAAGTGCTTCTGCGCCCAGCTACCAATGCGTTCCAGGGCTTTTTCGATGTTCTCGATTGAGTTGGCGACACTGAAGCGGAGATAGCCTTCGCCAAAGCGACCGAAAGCTGTTCCGGAGAGTGCGGCTACGCCCGAATCTTCCAGCAGGGTGTCGGCCAGTTTCTTTGAAGGCCAGCCCGTCTCTTTGATGTTGGGAAAAACATAAAAGGCGCCTTTAGGTGAAAGACAGGAGAAACCCTTTATTTGGTTCAAGCCCTTAACCATGACGTCGCGCCGTTCTTTAAACTTCGCACACATCTCGTCTACAGCGTCCTGCGGCCCTTGAATTGCCTCGACGCCCGCGATCTGCGTGAAGCTGGCGGTGCAGGAGTTAGAATTAGTCATCAGGCGAGCAATATGAGCTGCGAGGTCGGCCCGCATTACGCCATAGCCCATCCGCCAGCCAGTCATGGCATAGGTCTTGGAAAAGCCATCGAGCAGAATGCAACGATCTTTCATCCCGTCGAGTGACATGATGGAGTGATGCTCTCCCTCAAAAATGAGGCGGCTATAGATCTCGTCAGTCAGTATCATGATATTGCGATCGCCGATGGCGCGCGCGATATCTTCCACGTCCTTCTTTTCAAAGACACCGCCCGTGGGATTCTGGGGAGAGTTAAGGATGATCAGTTTCGTGCGGTCATTGATCAGCCCGGCCAACTCATTCACGTCAAACCGGAACTCCATCTCTTCGCGTAACTGGATAGGCACAGCCTTTGCCCCCAAAAATTCGATCATCGATTCATAGATGGGAAAACCAGGGTTGGGATAAATCACTTCGTCGCCTTGCTCCACCAAAGCGAGAATGGAGAAAAAGATGATCGGTTTCCCTCCCGGCACGACCACCACTTCCTCCGGGGTAACATTGACTCCGCGTGTCTGACTCACATATTGGGCGATAGCTTCGCGCAGGGGTGGCAGGCCAGCCGAAGGGCCGTAATGAGTAAAGCCCTTGTGCAAAGCGTCACTTCCCGCCTCGATGATATTGGCCGGTGTGTCGAAGTCGGGTTCACCGATCTCGAGATGCACGATATCGCGGCCTTTAGCTTCCAGCGCGCGCGCTTTTACCAGCACTTCAAAAGCAGTTTCTGTCCCGAGTCGGGCCATGCGTTTGGCGAGGCGGAGGTCGTGCGAAGTGGCCGTAGTCATAAGAGTGAACTCAGCACAATAATGGCACGGCGCAACCGCTCTCTTTCAAGGCAAAAATTCACCTCCGCCCTTCCGGCGAGGACAAAAGGTTCCTAATTCGGTGGAGGCCGTATGAAGTTTCCGTGAACTCGAACCCTTCTTAGCATTCAGAAAGCGGACACTAACGACGCGACTAAAGGTCTCCCGAAACTGCCCGCGGTCTCCGGTCCGCCACCAGCGGAACGTTTTATACGTCTGGCGGAAGCTAAACCTACCGCGACGCGGAAACTCTACTTCTCAGAGGACGACACCTATTTCTACATCACAGTCGCGGGGCAAACTCCCAAGCCTTTTAGCATGGATGATCCGCCGTCGATTGTCACAACCCAGGGTTCAGTGGAAGACTGGACGATCGAGAATCAGGCGCTGGAGAACCACGAATTTCACATTCACCAAATTCACTTCCTGACGATGGCGGTGAATGGGCATCCGTTGAAGCGGGAAGAGCAACAATTCCTCGACACGGTGAATATTCCCTATTGGCCCGGGACCGGTCCATATCCGAGTGTAACTTTACGGATGGATTTCCGCGGGCCGGACGTAGGCGACTTCGTCTACCATTGCCACATTCTCGACCACGAGGATGGAGGAATGATGGCAATCATCCGGGTAAAGCCGCGAAACGCGAGCTCTGATGCGACCCCCAAGTCTCCCGCGGTGGCGAGCGGAGGACAAACCAGTCGAAAGTAATGATGTAGTCATCGAAACGTTACGATTCTCCCTTGCTGGTCATGAGCCGAATGGGCTTGACAATGCTTCGGCAAACGAAAATTCTGGCTGCAATTCTGGTGCGCATTGAGTGCCACTCGGTCTTGTCGAGTAACACGTTCAACATGCCGCCGATTATCACTATGACTAAAAAGGTAACTGTTATACTTGCAGCTCTCCTCGCCGCGATCTCCGTGTCGCCGGCGCAGACTCTTACGCCCCTGGTCCATCCGCCTCCGGGTGGCGCGAACCTCGCCTTTCAACTTACCGATGGCACGGTGATGTGTCAGGCCAATCGCGAACAAGATTGGTGGAAACTGACACCGGATAACACCGGCAGCTACGTAAACGGCACCTGGACCAAGCTCGCTTCGCTTCAGCCTGGCTACGTGCCCGATGACTTTGCTTCCGCTGTGCTGGCGGATGGTCGCCTGGTGATTACCGGAGGCGAGTATAACAATGGTCAGTTTACCCTAACGAATCTAGGAGCGACCTACGATCCAATCGCCAACACCTGGACGCCGCTCAATGCCCCCCCGGGTTGGGACTTTATCGGCGATTCGCCTTCGGTCGTCCTGCCGGATGGCCGGTTTGTTGTTGGCCGCAAGTTGGACATGCAAGTGGCCGCGCTCGATCCCGCTACGCTGACCTGGACTCTGCTCGGCACCGCTGGCAAAAGCGATTTCAACGCCGAGGAAGGATGGACCTTGCTCCCTGACGGCACCATATTCACCTTCGACGTCTTGAATGCGCCTAACTCCGAACGTTATTTCATCGACACCCAGACCTGGCAGACCGCTGGGAGTTCGATCGTCGATCTTCACTCGCCGTCATCGTTTGGTTGTCTTCCTTACGGCGATCACGGGCAGTTTTGTTATTTTCCCCCGGGAGAGGTGGGTCCCGGACTCCTCTTGCCTGACGGCCGGGTTTTCTGCACGGGCTCTAACTCTACTGCCGGCCCGGGTCATACCGCGATTTACACTCCGCCCACTCCGCCATCGGGCACAGGAACCTGGGAAGTCGGCCCCGATTTCCCAAATGGCGATAACGCAGGAGATTCGTTTGCCGCTCTTCTTCCTAACGGAAGTGCGCTTGTCCTTGGTGTGAGTGGAACGCTCTATGAGTTTGATGGCGTAAACCTTACTCCGACTCTCTTTGCCCCGGGTGCCTTAATGACTCTTCCGACAGGTCAGGTATTAGTGAGCGATGGTTCGCAAGTGAGTCTCTATACGCCGGCCAATACGAGGTATTCGCAGAGGTGGGCGCCGCGGATTAATAAGGTTCCGAGCAGCGTCGCGCGCGGTTCGACCTACAAGATCTCGGGTCAGCGCTTCAACGGCATGTCGCAAGCGGCATCTTTCGGCGACGAGTTGGAGACTGCCACTAACTACCCCCTGGTCAGGATAACCAACACTGCCACAGGTCACGTCTTCTACGCGCGCACTCACGACCATAGCACGATGGCAGTTGCCACTGGCAACGCCCGCGTCTCGACAAGGTTCGACGTGCCGGCGGCCGCGGAGACAGGTGCCAGCACACTGGTCGTAGTGGCAAACGGCATCCCATCGAAGCCAGTTTCGATCACGGTCAATTGAGTTTCGAGTTACTCGTCTGACGGGATAGCTTTACAATGGTCGCGGCGGGTTACGCCGCCGCGACCGTCTTGATCGCGCAATCGCCAAAAGTGTAAATTAGGACTATCCGCTCTTGCTGAGGGAATCCATCTCTCAGCGGTAAGTCGCAGCTTTGTGGCGGACATGTTTTCCTCGAGATGCTTGACGGAAGACGTGCCGGGAATAGGTAGCATGACTGGCGACCGTGCCAGTAACCACGCAATCGCGACCTGGTAAACACTGGTATCATGTGCTTTCGCCACCTTGTCCAATTCGTCGTCCCCCAAGGAACGTCCGCCGCCCACTGGCGACCATGGCATGAATCCTAGCCGCTCCTTTTCGCAGTAGGCGAGCGCATCATCCCATTTGCGATCGCTCAGGTTATAACGATTCTGCACAGTCACGATCGGAAGAACCTTGCGCGCCCGATCGATTTGCTCGGGGCTAACTTCAGAAAGTCCGACATGCCGAATCTTTCCCGCTTCCTGCATCTTTTTCAGCGCGCCAAGAGATTCCTCCATCGGCACCTTCGGGTCGACCCGATGAAGCTGGTAAAGATCGATCCGATCCAGCCGAAGTCGCTTTAAACTCTTCTCTACGCACTGAGTCAGATATTCGGGATGACCATTAGGAACCCACTGATTGGGTCCGGGCCTTGTATTACCGCCCTTTGTTGCGATGATCAGACCTTTTGGATAAGGATACAGAGCTTCCGCGATGAGCAACTCGCTGGTTTCAGGCCCGTAGGCGTCAGCGGTATCAATCAGATTTACCCCAAGCGCGACCGCGCGCTTAAGGACTCTTTTGGCCTCTTCACGATCCTTGGGCCAGCCCCAGATGCCGTCACCCGTGAGCCGCATGGCGCCAAAGCCAAGCCGGTTAACCTTCAGATCGCCGCCAATCGTGAAGGTTGGATTTGTCGCCATCGATTTTGAGAGCTCGCTCCGCAAAGTGGCTGATCTGGCGGTGAGCAGGCTAGCCGCGCCGCCCATCGTTAGGCCAAGAAAGCGGCGTCGAGTCACCTCCATCTGTCTGGTAGTTTGTGCGCGATTCATGCAGTGAAACTGAACGCGGAAGCGCGTCGAAGCAAGACGCGACATCCCGCGCGCTCCGAGTTGCCGCTGGAGCGATCGCTCGCTTGCAACGGCCGGCGATTCCCGTAGCTTCTGGGCCGCTCAAGAAAGCCGGCGTGGCGGAACTGGCAGACGCGCTGGACTCAAAATCCAGTACTCGCAAGGGTGTGTGGGTTCGATCCCCTCCGCCGGCATATCTCAACCTTTGCTCGGTCAGGAGTTCTTTGGATCTGATTCTTTCCCGATTTCCAGTCAGTAACTGCGTGCCAGCACTTCAACCGGGATTCCCTGCCATGCCTGCCGCTTCCCATTCCTGGGTAAGACGCGTCAGGTCCTCCGTCACCGCCATGAGTTCACGATTCAATTGGATGGCGGGGCCGCCAGCGTTGTAGGTCTCCGGCTTTTCCAACTCCGCGGTTAGCTCTTTTTGCCGGCCTTCCAGGGCCAGGATCTGCATCTCCAGGTCGTGCACCCGTTTCTCGTGTTCCCGCTGGGCCTTGGCTTCTGCTTTGCGCTGCTCGGCGACCGCGCGCCGTTCTTCGCGCGCTTCGCGCAGGCCCGGCTTATTCGACTTTGCCGGCTCAGAGTTAGCTTCGCGCAAAGGCTGAGCGTTGTGTAACTCTCCGTTGCCACTCGTCAAAGCTGCGCGCGCCGAAATCGCCTTCGATTTCTCCAGGTAATAATCGTAGTCGCCGGCATATGGCGTCAGCTTTCCGGCGTTGATGTGCAGCACCGTCTTCGCAATCGCACGGATGAAGTAGACATCGTGACTGATGAAAATCAGTGTGCCCTCGTACTGCGAGAGCGCGCCGAGTAGCGCATCGATGCTCCCGACATCGAGATGCGTCGTCGGCTCATCCATGAGTAACAGGTTGGGGGGATCGAGCAACAGCTTCACCAGCGCCAGCCGCGTCTTCTCACCGCCGCTCAATACGGCGGTAGTTTTGAAAACATCGTCTCCGCGAAAGAGGAACGAACCGAGGACGGTGCGTGCCGTCTGTTCCGAGACCGGGTTCGGCATGTCGCGGGCTGTTTCCAGCACCGTCTGACCCGGGTCTAACATCTCGACTCGAAACTGCGAAAAGTAGCCCACCTTTACATTGTGACCCAGTTCGCGCTCGCCACGTCTGACCGGTAGCACGCCAGCCAGCAGCTTAAGTAGCGTGGACTTACCCGCGCCGTTAGGTCCTACTAACACCGTGCGCTGTCCGCGTTCCGCCTCGAAGTTCAGCCCGCGATAAACCACCAGGTCGTCATAAGCATGATCCACGTCCTTTAACGTGATCACACGTTGACCGCTCCGCGCCGGCTGCGGAAAACGGAATTTCACCGTCTTCTCCTGCGCCGTTGGGGCAGCGATCTTTTCCATCCGATCGATCTGTTTCAACTTGCTTTGGGCCTGTGAAGCCTTGCTCGCCTTTGCCCGAAAGCGGTCTGCAAAAAGCTGGAGCGACGCGATCTCGCGCTGCTGGTTCTTATAAGCCGCCAGCTGCTGCGTCTCACGCGCGGCCTTCTGTTCCACATAGCTGTCCCAGTTCCCGCGATAACGCACCAGTCGTCGGTGCGCTATCTCCACGATTGAGCCCACGAGATGATTCAGGAACTCGCGGTCATGCGAAATCATCAGGATCGCTCCCGGATAACTCGTCAGGTATTCCTGGAACCAGCCTAACGATTCGAGATCGAGATGGTTCGTTGGTTCGTCCAGGAGTAACAGGTCCGGTTCCTGCACGAGTAACTGGGCCAGGTGCGCTCGCATCACCCAGCCGCCACTCATTGTCCTGGCCGGGCGTTCGAAATCCGATTCGCGAAATGCCAGGCCGGCCAGGATCCGTTTCGCCTTCGGCTCAGTTTCCCAGTCCAGCTCATCATGCTCTGCGCCTTTCGTGATGCTTTTCGCACCACAGGCCAGTTGCAACACCGTCTCATCGCCGGCCGGAGCATTCTCCTGTGGCAGATAGCCGAGGGACGCCGTTTTCTCGATCGCGACCGTGCCTTCATCCGGCGAGGCTTCACCCAGGATGAGCGAGAAGAGCGTGCTCTTTCCCGCACCGTTGGGTCCCACCAGGCCGACACGATCCCCGCGATTCACCTGAAGCGAGGCATCCTCGAAAAGCGTCCGGCCGCCGAAAGCTTTTGTGACTTTGGAAATGGTGAGCATGGAATGGGCGGCGAATCTCGCAAGAGATGCGTCCGGCGCAAGAGGAGCTTCGACCGAATAAAGTGTCTATGCAGTCGCGGGTGACGCCGACACAGCCATTCCTATGATCGAGCGGGCCCTCGCCAGCGAGAGCGACCTGGCCCTGACTCGCCCCATGCTGCGCCAACACCCGACCTGGGACCACATTCGCAACGAACCGCACTTTCAGAAACTAGCCGATGGCGGAGGCAGCTAAAGTGTTGCACGCACTCCAGAGATCGGCGTTTAAGATCAAACACATGATCCAGATGAGATCACGCCGCTTCTTTGGTTCGACGCGCACGCAGAGGCGGCGGTCAGCACGCTAACTGGTTGACTTCGCGCGCGCGCGGCAAATAGCATCGCTTGTGCGCCCGCTGCGTTTCTTCAACTCGCTCATTCTCGTCGCGCTCGCGGTCGGCTTCTGTTTCTTCTCGTTAGGCGGATGCGGGAAACGTGGGAGTTCTGATCACTCGGCCAAGCTGTCGCCTTGCCGGCTGCCGGGGATCGAGGAAAAACTGCTTTGCGGCAAGCTCACAGTTTTCGAGAATCGGCAGACGCGCACCGGGCGCACAATTGACCTGAATGTGGTGGTGCTTCCAGCGCTCGATCCTAAGAACAAAGAAGAGCCGTTGTTTGATCTGGCGGGTGGGCCAGGAGGGGCTTCGACCGATGGCGCGTTCTTCTACGCCAGGGAAGGGAAAGAGTATCGGCGTCATCGCGATGTGGTGCTGGTCGATCAACGCGGCACGGGAAAATCAAATGGGCTCAAGGCTGAGCCGCACCGCAAAGCCCCGCAGGATTATCTCACCGAGATGTATCCGGTGGAGTACGTGAAGCGCCTGCGGCAAACGCTCGAGCCGCGGGCCGATCTCACTCAATACACCACCTCGATCGCGATGGATGACCTGGATGATGTGCGCAGCTGGCTTGGCTACGATCGGATCAATCTTTTCGGTCTCTCCTACGGCACGCGGGCGGCGCTGGTTTATCTGAGGCAACATCCGGACCGGGTGCGAACGGTTACGCTCATGGGCGTCGCGCCGACTGATCTGAAAATGCCGCTCTACCATGCGCAAGCCGCGGCTCGGGCGATGGATTTGTTGCTGAAAGAATGCGAGGCCGACGCGCAATGTCACGAGGCGTTCCCCCAAATTCGTCAGGATTGGGAGAGCGTGCTCGCGCAACTCGGACGCGAACCGGCGCACGTGCAGTATTCGCCGCCGGATAAAAGCGCCCCGGTGACGGTGGAGATTCAACGGGATATCTTCGCCGAAAAAGTGCGCACGATGATGTACGGTGAAGATAAGGCGCGCCGTATTCCGCTCATGGTGCACCGCGCGGCGGCGGGCGATTTCGGGCCGTTCCTGCAAGAGGCGATCGCGCCGTCGATTCCGGATTTTATCGCCGATGGGATGTATCTCTCGGTGACGTGCGCGGAAGACGTGCCGTTTATTGATCAGGCAGAAGCGGCAAAGTTGAATGCCGGCAATCCGTTCGGTAACTATCGTGTCTTCCAGCAAACCCGTGCCTGCGGACTCTGGCCGCGCGGCAAGGTTGCGCCCGATTTTCAGCAGCCGGTTTCGTCGAACGTGCCAGTGCTGATTTTTTCAGGCAACCTGGATCCGGTTACGCCGCCGGAACGCGGCGCAGAGGTGGCGAAGTATCTACCGAATAGCCGGCACGTCATCATCCCACATGGCGGTCATGGGATAGACGGGCTCACGCCGCCGGACTGTGTGGACCGGCTCATCATGGAGTTTCTGCACAGCGGCGACGTGAAGTCTCTCGATACCAGTTGCGTGGAGACAATGGCGCCGCCGCCGTTCGCGACGAAGTAGAGGGCCCGGCGCCAATCTGCAGCCGAGCCATGAGCGTACACACACTTCATCTCATCATCGTCTTCGCGCTGTCGGGGCGGTCTTCACCGTTTTTCTGCGCGAGTGGCTCTCGCCCGATCTCGTGGCGTTAAGCGCGATGGGCGTGTTGCTCGTCACGGGCGTGCTCACCACGGATGAAAGTGCCGTGAACAACGCGATGGAGTTATCGCTCCACAATCCGACGTGACCTGAAATAATATCCTTCGGCACCGCTCGATCCAAAACGGAGCACGCGCGCGTTACCCGTGTAAACGATTTCCCATTTCCGCCAAGGCCTCGTTTTCCGATGCAGCCTTTATCTCGTTAGGATAGTAATTGGCTCTGGTCTACCATCTCTTCTCATAGCCATCGTTCTTCTCGCTCGTGGAAGATATTTGGCCATGGGGCCTCGATCATTCATTCTCTCGCATCGCTTTCCAGATTTAGCTGCTGCGGATCCGGACGCTTGGGAGCGGTGATCGGTTTGGGAAGGGAAACTTTGCCACCGGCGAGCGGAAACTGAATTCGAAAAAGAGCTCCCAGCATCGCCACGGAGTTATCACTCCACAATCCGCCGTGGCCCCAGATAATGTCCTTGGGGACGCGAACAATCCAGCACGGCACCCGGGCATTTCCGGTGTAGACAAACTTCCACTTTCTCCAAGTTTCCTTTCCAGTCTCGGCCCGAGTTTGTCCGGGAGTATAATCGCCGTTTTTGCAAGAGCCTTTTTCGTGGCCGTCGTTATGCTCGCTCGTGTAAAAGGTGTAATCGGGGTGGTTATCTCTGATATTCGCCTCAAATGCCCGGTTCTCCGTTGCCCGCAAATCCTCGGGCGCACTGGTTTCGCCCAAAGGCATGACCTGATAGTTAACGAGGTACTTATTGTTGCCGGGAGTATGTTCATAGAATTCACGCTCTGACACCTTTACCCCGTGATAACCGGGCACCCTCACCTTCTGCCAATGGAAGTGGAGATTGGTGATGTTAATGACCTCCTGTCCAATGGGAAATATCTGTCCGGTCGCCGCGTCGTTCTCCGATTGTAAGAACACGATGGAAGGACGGTTTTCACTCACCGCCGTTGTTTCTTCCCCCAGATTTCCGCGGCTGACGTAAGCATGTTTCGCGGGATCGTACTTATATAGGTAGTCGAGCTCCGACACTAGTTGTCGGGTGGTGATAGAGCTATCGGCAGAATTAAATGCCACCGCCATATCCCAGGCGCTGCTGTTGCGCCCGCCTTCGCCATTGGCACCGAGGATGGAGTGCGAAATGGTGTTCCCAAGCACTAATGCACCGAAGGAATGTCCGAGCAGCACGGTATGGTGATAATCTTTGCCGGGTTCACGCGCGGCCACGGCAAGCTCTTCAATCGAGGCCAGGCAGCTGTTCGCCCCCGCGATCCCATGACCGGTAGATTTGCGGCTCCAGAAGGTTAGGAAATTAAGCCCCGGTATCGTTAGATCCTTCCCGCGCCAGGCTATGTAAACGCCGATGACATCGATCTTGCGCCCGGTGAATTCGGGAAAACCGGAAACGGTATCGAGGAAATGTTCAAAGCGGCAGACGTCCTTCGACACAGCGTTGTTTTGCCAGCCATGAATGTAAACAAATAGCAGTGGCCGTTTCGCCTTGTGGATGACTTCAAGAGCCGCTCTTCGCTGTGAGTTATCGAGAGGAGATCCCTGGTCTCCAAATTCGATGAACGCCATTTTGTAGCGCCCGTCGGCCGGACCTCTGACCGAGTTAAATGGCTCGTCGGCGGTATTAGCGTGATACGGTCCATAGGAAGCGCACGATGCGGTCAGCGTCGCACACGCCAGTAAACATAAGGCGTTATTACTTCTGCTACGCGAACTCATCGGCGAAGAAATGATTCAAGTTACGTACTTTCACGACACTTGTGCGTTGCGAAAGTGGCATGCTCTCAGCTCACACGAAGTTCGCCTGAAGGGGCCGGTCGCCGGTATTGGACCTTAGTCCAATGCTGATTGCATGCGAATAGCGGAAAAGCCGCCCTATTCCGCAGCAGCCTTATGGTTTGGGCGCGAGAATAGTTTTGACGAGCGATTCAAAACGGGGTTCCCCACGAAGGTCATCGAGCATGGGATCGACCTTGATCAAAAAGAGATCGTCTCCCGCGCCTTCGCGATAGCCGCGCTCGAGCTCATCGATCGCCTGTTTCTTTTCTCGCAATCCCGAGATAAAGGATTGCGAAACTGTAGGCCGAGACGTAGCGCGATTTCGCCTCTTCGGTCAGCTGTGCGAGAATTGCCCGCGCCTTGTCTCCTTGCCCGCTCCGCGCATACGCCTGGCCAAGCAAGGCAAGGACAACCGGATCATCGTCCGTCTCAGCCGCCTTTTGATACTCCGCCGTAGCTTCGCTTAGCCGTCCGCTAAATTGCAAAGCATGACCGAGGTAGTAACGCGCCACATAAAAGCGCGGGTCCATATCCAGAGTCTTGCGGGCTTGGGCAATCGCTTCGTCGTAGCGCCGGGCACAGCAATAGACCCAGCCGAGGTCGGCGTTGTTGATCAGGGAAAGCGGATCGAGATCGATCGCGCGCTTTCCAACCGCGATCGCACGGTCGAAGTCTCCCAGTCCCATCAAAGGTCCGCTCGAGAGCCAATGGTAGGCCATCGCGTAGTTAGGATTGAGCTTAATCGCGCGTTCAAATTCTGCCGTCGAGCGCGCGAAATCGTAGTCATAGCATAGCAATCGAGCATGGGAAGCGTGCGCTTCCGCGAGCGTGTCGTCCAGTTCCAGGGCTTTTTTCGCCGCCGCTCTTGCCTGCGGAATAGATTCCTGGGGAGAGCCACCACCGTAGTTAGGCAAAAGCGAGTAAGCGTCAGCTACTCCCACATAAGCCAGAGCATAGCTCGGGTCCTTCGCGATCGATTGTTCGAAATACTCAATGGCTTTGCGCAGGTTTGTGCCGGTTCTTTTGTTCCAGAAGAATCGCCCTTTGAGATAAAGCTCGTACGCTTCCTGGTCCGGCGTCGGAGACTTCGCCATCGCGGTTAACTCGGGCGCAGTCAGCTTCGCTTGCAAGGTCGTGGCGATCGTCTTCGCAATGTCACTCTCGACCGCAAAAATATCGGTCAACTTACGATCGTAAATATCGGCCCAAAGATGCGAGTCGGTCGGAGCTTGAATGAGTTGCACGTTGACCCGCACGGTGTCCGCGCTTTTCTGCACGCTGCCTTCCAGGATATGCGCGACGCCCAGTTGCTGGGCAATATGCGGTAAGTCCTGCGGCGCACTTTGAAACTGCATGGTGGAAGTGCGCGAAATGACCTTCAGGTCCGAGACCTTCGAGAGGCGGGTGAGGATTTCATCCTGAATACCCTCGGCAAAATAGGCATTACTTTTGTCCTCGCTCAGGCTCTCGAACGGCAGGACCGCGATCGACTTATCGGGGATAGGAACTGCTCTTGGCCGGGGAATCGGGACTGAAACGCTGCTGCTGCTGTTTTTCGCCGGCTTCGGCTTCAGCCATTGAAAACTTAAGTAACCACCGGCAATCACAGCCAGGACGGCAATGATTCCGATCAGCTTGCGTCCAGTCTGATGCCTGATCGACTCATGAGGCGCTACCTCTTCTGTACGCTTGAATCCCTCAGGAGTTAGCTCAAAGGCCCAGGCCAGGATCAAGGCCGTCGGAAAGCCAAGCAGAACCATCGCGATGACGAGCTTTGCGCCCCATCGTGGAATTTCCAGGATAGGAAAGATCGAGGCGGCGATCTGAATGGTGAGCCAGCCGACGATCCCATAAGCGACCGCTACCTTATAGACATTGCGTCGCTTGAGTTCGGCAAACAGATCTTGCGGTTTCATTGCGCGCCCCGTGGAGGAGAGAACACTTGGAGCCTACAGGAGGTTCGCCCTGGTGCACCTCCAGAATGCAATCCCGGCTAACAGCCCAGCCTTTGTTTTGGCCTCGTCAAGGCTGGGTCGATCTCTCGAGTTGTCTTTAAGTTAAAACTGCGCAGGGGTAAGTGTCGCAGACATCTGCGAAAGACTTGATCAGCGTTTGGTTCCGCGACTACGACTGGTAGCAGCGGGACGGGTTAGCGCCCATCATTGTTCCAGAATCAGGGCGTCGTTTTTCCAGGCTGCGGTGTAGGCGTAGGTTTGCCCTTGCTTGACGTTCAGTTTCTTCTGCGGCGGAACGGTTTCTCTTACGTTCGGCTCCGGACTGACCATGACCACATGAGGCCCAGCCGACAAGGCAGAATCGTAATTTTGGCCCTCCATAAGCGTTGCTACCTTTTTGTTATCGACCGAGACGCTGAGGACCGTCGCAGTGCCAAGGTCAGGTATTCTCCGGATGATCAGGCGACCCGAATTCGCGCTCATGGTGGAACCGGCCGAGGTCGAAGTGCTGGTTTCGGTAGTTCCACAGCCTGAGAGCATGGTAAGACCGAGCGCAGCGATGAGCAGGCTAAGTTTTCGAGGTTTGGATGTATTCATACCGACAGCTTCTCACGTGTGAGCGGCTATTGAATAGGCCTTTGGTCTGATATCCTTATCCTCCCACTGGGCGTTAAAGCTTTAGGCCGGCAGGGCTGCGGAACGCCAGATATAGCCTTGATTCGAAACGTTTGAACAAAGCTCTGCCACTGTCCTCGGGCGCGATAGCCAGGATCGAGATAGATATTGCGCCAGGCTCGCCAGGCATGACGTAGGTGCCACGCAGCGGTATCTTATTTACCTGGAAATATTCTCCCTAAGCTCCAACAACGGTTGCTGACTTACCCCGATCGCTCCCTGAAGCGCGTGATCGATATCAAAGATCAGGCCAATGACGATCGTGAGGAGCAAAGGAAGGAAAAGACTGGTGAAATTGGAACGTGCGCCCTGGGCGCCGCTAGCATAGGCGCTCGTGTAGCATCCAAACGCCGCCACGATAAGGACGAGCACCCAAACCCCGTGGGGGATGTGGTTGCGTCCCGCGGCTATCCGCTCGGCATCAGTGTCAATCATGTCATTCAATGCACTGATAAAGGAGATGACGACCGGGGTAGGGGATTCCTTTGCCGCTGTCTCCGCGTGGGTCCAGATCGCGTTCTCGATGTCCGCGGAAGCCCGAAGGCCCTTTGCCAGTTTCGATGGATCGTTGAAATATTCGCGGTATTCCAACCGGACGCTCAGGTAACGTCGCAGCAATTCTTTCACCTGCTTCGGATGATCACCTGGAAGGAGACCTGCGCGAAGCCAGGTCGTGCCGATGGCGTTAGCTTCCTTAAGCACCATCTCGCGTCGCGCGTCGTAGCGTGCCACCGCCATGGCGAAGGTGAATCCCAGGAGCAGCCCGAGCAGGCCAAGCACTGCGCCTTGCACGCCGCCGAGCTGACTTTTTCGCGCCTCATCGTGTTTGAAGTGCAAGCCGGAAGCCGGTGCGCACACCCAGCTCGGAAGCGCCGAGGAGCACGAGACCGGAGACAAGGATGAAGATCCACTCGTTATCGATAAGGGATGTCATGATGCTTTGGGGTGGTACCGTCCATAGGAGGTGCATGACGCCAGAAAAAGCAGCCCAGAAAGACGCTGAGCCAAGGCGCAATAAGGCGCGCGACAATTCCGGCTCCAGTCTGTCTTCGGACTCATTGTCTTAAGCGCTTGCTGCTTTCACTCGGATTGGTCGCGGGCATTCTGGATGATTGTCGTTAGGTTAGGTGTACGGTGGTGTGAACGTCTCCTTCACCTGGCCTTCGGCTCATGAGCCAGGCACGGCCGAGAAAGATCGCAATGAGTGTGTGCAACCCGACAGCCGGCCACAAGAGTGGCCCGGTGCCCTGTCCAGCGATTCCAAGATATGCCAGGTAAAGGGCTACGAGCGGGTTATAGAAAAGCATTGCTCGAAGCGCACGCGAAAGATTGCCTTTATCGCGGCCGGGACAACAGGCCAATCCCAATGCGATGAGAGCGATTCCCGCCACACGTGCGACCGGTATGGCGATGCCGGAAAGTTCGTGGCCTAACAATAACTGTCCGACAAGCGAAGGAACGGCCAGCAAGGCCAATCCCGTCGCGACTTCGATGACAGCGGAAATAGGCAGAACCTTGTTCATTGTTGTTACTTCACTGCATGTTCGGCGCAAAGATCGTCTTCCAGTTATCCCTTCACGCTTGCTCCATCAGTTGGATAGTTTGACGTCGCCTGCACTTCAACCGAAGACGCCAGCCCTTCCGTCTCACCGGAGTACGGGCTGGGTGACTAACTTCATACGAACACGTGTCGATAGGGATTTTATGGTAATGGCCCGTTCCTGTTGAAGGGTCGTTTAGATGGTCAGTTCGGCGTGGCCATTTTGAAAGGCGGAAGCTCAGGGTTTCGTTTCTGGATCGCGCTGGAGAATGTGTTGAAGTTGGAGCATAGGGCTCTGGCTGATGTTGATGAGGCCTTCGTGCGGACGATCCAGGTCCAGCACCACGCAAATGGTCGCGCAAAGAAGGAGGGTTACGATGGTCCGGGCTGGAAGGCCGCGGTGGTTGCCCAGCCCTTCGGCCAGACCGATCGCGGTTATCCCGGAAATGCATCCTAAGAGAAGTAACCAAATAATGGAATCCGGAACACGGCTCTCCCATGCGAACATCCTTTGGCGCTGGATCCCTAAAGAAACGGTCAAACCTTTTAGCATTTCGTCCGCTATTCTTACTGGCGGATCTGCTTGCGCGCTGCTTTTGACGGCCTTCCACATTTGCGCGTGGATAGCGTCCGATCGAGCAGTCCTGGCAGCAGTTTCCGCCGAAGTCGGATCGCGGCGCAGGAACGCGATTTGAGAACGCAACTCCACATACTGACGCAGGTTTTGCTTGAATGCCCTGCGCGAAGCGTCGGGCAAAAGATCGCTCTGCAGATAAAGCGCCTCCAGCGCATTGGCGTCAGCCAAAACCAATTGACGCCGGTTATCGAATCGATTGGCTGACATGGCGAAGGTGAAAGAGAGAAGCAATGCCATCAAGCCAAGGAGTGAGCCCATGATCGAGCCGAAATGCCGCCGACTGGCATCGTCAGAACGCACATGCCAGCGGCGGCCTAGCCGAAAACCGACTTCTGCCGCGATCACCATCGCCACCAGGAGCGCAAGAACGATCAAGAATTCGTTTTGATGGTAAAGCCAGTCCGACTTCATCGTAATTGGTCGCTCATCGATACGTCGCTCTTGATGACTGGTTATTCCAGTTACCGGTCACCAACGCAATGTTTAGTTACTGCCAGCCGACGCTCGCTCCATCATTTGGATAGTGTGATCTGGAATGCCTGCACTCCAACCGAGGAGGCAAGTCCTTCCGTCTCACCGGCCAGGTACATGACTACGCCGTTGTCATTCGTCAGCTTGGCATGCATTTTCCCTTCGATCAGGGTAAGTCCGTTGCTCACGCCGCGGTAGGTTCCGGCGAAGTCCGACAGCTTATTCAGGTTATAGACTTTGCCAGTGGCGGACACCTTTTGCATTCCGTCGCCCCCGGCACCAACGCCAGTAATACTGAAATGATGATGATGGCCCAAATAATCTATAGATCCTTTTCCGACGGCTGCCGAACCGTAGTAGGCGGCGGTCCATTCGTGAATCCTGACGGTGGCCGAAGGCGGTGCGTTCGGCGTAGGGTTTGTGGTCATGGAGGAACATCCGGCAATGAGGAGCGTGGCGATACCTGCGAGTGCAGGCTGTGATGACTAACGGTCATACGAATGAGTGTCGATAGGGCTTTCATGGTATTGGTTCTTTCTTTTTGTTGGCTGTTTGGATGGTGAGTTCGGTTTAGTCTGTTTGGGTCGTTGCGAATTCTAGCTACTGCTTCGGAGGAAAGATGGTCTTCCAATCATCCTTCATGCTGACAACCGTCCAGCCTTTGGCCTTGGCTTCGTCCCACGCCTTTGTCGAGCGTGCCGATGTGATCCTTGCGGTCGTAGGCGAACTCGCGCTCGCGCATCGTCGTGGTGGACCAGGAGAGCGAAGCGCGCACCGTTGCCGGCCATGGTCCACTCAGCATCTGTCTGATCGCCATCCGAATTGCCAAAGGCAGCGATAGGACGGCGGCCGATGAATTCCTGAATGCCGATCGGTTTGCCAGTCTTGTCGTCGATGAAGTTGATCTCCGGCAGTTTCACCAGCACCGGCTTGCCATCGACCATCTCAAACTTCGTCTTGCCGCTGCTGCCGACCACTTGCTCGGGTGGGATGCCGTACACCTTCTCCGTCCATGGGCGCATGAACTCGATGCCGCCGCCGGAGACGATAAAGGTCTTGAAACCGTTGGCACGCAGATAGGCGAGCAGCTCGAGCATCGGCTGATACACCACTCGGTGTAGAGGCTGCTTGTTACTTTGGATGTTTCGCGGTGGCGATCCAATCCGGCACGATCTTCTCGAATTCGTCGATCGTCATGCCGGAATGGGTGGTCTGACGATCTCTCCGACCAGCCGCGCTCGCCGCCGGCCATGCGCGCCTTTCACATCGCCTTTGAGCAACGAAGCATAAGGCTCCTTCTGTCTTCCACTCCGGATGCTGTGGCGCCATGACTTTCACGCGCTCGAGCGCGAAGAGCAATTGAAAGACACTGGCTGCTCGCACCAGAGCGTCCCGTCGTTATCAAAGGTGGCGATCCGCTCGCTAGGTGGAACGAAGTCGGGTGAGCCTTCCTTCGTTACCTTCTCGACAAAAGCGACAATGGCTTTCTTCGTCGCGGTATCATTCCAGGAGGGCAGGGGATCTTGCGCAAAGGCAGTGGCGCCGGCAAGAACCAGTGCGAGCGAGATAAGTGTGAGTGGGATCGATTTCGTATGCTTGTCTTATTTGATATAGGCCGTGTGGGCAGGCGGCTCGACCGGGTGTTTGTGCTCGGGATAGAGCAGGGTGAAGTTAAGGCGCAGGCCCCAATCCGGGCCGCCGCTGGGGCCGTCCGCATAATAACGGGCGCCCAGTTGAATGCTGATCGGCTGTTTCCCTATCTTGAGGACCTGACTGACGAACGCATTGATCGGCACCGTCCACTGGCTGTCTTTCCAATCGTAAGTGGACTCCGTGTTCACGCCGAAAGTGGTATGTGTCTTCGTTGTGTAGGTCACAAAGGGCTGGAGGAACGTCGCGCTAACGCTTTCGCGGTGGCTATTGCCTGCGACGGACCAGATTTGATTTGCCAGGACACCATACGTCCAGCCTCCCGTTTGTTTCAGCAGGACGGCTGTCGGACCAAGTCCCCACTTCTCGCTACCGAGCAGGTCATCCGTGGCTGTGGGATACAACACGACCGGGCCAAGACCCCAGATGATCCCGCCGGGTCCAGGTAGTTTCGGAGAAAGGAAGAAGCTCTGCGTTGTATCGCCAAGGCCGCTCTGTGTGCGATCTTGCGGGAGAGCGGGATAGAAGACGTCGTGCTGACTAACGATCGGCAGGATCGTCCGTAGGATGATATTCCAATCCTTGTTAATGGAGAGCGGAACGACCGGCTGGATATTGAGCGTGAACCTGGAGCCATTACCTGTCGGCCCGATATCGAAATCATAGTTCGCCTGGAATGGAATACTGATGAGCGAGGCGACAGGATTGGATAGCTGCTTGGCAAGTTCCGTCGCTTCATCGGACTTCTTGCTTCCGCACCGCGGAGGTATGGAGTTAGAGCCAGAAGGCTAAGAGTGAGCAGGGACTTTGTTCTCATGGTTGCCTATCGTGCGTGGGGATTCCCTCGCTAACTCGTCTGTCAATCTTTCTCACTCGCTCGCGATCCGAGGAGCGATCCTCACTACCACCGTAGCTGTAAGGAGTGGCTCCCTGCACAAGCAGATCGCCGGTAATGATTGGCGCAGCTCTTCAGAGTCTGTCTTGCGCCAGTGACGTGATTGCGCGCGCCACGACTTGAGCGACGTTCACTGGCCGCATTTCTAACATCTTGTATTTGTTTCTCTAATGAAGTCCTTCTTCCGCAGCAGTCCGTCTTCGGTTCGGCCAGTTTGATCGTTAGCTTGCCTAACTTGCCGGTAAACCGGAACGGCGGCTGGTAGTCTTTGTCATCCACGCCGGTGCGGGTATCCACTCCGACGTCGAAGGACTCGTCGAAGGTAAAGATAGCGGGAACAGTGTGCGGGATGGCCTTCTTGGCCACTTCTTTGCCGTCCACCGAGAGGGCACCCGTGCCGCCTTTGGCCATCCCGGGCCCATCGTATTTGAAGTCAAACACGATGGTGTGCTTGCCCGGCGTCAGCGCCTGCCGGACTCTCCCAGCGAAAGCGTTCCAAACCGAGAAAGTTGTAGGTGAAGACCGGTTTGCCCTTGAGCAGGTACAAACCATAGCCCCCGAAGCGTCCTCCAATTGTGTTAAGCATTCCATCTGCACCCTTCGCCGGAATTTCCACGTCAGCAGTAATGGAGTAGGACTTGCCGAGTATGTTCGGTGCATTGCCGCTGGGCACGCCGGACAATTCGCCGGAGTAAGTGAACTCGGTTCGTCCGGAGGTCGCGCTGGGCCGCGGCGCGAGAGCCCGCTCGAGGATTGAATTGTCCAGCGGGAAAACCTGATATTTCTTTGCCTGATCCATAAAGAGAGCCTGCAACTCCTTCAGCTTTTCGGGATTCTTGGCGGCGAGGTCGTTATTCTCGGAATAGTCATCGGTGATGTTATATAGCTCCCATTTGTAGCCGGTCATGAGGTCAGGCATCTTGGCCGTGCCCATGAGCCATGGGGGTTGCGGAGGAACCGTCGCGGCGATCCAGCCATCGTGGTAGAGAGCGCGGTTACCAAACATCTCGAAATATTGCGTATCGCGCTTCGAGGGAGCGCTCGCGTTCGCGCTGTCAAAGGTGTAAGCCATGCTCACTCCTTCGATCGGTTTCTGGGCGATGCCGTTCACCGTCTGCGGTGCCTGGATGCCAGCGGCTTCGAGAATAGTCGGCGCAATGTCGATAATGTGATGGAACTGCGAGCGAATGCCGCCCAAATCCTTGATGTGTCCTGGCCATGAGATGGCCATGCCCTGTCTGGTGCCGCCGAAGAATGACGCCACCTGCTTGGTCCATTTGAATGGCGTATCGAAAGCCCATGACCAGGCCACGGACATGTGCGGAGTGGTGAGATCCGAGCCCAGGACATCGTAGAACTTCAGCTGGGCATCAACCGGCATGTCGATGGCTTGAATCGCTGCCATATCGAACACCGTCCCGAGCGTCGTGCCCTCGGCGCTGGTGCCGTTGTCCCCGCTGATATAGATGATCAGTGTGTTATCGAGTTTGCCCAGGTCTTCCACGGCCTGGATCACCCGGCCTATCTCGTGGTCCGTGTACGCAACATAAGCACCGAATATGTCTGCCTGGTGGGTAAACACCTTCTTCTCGGTGGGATTGAGTGTATCCCACTTCGCCAAGCTGTCCGGCCACGGAGTAAGTTCGGTATTTTCTGGTATCACACCGAGCTCCTTCTGGTTGGCGATGATTGTTTCGCGCAGCTTGTTCCAGCCCTCGTCAAAGAGGTGCATATCGCTGATCTTCTTTATCCATTCCGGCGTCGGATGATGCGGTGCGTGCGTGCCACCGGGCACATAATAAAGGAAGAACGGTTTGTCCGGCGCAGCGGCGTTCAATTCCGTCAAATACTTGATCGCCTCATTCGCCATGTCGGTGATCAGGTTGTAGCCGGGCTTCCCGACCCACGGGAAGATCGCGGTATGATCGCGGAAGAGATATGGCTGCCACTGGTTAGTCTCGCCGCCCATGAACCCGTAGAAGTATTCAAAGCCCATCCCGCTGGGCCATTGGTCAAAGGGGCCAGCCAGGCTATAGAGATAGGTTGGCGTGTTATGGTTCTTACCGAACCAGGACGTGGCGTAACCGTTCTCCTTAAGGATCTCGCCAACCGTCGCTTTATCCTTGGTAATGATGCTGTCGTAGCCCGGGTAGCCGGTGGCCTGCTCGGAAATTACGCCAAAGCCCGCGGAGTGATGGTTACGACCGGTAATGAGCGCCGCGCGCGTGGGTGAGCAGAGTGCGGTTGAGTGAAATTGTGTGTAACGCAACCCGGCCTTTGCGATCCGGTCGAGCGCCGGTGTCGGGATGACACCGCCAAACGTGCTGGTAATGCCATAGCCCTGGTCGTCGGTCATGATCAAGAGCACGTTGGGCGCGCCTTTCGGCGGCACGACCGCAGGCGGCCAATACGGTTTGGAATCCGCGGCGGTATCCTTAATAACACCGCCGAATTGCGGATCGGGCGGGGGGATCTGTTTGCCACTAATGGTTGTGGTGGCGCTGGGTGAACCCGGCGTGCCGGTGATTTGCTGAGCCTCTGCGAATGCCGTAGCCGCCACCAATGCGGCTAGGAATATCGCGGACGTGAGGATGTGTTTGATTGTTTTCATGTTTGTTCCTTTGCCTCCATGTCCTCTTACAGTCAGTGTTGCCCAACGAGTTACTGCGCTTTCACGACCTGCGGCGGTATCCATTTGCCCTCGAGCACAGGTGCTTCCGGCCAATAGAGCCGCATGATGAGCGAGAAGTGAGCGGCAGGCGCCGGAATCCAGTTCGCTTCGTTCTCTTTGCCCGGCGATTTGTTGCCGAGGTAAAGCGTGAGCGAGCCGTCGGCGGCGTATTTTAAATCCTTATTATTCTTGGTGCCGAGAGAGAAACGTTGAAGTTCATTCGGATAGAAGAACTTTTCTTCGTTATACATGGTCAACGACCAGAAGCCTTTTACTGGCGGAACTTGTCCCTTCGCAAACGTGACCGTGTATTGGTTGTTTCCGTCGAACGGTTTCCCGTCGCTGTCGAGCTCGCGCAGGTTGTATTGCGTCTCGGCAGCCGTGTTCTGGTACATGCTCGACTTACTAATGGCCGTGCGGTTCAGGTAGTCCGTTCCCCATTCCGCTGCATTCGCCGGCACGGTCCAACCGTTACCCACCGATCGTCCGTTCGTTTCAAACTCGAAGAAAGGCTTGATCAGCTCTGCGTCGGCCGCGACGAACGAGTCGACCAGCGCCTTCTTCGTTTCCGGATTCTTGTCGGCGGCTTCCCAAACGGACTTGATCCAACCGTAGAGCGCTTCTTCGCCAGGCAACGGCGGCACCTCCTTCATCACCACGGGTAGCTGTTCGAAGTAGACCTCGGGCTTCACCCATTTGCTTTCACCTTTGGGCGCATTGGCCGGCGCGGGTGGGACAGGGAAGTCGGGTGACTTCTTGTAGTCCGTCATCTTCATCTTCCCGTCGAACTTGCTCAGGGGATACATCATGACCTGGCTGATGAGCAGTTGAACGGTGGCTGTGTCCTTGGGCGTCGCATCCTTGAAGATGCGCGGGACAAAGAACACCGCATTCGTGGGCGAACGAATCACCGCATTGATGCCCATGGGAGGCTCGTCCTTCCAGTCTGGACCGACGATCATGTAAAAGCCGGGCTTCGTGCCGTACTGCTTGCCGATCCGGCCTATCTCGTCGGTGCGCTGGTCATACATCGCGTAGACGTAAAAGCGGTCGCCGAAGTCCGGCACCTGGATGATCTCCGGCTCTTTGTCGAGCGCGGTGAATCCTCCGCCGTAGACGACGTCCTGGTTCGGGCAGACGATGAAGGTCTGATCTGGTTTGACGTAATCGGTGAGCATCTGGTTGTAACCGATCGGCGCCACCGGCACGACGCCACCGAGATATCCACGCTCCGGCGCTTCGGCGAAGGCCGCGCGACGGTTGTGCGCGTTCACCATCGGATAACCCCACACATAAGCCATTTTGCCGATGAGCTGGACGTAGTCCTTGGTCATCAGGTTACCCGGAACCGGGCCGGGAACCTCGGCAGCGGTCTTAGGTATCGGTACCTGCCACGGCGGGTTGTCGGCCGCGAGAAGGGGGATTGCAGGAATGAGCGCGAAACCCAGGGCTAAGGCAATGTTGCGGATGGTTTTCATATTCTTAAACATGCCGGGGCGCCTGTGGCGCAATGCAGTTACTTCCTGTTGGCCTTTCTCAAAAATTCACACCCCCTTGGATAAACGGCCCACTCAAGTCGGTCTTATTGGTAAAGCCGCCAGAGACATAGTCGGTCCGCAGCCAGCGCCAGCCGATCTGCGTCCAGAACCACCGGCTAAGTTGAAATTCGAGGCCGCCTTGAGCCTGATAGCTCCAATCCTCGCTTGATCTCGATGTTTTCTCGAGCGTCAGTCCCTGGCGATGTATCTCATAAGCCGGGTCGGAATTGGCATCGAACCCACCGACATCGCCTTCGGCATAGAGAGATATCGCCTTCCAAAGCTTCACCTTGCCACGGGCTCCGACGACGGGATCGACCCAATCAGTCGAGCCGTTTACGTCCAATTTCCCGGGAATTCCGAGCAGCTCGCGCAGACGAGGAAAGCGTGGGTCGCCGTTGTTAACGATGCTTAGGTCAACTCCTTCGTAATTGTAGCGCGCGCCGGCAAAGAGAGAGACAGTAGCCTTGTCGGAATCAATCACCCGGTAACCAAGGAAAGCTTCGGCTAATCCATCTTTTAGGTGAACGTGCGCGTCGGTAAAGAGTAACCCGGGCAGAGTCGCAGAAGCGCCTACCTCCAGGTACTGACCGTCTCCGAAAAGCTCCCATCGCTTATAGCGAAAATCAGCGCTGAGCACGAGTGGGACATGAGTCAGATGGTTGAAAAGCTCATTGAAGCTGACATCCGACGAGTCCACTAATCCCAATATTCCACTTTCGCCCGATATACCGGCTATCCATCCAGGAATACCGATGCGGAGATCCCATTCCTTGGGGGGAGGCGTTGGCGCGGGCGCGATATACTTGGAGTCCACAGTGTCCGAGCCAGCAAGCGCGGCCACGTGTGGGAGAAGAATGATGGTAAACAAAACGAGTATTCGTGATTTCATATTTCGCCTTTCAGATCCGCGGCGATAACGAGGTGTGTCTCGTTATCGCCGCTTAGATTCATTGCTGAGCGTAGAGTTACTGCCCGGTTCCCTTACTTGCCGCTTCCGCCTGAGCCATCTTTTTCGCCATCTCCGCTTTCACGGCATCAAGATTGAAGCTCGCGCCTCTCTGCATTGGCGGGTAATCAAGGAAGGTCTGGAGTTCCTTGCCCATCACCTGCTGGACAAAAACAAAGCGCCAGAACTGGAACTTGAACCAGTCGAAGTACTGCTGTGCGCCCTCTTTCGTCCCCATGTTTGGCCAACCCTGGCGCTCAAATGGATCCAGGCGCAAATTGGTTAGGTAGGGTACATCAACCTTCGTCTTATCGCCCAGCCAGCCCTGGGGTTGATCGATGAAACGATACTTGTAGTCATCGATACGAACTGCACCGACGGAGCTCTCGCCGAGGTAGAAGATTTCATGCCGGTTCGATGGCCCTTTGCCGGTGATAGCAGGCATTTGGTCATAGCCATCGAGATGGTTTTTGTAAGTCCGGTCGCCAAGTTTTACACCCTTGAGCAGCTGGTTAGTAATATCCGGGTTGCCGGCGGCATCGAGAAAAGTAGGGAACCAGTCCATACCGGAGAAGATGCCGTTCTGCACCGAGTCGGGCGGTACATGACCGGGCCAGCGAAGGATGCATGGCACACGGAAGCCGCCTTCCATGATCGTTCCTTTGGACTGTGCGAAGGGCGTGGTCCCGCCATCTGGCCAGGTGAAGACTTCGGTCCCGTTATCCGTCGTGAAAACAACGATGGTGTTGTCGTCCAGGCCCAGGTCCTTGAGCTTCTGCATCACTAAGCCGATATCTTCATCGAGTTGGAACATGCCAGCCTCTTCTTCCGACCAGCCGTTCTGGGAATTGCGCATCTTCTCATACTTGTCCGCCAGGTGCGTGACGATGTGCATGCGCGTTGGATTGAGCCAGCAGAAGAACGGCTTGTTGTCTGTCTTCGCCTTCTCGATGAACTTCAAAGCGAAATCACGGATCTCGTTATCCACCGTTTTCATCCGTTCGGGATAAAGTGTGCCGGCGTCCTCGATCTTTTGCTTGCCAACTTTCCCCCAGCGCGGCATGTCGGTGGTATCGGCTGTCTCTGTAGCCCAGCTATGGATCATATTACGCGGGCCGACCTTATCGAGTAAGTCTTGCGGGTAATTAGGATGCGCTGGATCTTCCATCGCATCCAGGTGATAGAGGTAGCCGAAGAACTCATCAAAGCCATGGACAGTCGGCAGGAACTCATTCTTATCGCCCAGGTGATTCTTGCCGAACTGCCCGGTAGCATAGCCCTGTGCTTTGAGCGCGGTGGCAATGGTGCAAGCCTCGGCAGGCAGACCAGTTGGGGCGCCGGCCTGGCCGACGGTAGTCATCCCCGTCCGAATCGGTAATTCGCCGGTGATGAAGTTAGCGCGACCTGCGGTGCAACTCGCTTCCGCGTAATAGTCGGTAAACAACATTCCTTCCTTGGCAAGCTTATCGAGGTTAGGCGTTAGTCCTGCCATCATTCCCCGATGGTAGGCGCCGATGTTCCACATGCCAATGTCATCACCCATGATGACGACGATGTTGGGTTTGTCCGCTGCGTGGGCCGGAGCGAGCGTCCCAAGAAACGCCGCGCCCGCTACGAGCAGTAATAATGTGTAATTGAATCGTTTTAGGTTCATATCATCATTTCAGTCGTTGAACATTTCGTTAGTTACCCGTTGGCAAAGTAATGGTGACGCCTTCTTTCTTGAGTTGCTCGCGCAACCAGGCGAACTTCTCGTAGTTCGAAATGGTGATCGGGCCGGTGTAGCCGTCGCTCTGCAGTTTCCGCGGAGGAACATCAACGAAAGTCTTCATGACTCTTTGCAACTCCTGTCCCATGACCGGTGCCAGCCAGGTGCGCTCGGTGAAGTTATTCATGAACAGGTCGTAGCGTTCCTGCGGATCAGCCCAGAGGTCGAACATTTGAGGCACAGTGGCGACGTACTTCTCGGCGCCTTTCCAACCGAGATTCGAGTCCACCGCGAGGCCACCGGTCGGCTGACCGTTATCGCCACGCAGGTTAAAGACGAACTTGTAGTTATGATAACGCAATGCTCCGGGCAGAAGTTCGTTCTCGGTGAAGTAACACCAGGTTTCACGCGGGTCCGGGCCGGTGCCGAAAAGGACGGGCGAAATATCGTAGCTGTCGAAGACCTCGGGCTTACCCTCGAGATCCTTCTCCGGCAGCTTGATCCCGGCCATGGCAGAAAACGTGGCCATGAAATCGAGGCCACCGACAATGTCGTAGTTCTTGCTGTTGGCCTTGATCTTGCCCGGCATCCAGGCGATCGCCGGAACGCGGTTACCACCTTCACGGTCAGTGCCCTTGGTGCCGCGGAAGGGCGTGTAGCCGGCATCGGGATAGACATCCTGCCAGGCGCCGTTGTCCGTCGTCCAAAAAATCAGGGTGTTACCCTTGTCGAGGCCGAGCGCGCGAACCTTGTCCATGATGTGACCAATGCGGGCGTCGTTCTCACACAGGGAGTCCGCATACTTGCTTTTCGACATCGACTTATGGACGTAGTCGGGGTGCGGCATGTTAGGCTGGTGCACCTTCATGAAGTTCACGTTGATAAAGAATGGCTTGTCCGGAGTCTTGGCGGCGTCATCCAGGAACTCCATCGCCGCCTTCTCGATGTAAGCGTCCAGAAACGGAATGCCGACGACACCGTCGGGGTATGTCACGCCGTCGATCGTGACGGACGTGCCAGGCTTGTCCACATACTGACCGTTGACCTTGAAGTCTTCGTGCGCTTTTTCGCCGGCATTACCCGACATCATACCCTTGGTCACCTTCTGGAACATGGCTCGTAACTCCTCCGGCATATCGGGGAACCAGGTTGGGTCAGCATAGGTATAAGCGTTCAAGTGATAGATCCCCATGCTTTTCATCTGGTCGTAACCGTGCGCATTCGGGAGCGCATAGTCAGCTTCGCCCAGGTGCCACTTCCCGGTGAAGTAGGTCTTATAACCCGCGGTCTTTAACTGCGAGCCAAGGGTCCACTCCGCCTTGGGCAGGCCGCCACCCTGACCTTGAAAGGCCACGGTTGTCATGCCGCTGCGATTGGGAAAGCGCCCGGTTTGCATTGCCGCGCGCCCCGGCGTGCAGCTCGGCTGAGCGTAGAAGGAAAAGAAGGTCATTCCTTCCTCGGCCATTCTGTCCAGATTGGGAGTCGGCATGCCACGTCCAATCCCGCCGCCATAGACGCCGGAATCGCCATATCCAAAGTCGTCCGAGACGACCAGGATGATGTTAGGTTTATCTGCCGCGCTAGCCGAGACCGCAACAAGTGCGGCGATCAGCGGAGCGGCCCATCGCATTTTTCTTAATCTCATAATTTGTGGATCTTTCTTGGTATAGGTGGTCGAAGAAAATAATCAGCTCAGTTCGCCGCGGTCTTCCTGTTGGCGTTGTCCGGCACTGTCCGCGTCGTGACGCAGCGAAAGCCGATGTGCGACATTCCGGTGTCGGTAGCGGTACCGTTACGAGCGGAGGGACGGTAGTTCAGACAGTATTGATTGCTGCAGAGGAAGGAGCCACCCTTGGTTACTCGTTTGGGCTGGTTCGGCTCGTCCGGATCAAGGCTCTCGGCCGGACCTTGCGGATTGATCGCTACTCCGCTCTTGCCGGCGAGTGTTTGGTAATAGTCCGTGCGATACCAATCGCTGCACCATTCCCAGGCGTTTCCGATCATATCGTAAAGCCCGTAAGTATTTGGCGGGAAACTGCGCACGGGTGCGAGACCGCTGAAGCCATCATCGGCTGTGTCGCGATAGGGAAATTCGCCTTCAAAAATATTCGCCATCCATTTGCCCTTAGGCGTGAGTTCATCGCCCCAGGCATAGCGTTTTCCTTCCAGGCCGCCGCGTGCGGCAAACTCCCATTCGGCTTCGCTCGGCAATCTCTTGCCCGCCCACTTGGCATAAGCCGCGGCGTCGTCCCACGAGACCTGCACGACCGGGTAACTCTCGCGACCCTTGATGTCGCTTCCCGGTCCGCTCGGTGCGCGCCAGTTTGCACCTGGCGTCCAGTGCCACCAGTTTCTAACATCGCCTAACGACACTGGGCCGGGTGGCCGGGTGAAAACCAAAGCACCGGGAACAAAGACATCGTCTGAGGGTTTTGCCGTGCCCGGAGGGAGCTGTTTTTTCATCTCCTCCCAATCGGGCTTTCGCTCGGCTGTAGTGATGTAACCCGTCGCTGCAACGAACCTTGCGAACTCGGCGTTCGTCACCTCGGTCTCGTCCATCCAAAATCCGTCGACCCAAGCGCGGTGAGCCGGTCGTTCCGGTGCATAGCTTTGGGTCTCGTCCGTCCCCATGGTGAATTCACCGCCGGGAATCCACGCCATTTTCGGTCCAGCGTTGTCTGGCGCCGGAGGCTTGTTCGACGGAACCCGATGAGGAAAGCGAGACAGTACCGCTATTCCTGGCCAGGAGTTGTGCGACGCGTGAAGGCGGTTTGCAGGATCCACATTGGTTTTTCTCCGGGCTGCCGGCCACTGAAACCGCACGGGGAGAGAGAAAGCAAAGAACGAAAATCGACCAAGCAATGCTCTGTCGACTTATAAGGACTTTGGCGACCCTGTTCGATCGACGCAACCAAGGTGAAGACGCGGCTCTTACAGGCGAGCCGCGACTCCCTCGGTAAAATGGGGAACCAAACAAGGTTGCCTTTACATCGGCTAACGCTTGTCGCTTATCACCAGCGCCGGCCGTAAAAGCCGCCGTAGAAGCCTGGGCCCCATGCGTTGCCCCAGCCATAATTGGCGTCCCGGTTCATCTGCGCAGCCATGACCTGGTCATTGCTCATTTGCTGCGCCAACCGGAGCTGGAGGTAAGCCTGGTACTCTTTCGGCGTTCCCACATACGCCTGATTGTTGGGAATATCGGGCTGAACGTAGAACTGTTTCGCCTTCCAGGTGATCAAGGTTATCTTGTCGGGAGGCAAAGTTTTCAGCAGCTCTTGCTTCTTTGGCGTATCCGCCGGCATCAGCTTAAAGCCAGCTGCGGAGAGTAAATCCGTGTGTGTGGATGTGGTAGAGGCGCAACCGCCGGCAATTGCCAGCAGGGTGAGCGCAAAGATGGTTTTGACCGCTTGTTTCATACTGATTTCCTTCCTTTTATGAAAGGAGACTGAGCCTTCCTAATCAGGCTCCATATAGGACCTTAGCCGTATGCTGTGGCGCACCGGTTGAGCAGCGAGATCCAACAGTCGGCCTCGCTGGACTCTTTGAATAGCGCAAACGCAGGGTCTCAGCGCCGTCTTTGAAAAGGCGATCGCGGGTCGTTAGGTGCTCGCCTTACGCCCGCATCGAAGAGCAAATTATTTCGATTACTTAGCCGGCTTCTCGCCTTTGGCTTCCACGGCGGTCGCAGTCATGGTGTACATGACCGTCACCTTGGCGCCGACTTTAATGTCGCCCGTAATCTTGGTGGTGCCATTGCGCGCGACTTCCCAGCGCTCTTTGCCTTTTTGCACCGCGATCAGGTCGTTAGTTACCTCGAGCACCGGACCAGTCACCTGGTAGGTGCGCGGTGACGCGGCCTCGGTCAGGCCGGAAAAGGAGAAAACAAAAACGACGATAAGTCCGTAACGCGTGATCAATTTGCTCATGCGCGACTGAATCCCATCTCGCGGCATGCTGGCAAGCTCTTTTTCTCGTCAGGCGTCGAGATCCCGAGCCGCGGCTAATCAAAAGGGATCGTGGATACCATTGCGCAATTCCCAGACGCGCAACGCGGCCATGATCAATTTGCGGGTGCGCATGAGGGAATCGAATGCAGGTGGCGACGGCGCCATTTCCAGTTGCGGCGAGAAGGCTTGCTGTCTTTTCGAGCGACGACGAAACGGCCGCTCCCGCTTCCCTCGTGTTGAACGCGCGACAATGGTCAGGTTTTCGTCCAAAAGGAGGAACCGCTCCGGTTCTTCTGCTTTCCTTGGCATGTTGTGCTGTCCTCTCCTTTTGTATCCCGCGAGAGCAGAGCTTGAGCAAAACGCGATTGGTAACAGACTTGTTACCTTTGGAAGGAGAGCCGAAACAGTCGTCTGTTCTTGGCAGTGTGGCGTGGTGCGATTAAAGGAGAAGAATGAAAAAGACCATCGTGTTGCTTCTTTGTCTCGGTAGCCTTGCTGCGGGGGGTTGTGCCAACCGGAACGAAGTTTCCTACGAAATACCTTCGAACAGCAGCGCGGGTGTGCACACGAACCCGGGACCGCAACCGAACGCACCCGGCACCGCATCCATGCCCACGCATTGACCCGCGCCTGACGAAAAGGTCGCGGCAAAGCGGACCGGAAAACCGTCGCCTAACGAGCGTGACGTCCGCGCCAACTCAGAGCAGGATTCCGAAACGCTCGAGCAATTCCTGGCGCACTTCCATCGCCATCTGAGGATTGAGGCGGCTGATCATCTTCTTACGTTGCTCGGGATTCATCGCGGCAAAAGAACGCACAAGATCGTTGCGCGATTTGGCCTTGGCGTAGCGACTCCAGCCGAGCCCGATGGCAAGAACCGCGGACGCGACCCAGACCGCGATATCTCGTGACTCAATCATGACGAGCGACGGTAACCTCGCGTCGCCCGAATTTCCAGCGCGCAGGCCCCAAACAGACGGATTGGCCTCAGGTCTTGGTACGAATCACTGACTCTCGGAATCTGACGAGACTACTGTTGAGCAAGCGGAAAGAGGATTCGCAAAATCCTACTTTCTCCGCCGTCTCATTTCTTGAGCGGCGTTAACAGTGGTTCTTTCGTATCCGTATCCACCACCATCACGGCCAGCATCTTGGCAGGTTCGGTCTTGCTCGCATTCTCATCAACACTGTGTCGATCACCAGGCATCTCAGCGAAGTTCTGTCCGGCTTTATAAACAACGGCCGGCCCATCATTGACCGAGGTTCTGACCGCTCCTTCGAGAACGGTTGCATAGGTGAAAGCAGACTTTGGATGGATGTGGGCTGGCGACCCTTCGCCGGGACCATATTCGACAAGAATACCCTTTATACTTTTGCCAGGCACGTTCGGCAGAACGTGGTCGTAAACGACCGTAGCCTTTGCGCCTTTGTCATCGGCTATCCCCGGGCGTACGCCAACTGCGGCCACCAGTGCGCAAACGATAAGTGTCAGGCGCAACAGACCGACTGATTCTGAAGTTCGGATTTGTTTCATTGTGACGTTTCTTTCTGTTGTGTGGTTTGGTTCTTCTTCAGATGTTAGAGCAAGAGCTCATCCGAGATGCTTGTCAGGACCTGCGGCAATGTCATGAGCTGCGACCGCAACGAGTTAAAGTACTCCTTCTTCAACGTCGTAAACATCGAAGAAAAACTTCACTTTACTTGGCGGATGACAAAACTGCGGAATGTAAGTCTCAAAATACTCCTGGACCTGTTGCGAAAGATCGCAAAGCCGCAGGCAACGCATCTCGTTATTCCATTTGATAATTGCAGCGGGATCTTTCTGCGTCGCGTTCTGACGGATCCAGTGATCGACTTCTTCGTCAGTCGCGCCGGTGGCAACGAACTCCTTGAACTTCATCGCGTCCATGCCGGTGAACTTCCAAAAGTAAGCGCCTAAGCCACATGGATAGAAGTTGTACTCGCCATTGATGCCGAGCAGATCGGCCCGGGCTTTGTCGAGCATCCGTGCGGCAATGACGAATCCGCCGAGCGTGTCGCGCGGGCTGTGCGGTGGCGTCTTCTTTAAATCGCGAGCCAGTTGTTTAAGCTTGTCTGTGTTCATATGTTTTTCTTCTAAGCTGTGGAGCGCTTGAGCCAGTCTTTGAAATGCGTCGGTGCTAACCGGGCGTTAGCGCCGGGAACAAGGCTTTGATCGTTCACTGCTATGCCGAAGTAGCCTGCCTTAGCATCGGTGACCACCTTCCGCGCGTCGCCCGTCGCATTTAGATACTGCCTAACGAGTTCATCCTGCCGGATCTGATCAGGCCCGGCAATTTCTACCATTCCACCCACCGGTTCCCCGAGAACTACGTCTGCCACCGCGGCAGCCACATCATCCGAACCGATTGGCTGCATAAGAACTGATGATAACCGAATCTCTGAATCGCCAGTCGCCGATTGAGCGATGCTCTTCACGAACTCGAAGAACTGCGTTGCGTGGACGATCGTAAACGGAATCCCCGAAGTCTTGATCAGATTTTCCTGGGCCATCTTCGCGCGGAAGTAACCACTCAGGGAACCGGCACCACTTCCAGTCAGGCGATCGGTGCCGACAACCGACAGCGCCACGTGATGTCTCACGCCGGCGGCCTTTTCCGCGGCAAGAAGATTGCGACCTGACGTTTCGAAAAATTCCAAAGCAGGCTTGTCTTCGAAGGAAGGCGAGTTCGCTACGTCAACGACGACTTGCGCGCCCGCCAGCGCTTCCGTCAACCCTTCACCAGTAAGCGTGTTCACGCCTTTAGAAGGCGACGCCGCCACGACCTCGTGGCCGCGTTGGCGAAGAATGTTTACGACCTTTGATCCTATGAGGCCGGTGCCGCCAATAACCACGATCTTCATTTTGTTATTCATATGCGTTTGTTTCTCGAAGGATTTGGTTCTTCAGAGATTGTGCAAACGCGCAGGCTCTTACCCAACGCCTCTGTAGACCAGTTTCGTAAAGAACTCGCCGTTAATGAAGCCCGTTGCCCATTTGGCGTCGTAACCAGCAGTGACCTTTGCGGCCACTATCTCATTAAGAGACTTGCCCTCTCCTTTAAGAGCAGCAACGCGGTCGCGAACGGAAGTAAGGATATCGCGGTATTCGATCATCTCGGTTTTGCCGCCGACCGGGCCGTGCCCAGGGACAATAATGGTCTTATCCGTCACCATCGCGAGATTTGCTTCCGCGGCCTTGATCATGCCGTTAATGTTTCCGCCAGTCGAATAATCGATGAATGGGTAGTGTCCGTTCCACCAAGTGTCGCCGGTGTGGAGGACGTCAGCTTCAATAAAGTAAGCCGAGACATCGCCATCCGTGTGGGCGGGACCGTAATACTTAAGAGCGACGGTTGCGCCATTAAGATGAAGCGTCTTCTCTGCACCGGTGGTCTCGGTTGGGATTGCTGCCGCTGGCAAAGGCGGGAAGGTAAAATCCCAGTCATCGACTCGGGTCGTTGTTGAGAGATGTTTTTTCGTGTTCTCGTGTGCGATGATCGTCGCACCGGCTGAATGCATCCACTCGTTGCCGTCGGTATGATCGAAATGCCAATGCGTGTTGACCAGCTGCTTGATCGGATCGCGACTGATGCCTTCCAGTGCCTCGGTAATCTGTGGGCGCGAGCCCAGATATCCCGAGTCGACAATGAGTTTGCCATCGGACCCGGACAGGACCGCGATGTTGCCACCGGAACCGATGAGCGCGCTCACATTTCCTCGAAGTGCCTGAGTCGCGATCTTAGCCTTGGCGCCACTCGCGCGAGCGCCAGCGACAAGACTTTGTTCGGCACCGAAAAATCGGCGAGGCGCCAAACTTAGCGCAGCTGCGGTAAAGCCGGCCGACGCAATGAAGCGTCGCCGCGAAATTCCAGGCGATTGTGCGTTCATGACTACGCTTTGAAGAACGCGAGGAGATCGGCGTTGATGACGTCGGCATGCGTCGTGGGCATGCCATGCGGAAAGTCTTTGTAGGTTTTCAGTGTCCCGTTTTTCAGCAGCTTGGCTGAGAGTGGACCGGAAGCCTGATAGGGAACGATCTGGTCGTCCTCGCTATGCATGACCAGGACCGGCACTGAGATCTTCTTCAGATCCTCGGTGAAATCGGTCTGCGAGAACGCGACGACGCCGTCGTAATGCGCCTTGGCACCGCCCATCATGCCCTGGCGCCACCAATTCCAAACGACAGGCTCAATCGTTTTCACGCCGGGACGATTGAAGCCGTAGAACGGGCCGGCCGGAAGATCATAATAGAACTTGGCCCTGCTGGCGGCGAGCTGGGCCTGAAGATCGTCGAATACGGGTTTCGGCGTGCCTAACGGATTGGCCGGAGTCTTTACCATCAGTGGCGGCACGGCGCTGATGATCGCCGCCTTCGCCACATCCTTGTCGCCATGGCGGCTGAGATAACGCACCACCTGGCCGCCGCCAGTCGAATGGCCAACGTGAATCGCATCCTTCAAGTTGAGATGATCGGTAACGGCCTTCAGATCGTCGGCATAATGGTCCATGTCGTGTCCGTCGCCGGTTTGCGTCGAGCGACCATGTCCGCGCCGGTCAGTCGCAATCACGCGGTAACCTTTGCTGACGAAAAAAAGCATCTGCGTGTCCCAATCATCCGCTGAGAGCGGCCAGCCATGGCTGAACACAATCGGCTGTCCGCTGCCCCAGTCTTTGTAATAGATGTCGATGTTCGCTCCGTTTTCTTTTCCGACTGTTACGTAGGGCATAGATAGATTCCTTTTGGGTTTAGTTGCACGTGCGAGCTACTCGTCGCCCCGCAGGACTTAGCGGATGCTCAAATCTCTGACCACGTGATTCGGTTCGTCTGTACGACCTTAGTCGTAGGCGTGGCGGTGGGCATCCTTTTGAAGAACCGTTTGTAAAGCCTGGCCAGCACGGCACAAAGGCTACGTCCGAAACCCCGGGGCCCGCTCCTCAGTGGAGACGGCGAGGGGGAACACAGCTGAATCCGCCGGTCATTTCGATTCGTGTCGCTAGCTCCAGGGTGCTCCAGGCATCCCCAACACCGTGCGTCCCTCGCCAATGAGGCGGAAGGCTCGCAAAATGGATGCCGGAGCGATTTCGATTTTAACAATTCGATTCCTCGCGTGCAACGTAAATCCATTGCTGCATCGCAAGGGTTTGTTTTATGATAGTCGGTAATGGACCAAACTGAGGGCGATCTGAAGCGAGCGTTACGGACGGTGAAGCGATCTCTTGAGACAGTGGAGACCGTCGACATATCGCCAGAGGAAGCGACCAAGGTGCTTTTTTCGGCAGTCTATCAGCTTTTGTTTTTGGTGGAGAAATTAGTCGACGAACGATCAAGCGGTCAGAGCGGTAAGAGCAAGGCGGGCAATAGAATTTCCATGCTCAGTCAGGCTACAGCCGATCAGGACAGAGAGAGAGGCAATCGGGACGCTAACCTGCGCGGACCAAAGTAGACGAAACTAGCCTCAGATTTCGACTTTTGGACGAAGGCATGCAGCGGGCCTTTAACTGCTCTAGTCGATTCGCAGCCACGTCCATGGGAAGCGTATCTTCGGCGCTGTTCATCACCCGTTGAACCTGAAGGATCACATCTCGATCGCCCCCGCAGTTTTTCAGAATGGCCATCGCGATTTCACGCATGGCAGAGTTATCGGCAAACGTCGTTTTCGTTACCATAATTAATCTCCTCCAGGATAATTACGGATGGCGTTTACTCGCCGGTCGCGTCGGAATGCTAAGAGATTCAGTAGAACGCCCCGCACTTCACAGGGTCATACGTCTTCGACTTCCTGGGCTGAAGTGCCGGTGCCACCAGCTAGTGCGCAGGCCCAGTTAACGGACGTCAGTACCGCGGCCGACCTGACTTTGTGGGCTGTAGGCGGTCAAGCCGATCTTACTCAGACATTGATTTACAAGAAGGAGAATTAGCCCTTCTGACCGGAGGGCGCTCGAGGTTGATTGCAAGTCACACCTCCCTGGCAGCAGGCGAGCGAGGAGATGCCTAACGACGAAAGCCGTATTCGAGAACAAAGAACTGCGGCTTTAGGTTGGCCAAGGGCTCGCGCAGCTTTGCCAGTTCGTCCGCCGGGCCATGGATCTCCAGTCGCGTGAGTTCCGCAATCTTGAGTGCTTCTTCCAGAAGAGCACCGATATTTTGCAAATGCTCGAGAAGACTTTCAGCATCGGCATAACCTTCGCGGCAATGGGCGAGGTCGTCGGAGAAGCTAAAGCCGTAATAGAGGCATTTCGGCTCGTTTTTCGTCCTGGCAACAAACTCGTCGCAGTAGCTCTTAAATTCGGCCATCTTGCCGGCCGGGATCCTAAAATAAGGAACGACCGTGCAGCACTTATCTTCTGTAGCCATGGTTAGTCTATAGATTGGGAGCGAGAGCCAATTTGGCCTCTTTGGGATAACCAAAGCACTCCGGACGGATAAGAGCGAGAAAGAAAGCGAAATCAAGTGCACGGCGCGGTATGATCTCCCCGGTGCTGGTCGAAATTAAGGCTGCCCCGCTTACTGGAGCTGAAAGGCTTCGACCAGGGCAACGCCGGTTGTGTCACCGGCACCTCGCAGAACAGCAGTATAGTTCCCGGTGGCGAGAGTCATAAGAATGGCTGACTCGCGGTCATCGCTGGGAGCGAGTCCGGTGGCGAGAATATCTGCCTCCTGGGTATCGCGCCAATCGTCGTTACTCATGAGCAACATTCCCTGGCCGTCGTGCAATTCGAGGGTGGGATCGAGCAACGGATTGTTGATGCCGGCTGCGCCTAATGACGGGCCGATCCCGCGGACGACTACGTCGCGGCTGTCGGTTCCGCCGATGATGAAACCGCCGATCAAGATATTGTCGCCCGTCTGAACAAAACCGCGCGTGGAAATGTTAACCGGGTTCGCCGGTGCGGTCGCCTCGACGGCGTAAAGCTCGACCAGGCCTATGCCGGAAGCGCCCTGCGCGTCACTTAGGATGACAGTGTAGTTACCCGGTTGCAGGTGAGCAAAAAGGGCAGACTCCAGATCGTTTTTGGGCGCAAGGCCGTCGTCCTGGATTTTCATCTTATCAGGGCCATCCATCCAGTTGTCGTTCGTAGCAATAAGAGCTCCGCTGCCGTCGTGGAGTTCGATCTTAGGATCGGGCAAGAGTCCAGTAAGAGCCTGGCCGTTGACGGAAAGGGATGGGCCGATACCACGCAGGACAACATCTTCGCCATCACTGCCCGTGATAATGAAACCGCCGATAAGGACATTCTCGCCGGTCTCAACAAGCAGACGCGTGGAGAGATTCACAAAGGCTGGCGAAGGAGTTATGGAAACAATCTTATCGACTTCGCCGCCAGTGCCGCTGGGGCCAATGTTGGAATCAATCAGCGCGTAAACTTCGCCGGTGTTATCCGTGCCGAAGCCTTTCAGGAAAAGACCATTGAGACGAGTCGGGTCGTCGAGACGCAGTTCCTGGATGAGGCCGCCGGTGAAATCGCTGTAGAAGAGCCGCGCGGCGGTGGCGCCACTAAGGTCACCAAACACATAGAGACCGTCCAGAGCCGGAACTCCTGCTCCGCGATCGATGAAGCCTCCGAGGACGGCGATGCCGTCGGAGTGACTGTATTCAAGGATCGGATCAGTGAGGGAAGGATCCGGCGATGGATCAGGCATGACTGTGCCGTCGTCAGGATTAAAGAGGAAGGTGCCTTCTTTGAGATTCCAGCCGTAGTTCTTGCCCGCCTCTACGAAATCCACCTCCTCGATGTTGTTTTGCCCAACATCACCGACGATGAGGCGATCGCTCTCGGCGTCGAAAGAAAAGCGGAAGGGATTACGCAAACCGTAGGCATAGATTTCGTGGACTGCCGTTTTGCTACCTGCAAAGGGGTTGCTTGCCGGCACGCGATACTTGCCGTTGGCGCTTGCGGGATCGGCGCTACCACTCGTTAGGCTGGGATCCAGTGGATCGATGCGCAGGATCTTGCCGAGGACAACTGTGAGGTCCTGGCCGTTGCCGGTGATGGTGTTGTGGCCATCACCCACGTCGTTGGCATTACCGCCATCGCCTAACGACATGTAGAGATAAGGTTCTCCGGGACGAAAGGCAAGCTTCCCGCCGTTATGATTGAACTGCGGCTCGTCGATCCGCAGCACTTCGCGGCGAGTCGCCGGATCGGCCACGTCGGGATTGGTGGGGGAGACCTGCCACTCGGCTATCACGCTCTGGTGATCGAACGCGTTCGGATTTGGCTCGGTGAAATCCGCCGCACCCGCGACTGGCTCGCTGGTATAGGTGTAGAACTTCCTGAAACCTGGACTGGTCGAGTCACTAAATCCCGGGTGAAAAGCAAAGCCAAGCAGGCCGCGCTCATCATAGCTCGGCATGAGCGGGACAAGACGCGCGGAGACATCGAGAAACGGCGTCGTTACCAAGGCACCGCCCTTGATGAGGCGGACTTTGCCCGTTTGGTCGACGACAAAAAGGCGACCGTCATCGGAGGGGACGAGATCGTTAGGCGCAGTGAGTCCGCTTGCGATGGTCTCCAGATGAACCTTGACCGGGCCCTGGCCAATAAGCGGCAAAAGCGGCGTAGGTGAAGGTGTGGGAGTTGGTGTCAGGGTTGGAGTTGGGCTTGGACTGGGTGTTGGGGTTGGCGATGGCGTCGACGCGGTGACAACCACGGTGCCGGTCATGTTGCAGCAGCTGCCATGAACGGTGCAGAAGTAGGGAAAACTACCAGCGGTAGTAAAGGTGTGACTGAAGGTGGCGCCGGTATTTTTGATGCCGGAATCCCACAGCCCGGTCGTGTGGCCGGGCGTGCCCGAAGTGCTGCTATGACTAATTCCTTTCCAAACCCATTCTACCATGTCGCCCTGCTTCAGGGTGACAGTGGAAGGTGAAAAACGGTCGCCGCCGCTGCCGACTTCGACCGTAAATGTCGTGGCGCCTGCCGAGACGAGGAGAAAGGGGAGGACGCCGGCTGCGGCGATTGTGCGAAGATAGTGAAAGCGAGAATTCATGACGTGTTTGGTTCGCACGCATGTTCGCCTGTCTGTGCATCCGAAGCGACCGGAGAACGGTAACACATTTGTTACCAATGCTTGCCTAACGAGCAAAGAAGAGGGCCGAGAGTCGCTCCGCTTTGAGATTGTCAGCTTACTCGACTCTGACAAGACGATGACGTTTGGGCAGCCAGCCAGAGGCCAAATTTGCGCTGGCGAGTGCGCTCGAAGAGTCGACTGTCGGTTCGCCCAAACATGAAGACGATTCTCCTGCTCACCATTTCCAACGCGTTCATGAACCTCGCCTGGTATGGCCATCTCAAGTTTAAAGATCAGCCTCTCTGGCTGGTGATTCTGGCAAGTTGGGGACTGGCGCTTTTCGAATACATCTTCCAGGTGCCTGCCAACCGGATCGGCTCGCAGGAATGGACTGTGCCGCAGCTCAAGATCCTGCAGGAATGCGTCACTCTCGTCGTATTTACCGCGGTGGCGTTCCTGCTTTTCCGCTCGCCGGTGAAGTGGAACTATTGCGTCTCCTACCTCTTCATCCTGGGCGCGGTCTTTTTCGCCTTCAAATTCTGAGGGCCTTTGCCCGAAGCAAAGCTGCGCAGGTCCGCGAAAATCGGGAATTCTTACGGCATCGTCAGATTTCGCTTGTCAAGACTTCCGCAGCCCGGCAGGCTGGAGGGCATGACACGTACTGTCTCCTTTAATTGCAACGCGTTTCGCCGCCGGGGAGTTGTCTCCGCCATGGCAAGCGCCTTCACGATGGTGCTGCTATGCGCCGTCGTTCAAACCGCCCCCGCCCAGCGCCTCGGGATGTCCGGCCACGATGAAGCCGCCACCGGCAGATGGACGCGACTGGTCAATCAACCAACTTTTCAAACCGACAGCTCGGTCCTTCTCACTGACGGCACGGTGATGATGCATCAATACAATAGCAGTAACTGGTGGCGGCTCACTCCCGATAACACCGGCAGTTATCTCAAAGGCACGTGGTCGCAGTTGGCCTCCATGTCATCCACCTATGCGCCGCTTTATTATGCTTCCGCGGTCCTCAAGGATGGTCGCGTTCTGGTAGAAGGTGGAGAATACAATCACCTCCAACAGGTTGAGACAAACATGGGCGCGATCTACGACCCGGTTGCCAATACCTGGACAACGGTCAATCCGCCCGCCGGTTGGGCGAACATCGGTGATGCTCCTTGCGCTGTGCTGAACGACGGCACTTTCACTCTGGGCCAGGCCGGTGTTTTCACCACCAAACAGGTTAACTTCAACTCTTCGACTCTCACCTGGACTGCGGTCGGTACCGGCAAAGCCGATCCCTTCGTGGAAGAAGGCTTTTGCAAGCTGCCCAACGGCAACCTCCTGACGGTCGATTGCGAGAACGGCACGAACTCGGAGACCTATAACCCAACCACTCAGCAATGGACGAGTGCCGGGAGCACGATTGCGCATCTGCCTGATCCTAGCTTTCTCGAGATCGGCCCAATGATGCAGCGGCCGGACGGAACGGTGGCCGCCTTTGGTGCTCTCCCACACACGGCGCTTTACAACACTGCTACCGGCACGTGGGCTGCGGGCCCGGACTTTCCGGGTGGCAACGACATGGCGGACGCACCTTGCGCCATCTTACCGGACAGCACCATCCTTGCTTATACCAGCCCGGGTGTCTTCCAGGGAAGCGGGACGCTCTACCTTTTTGATGGAATCAGCTTCACTCCGGCCCCTGCCACACAAAGCTCGGGCTCACACCAATCCTGGCAGGGTCGAATGCTCCTTTTGCCCTCGGGTGAAGTCCTCATGGTGATTGCGGATGGCCAGACGATCGATGCTGAGCTCTTCTCTTCGAAAGGCCGGCCCGATCCTTCCTGGGCGCCGACGATTACTTCGGCACCTCGCACGGCGACGCGCGGCACGACCGTTCAGCTCTCGGGCACGCAGTTCAATGGGCTCGATGTCGGTACTGACTATGGCGATGATGGCACATCGTCGAGTAACTACCCGATCGTGCGCCTCAAGAACCGCACCACAGGTCATGTCTTCTATGCCCGTACCCACGATCACAGCACGATGGGAATAGCGACGGGTAGCGCAGTCGTTACCACCATGGTGGATATTCCCGCAGGAATGGAGACCGGTGCCAGCACGCTCGTTGTGGTAGCTAACGGCATTGCATCCCGTTCCAAGCAAATCACCATCCAATAGTTAGTTGCAACGGATGGGTGATCCATTCGTTGAAAGGTTTAAGTCACAATCAAGCCACGGCGTCCTGAGAGATGGGCGCCGTGGCGCGACCCCTGCTTGAGCAGTTAGTTTGGCGAGATATGAAAAGTAAAAAAATAATACTGGCGGGACTGGCGCTTGTCGCCTCACAACTGGGAGCTCTGGCGCAGGATCCGTGCGCACGTTTTCCGGCAGGAAGTGTCATTCAAGAACCTGAGGACCTTTATAGCAAGGATGGCGTTCTGACGGTCGACCTGAGTTATCAGACATCGCCCGATGAAACTGATAACCCCAAGTATTGCTTTATCAATTCCGATGGTTCCCAGTCGCCGACACTGCACGTCCAGCCGGGCGACACTCTGGTCATCAACCTGACGAACCTTGTCCCCGAGACTGTCGGCAAGATGCCGGATATGCCCGGAATGGATATCTCGAAAGCGGGCGAGGGTGGATGCGGGGCTCTCAATATGACCTCAGCTTCGGTCAACCTTCACTATCACGGCACTAACACTCCGCCCATCTGTCATCAGGACGAAGTCATCAAGACGATCATTAACACTGGCGAAACGTTTCGCTATGAAGTCCACTTCCCAAAGAACGAGCCGCCCGGTCTTTACTGGTATCATCCGCATATCCACGGGCTTGCCACAGCGTCGGTGCAGGGTGGGGCGACGGGAGTCATCGTGGTGGAAGGAATCGAAAACGTGAACCCCGAGGTCGCTGGACTTCCCCAGGAATTGATCGTGGTACGGGACAATAAGCCCGCAAACCCACCGCCGAAGCGGCATGGGCAGAGGCACAAACCATTAGATGACGACGCCGCGGCCGATCTCTCAGTGAATTATGTTCCTGTAGGTAGTCCGGCTTTCGTTCCGGCTGAGTATGTCATGCAACCGGGAGAGAAACAGTTTTGGCGTCTGGTCAATTCCGCTGCAGTTACCATTCTTGATATCCAGTTACTCTATGATGGCGTGCCACAACCGCTGGAAATCATCTCACTCGACAGCATCGCCCTTGGTTCGCAGACCGGCTCAGGTCACGCCAGGAGTATCACCAAGACCGACCTGCTGATTCCGCCCGCCGGCCGGGCAGAGTTTATCGTCACGGGTCCTTCCTCTTCTGCGAGGGTAGCTCGCCTGGTCACCCGTAAAGTGGATACCGGCCCCGGTGGCGATCCGGATCCGTTGCGTCCGCTTTTCAATATCTCAACCTCAACAACGACTAACTCTTCAAATCGAAGGTTACCTGAGGTCTCCGGTCCACCACCGGCGCAACGCTTTGCCGGACTTTTCGACGCCAAGCCGGTCAAGACCCGAACGCTCTATTTCTCGGAAGACGACAACAACTTCTATATCACAGTCGATGGCCAAACCCCGAAACCTTACAGCATGGATGACCCTCCGGCGATCGTCACGACTCAGGGCTCTGTTGAAGATTGGATAATCCAGAATCGCGCGAACGAAAACCACGAGTTTCACATGCACCAAATCCATTTCGGGCTGCTGCAGCGCAATGGTAAACCAGTGCCTCCCACGGAACGTCAAATGCTTGATACGGTCGACATCCCTTATTGGACCGAGACAGGACCCTATCCCAGTGTAACCGTGCGCATGGACTTCCGCGGACCGGACGTTGGTGATTTCGTCTATCATTGCCATATCCTCGACCATGAAGACGGCGGCATGATGGCGATTATACGTGTTTTGCCACGGAACGGATCGGGAGCCGCCGCAACGAAGACGAAGCAAACACTTGACCGCGGAACTCAGAAAACCCTGGCGAAAGCGCAAACCAAATAGAACAGCGACGTCCGTAGACGATTAGAAGGCGCAGGGATAACTATTCAAAGCGCGAGTCTTTGAAATGGCGTTTGCCCTTGCAAGCTTTGGCATATTCTTCGCGGCTTAGAATGTTTTCGTCCAGTTGCATGTCGGTTCGACAGAAGGTCTGAAAGAAGTTCGTGACCTTTTCCGAGGAACTCAGCACCTCCTCGGTCAGGTAGTTAGCGTCCACATTGATGCAGACGGCGCCAACCACTCCGTACTCCGGCCTGATGATCGGAATGGTCGTGCACTTAAACTTACGTGAACCGAGGTTCAGCTCGTAGTTTAGTTTCTCTTCGTGCGACATCTGCCGCTTCTTTAAGTCGATGACGAGATTTGTTGTGCCGTCGTGGAGATGACGCCCAGTAACATTGTTTTCCAACCCGACGAGCGAGCGTGAAGGGTTCGATAGGTCGTGCAGTAGAACTTCAATTCCGAGATCTGGGAAAGACTTGCCGATTAAGTGTACGATCCTGGAAAAGTTCTCAAGGTACTCTCGAGTGTCATCAGCGATCCGCTTACCATCATAACGAACGAAAAGCCGGGCATAGACCTTTTGCTCCGCCAGTTCGAGTTTGGTCTTAACGTTATTTTGTTCGCCGATAAAGATCAGTTGGCGTGCCGCCATCGGGTCAAAGTTGCGGAGGAAGTAGTGCATCCCGAGGCGAAAGTTGTTGAGATTGAACTCAGGAAAGTTGTCCCGGTTGATCGTGTAGGGATAGAAATCGTATTCCTCAAGTTTCCGGCCAAAGCGATGGCGCTCCTTGTATTTTCCCCAGAGGAATCCGACGGCGAAAAGAATGCTCGATGCGATGACAGAGGCGAGCACGTTGCTCGTGACATCATTCCCAAAGGCCCCCACGCAAACCGACATACTTTAATATGAAGGAGAAATTCCGCCGGTGGAAGGGGAAATGGGCAATGCCGGTCAGGGCTGTCGTTCGCCATGAGGCGACGCCGCGCGGCGCGAAGCGCGACGTGCCTTCGAACAAGTTCGTCCCAGGCGGCCGTTAGCAAATCCCAGTGTCAGGCATGTTTCCCGCTGCATAGCGGGTCCATGGGCTCAAACTCGAGCCAGGGTTTCCTTGTCCGACGACTTTGGCGCGATCTTCCGTTGGTCGCCAAAGGGATCGTCGCGCTCGGATTTCCGATCGTCGTTCTCACGTTTGGATTGAACCTTTACCACCAGGATGTCGAAAAAGAAGCGGAGGAAGAACGCTGGGTGGCACATTCGGAGGTTGTGCGAAGCGACTTGCGCGATCTGCTCATCAGCTTGCTTGGAATGGAAAGCGCAGCCAGAGGCTACGCGATCAGTCTTCGGCCGGAAATGAAGCATCGGTTTGGCGAGGAAAAGAAAGATGCGTTGCGCCGCCTGGATGAGATCGAGCGCCAGGTTGCCGACAACCCGCTGCAATTGGCCCGCGCCTCGGAATTGAGGCCGCTTATTCTTACGAAAATGAAGCGAATGGAAACCCTCCTCGAGTCCGGAGGCAGACCTTTGACTGAATCGGATGGGATCCTTAACAGTTCCGACGCAGCCATGAAGGCGGCGCGCGCCGCAGTCGAGCAGATTGACCGCGAGGAAGACCAACTGCAACGGCTGCGACTTAGCCGATCCAAGCAAGATCATGACCAGTCAATCAAGATTGTAGGGATAACTATCAGCATTGCCTTGCTCTCCATTATAGGAAGCCTGCTTCTTTTTATTGCCTTCATCCGGCGACGCATGAAACAACTTCAGATTGCGGCGCGAGCGCTGCGAACAGAAATGCCCCTGGTCACGAGTGAGAAAGACAAGGATGAAATAGGCCAACTGCAAGCCGAGTTAGAGCGCACGAGCGAAATCATTGCCGGCCGCACTCGCGAACTCAGGGCGAGTGAGGCGCAGCTACGCACTATTGTCGATAATACAACCGCCATCGTTTATATCAAAGACCTGGAAAGCCGCTTCGTCCTCGTCAATGCACAGTATGAGCGCGCATTTGGTTTTAAGTCTGGCCAGATTATTGGTCGTTCTCCGGTGGAGTTGTTCGGCAAAGAAATAGGTAGCGCCTTGCGGGCGAATGATCTCCAGGTCATTCAGTCGCGCAAGCCGGCGCAGTTTGAAGAGCAAATGATACGCAACGGCAAGATTCTAACCTATATCTCGGTGAAGGTGCCTCTACTGGACGAAGCGGGCGAACCGTACGGTCTTTGTGGAATCTCGACCGATATCAGCTCGAGAAAAGAAGCGAGCCATGAAGTCCAGCGACGATGGCATCAACCTGTCCTTCCGGGTGAGCGGCTTTGGCGGTAAAAATCAACGCCTGATTTCGATATGCTAGAATCCGTGGCGTAGTCTACCTTGCCACGCGAGCGACGGCCCGACTTCACATGGCCGGTCCGGCCTCAATCTGCCGACCAGAAGGCCCGTCAATCCGTTCTTGAAGAAAGATTGGCGGGCATGATATATCTAATAGAGATCGGAGCGCAGTCTGATGAACGGAGGCCGAATCAGCATTGAGGAGAAATCCACTCTTAGCACGTACGCCGGAGTGGCGGTCGCCGTCGTCCTTACGGCCGGCGCACTTTTCTTTTTCTTCCAAGCGCAGAAAGAGAAAAGCGAAACTCGAGGCTTTGACGCTAATCGGCAGGTGCCGAGCGATGCTGTCTTGCGCGGCCGCCTGAAGCCCGACGAATATTCGGTGGTGCGGGAAAATGGCAGCCAGACACCGTTCCAGAACGAGTTCTGGAACAACGTGCGGACAGGTATCTACGTGGATGTGATCACGGGCGAGCCTCTCTTCACTTCGCTCGACAAATATGACAGCGGGCTCGGCATTCCCGCTTTTAGCAAACCGATCTCGAAAGATCTTCTCGTGGAGAAAGCTGATAACTCAGAAGACATGCAGCGCACAGAGGTGCGCGCAAAACGCAGCGACGCCCATCTCGGCCACCTTTTCGATGATTCGAAGTCGCCTACCGGAAAGCGCTACTCGATTCAATCGGGAGCCCTGCATTTCATTGCAAGCGAAGATATGAAAAGTGCAGGCTACGAAGCTTACCTGCCGCTCCTGGAAAAGAAGTAGAATCGCAAAGCGACCGCGATGCACTTTCCATCTGAGAGATGGTTATGTTCGTTAGGCGTTGACCGGGCGAGCAATCAAAGGAGTCCTAGGGTTTAATGCGGACGGTAGGTTTTCTGCCCTGCTTCATTTCCTTCAGTTTGATGCAAACAACGGTCAGCCACGTAATGTCAAAAGCATTCCCCAGCGGCTCGGCGTCCTGATCCGCCTGACTCATGTTGCTATAACTATCGTCGATTCCGACCGCCCAAATTTCTTCTCCAGCCTGCTTGAGCGCAGTCACCACGTCAGCGCCATCCATCCCATGGGCCAGATCGGCAAATAATTGCCAAAGTCTGTCTCGAAACGGCGATACGGTTGTATCGCGCCCAGCTTTGTTTCCCTTCTTCTTTTTCTTCACGTCTTAAATCTTCTTCTCGTGGAGAGAGAATGACCTCTCAAAACGTTTCACGTCCGCGCGCTACAGACGGTAACGCGCTTATGCCTGTTTGCACAAGTGGCGTCGCAGCGCCGCACCGAGGCACGGTCAGAAAAACGACTGCACGCTTCAGAATTGGTCGACTCATCCACGATTCGCTGGCAAATTTGACGATGCACGAGCGGGCAAGGTTATAGTGAAATCGCATGCCCGCCGACTCTTTCGTCCATCTCCACCTTCACACCGAATATTCGCTCCTCGATGGCGCGGTGCGGATGAAGCAGCTCATGCAAAAAGCGGCGGAAATGAAGATGCCGGCGGTCGCGATTACCGACCACGGCAACTTGCACGGGGCGATTGAGTTTTATCAGGCGGCGACGGAGGCGGGGATCAAGCCGATCATTGGGGTGGAGGCGTATATGGCGCCCGGCGCGATCAAGGATCGGCCGAATTCGATGCGCGATGCCGCCTTCCATTTTACGCTGCTGGCGCGCGACGAGACCGGATACCGCAACCTCGTCCGGCTGATGTCGATCGCCCACCTCGAGGGAATGCATTACAAGCCGCGCATCGACAAGGAGCTGCTAGCGCAACATTGCGAGGGGCTAATCGGAATGAGCGCCTGTCTGAAGGGTGAGATCAACATGGCAATCCAGGCGGGCCAAATGGCGAAGGCACGGAGCAGTGCAGCAACTTTTCGCGACATCCTCGGTGCGGAGAATTTCTTCCTCGAACTCCATGACCACGGAATCGAGGCGCAACAGAGGTGCAATGCCTTCTTGCCGCAGATTGCACAGGAGTTTGGGCTCGGCCTGGTGGCTGCGAACGACGTGCATTTTCTGGAACGCAGTCACCACGAAGCGCACGACGTCATGATCTGTATCGGCACGGGCAAGATGGTCCATGACGAGAAACGGATGCGTTACGTGCCAGAGCTTTACTTTAAGAGCCCGAATGAGATGCGTGAGGTTTTTTCGGATAAACCGGAAGCTCTTTCAAACACCATTGCGATTGCGGAAAGGTGCAATCTGAGGCTGGAATTCGGGACGTCGAAATTCCCTGAGTATGAGCCGCCAGCTGGTAAGACGCGCGTGCAGTATGTGCGCGACCTTTGCGAAGCTGGACTGCGCAAACGTTACGGCGAGCGCGCCGTAAGCGATCCCGAACTTCGAGCGCGACTGAACAAGGAACTCGATGTTTTGGAGAAGACCGGCTTCGTCAGCTACTTCCTCATCGTTTGGGACTTCATTCATTTTGCGAAGCAACGCGGGATTCCTGTCGGACCAGGGCGCGGTTCCGCGGCAGGATCACTTGTCGCTTATGTTCTCGAAATAACCGATATCGATCCGCTGCAATTCGGTTTGCTCTTCGAGCGCTTTCTGAATCCCGAGCGGGTTTCGCCGCCCGACATCGACGTCGACTTCTGCGAAGCGCGGCGCGGCGAAGTGCTTGAATACGTTCGACGCAAATACGGCGAACGCCGCGTTTCGCAGATCATCACCTTCGGCAAATTGAAGGCAAAGAGTGTGGTGCGCGATGTCGGCCGGGTCATCGGCCTGAGTTACGGAGAGGCGGACCGAATCGCGAAGATGATCCCTAACGAGCTTAACATCACCCTCGCGCAAGCAGCCGAAAAAACTCCGGACCTGAAGAAGGCGATCCAGACCGAGCCGGCGACACGCCAACTTTGGGAGTACGCCAATGTTCTTGAAGGTCTTTCGCGTAACGCCGGTGTGCATGCGGCGGGCGTCGTGATCGGCGACCGCGATCTCTCCGAGTATGTCCCGCTTTGCCGCGATTCGAAGGGCAGCGAAGTCGTGACGCAGTACGCGATGAATCCGTTAAACGATCTCGGTCTGCTCAAGATGGATTTTCTTGGGTTGAAGACACTCACCGTCATCGCCGACACGATCGCGCTCATCCACCAACGCGAACCGGAATTTTCCCTCGCGAACATTCCGCTGGATGACGCGGCGGCCTTTGCGCTCTTCAACCGTGGCGAAACCATCGGCCTTTTCCAGATGGAATCCGGCGGGATGACGAGTGTCTCCAGGCAGCTCGACGTGCAAAAGCTCGACGACATCATGGCACTGATCGCCCTGTATCGTCCCGGGCCGATGGATCTGATCGGCGATTACATTCAGCGCAAGAAAGGGCTTAAACGCATCCGCTACGAGCATCCGCTGCTCGAGGAAATCTGCGCCGATACGTATGGCGTCATGATTTACCAGGAGCAGGTGATGGCGGCGGCGAACAGGCTTGCGGGCTATTCGTTAGGCCAGTCTGACCTGCTCCGTCGTGCGATGGGAAAGAAGAACAAGGAGAAGATGGCGGCAGAGCGCGCGAACTTCATCACCGGCTGCGCGAAGACGAACAACATCCCCGAGAAAAAAGCCAACGCCATTTTCGATCTGCTGGAGAAGTTTGCCGGCTACGGATTCAACAAGAGTCACAGTGCGGCCTACGGGGTGATCAGTTATCAGACAGCCTACCTCAAAGCGCGTTATCCAGTTGAGTTCATGGCAGGTTTGTTGAGTAACGAAATTAATAATACCGATAAAATTGCCGTCTTCGTCGGCGAATGTAAGCGGATGGGTATTCCCATTTTGCCGCCCGATATGAATCGCAGCGGCCTGAAATTTATTCCGGAGTCGGTGCCTAACGAGGAAAGGAATGCCATCCGTTACGGTCTGGCCGCGATTAAGAATGTTGGTGAAGGCGCGATGGCGGCCGCGATCGCGGAGCGGGAACGGGGAGGGGACTTCAGTTCGTTGGAGGATTTTTGCAGCCGGGTAGACTCGCGCATCGCCAATCGCAAGAGCATAGAAAGCCTCGTGAAAGCAGGCGCCTTCGACTTCCTTGCTCGCGCGCGCGACGAGCTTTTTGCCTGCATTGAAGAAACCCTGTTGTCCGCTTCCGCCGCGCATCGGGATCGCGCGGCCGGGCAGGTCTCCCTTTTCGATGAACTGTCCGCTCCTGCGATCAGGCGTCGCGATCGCGAGTACGAGAGATGGAGCGAGCGGGCGAAGCTGGCATTCGAAAAAGAGCTCCTCGGATTCTATGTCACCGGTCATCCGCTCGACGACTACGCGCATCTTTTCGCCAGTGGTAAATATCAAACCATTGCATCGTTAGGCGAACTGGAAGACCGCGCTGGCTTTACCATCGCCGGCGCCATTGCGCAGGTGGATCGCAAGTTCACCAAGAAGGAAGGCAAACCTTTCGCGGTGGTTTTCCTCGAGGACTTAACGGGCACGATCGAAGTCGTTCTTTGGAATGAGACTTACGTGCCGCTCGCTAACTCACTCGATCTCGGAACCGTTCTTTCCATTCGCGGCACGATCGACCGGCGCGACGATACGGTCCGCGCCACCGCACAAAAGGCGAAAGTCCTCAAGCCAGAAAGCGCGCCGGCGCCGAAAGAATCAAGCAACGGCCACGCCGATCATGGCGCCTCGCGGGTTCGGGAAGATCGTCCTGTCACACTGCGCTTTGCTGCCGGTTGCGATGTTGGCGAGTTGCGGACGGTGCAGAAGATTCTTGCCTCATCTCCGGGTGCGCAGCCTGTGACTCTCATCTTCACTAACGGCAATGGTGAAACAGTGCGCATTGCGGCCGGCGAGCCTTTCCGGATCGAGCTGACACCGATGGTCGAAGAGCAATTGGCGCGCTGGCTGTAAGACACTCTCTCGCTTTGATTCGCGAGCAGAAAGATCAAGGCTGATGGGATAAAACGTTTCGGTTACTCTTTTCTAATCCTTGGATATGAACCTTGTCATCTACGGCTTTTCTATTGCCTTAGCATACGGGATTTATTCTGCGTATAGAACCATAGCGACATTTCGCGCGGGTGGACCGGCCTGGAAGTTTTATGCTGGCTTGACCGGAATCAGCTTTATTGCCGCGGCGCTGCTCCTTTGGTCCTCGCTAACGGAACGCTAATGGGATAGGCGCGTTGTCGGGGCTTTTAACGTGATCTCTCAGGGTCGGCGGGTGGCGATAATCCAGGATGAACGGGGGCGAGAAGTCTACTCCTGTTTCTTTGAACCGCTTTCTCAGGAGTTACTCTCGTTAGGTGGCTGATTTCCCTCATTCCTCCGATGTAAAGGTAAGCTTTCCGTTTTTCGCACCGACTTTGATGCTCTGGCCTTCACGAATTTTGCCTTCCAGGATTTGAAGACTGAGTGGATCCAGAATTTGCTTTTGAATGGCGCGCTTCAAGGGTCGCGCGCCATAGACCGGGTCATAACCTTCCTTGGCGATTAACTCTTTGGCTGCGTCGCTCAGGTTAAGAGCAATCTTCTGCGCTGCTAGCCGTTTCGTCAGGCGGCGAAGTTGAATCTCGACGATCTGCTTCAGGTCGTCGTCACTCAGCCGATCGAAGATGATGATCTCGTCGATGCGGTTGAGAAATTCCGGACGGAAATGCTGCCGCAACGCGTCCATTACGAGCCGCGAACGCCCTTCGCTCGAAGCTTCCTCCGTGATGTATTGCGAGCCGATATTGGAAGTCATGATGATGACCGTGTTTTTGAAATCGACGGTGCGACCCTGGCCATCAGTGATGCGTCCATCATCCAGGACTTGTAAGAGGACGTTAAACACATCCTGGTGCGCCTTCTCGATCTCGTCGAAAAGAACAACCGAGTAAGGCTTGCGTCTGACAGCTTCACTGAGCTGACCGCCTTCCTCGTAGCCGACATAGCCGGGCGGGGCGCCGATCAGACGTGCCACCGTGTGTTTTTCCATGTATTCGCTCATGTCGATGCGGATCATGGCGTTCTCGTCGTCGAATAAGAACTCGGCGAGGGCGCGAGATAACTCTGTCTTACCAACGCCGGTAGGTCCCAGGAAAATGAAGGAACCAATCGGACGATTCTCATCCTGAAGACCGGCGCGTGCGCGTCTGACGGCGTTGGAGACAGCAATGATTGCCGCCTTCTGGCCGATGACCCGTTGCATGAGGCGTTCTTCCATCTTGACCAGTTTCTCGCGCTCGCCTTCCTGCAGACGCGAGACTGGAATATGTGTCCAACTGGAAACAACCTCGGCGATGTCCTCTTCAGTTACTTCCTCACGCAGGAGTCGCGGCCTCTTATCGGTTGCTTCTTTTGCGGCGATCTCACCCAAACGTTTTTCGAGCACCGGAATTTGGCCGTACTGAATCTCGCTCGCTTTGGCCAGGTCGCCGCGACGTTGCGCCCGTTCAAGGTCTGTGCGCAACGTATCGAGCTCTTCTTTTACCTTGGCTTGCGCGTCGATTTCAGACTTTTCCTTCTGCCATTCGGCTTTCATGGCCGAAGATTTCTCTTTCAGCCCAGCAAGCTCCTTTTCCAGCTTCGTTAGGCGCTCCTTGCTTGCCGGATCTTTCTCTTTCTTTAAAGCCTGGCGCTCCATCTCCAACTGCATGATTTCGCGCTCGATGACGTCGATTTCGGTCGGCATCGAATCCAACTCGATCTTTAAGCGCGAGGCCGCTTCGTCGACAAGATCGACCGCTTTGTCGGGCAGAAAACGATCGCTGATATAGCGATGCGACAGGACCGCCGCTGCGACCAATGCCGCGTCGCGAATCCGTACGCCGTGATGCACTTCGTAGCGTTCTTTCAATCCGCGCAGGATCGCAATCGTATCTTCCACGCTGGGTTCGTCCACCTTCACGGGCTGGAAACGGCGCTCGAGCGCGGCGTCTTTCTCGATGTATTTGCGATACTCATCGAGCGTGGTCGCGCCGATGGTGCGCAATTCGCCGCGAGCCAGTTGAGGCTTAAGCAGGTTTGAAGCGTCGACTGAACCTTCGGCCGCGCCAGCGCCGACGATCGTGTGCAATTCGTCGATGAAGAGAATGATCTCGCCTTGCGATTCGCTCACCTCCTTTAAGAACGCTTTGAGCCGATCTTCGAATTCGCCGCGAAACTTCGCTCCGGCGACCATCGCCCCAATGTCCACGGCGATTAAGCGCTTGTTCTTGAGCGACTCCGGCACATCGCCGGAAATGATGCGGCGCGCCAGACCTTCGACGATCGCGGTTTTGCCAACCCCGGGCTCGCCGATCAGAACCGGATTGTTTTTGGTCCGACGCGAAAGCACCTGCATGACTCGCCGGATTTCGTTATCGCGACCAATGACCGGATCGATCTTTCCTTGCCGGGCACGCTGTGTGAGGTCCTGCCCATACTTCTCCAAGGTCTGATATTTCCCTTCGGGGTTTTGGTCCGTGACGCGTTGCGAACCGCGCACCTGCTGAAGCGCCTGCATCAACCGGTCTCGTGTCGCCCCGAGCTCTTGCAAGGCACGCGCCGCCGGCACGCGCGCGTTCGTTAGGGCGAGAAGATAGTGCTCGGCGCTGACAAACTCATCCTTCAGCTTGGCCATCTCTTTGTCCGCGCCGTCGAAGACGCTGCGCAACTCACTGCCGAGGCGTTGCTCGACCCCGGAGCCGGTGATTCGTGGCAGCTTCTCGATTGCACTCCGCAGACGCTCTCGTAGGACGCCGGGCGCCACGCCAATCTTTTCCAACAATGGACGTGTGATGCCTTCAGCTTGGTCGAGAAGCGCCAGGAGGAAGTGCTCGTTCGTGATTTCCTGCTGGTTCAGCTCCGCGGCCAGATTCTGGGAGGCTTGGAGCGCTTCCTGCATTTTTTGCGTGAACTTGTCGATGCGCATGAGACAACCTATAAGACGACGACCGGCTCGCAATTCGGCAAATGCGCCTGTTCTTTCGAATTTTCTCCCGGCGCAAATTCGTCGCGCGTTTTCGACATGGAAATCTCGCTAGCTGCTGAGCGGCTGGCAAATTGACCAACTCGGATCAGTCTACGGGCGCCCAGGTGATTTCAGAATCTCTGCAGGAGAATGGCTAACTCATCGCCGGCGGGCGGGCATGGCGGGGTTGATAGATGCCGACCTTTCCGCCGCCGGGAAGAGTTAGATATGTAAGCAGCCCATAGCGCTGGTCTTGCACCGGGTCACAAATAATTTCGTGCCTTTGCATCTCGGCCAGAAAGATCTCCATATCGTCGCACATGAACCAAAACTCCTGGTGGCCACTTTCCTCCGCCGGATGGACCGCTATTTCCGACGGAGGAAGTCCGAATATGAGCCATCCACGACCTACGTCGACATGCGTCAACTTGAGCACCTCGCGCAGAAAAGCGCGATCCGCTTCAGGGTCGGTGCTATAGAGGATGGTATGTGCTCCGCTGATCATAACCTCTAAGACGGACCTAAGGTAACGATGTGCCTGCTTGTCTTCGTACGGTCTTGGCATCCGACGAATCGATTCGTCCATTAGCATTAATGTCGACCCGGAAGTTAGAACCATCAGTCGCTTGTCCCTGGTCAGCCCTGGCGATGTCCGCATCGGTCCGGGTAACCGTGCCGTCTCCATCCACGTCGCCGAGGAGAAGACCCATGACTACCTGGGCGGCTGGTAAGGTATTCGCCTGAGTGTCAACCACGTTGTTAAGCGTAACAGTCACATCCTGCTCGTTGCAGGTCACGTTACGCAGGTTAACGATGAAACGATGCGCATCGGTCGGATCGATCTTGCCGCTGGCAACCGATCCACAGTCGGTCGTGACAGAACCAACTGAGGCAAGGGTATTGCTGAAGGTGAAGTAAAGCGTGAACTGACCTTTTGAGCCTCCGTCGCGATCTTCTATGCCTGTCGGACCATTTAGTGGAAGGTCAATACCAAAACCGCCTTTCACAGACTGGGCGCTGGTCAGGTTAAGGGTCGAACCTGCTGGCGCTACTCGAACGTAATAAACATCTTCCTCGCCATTGAAGGTCGCCGCATAAATCACATCGCCACCCGTGTTATCCGAGATAATGGTCATGTAATCACCCATCTTGTTTTGCTGGGGATAGCCGAGGAAAGGATTAAACGAGTTACTTACCGCCACATTCGGCGCCCAGGTCAGACCACCATCGGTGCTGTAGGAATAGAACAGCTGCGAATCCGTGTTATTAGCCGCATTGCGGGTGTCGAGCCAGATACTGTCAATGCGACCGTTGGGCGCGACGGCGAAGGTACCCATCCAATGCCATTTGTTGTGATTAATCGGATCGTCGTTCACTCTCACCGGAGCGCTAAAGGTGTGTCCGCCGTCTGTGCTGCGGACGAACATCACGTCAGTTCCGTTGCTGGCGCCGGTGGGTATCACGCTCGCCTGCATGTAGATATTGTTGTTTGTTGCGGTGCCAGAGCGATCCACTGCAAGGTAAACCTGACCACTTAGTCCATCCGGATTAATCGGCTCGGCAAAGCCGATGTCCCCGCCCAGATTCACTTTCGTGCTTTGATCGAAGGTTGGCGTCACGGTGCCATCCTTGGCATTGCTGGAACGATCGCACCAGATCTGGCCGGTATTGAGATTAACACCGCCAATATAAAGAGTGCCGGCTGTATCTACGTCGAGTGTCCCCCATGATGGCATGTTAGGCATGGTTACCGGGTCGAGCCAGGTTACGCCACCATCCGTGGAGCGAGTGAATTGGCGGGTTCCGAAGTTGTTGCCGCTGGTGCTCCAGGACTGATATTGAAAGCCGTGACCAATGCTGTTGGTGTTGTCGATGGTGAACCACTGTTTGTCGCCGCCTTCGGCCGGCGCGATATTTGTCCAGGTCATTCCACCATTGAGCGAGCGCCACATGTTATCAAAGAAGCTGCTTAGCAAGCTGAGGTAGAAAAACGTTCCAGAATTATCCGTATCCAGCACCGGGTCACTCCGGAAGACGTTGTTTTCGAGCACGCCTGGAAAAGTCCACGATGCACCGCCATTCGCAGTAAAGGCGTAGCCGGCCTGGCGGAAGTCTGAGCCAACACTATTAAACTGCCGCCAGCCTGCAGTCATTTTGCTATGATTGGTTGCATCGACGCTAAGTGAAGGTTCGTTGGCCGCATCGCCGGTAATGTTTTGCCCGTTGGAGTTCACATTTACCTGGACGCTGGTAAAGGCGTCATGTTGTGAGATCATCCCGGGCGAGACGCCATTTCGCCAGAGCAAGGCCGGTGGGTTATTGTATTTTTCTAATTCTTCCTTTGGCAAGGGACGATGTTGCTGTGTCTGTCCCGTGGCGAGGGTAAGGCCGGCCAGCAAAACGAAGGCTGTTAGAAGCCCATTCCGAAAGATAGCGAAGCGTTGAAACATGAACGATCTTGCTTAACTCCGGCGCATGTTGTCAATGTAATTGCCATTCCCATTGATAAAGCGACCCAACCATGACGACCTTTGAAGCCGTAGATTTTTATCAACTTGACGAGTTGCTCGGCGATGAGGAACGCGCGATTCGGGACCGCGTGCGACAATGGGTCGAGGAGCGATTCCTTCCCGTAGTCGTGACTCATTATCGCGCAGGAACTTTCCCCTTGGAATTACTCCCGGAACTTGCGGAGTTGAAAGTGTTCGGGCCAGCGATTCAGGGTCATGGCTGCCCTGGCCTCGGCAACATCGCCGCCGGATTAATGATGCGGGAACTGGAACGTGGCGATAGCGGATTACGCACCTTTGCCTCTGTGCAGGGCTCCCTGGCCATGAGTGCAATCGACCTTTTCGGTTCGGAAGAGCAAAAGAACCAGTGGCTACCTTCAATGGCTCAGGCAACAAAATTAGGCTGCTTCGCTCTCACGGAACCGGAGTTTGGATCCAATCCTGCAGGTCTGCGCTGTTATGCTCAGAAGACAGCTGGCGGCTATACGTTTGACTGGCAACAAGAAATGGATTGGCAACGGAACGATCGCTGACGTTGCCGTGGTATGGGCAAAGTTAGGTAATGGAGGCGGCGAGAGCACAGAAAGCTCTGACACCATACGCGGATTCCTGGTGGAGAAGGGAACGCCGGGCTTTAGCGCCCGACTCATGGAGGGCAAGTTATCCTTGCGGGCCGCTCTTACCGCTGAGCTAACCTTCGACAACTGCAGTTCTTCCAGAGGATGCCTTGCTGCCGAAAAGTGCAGGTCTACGATCGCCACTTAGCTGCCTCAATCATGCGCGCTATGGTATCGCGTGGGGAGCAATCGGCGCGGCAATGGCTTGTTACGACGAGGCTCGTCAATACGCCTTGCGCCGGCGGCAGTTTGATCAACCCATCGCCGGCTTTCAGCTGGTGCAGGCAAAGCTGGCGCGCATGTTAACCGAAATCACCAAGGCGCAGTTACTCGCCTACCGTCTGGGCCAGCTCAAGGATGCGGGCAACGTGCGCCCCTATCATGTCTCCATGGCCAAGATGAATAATGTCGAGATAGCTCTCGAGATCGCCCGTACCGCACGAGATATTCTTGGCGGGGTTGGCATTCTTGATGAATACCAGTGTTTCCGTCACATGTGTAACCTGGAAAGTGTGAAGACATATGAAGGAACACATGACATTCACTTACTCGTTCTGGGGCAGCACATCACTGGCATCCCGGCCTTCGCCAGCGGAATCTAGGTAACGTGATCGTCCTTTTCCTCTGGAGCGACAAGGTAGCCAAAGAACTGGCCGTTCCCAAGGCTCACTAGATGCAAGGTAGCCGAGGCCACGTGGATGGCCGATGAAGCCTGCGATCCTCAGGATGGTGCATACGGCAGAGTCTCCGGGCAGCTCCACCTGGCAAGCAGCAGCTTGTCCGGCGGGTTTCAGCTCATTCTTATGCGGATCATCATCGCGTAACTGAACTGTTACCAAGTGCCGCTTGAGTCCAGAGTGGCTCACTCGACACACTCTGAGCCATGAGACCGACTACATCATTGCGATTCCATCAGGCATTTCACCTCACCAAACTTTTCGCGCAGATTGTTCTTCTTAGCGCTTTCGTTTGTTCCGCCGTCGATGGAGCTTCATCGAGCGACAGGCCGGCCATTGGGCCAACCGGCGTAATTGTGCAAAGTAAGTTCGGCGGCCAGATATTCGGTTTCGATATAGACCAGGCGAGTAACGAAGGCATCCTTTGCGAGGCCCAGACGCTCGACAACGGCCACACCCTGGCGGCGGTCGAGACCTTTAACCAAACGACCGGTGCATTGATTCGGGTCCTGAGGAAAACTCAAAGAAACGATGACTTCCTTAGCCTGGGAGTCGTGGGTAGTTCGGTGGGTCTCGTGGAACGCGAGCACGAGGTGAGCTTTTTAAACGTCGTCCGGTCCTATCTCACGGTGAATCCACTAACGTCAAACAAGTTCAATGGCACCTGGACGCCACCGCTTGGCACCGATCACATGCTGAGCAATGTCAGTCGAAACCAGGGTGTCCCTAACATTGCGGTCTACGCTCAGGATACCAATAGCACTTTTCGTCCGTTCATCTTTACCTCAAACGTGGCCGCTAACACTTTTGGTCCGGTCATAACACTGACCGACGAGGATTTTGTCAACACGCTGCCTGCTCTCGCCTATGACAGCGCCACGAATCAGGCGGTCCTGGGCGCGCCTAAACTCGGCAATCCGTTTGTTCCGGGGCGGATTGCGACCGTTGATCTCACGACGGGAACCTTCAACAAGTTCACCAGCGTCGGGGACGGCGATGTTAATGGGTTGGCCGTCGATCCGGAGAGCGGCACAGTTTGCACGACGACTGAGATTGATTTCAGCGTCGAGTTTTATGATCTTGCGACTCAAACAGGGTTCAAGGAAATCCTGGCTGGCGCCCCGAACCAATTCTACAGCGGTGCCGACGTGCAGTTCGATCCGGTCAACAAACTCTTCCTCGTCGCCCAGCCAAATTCCAGCACGACATTTAGCGGAAGCAGCATCCACGTGTACGACGTGGATGGAAATCTGATCGAATCCATCAACGGTCTGAGTTTCTCCAATGCGGGCAATGTCGTGCCCGCGCATATCGCGCTGAACCCGAGCAAGCGACTAGGCTTTGTCGATGGCCCGGACGCAGGAGTAAGTCAAATCCAGTCGTTCACCTATTGATGTTAGACTGGGGGAGAGGGAGTCGCCTCACCCTGGACCTTACTTGCTCATCGAACTCGGACCGGCGCGACATACACATCTAGATGCGATAATGTGCCATCTGGATTGTCGCCGGTGGAGTTGGAGTTATCGGCCGCAGAGAAATACATTCCGCCACTGTAAAAGGCGAACCCGCTGTAATCTCCGTAGTCGACGCCACTGTTGGCTTTGTTATCATTTGAGGCGGCCATCGATAACCGCTGATTAGGAGAGAAGGTCTGGCCGCCGTCCGTGCTCATCGTCGAATAAATCATGATGTCGTCGTTAGGTATGCCATTGGTATCGCCATGCTGCCGGTTGCCTGAGTCATTGCGGGCATCATACCAGGCGACGGCGATGTTACCGGTCTTCAGGTCAATGGCTATCTTGGGATTGAACTGACTGTTAGTGCCGGTATCATCGTTCAAGCGTTTCGAGGTGCTCCAGGTTGCACCGTTGTCATCCGAATAACGAAACTGGATGTCCATGTCATTGCTTTCCTGTGGCTCTTCCGAAACATAGACGAAGTAAAGGCGGCCGCGGTGTGGACCTTGTGAGCGATCCCAGGCCAAACCGGCTTCGGCATCGACTGAGCGGCCTGACTGCGCCGGGATATAATCGAAGCCACCAACATTTGTTGTTTGAATTGCCTGGGCAGCGTTAAAGCCAGCCGGTCCGAGGCCGTCGGGATCGAGCGCACCGTAGATCGTTGCAGGACCTTCACCGCCGGTTGGAGTTTGGTAGACTACGAAGACCTGACCGTCTGGTCCGACCGCAGTGTCACCGTAGTCACCCGAGCCGTTGGCGCCTGAAATTTTCTGCGCGGGAGAGAAAGCACCAACCTGACCTAAACCAGTAATCGAAGCGCCGCTGGCTTGGATGGTTCCATCAAAGGATGTCCACGAAATCCAGACGCTGTTCGCACCAGCGGAGATGGAAGGTTGGTCGCCGCTAACTGCCTGCCCGATGCGGGCGAGACTCTTCCAGGGAGAAACTGGCAGGCCGCTGGGTAACGAGGTGAGGAAAGGTAACGACTGAAAGGTCGCTCCGCCATCGACCGAGATACCCATCTGTACCGCAATGCCGGAAGTCAGGTATGTCAGAAAAATATTGCCAAAATCGTCGGAAGCCAACTGGGCATCGCAACAGGCCGCGCTGAGCGAATCGGAGCCTGTGGCTATCATGTTATGCTGCCAGGTCCGACCACTATCGGTGCTCCAGCTATGGAAGAGCGCATCAGTCTCCAGGTTTGAGACGCTGGTGATAAGTCTTGCGTTGGTATGACTAATCGCGACCGACGTTTCCGCTTCGTTCCCGGTTTGCTGGCTCATGTCGATGTTACGCGGAACCATCCCTCGTTCAGGTCGGGACAGGAATTCTGGTACTTGGCCGTTTAGGCAGGTAAAACCGAGATATGTCGTGAAAAATAAAACCGTAGTAAGCACCTTCATAGTCGTTTGGAATGCTGCGAAGAGACCTCTGTTATGGCAAGCACCAAACTGTGACGATTTCGTCAGGTGCCAAGCAATAACAAGCCCGCTAGTTGGCTGTCAGTGCAATTACCCGGTTGGCGTTTTGCAGACGTGACTGTCATAAACGCGATTGCAATCTTGTTGCTTCAAGGGCAGGAGTGACCGTCCGAAGCTTCCATGGGAAAAAAGAAATCGAACTGTCCGCTGGTGAGCGTTGTTATGGGAAGCGCCTCCGATTGGGCGACGATGCAGAGCTGCGTCGAGCTACTCGACCAGTTCGGCATACCTAACGAACGACAGATCGTCTCCGCGCATCGCACGCCTGAGCGGATGGCTAAGTTCGCCCATAAAGCCGCGGAGCGCGGCGTGCAGGTCATCGTTGCGGGAGCGGGCGGCGCCGCCCATCTCCCGGGCATGGTCGCGGCGCAAACGTGGCTGCCGGTATTGGGTGTGCCAGTCGAATCGCGGGCGCTCAAAGGCCTCGACTCGCTCCTCTCCATCGCGCAAATGCCCGCCGGAGTGGCGGTCGGTACCCTGGCCATCGGTACGGCCGGCGCGAAAAACGCCGCGCTTCTTGCCGCCAGCATCATCGGTTTGCGCGACGAAAAGGTGCGGGAAGCTGTGAAGAAGTTTCGCGCCCGCCAAACCAAGGACGTGCTCGCGCAAGAGCTGCCATGATGCCTAACGACCCGCTTCTCCCCGGAGCGACGATCGGCGTGATGGGAGGCGGCCAACTCGGACGCATGTTCGCCATCGCTGCCCGGCGGATGGGTTATCGTGTCCATACTTTTTCTCCAGAGAAGAACGGGCCGGCTGCGCAATTCTCCGACCTCGCGACGGCGGCGAGCTACTATGATAAGGCGGCAGTTCGAGGGTTTGCGCGCTCCATCGATGTCCTCACGTTTGAATTCGAAAACATCCCGAGTTCCACGATCGAATGGGCTTCGCGCGATCAGATTGTGCGCCCGCGGGCCGAGGTGCTCCACATCGCGCAGCATCGCCTGCGGGAGAAGGAGTTTTTGCGCGACGCCGGGTTTCCGGTCGCGTCTTTCCGCAAAGTGGCGAGTTTGGCCGATCTCACGAGCGCGGTCGAGGAGATCGGCCGGCCGGCAATTCTGAAGGGCGCCGCCTTCGGCTACGACGGAAAGGGTCAGCAAAGGATCGATATCGGCCTCGATCTCGAGGAAGTGTGGTCACAGCGGGAGGATGAGTTGTGCGTACTCGAGCAGGTGATCGAATTCGAAAAAGAGATCTCCGTCATCGTGGCGCGCGGAGCGGACGAATCGACCGCGGTCTTTCCGATCTGCGAAAACATGCATCGTCATCACATCCTCGATCTGACCCTCGCGCCGGCGCGAATCGACGACACGGTGGCGCGCGCGGCGCGGGCGTTGGCGTGTGAGGTTGCCGTCCGGCTCGATCTGGTCGGGCTGCTTGCGGTCGAGATGTTCGTGCAAGGCGATGGCGCAGTAGTCATCAACGAACTCGCGCCGCGGCCGCATAATTCCGGGCACTGGACAATTGAAGGCTGCGTAACGAGTCAGTTCGAGCAGCATGTGCGCGCCGTCTGCGGGCTATCGTTGGGCTCGACCGAGTTGCTTTGCCCAACCGCGATGGCCAATTTGCTCGGCGACATCTGGAGCGAAGGCGAACCTAACTGGCCCGCGGCCCTGGCCGAGCCCGGGGTACATCTGCATCTCTATGGCAAACAGCAAGCTCGTCCCGGGCGCAAGATGGGACACCTGACCGCGGTCGGCCCCAGCATTGAGCAGGCAGCGGAAACCGCGTTGCGCGCGAGGAGAGCTCTCGAGGATAGAACGAATGGAAACGAAGATCGCGGCGAGCGCGACGCCTAACGAACGAAAGGAGGCCGTGGCCCGGGCGGTCGAGCTCTTGCAGGCCGGCGAAGTCGTCGCCCTTCCCACTGAGACCGTTTATGGGCTTGCCGGGGATGCGCTGAACGCCGGGGCGGTGGCGAAAATTTTCGAGACGAAAGAGAGGCCGCATTTCGATCCACTCATTATCCATTTGCCAAATCGGGAGTGGCTGGAGCGGGTTGCGATCATCGAGGACGAAATGCGACCTCTGATCGATCGCCTAACGAGTTCCTACTGGCCAGGTCCTCTTACGATCGTTCTCCCGAAGACGGACTTGATTCCATCGCTTGCGACTGCTGGCCTAACGACGGTGGCGGTGCGAATGAGCGCCCACCCAATCTTTTCGGAAGTGGTGCAATCGCTCGATCGGCCTCTCGCTGCGCCCAGCGCGAACCGCTTCGGCCGAATCAGTCCCACTTCGGCCGCCGATGTCGCGGAGGAATTGTCTGGCCGAATTGCATTGATCGTTGATGGCGGACCGACGGCCTACGGGATCGAATCAACGGTGGTCGCTTTGAGAGAAGACGCCATGACGATTTTGCGCTTTGGGCCGATTACGCAGGAGGAGCTGGCAGGAATTGGTGAGGTGCGAATGGACTCGTTAGGCAAACTGGAATCGCCCGGCCAATTGCCCTCGCACTATCGGCCGCAGACGCCGCTCGTCATTGCGGAAGACATCACCGCCGTTTCGGTGCCGCGCGGAAAGCGCTACGGCGCGCTGCTCTGGAGCGATTCACCGTTCTCGGAAACCTTTGTCGAATCGCGCCGACTAAGCACCACCAATGATCTGCGCGAAGCGGCGGCAAATCTTTTTCGTTATCTGCGCGAGCTCGATCGCGCGCATCTCGATTGCATCGTCGCCGAAGCTTTGCCTAACGAAGGTCTCGGCCTCGCGATCATGGATCGGCTGCGTCGAGCTGCGCACGCCGAAGCTTCTCGTTAGGCTCTAATCCTGATGTGCCAGTGAGGCACGAATGAACCCGCTGAAGAGCGGATGTGGCTTGTTCGGTTTGCTTTGGAATTCCGGATGGTATTGGCAGGCGAGGAAGAACGGATGGCCCTTGAGTTCGATTAGCTCCGCGAGTGCGCCATCAGGCGACGTGCCGCTGATGAGAAAGCCTTTTTCTTCCATCTGCTCGCGATATTTCATGTTGAACTCGTAGCGGTGGCGATGGCGTTCGAGCACTTCGTCGTGTTTGTAAATTTTTTCCGCGAGGGTGCCGGGAACGATCTTTGTCGGCCAGGTGCCGAGGCGCATGCTGCCGCCTTTTTTTTGAATGTTGCGCTGTTCGTCGAGGAGACAAATCACCGGCTCGGACGATTCCTGATCAAACTCGCTGCTGTTCGCGGCAGAGATACCACAAACATTTCGCGCGAATTCGATCGTCGCCACCTGCATGCCAAGGCACAACCCGAGGTAAGGCACATTGTTTTCGCGAGCATATTTTGCCGCGCGAATTTTTCCTTCAACGCCGCGTTCGCCAAATCCGCCGGGGATGAGAATGCCGGCGACATCAGACAGATGGCCATCGACTCCGGTTTCGAGCGACTCGGCATCGATCAAACGCAGGTCGATGCCGCAATCATGACTCGCCGCGGCGTGGGTGAGCGATTCGTAAATGCTTTTGTAAGCGTCCTGCAGATCGATGTATTTGCCGACGACCGCGATCTTGACCTGCTTCTTCGGGTTGATGACGCGTCCAACAAACTTGCGCCAATCGCTAAGGTCGGGCTGAGGCGCATCAATGTGGAGGAGACGACAAACGAGTTCGTCCAGTCCCTCCTCATGCAGGAGGAGCGGCATTTCGTAAATGGTATGCGGCACGTCACGCGCTTCGATTACGGCGTTCAGGCTGACATTGCCGAACAGGGAGAGCTTTTGCCTGACGTCGGCGTCGAGCGGGCGTTCGGTGCGGCAAAGGAGAACCTGCGGCTGGAGACCGATCTCTCGTAACTTGGCGATGCTTTGCTGGGTCGGTTTGGTCTTGAGTTCGCCTGCGGCGCGAATGTAGGGCACGAGGGTGACGTGCATGTCGATCACGTTTTCGGTCCCGACTTCGAGAATGAATTGCCGGATGGCTTCGAGGAAGGGCAAGCCTTCGATATCGCCGACGGTGCCGCCGATTTCCGTGATGACGATGTCGACCTTTTCAGGATCGGCCACCTGCCGGACGCGTGCCTTAATTTCATCGGTGACGTGTGGGATGACCTGCACGGTTTTGCCCAGATAATCACCGCGCCGCTCTTTCAGGATGACGCTCTCATACACCTGGCCGCTCGTTAGGTTGTTGTTGCGTGAAAGGACGCAATTGGTGAAACGCTCGTAGTGCCCGAGGTCCAGATCCGTCTCGGCGCCGTCATCGAGGACGTAGACTTCGCCGTGTTGGAACGGGTTCATCGTTCCAGGGTCGACGTTGAGGTAGGGATCGAACTTCTGCAGGAGGACGCGTTGGCCGCGCAGCTCGAGGAGCGTGCCTAACGAGGCGGCGGCAAGTCCTTTGCCTAACGAACTCACTACACCTCCGGTTACAAAAATGTATTTCATTGGGCCTGGCGCGGGCGTCGCGCACGAGCGAGCAGCTGGCGCTCGATCGCCGCGGTATCGGCCGGCGTATCCACTCCGGGCGAGCCGCTTTTGGTGACGACCACCTGAATCTTTACCCCATTCTCCAAAGCACGCAATTGCTCGAGAGCTTCGACTTTTTCCAGAGGGGTGGGGCGCCAGCGAACGAAGCGCAGAAGCAGGTCGCGCCGATAGCCGTAGATGCCCTGGTGGCGAAAATATCGGATCGGCGCGGAAGCGTCGCGCGGGTAGGGGATGCTTTGGCGGGAAAAATAAAGGGCGCAATTCTGGCGATCGAGAACCGCTTTGACCTGATGAGGCGATTGCGCATCGAGCGGATCGTCGAACGGATGAACGGCGGTGATCATTTCGATCTTTGGATCGCGTTGCATGTGCCTAACGAGCCGGTTGAGAAGGGAAGGCTCGACGAGCGGCTCGTCGCCCTGGATGTTGAGGATATGCGACGTACCCGACAACTTGGCGGCGACCTCCGCCACGCGGTCGGTCCCGCTGGCGTGTTTGGCACTCGTTAGGCTGATTTCCGCGCCCCAACCAAACGCGGCTTCGGCGATGCGCATGTCGTCGGTTGCGATTATGACTTTATGGAGCGCCTTGGCGCGGCGCGCGTTTTCCCAGACGTGCCGAAGGAGCGCTTTGCCGGCGATCAGGTGGAGAGGTTTGCCCGGGAAACGAGTCGAACCCCAACGCGCTGGGATAATGCCGACGGCTTTTCTCATAATGAAATCGGGCGACTGTAACATGAGTGGGAAGCTTCACGCCGGTTCCACAGGCTTTTTTGAAGGCAGGTCTGTCGGCCGTCCACATGCCACCGCGACCGCGACAAATGCGCCCCGACACTAAACGAGTGTGCTAGCCGACGCGTTCTTGCTCTTTCAGGCCTAAGATAACATCGGCAGCGGAAGGAAAATCTTCGACGACCCAGTTGGCGCCGGCCTCTTTCCTGTTCGGCAGCACCGTAACCGGTCTTCACCAGGATGGTGGGAAGGCCGGCGTTGCGACCACACTCGATGTCGATCGCCTTGTCACCGATAAAAAAGGAACGCGCCAGATCGATGCCGTGATCGCGTTGCGCTTCCAGCACCATTCCTGGCGCAGGTTTGCGGCGGTCGGTCGCGTGCGCGGGATGATCCGGACAGAAGTAAACGCCATCGAAAACGGCCGGCATTACCTGCCGAGCTACTTCCGCTTCGACGAGACGGTAGTGCGTTTCGGTAAAATAGCCGCGCCCGATGCCCGCCTGGTTTGAAATCACGATCAACTTGTAACCGGCGGCTTTGAGGCGCTGGAGCGCTTTGCTTACGCCGGGGAAAACCTCAACGCATTTCGGATCGGAACAGTAGTTCACCTCGCGCATGAGGGTTCCGTCCCGATCAATGAAAACAGCCGGACTCGAATCGTTAGGCACAATTGTCGTCCTCGAAGCTGGCGATCAATTCGTGAGGCGTCACGGTTGCCGTTCCGAGTTTGGCCACCACGACCGCGCTGGCGTGATTGGCGATCTCCGCCGCCTCCACTGGCGTGGCGCCGCCGGCGAGGGCCAAAGTAAATAAGGCGATTGCGGTGTCGCCTGCGCCTGACACATCGAAGACCTGACGCGCCTTCGTTGGGATGTGGTGGGGCGGTTTCTCTCTTTCCAGCAGCAGCATGCCTTGCTCGCCGAGGGTGATCAGCAACATGCGCGTCTCCCAGCGTTGGAGAAGCCGCAGGCCGGCGGTAAGCAGCGCCTTGTCTTCCAAGGGAGGATCAACCGGGTCGGTGAAGGGAAGGCCGGCCGCCTGCAAGGCTTCGCTCCGGTTGGGTTTTACGGCGGTGATCGCGCCCCAATCGATCTGATGATGCGGATTCGGATCGGCCGTGGTCAGTTTGCCAGCCGATTTTAGTTCGGAGGTAATCTGCCTAACGAGTTCGGCGCTAAGAAATTTTTTGCCGTAGTCTTCGAAGATAAAAGCATCGATCTGCGGTAAAAGTGTGCGGAGTTTGCCTGTAATTTGGCCAACTTGCTTTTCGTTAGGCGAACGCATCTCCTCGCGATCGACCCGCACCACCTGTTGCTGCCGCGCGATGATTCGCGTTTTTACAATCGTCCGGAAGCTTGGATCCTGGACAACGAGTTCGGTCGCGATCTTTTTTTCGCGCAAGAGATCAAGCAACTGATGGCCGCTGGCGTCGGTCCCGATGGTTCCGATGACCGAAACGCGATTGGTGAATTCGCGCAGGTTACGCGCGACGTTCGCCGCTCCGCCGGGGTAAAAAGATTCACCCGTAACCTCCACCACCGGGACCGGCGCCTCCGGGGAAATGCGCCCCACTTTTCCCCAGACGAACTCGTCGAGCATGAGGTCGCCCGCGACAGCGATCTGTTTTTCGGCCGCATGGCCAAGGATTTCCCGGAGGCGGTCCAGTATCATGATAGACTAACGGTCGTGCATCGGTGCGAGTGGCGCGAGTTGCGTCACGCTGCGAACTTTGGATCGAATCACGATTTGTGCCCGACGAGGGTTCTGCATAAAGTGCCCAACTAATCCTGAATACCTTTGCGAAATCAATAGTCGATGCTGCGGATGAGACCTTTTGTTAACCTGATTCTTCTAGCGACTCTGGCCATGCCCGTGGGAGTGCGGGCGGCCACGAGCGAACCGCCCCGCAAAATCGACGTTCGTCGCCTCTCACGAAACATCGAGGACGTGGTCGTGCCGTTGCCTAACGAAATCTTTAGCGCGCTGGGCAAGCTCGACAGCGTGAACTGGAAGGAATTCGTGCGCACCAGCAAGGGAACAAACTTCACCGAACGTCCGCGGATCGCGCTTCTTTTAGGAACCGTGATTGCCGACGGCTTCATTGCCGTGCAGGCGGAGGACGCACAAAGCGTGAAAGAGATCGGACAGCGGGTCGTTAGTCTCGCCAAAGGCATCGGAGTAGGGAATTCGATCGTGCCGCATGCGAAGGCGATCACGGAAGCTGCCGACCGACGCGACTGGGGCCAGGTGCGTCTGGAGCTCGATCGCACCCAGAACAGCGTGCAACAGGCCATGAACGAAGTGCACGATGAGAAGCTTTCCCAGCTGGTTAGTCTGGGCGGCTGGTTACGCGGCACCCAGGTGCTGACCGCGGTAGTGGATCGCCATTTTTCACCCGACGGCGCCGAACTGCTGCATCAGCCCGATCTTTTGGAATATTTTCAGCGTAAGCTCGCGACCATGCCCGAGTTCAACCTGCCGGTGATCGCACAAATCAAGAGTTCGCTCGTCGAAGTGAAACCCCTGATCGAGACAGATGCTGCGATTCCTCCTGTATCAGTGAAGAAGATCAATGAGATTACGGCCCGTCTCGACAGCGCGATCGTGACTCGAAAACCATAACCCGGCCCCCGATGCGACCAAAGAATTCCACAACCCGCCGCACGGCCGCTTTGCTCGCGATTTTTCTCGCGCTGCCTGTTGCGGCTGCATGGGCTTCGGTGGACGACGCCCATTCTTTTGCCCTGCAGGCTGCCGAGCCTTATGTGAAGGAAGGTTTTCAGGTGCGCGAAGATTACTGGGGCGGCGACCTCGGTGCGGGCGAGCGCAAGGCCGTGCGACAGCAGTTATTCAAGGGGAACGACTATTGGTTTTGGATGGGCACCGAAGTGGAAACGGCGAAAGTCTCCGTTCATATTTACGACGCAGACGGCAAGCTTTGCGAGCAGCCTGATAGCTGGCAGAAAGGACATTTTGCGGCGGCACACCTTGTTCCAAAGTCGACTGGGAGCTATTTCATTATCGTTGCGGTGGAGAATTCGCCGGAAGATCGCACTCATTGGGCAATGGTTTACGGATTTCGTTAGGCTGATTCTGACCGTCAGGCTGGGCTTACGTCCTGAGAAGTCACACCGTCTTTTCCTTCAACCCGGCTTTGGCAGTTTGACACTCTTCCCGTCGCCACGGTATTCTCGCAGCTGATGTTTTGCCGGCCGCCTGATGACTGAGACTCGCACGTTGCAGTTTGAGAATGCGCGCGCCGTTCAATCGCTCTACGCCAACGACCTGAAGCTGATCAAGAATCTCGAAGAATCCCTCGGTGTGAAGGTCACCACCCGCGAAGGTTGGATCAAGCTGGAAGGGGATCCCGCTCAGGTGGCCAAGGCGGAACAGGTTTTCACCCAACTGGAGAATGCGCGTCAGCGCGGCATCGACATTCAGCGGCACGAATTCAACTACGCCCTTAATTCTGTGAACGAGTCACGCAACGACAACCTCGATGATTTGGTCGCGACCAAGATCATGACCTCGGCGCGCAAACCGGCCATCGTGGCGCGTTCGTTAGGCCAACGCAATTATGTCGAGGCAATCCAAAAAAACGACATCGTCTTCGGCATCGGCCCGGCCGGAACAGGTAAGACCTACCTTGCCGTTGCGATGGCTGTCGCGGCGCTGAAGAAAGAACAGGTCGATCGAATTATTCTCACCAGGCCCGCCGTGGAAGCCGGCGAGGCATTGGGCTTTTTGCCGGGCGATTTGCAGCAAAAAATCACGCCTTATCTGCGTCCGCTTTACGACGCGCTGCACGACATGCTGGAGCCCGAAGAGCTGGAACGTTATGTGGCGCGAGAGACGATCGAGATCGCACCGCTTGCCTACATGCGCGGCCGGACGTTGAGCAACGCCTTTGTCATTCTCGACGAAGCGCAGAACACGACGACCGAGCAAATGTTCATGCTTCTCACCCGCATCGGCCCGCGCTCGAAATGCGTCGTGACTGGTGACGGCACACAGATCGATCTCCCGCCTAACAAACGTTCCGGTCTGCTCGAAGCTCTCCAAGCCTTGAAGAACGTCGCCGGCATCGCTTTCGTTTATTTCAATGACAAAGATGTCGTTAGGCACGAACTTGTCCGCGCCATTATCAACGCCTATCAGCAACATCGTTCGCCCGCCAATACGAGCGGACGCGAGCGCAAGTAGTCATGTTCAAATTTTTGCGCCGCCAAGGCCTCATCAAACGCGGTCTCGCTTCCAGTAAGACCCGGCGCCGCCGTGTCTCCAATGAAGTGTTGCGCAACCTCGAGAGCGCGCCTTGGATGAAGGTGGCGATCTTTGCCGCTTTCGTCACCGGGCTCGCCCTTCTTATCTTCAGCGGTCAGCAGCAGGAGCCAACGAAAAATTTCGTAATCGCTTTGCTTTTTCTGGCTACGGCGATCGTTCAGCTCTGGATCAACCAGCCGCGCACTTTTGAGCGGAACTCCCGCCTCTTTCTTGTCTTCGGCATTATCTATGTGCAGCTCGCAATTACGCGATTGCTGATCGTGCTTTGCAACAGCGGACTCTTTGCCGCGCTCAAGCCCGAGACCGCGTGGCTCATCGCGCCTTACGCCTTTGCGCCGCTCGTTCTTTGCGTTTTGCTGGGACGCAATCACGGACTTTACGGCGCGGTTTTCGTTAGTCTTTGGAGCAGCATCCTTGCGAGCAAGATCGACGCGCCGATGCTCGTTAACGGACTCATCAGTGGCTTCACCGCCGTCTATCTCACGCTACAAGTGCGACGCCGCGGTCGCCTGATTCGCGCCGGATTTTTTGTTGGAGTCGCCATCTGGTTGCTCTCGCTTGCCTTTGGGTTAATCGGCCCGATCAACTTCTTTAACCCCGCCGCAACCGACTGGTCAATGCTCGGTGTGCAAAGCGCTTTTGCCATCGGCAACGGCATTATAACTGCCATGCTCGTGGGTGGCGCGCTGCCGATTCTCGAGCACCTCTTTCGGATCACGACCGACATCTCGTGGCTGGAAGCGTCGGACCTGAATCATCCGCTTCTCCGCCGCCTAACGTTTGAAGCTCCTGGCACCTATCACCATAGCCTTGTCGTGGCAAACCTGGCGGAATCCGCCGCCGAAGCCATCGGTGCGAACGCCACCTTATGCCGTGTCTGTTCCTACTTCCATGACATCGGTAAACTGGTGAAACCCGATTACTTCACCGAAAACATGAACTTTGAGCGCAATCCGCACGACGATCTCGCCCCGACGATGAGCGCGCTGATTATCATTGCGCACGTCAAGGAAGGCGTCGACCTCGCGCTCAAGCACGGCCTCAACCAACAGGTCATCGACGTTATCCAGCAGCATCACGGAACATCGTTAGTCTATTACTTCTACAAACGCGCCCTCCAGCAATACGAAGACGCTCGCGCCGGCGGTAAGATCATGAAGATGCGCGAGGAAGACATTCCCGAAGTCTCTGAGGAAAATTTCCGCTACAGCGGACCTAAGCCGCAAACGCGGGAAAGCGCCATCATCAGCCTGGCTGACATGGTGGAAAGTGCGTCGCGCTCACTGGAAAAACCAACGCCGCAAAAGATCGAGCAACTCGTGACCGATCTGATTGACCAACGTTTGGCTGACCATCAGTTGGATGAATGCGACCTAACGATGAAAGAAATGAAAACCATCGCGGAGCGTTTTCGTTTCACCCTGATGAACATGCTCCATACCCGCATTGCCTATCCTAAAGAAGGCAAGACAACGAACGCACGTGAAGATGGCGCGCGGCCCGATGTCATGGCAGTGACGAAACGTCCTGCGTCAGCTCCGCCAGTCTCCGCGGCCTGAGACCTTGGGCTAGTCTTTTCGAGAATCGCTCACGCTATCGGGAATGACGTCGCATCAGCGAAAGCTGGCGCCACGAGCTTATCGCGTCAGCCAGTAGCCGAGCGCAGCCGCGACTGTCAGAGCCAGTGTGACCTTATATACGATGCTCAGCGGCCTCGCATACATGCAGTAGGTATCTCCAGACTTTGCCAGAGCCGGGTAAACACAGCCGCGGCATATGATAAAATTTACGAGCACCCCTACAACCGAGCCGAGAAGAACTAGACCAGGCCCCGAATTCGGTATGCCAGTTTTCGTTCCTAGGGCCGCGATGGCTGCCGAAAGTAATACGTAGAAAAAGGCAAGAATGGGTGTGACCCGATTCTCCTGCTGATAGGCAAGTCTCGATCCGAGAGCCGCAATTCGCGCATAATAGTTACCTATCAAATTATAGAGCGCTCCAATTTGAATGAGGAAAAACGAAACGATGGCCAGAGACAGGTTTTTCAGATAGATCGGATCTAGCTCTCCAATCGTTGGACTAAGATGCGCCGAAGGCCGCGAAAGAGTCAGATTAGTCCCGAGATATCCCAAGACCCCGCAAACAGCAATTTGGATGGTCCAGTAAAGCTTTACCTCCTCCATCACTTTCGCGGTAGCCTTTTCCTCCAACGCAAGAGTCGTAGGAAGGTCTGGACGCGGTCCTGCTTCCCCGTCTTCTCGGGGCAAGTCGAGCAGAACAAAACTCGCGGCGAGCGCCTTTTTAAGAACGTCAAGGGAATTGGTCGTCTGCAGCGTGGGATCGGTCAACAAATTTGCGGCCCCTTTCAAGGCGATATATCTAAGGTGCTCGGGGAAAAAAATGCCGCAAAAATAGTAGAACTGGGCTGTCTCCATATCGATCAGAGCTACTTGGTCGTGAAGGGAATCGACGGCCTCTTTCAGACTTGGATCGGCCACTCGTAACTCCTGAGTGTCGCGGCTCTTGGAAAACCCGTAATAATAGTCAGTAGAAGCGATAGACGCGCGAAGTAGATGAGCTTCGGTAATCACCTCTTCGGAAAACCGAGGTGCGAGTGGAAACGGTGCTCCCGGGAGGTGGATTGCAGTGCCACCGAGATACGCTTTCTCGATGGCGTAAATTTCTCCCAGCTTGACTCGCTCGCTCGATGGCGCACCGGCGGTCCCAATCAGGATAATATTTCTTACATGCCCTATGTCACTGATTTCATACAGCAGCGGCTCAAGACAGCCAGTGCCCATGCCAGACCAAATCAGACTAAACTTCTTGAACAGAGCAATGCGGTAGACGCGGTATTCATGCTCCAAGAGCACCGGCTCTGTAGTAATACTGCCCAGCGCCAGCAGTAATTCGTTCCAGTCCTCACCGCAACACAGGATTACATCTCGGTTTAGAAATATATCTTCAACACCAGTGTTTGGCCGTCGCTTATTAATCAAAGGCATTGGCTCGTTATAACCGAACCTTCCTAGGGTGTCTCCTCGCGTCGCGAACGCGGTTCACGATCTTTAGCGGTTGCGGTGCTGGGCTGGGTAACAAAGGGTCCGCCTTCCATGGGAGCGATGGAAGTGAAGCCGACATCGGGCATTTCGCTTGGCAGGCCCGCAAGTGGAAACTCCTTTCTTAAGGGAAAATAAGGATAGCCCTCCCACATGAGGATACGGCGCAGGTCGGGGTGGCCGTTGAAGCGCAGGCCCATCATGTCCCAAATCTCGCGCTCATGCCAATTAGCCGTCGGCCAAATGTCGGAGATGGTATCCACCGTTGGGTCGTCTTCTGACAGGCTGAGCTTGAGGCGCAGATGAACTCTTAGCTTCAGCGAATAGAGCTCATAAACGACCTCGAAACGCGGTTCATTGCCGAAGTTATCCACGCTTGTAATGTCGAGCAGGTAATCGAAGGAAAGGTCGTCCCGGCAAGACTGAGCCACCTCGCGAAGATGCCGGCGGTCGATCACGATTGTGGTCTCGCCACGAAACTCCGTACGCTCTTTGACGCGGTCACCAAAAAGCGTCCCTAACGAATCAAGGAGATCGGAGGCGGTCATCAGAAGGGCAAGCGGATTGTACTCGTCAGGCCAACTCTTTAATCCGCTTGGCGAGGGCTGGCTTTTGCGCGCTGAACGAACGCTCACCGCCGATCTTGGCCTGCAGCCTCATCAACCCTTCCAGGAGCGCTTCCGGACGCGGCGGACAACCAGAGACATATACGTCAACCGGCAGAAGTTGGTCGATGCCCTGCAGGACAGCGTAGGAGCGATACATGCCGCCGCTCGAAGCGCAGGCGCCCATCGCAATGACCCATTTAGGCTCAGGCATTTGGTCGTAAATCCGTTTCACAGCGAGTGCCATTTTGTAGGTCACAGTGCCGGCCACGATCATGACGTCGCACTGGCGCGGAGAGAAACGCATGACCTCGGCTCCGAAGCGGGCGATATCAAAGCGCGCCGATGCTGTAGCCATCAGCTCAATTGCGCAACAGGCCAGACCCATAGGCATGGGCCACAGAGAATTTTTACGCATCCAGTTCATCGCGGCGTCGAGTCGCGTGAAAATGACGTTACCTTCGATTTTGGAATCGTAGGCAGCGGGCACGGTTTGCTGTTCGGCCAATTCGGTCCTCATCCTTTGCAGAAGCTAAGGGCTTGAGGATGCTTGGCAAGTTGCCGTCCCTCTTCCCGCGGCGCCGTACCGCCTAACGAATCAGCAAGCGTGCTGAAGCTGGAAGGCCGGCGAGTGAATTTGAGCAGGGAACGGCGTGGTGCGATTCGCTTCGATAAAGGCATGCACTTTGCGCCCGAGTTCGCTCGCTTCGTAGGGCTTCGCAATCACGCCGCGAAAACCGAAATCTTCGTATCGGCTCATGGTAGCATCCATGGCGTAACCGCTGGAAACCACCGCGTTCACCAGGGGATCGATCTCGATTAAACGTTTGAGCGCCTCCTTTCCACCAATCCCACCGGGCAAGGTGAGATCGAGAATGACGAGATCGAATTGGCGTCCGCCGCTCAGCGCTTCGCGATAAATCTCGATCCCGCGCTCCGCCGTCTCGGCGGTGAAAACCTCGTAGCCCAAACGCGTGAGCGTGAAATCCACCAGCAACCGGATGGCTTCCTCATCATCCACCACCAGCACGCGGCCCGAGCCGTTCATCGGCTCGTTCGTCAGGTCTACGGGCTCGTCAATCTTGACCTGCGTCCGAGCGGCCGGCAGATAAATGTTAAAAGTAGTACCCACATGCAACTCCGATTCGACGGTGATCAATCCACTGTGATTCTTGACAATTGAATAGACAGTGGCGAGGCCGAGACCGTTGCCCTTTGCCTTGGTGGTGAAATAAGGGTCGAAGATACGTTTAAGATAATCCGGCGGAATCCCGACGCCTTCGTCTTCTACGCGAATGCAGATGTAATCGCCCGGCACGAGATCAATACTGTCGTCGCTCGCATCAGGGTGATGCGAATAATTCTCGCAACGTAGGTGTAGTGTGCCGCCGTGAGGCATGGCCTGTTCTGCGTTCACGACCAGATTGGCCACAACCTGGCTGATTTGGCCCGGATCAAATTCTGCCGACCACAGGTCTGGCTGAACTTGTAAGTCGCTGCGGCTTTGGGATCCGCGCAGGGAAAAGCTCACGGTCTCCTGGACCAGATCCGCGATCGAGGCAGCTTGTTTGATGGGTGCGCCGCCGCGCGCGAAAGTGAGAAGCTGTTGCGCAAGATCGCGTGCCCGCAGGGAAGCGTTCCTGGCGTCTTCAAGCCGCTCACACATCTCGTCGTTAGGCCGAAGAAACATCGAGGCAAGGGAGATATTGCCGATAATGGCCGTAAGGAGATTGTTGAAGTCGTGCGCGATTCCACCGGCAAGGAGCCCAAGTTGATCGAGTGCTTCTGCCTTGCGCCGCTCGGCTTCGTCGCGCTGGCGTTCAGTAATGTCGCGGAAAACGACGACGACGCCGAAGACTTCATTCTTCGCGTCACGAATGGGCGAGGCGACTTGTTCAATAATGCGTTCCGTTCCGTCGCGTGAAGTAAGCGTGGCACGCTCCGGCGTGGTGAGCAGAATTGCCTCCGCCTCGCTTCGATACCCGGCGATTGCACTTTGTTCCCGTTTTGATGCCGCATCGGCAGAAATGGCAAGCACGGCCCGAAGCGGTTCACCAACGGCTTCGCTTACTTTCCAGCCGGTCATTGCTTCGCTTGCCGCGTTGCAAATGAGAACGCGGCCGTGCAGGTCGGTCGTGATCACGCCGTCGCCAATCGAGGCAAGAGTAACGGCGAGGCTTTTCTTTTCCGCCGCTAACTCTTCTTCAAAATCCTTGCGCTCAGTAATGTCGCGGATCATTGCGACATAAGCTTTTTCCTGCTCAATCAGCATTTCGGTGAGCGAAATTTCCACCGGAAACGTGTTTCCGTGGCGTGCCCGAGCAAGCGCGAGGGTGGTGCCGCCGGCGCGCCGGGCCAAATCGGGCCAATCGCAATCGACTGCTGCTTCGTCCAAGTCGCGCCCGAAGCATTTTGGAATCAGCCGTGCGAACGTGTCGCCGAAAAAGCCGTTGCCGGTGTAACCAAACATGCGGCGAGCCGCCGGATTCATCGAGAGAATCGCGCCTCGTGTATTGATCGTAACCATTCCGTCGAGCACATGATCGATCACGGCCCGAATGCGTAGATCTGCGCTGTCGAGCTTCTTCAGTTGTCGCCGATAAAGGATGAAGCTGTAGACGCTCGAAGCGATGAGAAGGACCGCGGCAAGCCCGCAGAGCAGGTTAATGCCGGCAACAGTTAAAATTCGCTCCTGTGCCGCGGCTGCCGAACGCGCATCGTAAATCGCAACCTGTTCCTTTTCGAATTGATCGATCGCATGGCGGACATTATTCATCAGCATCTCGCTTAACCCGGTCCGAGAGATACGGGCGTTCTTGTCGCCGCGACTTTCGGCTTCGATCTCCGGACGCGCGCATTGAGTGACCCAGGCTTCCAGACGGCTTCTGATTTCGTCCAACTCGGCTACCTGCTTCGGCTCATTGCCAACGAGGACCGCGAGATAGCCTTGAAAAGTATAGAAGTCAGATGTTGCTCGCTTATACGCGTCGATGAAAAGGGGATCTCGCGTGAGAAGATAGCCGCGATTTTCCTTCTGCATGCCAGAAGCGGCGCGCTCCATTTTCGGGATGAAATTAAGAATCTGCGTCGACTGAATTGCCCATTCCTGTTCGCCCACACGGTGATTGAGATCGATCTGCTCCTGGCGCTGAATGCTTTGCAGAAGGCTATGCGCTTCGCTCATGGCGGAAGCAGCGAGCGCGGCTTTGATTTCCTCTGGGCGGGTTGGAATTCTCTCCTGTTGAAACATCTCTAACGAGTTCATTTTAAACCAATTGTCGATGTTTTCGCGCATTTGTAGAACTTGGTTTCGTTGTAAGGAGCCGACTGGGAGGATATTTGTCAGGTCCTCTACGTGCTTAGAGAACAGAGATTCCAGCCGGCTAAAGTTTTCGAAGTAACTGCCGTTTCGAGTGAGGAGGTGACCGCGGTAGGCATTTTCGAGCGCGGTGACGTCATTCTCCACTACGCTGCTTAGACGCATCACTTCGATGCTGTGCGCCCGCATTTTGTCGCGCCGCTGATCGCCAAATGTAATCACCATACAAGCGACCGCGAGCACTGTGATCACGAAGACGCCGACGCTGCCTCCAAGGAAGAGCTTGATGTGAAAATGGTCAGGGCTCAGCAACCATTCGAGAAGGCCGCCGAGAGAGCGAGGCCTCCTTTCACTGATGCCTTTGGCCTCGGTAGAAATCGGGAGAGGCATGACTATGAGCCTCAACGAGCAATATTTCTGCCATCGCGGGAGCGTTTTCGGAATACTTTCCGAAAGATTTTGCGCTCCTTTAGTAGCGCACTCGCACCAGGGTTAGGCCGACGGCCGGAGCGACCATTCGGCTTCCCGACCAATCGATGCCGAGGAGGCGTTGCCGCACCTCCGACAGTGCGGTTCTGCCTTGGGCGCAACGCACCATTGCTCCCACCATCATCCGCACCATTTTGTAAAGAAAACCGTCGCCTTCGAACTCAATGGTGAAGAGCCCGGGCGATCGCCGCACGCGAACGGCGCGAATTGTTCGAATCGTTGACTCGACGGACTTGCCGCGATTGGCGGTGAAATTGACGAAGTCATGCCTGCCAAGGAAAAGGTCGCTGCAGCTTTTCAGAGCCGTGAAATCAAGAGGGGAGATTACATGCCAGACGCGGCCGACTTCAAAAGGAGAAAGCACGCTCGTCGTCGCGATGCGATAGCGATAAATTTTGCCGGCCGCGGAAAAGCGAGCATGAAAATCATGCTTAACGAATCGACAGCGCATCACTCGAATCTCCGGGGGAAGATGAGCATTGAGTGCGGCGCGCAGGACTACCGGTCCGAGCGTGGTTGCGAGATCAACATGCGCGCACTGGCCTATCGCGTGCACACCGGCATCGGTCCGACCGGCTCCGTGCACGCGGCCTTTTTCCCCAGTGACACACGTGAAAGCTGCCTCTAACTGATCCTGGATCGTGTTGCCTTTCTTCTGACTTTGCCAGCCGGAAAAGCCAGAACCATCGTAAGCAACGACGATTCTCAGTCGACGCGTTCGTGCTTCAGTCCTTTTCTCGTTAGGCAAGGCGCTTCGGACTTCAGGCACGAGGATTTAGGTGAAGACTGTCGAGGTAACTCTGCAGAAGGATCTGCGCGGCGACTTGGTCGATAATCGCCCGTGTTTTGCGACTGGACTTGCCGGCCGCCTGCAAACTGCGCTGCGCCGCCACGGTCGATAGCCGTTCGTCCCAGGTTTCGATCCTGCAGTCCGTGCGCGCCCGCAGCCTCTCGGCAAACTGACTCACCTGATCAGCCGCCGCACCGAGACTGCCATTCATGTGCCGCGGCAGACCAATCACGATTCGTTCCACGTTCTTTTCTTTTGCCAGAGCGAGGATGCGCTCCAACGCCGTGGCATGGTTAGCCGCCGGCACCGTTTCCGCAGGATGCGCCAGAAGTTGCAATTCATCGGACAATGCAATCCCGATGCGGGCGCTCCCATAATCGATGCCCATGATTCGCTTCATTCGTTAGGCAGCTCTACTGCAGTTCTGGGGGAAGTTTACTTACCAATTCTTTGATTTTCTCGGCGTCACGGCGGTTGCAGACAAGGAGTGAATCCTTCGTCCGGACAACAATCAGATTGTGTACGCCGACGAGTGCGATCTTTGTCGGGTAATCGCTAAAAACGATGTTGTTGCCCGCCCGGACAGTCGTTAGGTCGCAATTTGCTGCGTTCTCAGCTTCGTCCTTTGCCAAATAAGCGGCGACCGCGCGCCAGCCCCCAACGTCATCCCAATCGAAGCTCGCTTCCACCATCAGGACGCGATCCGCTTTTTCCATGATGGCGTAATCGAACGAAACGGCAGGAAGGTTCGTGAACCAATCGCGCAAAGCGGATTCCCACTGCCCGGGCGCGCACAGATGAGAAATGAAATCAGCCAACTGCGGCGCGTGACGATTGAACTCGCTCAAAACCGTCGCCACGGACCAGACAAACATGCCGGCATTCCAGCGAAAGCTTCCGTGCCTAACGAACGCGTCCGCCAGCTCGGCGTTGGGTTTTTCGCGAAAGCGAACGACGCGGAAAATGTCGTTAGGGGTAGGTTGTCCTTTCAATGGCGCCGCTGCGCCTCGCTCAATGTAGCCGTAACCGGGACAGGCCCACGTCGGTTTGACCCCGACTGTGACCAAAGCGCCGGTTTCTTCCGCGGCGCGCACTGCAGTCTGCATCGTATCGTGAAAGGCTGCTCGATTCTTAATCACGTGGTCCGCGGGCAGCACGAGCATGGTGGCGCGATGATCGCGTTTAGCCACCCACGCAGTCGCCAGTGCGATCGCGGCGGCGGTATCTCGTTTCGCGGGCTCAGCGACGATGTTCTCGGAAGGAAAATCGGGCAACATTTCGCGCACCGCCGCCTCTTGTTCTACGTTTGTGAGGATGAGAATTTGTTCCGGCGCAACCAGCCCGGCGAGCCGCGCTAGCGTTTCCTCAAGCAAGGTACTTTCCGAGACCAAACGCAGGAGTTGCTTCGGGCGTGCACGGCGGCTCAACGGCCAGAAACGTTCGCCGCTCCCGCCAGCCAAAATCAGCGCATAGACTGGATTCTTCATTGGGAAACGTTCAGGTGTAGGAAATTCTCCGAGGACTTTTCCGTTTATTTTTTTGCCGCCGGGAAGTATAAGGTTAGGCGATGTCATTTTCCTTATCCATTCCAAAAACGGCTGAGGCTCTCCCGCTGGACGGACTCCTGGCGTTGACGCGCGCTGCTTTTGGTTTGGGGTTGGGACTGCTGGTGGCGGAGCGGTTGAATCGGCCTGCACGCCAGGCAACAGCGATTGCACTTGTCTCGGTGGGGACGCTGGCGGCGGTCCCGTTGCTGGTGAAGAAGGCGATGGAGCGGATCAATCGTCCGGAGACCGATCGCGGTGCCCGGCGGCGATTGCGTTCGATTCGGGGCGATTCTCTTTATCCTGCCGAGCACGAGATCTACTAGCGCGAGCAAAGGAACATCCCAATCAAGTTCAACGATGGTTCCGCGTTAGGTGGACTCCAGCTTGCTCGACCTGCCTCTCCGAAGTAAAACCACGCGATGACTTCACGCGCCGATACCGCAACCCGCAACGCCCTGCTTGCTCGTTGCGAATCCATATTGCAGGAAGAAGAAATCTTGCGCGAAGGCGGCGGTAAGGTCGGCCAGGATCGCCAACGCAAAATGGGGCGCCTGCCCGCCCGAGAACGCATCGCCTACCTGCTGGACCGCGACACCAGGTTTTTTGAGATAGGACTCTGGGCCGCCTACAAAATGTACGAACAATGGGGCAGCGTACCGGCCGCCGGCGCGGTCGCTGGCATCGGGAACGTTTCCGGGATTCCGTGCATGATTATCGCAAACGACGCGAGCGTGAAGGCCGGTGCATTCTTCCCCCAAACGGCGAAGAAGCTGATCCGTGCGCAACGCATCGCTTTTGAGTGCGCGCTTCCGCTCATTTATCTGGTCGATTCCTCTGGTGTCTTCCTCCCAATGCAGGACGAAATTTTTCCCGATGAAGACGATTTCGGGCGCATCTTTCGCAACAACTCCGTCATCTCCGCTGCCGGCATTCCGCAGTTTGCCGCCATCATGGGCAACTGCGTCGCGGGCGGCGCCTACCTGCCGGTGCTGTGCGACAAGATTCTCATGACCGAAGGTAGTGGGCTCTATCTCGCAGGACCGTCGTTAGTCAAAGCCGCCATCGGTCAAATCGTCGACAACGAGGAACTCGGCGGCGCGCACATGCACGCGGAGATCAGCGGGACCGTCGACTTTTACGAAAAGAACGACGAGGAATGTCTCAAGCGTTTGTGTTCACTCGTTAGTCATTTGCCCGAAGCGGAAGCAACCAAAAACGACGCCGCCGCAAAGAAAGCCAAACCGGCTGCCAAAGATCCCGACGCGCTTTACGATCTGATCGGCTTGGACGGGCAAAAGCAATATGATACGCGCGATATGCTGGCCTCGATTATCGATGCGGATTCGCTCGACGAATACAAAGCCGACTATGGTAAGACCCTCGTCACCGCGTATGCGAGGCTCGGCGGGCATTCCGTCGGGATCGTCGCCAACCAACGTCACCAAGTGCGAACGAAGAAAGCCGGGATCCAGATGGGCGGCGTGATCTATTCCGATAGCGCCGACAAAGCGGCGCGCTTCGTGATGGATTGTAATCAAACCGGATTGCCAATCATTTTCTTCCAGGACGTCACCGGTTTCATGGTTGGACGGGACGCGGAGCAAAGCGGAATCATCCGCAGCGGTGCAAAGCTGGTGAACGCGGTGAGCAATTCCGTGGTGCCAAAGATTACGGTCGTGGTTGGCGGTTCGTTTGGCGCTGGCAACTATGCGCTTTGCGGCAAGGCCTACGATCCGCGCTTTATCGTCGCATGGCCCAACGCACGCTATGCCGTGATGGGCGCTGCGCAGGCGTCAGACACGGTTTTTTCCGTTTTGAAACGATCGCGTGAACGCGGGGACAAGAAAGCTTCGCCCGAAGAGCTCGAACAACTGCGCGCCAAGGTAAAAGAGACTTATGAGGAACAGACTGACATCCGCTACGGCGCCGCCCGTGGCTGGGTCGACGCCATCATTCAGCCGCGCGACACTCGGGATGTCCTCATTCGACTATTAGGATTCGTCAGCCGGCCCGCGCCCACTGGCGCTCGCTTTCATATGGGCGTGGTGCAGACCTAGGATTCCTGGCGCCGTTCACAATCAAGGTCAGCTACGCCTTGGTCAGCTCCTGGATCTCAATATTCAGTCGAGAGACTTCCTGCAAGCGACTCGCCATTGGGAAAGACACACCGCGACTTTGCAGCGCTCGTAACACTTCCTCGGTCGCGATGTTTCCGACCAATTCATTTTGCGCGAACGGGCAACCGCCGAGCCCGCCCAGCGCGGCGTCGAACCGCCGACAGCCGGCATCAAAGGCCGTGAGCACTTTGTCCGCTGCACTTCCCGGCGAGCTGTGGAGGTGCACGCCGAGGTCAAAGTCCGGCGATTCTCGAACAACCGCTCTCACCACTTCGCCAATTAAAGACGACTCGGCGACACCGACCGTGTCGGCGAGGGAAATCTCGCGCACCCCGCCTTCTCTCAGCCGACGAACGGTGTCGGCAAGTAGCTGCGTGCTCCACGAGTCCCCATAGGGATTGCCAAATGCCATCGAGACATAAACGACCATTTTCAGACCGGCTTCGTCCGCTCGTGTCCGGATCCGTTGCAAGACTTTCCAATTTTCTTCCGGCGATTGGTTTTGATTCCGCCGCAAAAAAGCCGGCGAAATCGAACAGGGATAACCCAGTGTGCTGACCTTGCCCGTTGCGATCGCGCGTTCCGCGCCTCTTTCATTGACGACAATGCCAATGATTTCGAGATCGTTAGGCACATCGAGTTGCGCCAGGACGCCTTCGCTATCCGCCAGTTGCGGGACAGCTTTTGTCGAAACAAAACTCACCGCATCGAGATGACGAAAGCCCGCTTCGATTAATCCGTTCAAATACCGAACCTTCAGCTCGGTGGGAATCAGCTTGGGCAGCCCTTGCCAGGCGTCGCGCGGACATTCGATCAATTTCACGTTTGGTTCAGCCATGGCGGATGGCTAGCGTATCGCCGATCTTAGACCAATTCGAATCGCGACTATGCCTAACGTTCTCATCGAAACTAAAGACCGAATCACGACACTAACCCTGAACCGTCCCGAGCGCCGCAACGCCCTGACAATTGAGCTACTCACAGAGCTCACAGATGCCGTCGAGAAGGCAGGAACCGATCCCGCGACCCGCATTCTGATTCTGCGCGGCGCCGGCAAAGCATTTTGTGCCGGGCTGGATCTACAGGAAACAACCGTGACCGAAAGAGCGCACCACTCGGCCGAGATGGTGGCGAAGACGCTGCTCGCCATCAGCCAGACCCGTCTGATTACGATCGCGCAGATTCATGGCGCCGCCGTGGCGGGAGGCGCCGGCCTCATGTCGGCCTGCGATTTTGTTGTCGCGGCCGAGCGGACAAAAATTGGATACCCGGAAGCACGACGCGGCCTCGTAGCTGGTCTGGTCATGACCTTTCTTCGGCGACAAGTGCGCGAGCGGGATATTCGTGAGCTGCTTTTCACAGGTGACCTCATCGGCGCGGAGCGCGCGCGTGAGATTGGCCTCGTCAACCGGGTTGTCCCGCCTAACGAATTGGAGAACGAGACACAGAAAATCGCCGGATCGATTCTGCAAAATGCACCGGGCGCGCTCGCCAGTACAAAACAATTAATCGAGGAACTGTGGTCTTCCCCGGTAAAAAAAGACATCGAGGCAGCGCTGCGTCATCACATGGAAGCTCGCGAATCAGCTGAAGCGAAGGAAGGCATTGCCGCCTTTCTCGAAAAGCGGTTGCCGAATTGGAGCGAAGGCTAAAGTCTTCTGCCGGCTTGCCGCTGTTATCGGAAAGCACTATCCGTTTTTTATGGTCCTCGCTTCGATGCGCGAATTCAATCGCGCTGTTCCCTTTGTTCCTTACGAAATCGAGACTGCCAGCGGTCAACGATACGAGGTGCCGCATCCGGATTTTATCCTTGTCTCACCGAAAGGCTCTTTCGTCGTTGTGGTCGATGCTCAGGAGTGTCCCCATCATTTGAGCTCGCTACTGATCGAGCGCGAGTCACTGCTGAATGGCGCACGCCGCCGTCACAAAAACTCCTGACCCGCGAGCGATGCAGAACCTGCGGCTTCTCTGCCTGGTCCTGTTTGTATCCCTGAGACAGGTCGCACTAAGTGAGCCCGACAATTCTGCCGGGCTGCTTTTGGTTAACGGCAACATTTACACCATGAACGAGTCGGTGCCGCACGCCGAAGCGGTCGCGATGAAGGGAAAGCGCATTGTCTTTGTTGGCTCGAATGCGGACGCGAAGAAGTTCTCCGGGAACGTTCCGCGAACGATCGACCTGAAAGGTGCCACCGTTTTGCCCGGCCTAACGGATTCGCACTATCACATTCTGGGTGTTGGCGAACGACTCATCCGGCTAAATCTCCAGGGTATTCAAAGCCGTCAGGCGTTTCTCGACAAAGTGAAGGAGCGCGTGACACACACCCCGGCAGGCAAGTGGGTTACGGGACGCGGCTGGATCGAAACTTTCTGGCAGCCGCCGACATTTCCGACTCGCGCAGAGCTGGACAAAATCGCGCCTAACAATCCCGTTTTTCTCGAGCGCGCGGATGGTCACGGTGCAGTTGCTAACACCGCGGCGCTGCGTTTGGCCGGCATAGATGCCAGGACAAAAAATCCCTTCGGGGGCGAAATCGTGCGCGACAAAAAAAGCGGCGAAGCGACCGGCATGCTGCTCGATAACGCGATGGATCTGGTAGGAAATCAGGTTCCGCCACCGACGCCTGAAGAAATGGAACGCGCTTTTGCTCTCGGGGTGCAGCGAACTCTTTCGTTAGGCCTGTGTGAAATTCAGAATCCCGGCAGTTCTCTCATCGAGATGGAAATGATGCGGAAGCTTTGTGCCGCAGGAAAAGTGAAGCTGCGTATTTACAATGCCGTGTGGGGTCCGGGCGCGCCCGCGCAATGGCTGCTGAAAAACGGCCAGATCTTAAATGAGGATGAACATCATTTTACCACCCGCACGATCAAGGTAATCTTCGACGGCTCGTTAGGCTCGCGCAGCGCCGCACTGTTGAAACCGTATTCCGACGCCCCCGACACCTCCGGGTTTCTCACCCAAAAAGAAACTGATCTGCGTCCGATGTTCCAGGAAGCATTGCGGCGCGGCATTCAAGTAGAGACGCACGCCATCGGCGACCGTGCCAATCATGAGATTCTTGACCTCTATGAGGAAGCCTTTAAAGCCGTTCCCCCTAACGAGCGTAAGATCGAAGAGCCGCGCTGGCGGGTCGAACACGCCCAGATTCTCACGCCTAACGACCTTCCGCGTTTTGCCAGCCTGGGCGTGATCGCGTCGATGCAGCCGTCACATGCCATCAGCGATCTGTTTTTCGCGCCGCGCCGGCTCGGAATGGAACGGTTGGCCGGCTGCTATGCCTGGAAAAGCTTGCTTAAGAGCGGGGCAGTGATCGCGGCCGGCTCCGACGCGCCGGTGGAGGAGGGGAATCCATTGATCGAATTCTACGCGGCGGTCGCGCGCAAAAGTATCAACGGTTTCAGTGGTCCCGGCTGGCATCCGGAAGAAGCGGTCACGCGCGATCAAGCGCTCAAGATGCTGACGCGATCGCCCGCCTATGCTGCGTTCGAAGAGAAGGAAAAAGGATCGATCGAACCTGGAAAGTTGGCCGACCTGACCGTGCTTTCCAAGGACATCATGAAAATCGATGAGCCCGCTATTTTGCAGACCCATTGTCTCGCGACCGTGATCGATGGCGAGATCGTCTATGAGAGTGGCGAACTCAGTCCGAAGTAGTCGACCACCACCCAGGCCGCGACAGCGCCTTGCCCTCCAATGCACTGGTTCGCTGATATACTGCGGCGAATGCGCAGCTTCTTCCGCGAACTAAAAGACCGTCGAGTCTATCGCGTCGCCATTGCCTACGGCGTGATCGCATCCGGTCTCGTGCAAATCGGCGGAACGATTCTGCCGATCTTTCACGTCGCCGAATGGGTGCAGCAACTCTTTGTCATCCTGATTGCGCTGGGATTTCCGGTTGCGCTTGTTCTCGCCTGGGCGTTCGACGTTACCGGGTCCGGCATTGAACGAACGCCGCCCGCCGTCGGCCTGCATGTCTCTGGTCGTCGCTCCATTTTGGCGCTCGCTCTTTCTGGGACCCTGGTCGCCGCCATGGCGCTCTGCGCCTATTGGTTTTGGCATCCAGGGCGTAATAGCCTAACGAAAAGGTCTTTCGAAAAAAGCATTGCGGTTCTTCCTTTCGAAAATCGCAGTACGGAAAAAGAAAACGCCTTTTTCACCGATGGCGTGCAGGACCAGATCCTGACCGATCTCGCCAAAGTGGCCGACTTAAAGGTCATTAGTCATACCAGCGTCGAGCAATATAAGAGCGGGCTCGAACGCGACCTGCATCAGATCGGCCAGCAGCTCGGTGTCGCTTATCTTCTGCAAGGCTCCGTGCAGCGTGAGGGAAAAAAGCTGCGCATCAACGCCCAACTGGTCGATGCCAGGACTAACGAACAGCTCTGGGCGGAAACGTACGATCGCGATCTTTCCGATGTCTTCGCAATTCAGAGCGAGATTGCGCAAAGTATCGTGAGCCAATTGCAGGCCACCATTTCGCCGCAGGAAAAGGCGCGCATCGAAGAGCGGCCGACACAGGACCTCGCCGCTTTCGATCTTTATCTGCAGGCCAGGGTCCTCGTGGAGAGTTACCTGAACGCTCCCGATCCCAAGCAATCTATCCTCAAGGCGATCGAATTGCTCGAGCGCGCAATTGCTCGTGATCCGGATTTTGTTTTGGCCTACGCCACCGCCGCGCGCGCCCACGCGCTTCTCTACTTTCTCGATCTTGATCCGACGCCTGATCGCGCGACGCACTCCCTGGTCGCGGCGCAAACGGCTCTTCGTCTCGCGCCTCAATCCGCCGAAGCGCATTTGGCAATGGCCGATTTTTATTTTCGCTGTCGCCGTGACTTTGAACGCGCGGATGACGAGCTGGCTCTCGCCAAACCGGGTCTCCCCAACAGCACGACATTTTTTTCTCTCTCCGGTTACATCGCGCGGCGGCAGACGCGTTGGGCGGATGCAGAACGTGACTTCCGGCGAGCCGTGGAGCTCGACCCGCGCAACATTAACGCCCTAAATCTTCTCTCTGATACCTGTGTGCTGCTGCGGCGATTCGATGAAGCAATCGCCGTGTTTTCCCGCGGCATCGCGGCGGGGCTCGATCTGCCCATCGTTCATTATCGGCGCGAACTGATCCGTTTCGCACAGACGGGAGAGGTGAGCGTCCTGCGGCAGGCTCTCGCAGAGGCGCCACCTGATCTTGACATTGGCGGAGGCGAAACGCCGGGACGCATCATGGTGGCAATGATCGACCACAATTATGAGCGCGCCCGCAGCGAGCTGGCCGCTTCGCCACGGCAGACCTTTCAGGAGGTCGATTTCAGTTTTTATTATCCGCGGGCTTGGTATGAGGCGATCATTGCGCGCGGGGAGGGAAATGCAGCCTTGGCGCAAAGGGCATTCGGCCAGGCACGCACCTTCCTTACCCAACGGCTAACCATAAAGCCTAACGACGCTCGCACTTTTGCTGTCCTCGCGCAGGCCGACGCCGGTCTGGGAGAAAAAGAGAAAGCGATCGCGGAAGGACGTCGTGCTGTCGAGTGGATGCCAGTGAGCCGCGATGCCTACGATGGCGCACTCGTCCTGCAAGGTCTGGCGCAGGTTTACACCTGGACCAGCCAGCCTGATCAAGCCCTGGCCATTTTGCGTGAGCTGATGAAACAACCAGGCTATCTGACATACGGTTATTTGCGGGTCGATCCCGCTTGGGATCCGTTGCGCAGTGACCCCCGCTTCCAACAATTGGTGCAATCGCTTGCCCCGAAGTAAAGGCGATCAGAATCGATTGGCTTGCTCTATGAATCTGGTCAGGACCAGTTCACCTACAAGAGGCTGAGTTGCACCGCATCAGGCGGCACGAACTCTGCGAAACGAACGCCGAGGCCCATCAGTCGGACGCTTTTCCCGGTGCGACCGAACGCTTCCACGAGCAGGCTGCGGTATTCGCCTAACGACGGCGAAAGCCCCGCCCGCTCAACTGTCGTGCGTGTGAAATCGGCGAACTTCAGCTTCACGAAAATCTTCGTCACTGTCCGCGTCGTTTCCTTTTGTGCGAGATCAGCCATCAATTCCGCGTAAAGCTCCTCCAGCTTTTCTTCGCACCCTTGGAGGGTTTCGAGATTGATCGGAAACGTCTGCTCAGTGCTGAGCGATTTGCGCTCGCGATGCGGTTCGACTGGCCGTTCGTCGATCCCGCGGCAGAGCTGGTGAAGCTCGCCGCCAAACTTGCCGAAAATGCTTTGCAATTCGAGACGCGAGTAACGCTGCAGGTCGCCGCAGGTGGTGATGCCGCGCTGCTGCAACTTTTGTTCCGTGACTGCGCCGATACCCCAGATCTTACGAACGGGCAGCGCGGAGATGAATTCCCCGACGTCGTTAGGCAAGACCTCGACCTGGCCGTTAGGCTTTTTCAGATCGCTCGCGATCTTGGCCAAGAGCTTGTTGGGTGCAATTCCGGCCGACGCGGTCAGGCGGGTTTTTCGGAAGATGAGATTGCGGATGACTTGTGCGAGCGCGCCCGGCGCGCCGGGATGTGCGGTCACGTCGAGATATGCTTCGTCAAGGGAGAGGGGTTCGACCAGGTCGGTGAAACGATGAAGGATGCCGCGGATGATGGCCGATTCGCGCCGATAAACATCGAAACGTGTCGGGAGGACAATCAGCTTTGGACAACGTTGCAGCGCCATGAACGTCGGCATGGCAGAACGCACGCCAAACTTCCGCGCCTCATAGTTGCAGGTTGTAAGCACGCCGCGCCGGTCACGCGCCCCGCCGACTCCGACGGGCTTGCCGCGCAGTTCCGGCCGATCGCGCACTTCGATCGCGGCGTAGAAGCAGTCCATGTCGAGATGGATAATGGCGCGCGCTGGTGCGGAGCTCATCGGCGTGAAGATCGGCGATAACTGCTCACCATAATCGCCCGTCGGTTTGCTGGCGAGACGCGTCGCGCCTGAAAGCAACGCCGCTCGTTTTCCTACGCCCGGGACCGCTAACCTTCGAAAGGCGACGGTGGCTGCTCCAATGCCGTTTTCAAAACCTCATCGACTGTTTCCACCGGAACGAACTGGATCTTTTCTTTTGCTTCCTCCGGAATGTCGACAAGGTCTTTCTCGTTTCCTTTTGGGATGATGACGGTCGTGATACCGGCGCGCATCGCGGCCAGGCTTTTCTCTTTCAGGCCGCCAATCGGCAGGACCAATCCGCGCAAAGTAATTTCACCCGTCATGGCGACTTCGGAACGCACCGGCGTATTCGTGAAAAGTGACGCGAGCGCGGTGAACATTGCGACACCCGCCGACGGTCCATCCTTCGGGACAGCTCCCGCCGGCACATGGACGTGGATGTCCATGTCGCGGAAATCTTCGGGCTTGAGTGCTATTTGCCCGTCACGACTCCGTACAAGGCTGAGCGCCGCCTGCATCGATTCCTTCATCACGTTTCCGATCTGTCCGGTCAGCGTAATGTTGCCTTTCCCGGGATAACGCGTCGCTTCGATGTACAATACTTCGCCGCCCGCCGGCGTATAAGCGAGTCCCGTCACAATCCCGGGTTTGTTTGCGGTCAGCTTGGTGTCGTGGATGTAACGCACCGGTCCCAGCATCTCGCCGACCAGCTCGGGCGTGACCGTCACGTGATCGCTTTTGCCGCGGGCCACTCGCGCCGCGACGCCGCGAATGACCGCCCCGATCTGCCGCTCCAGCTCGCGCACGCCAGCTTCATGAGTGTATTGATCGATCACTCTAACAAGGGCTTCCTCCTGCCACTCGCATTGCTCTGGCTTAAGGCCGTTCTCCTCCAGTTGCCGCCTAACGAGATAACGCCTGGCGATCTCGAGCTTTTCCCGCGCCGTGTAGCCGGCGAGCGTAATCAGCTCCATTCGGTCGCGCATCGGTTCAGGCACGCCTTCGATGTAGTTGGCTGTTGCGATGAAGATGACTTGTGAAAGATCGAAAGGCACGTCGAGGTAACGATCGACGAAGGAGAAGTTCTGCCGCGGGTCGAGGACCTCGAGCAACGCACTCGCTGGATCTCCCCGAAAATCAGCCCCGAGTTTATCGATCTCGTCCAGCATCATGACCGGGTTGCGCGTCCCCGCGCGGCGCAACTCCTGAATGATCCGGCCCGGCATTGAGCCGATGTAAGTGCGACGATGACCTCGGATCTCCGCTTCGTCGCGAATTCCACCAAGGCTTAGCCTAACGAACTTTCTTCCCAGGGCGTCGGCGATCGATTGGCCGAGACTTGTCTTCCCGACCCCGGGCGGCCCCAGAAAACAAAGGATCGGCCCGTGCCCCTGTGGATTCAGTTTTCGCACCGCGAGGTATTCGATCAGCCGACGTTTCACTTTCTCCAGGTCGTAATGATCGCGATCGAGAATCTCCTGGGCTTTATCGAGGTCGAGATTGTCTTCGCTCACCTTCGACCACGGCAGCTCTGCAATCGTCTCGATGTAGGTGACGATGACGGAATAATCCGGGCTAGCCTGTGGCAAATAATCGAGCCGGCGCAACTCGCGTTCGGCCTGTTCCATCACCGCGGTCGGCGGCTTCGCTTCCTCCAGTTTTTGACGGAGCTGCGCACGCTGTTCCTCCGCACCTGTGTCGCCTTCACCCAGCTCTTTTTGGATTGCCTTGACCTGCTCGCGCAGGTAGGCGCGGCGTTGCGCGTCGGTAAACTGCGACTGCACATCCTGCTGCAATTTCTGTTGGATCTGTGCGATCTCGAGCTGCGACGAAATACTCGCCTGCACTGTGCGCATCCGCTTCTCAAGATCGCTCTCTTCAAGAATCGCCTGCTTCTGCGCGAGGTCGATGTTGAGGTTGGGCGCAAGAAAATCCGTCAACTGCTCGGCATCCTCAAGACCAAGCACAATGGCGCGCGCTTGCTCCGGGACGTCCGGCGAAAGCTCGAGCAAGCTCGCCGCGGAATTGCGCAGGTTGCGAAACTCCGCTTCGAACTCCTTTGTCGTTGGCGGGGGTAGAAAATTGATAGTCTCAATCTCGGCGCGAAGATACGGTGCAGTCTGGGTGATTTTGCGAATGGCAAAGCGCCGCAAGCCTTGCGCGATGACGACGACGCGGTCATCTGCCTGGCGCAACAGTTTCAAAATCAACACCGCCGTTCCTACCTGATAGAGATCGGCGACCTGCGGATCTTCCTTCTCCTCGTCGCGCTGCGTGACGAGACCGATGATTTTGTTTTGCGGCAGGGTTTCGTTGAGCAACTGAATCGAAGCCGGCCGCTCCACGTTCAGCGGCGAGATGGTCCGCGGGAAAACGACAAAGTCGCGCACCGGCAGGATGGCAAGCGAAGTCGGAATCGCCGGGATATTTTCCACTGCGCCGATTTGCCCCTGACCGCTTACAGGCGCGGAATCTGGTCGGGCACTTTGCAACGCGCTTAGAGGTTCGGTGCTCATTTCGCGAAAGGCAGCTCAATCCAGAGAAACCCATTTCGCTGCTCGGCTCGTGCCTGTTCCACGTCCACCGCCGCGGGCAACTCCACCACGCGCTCGAACGGCCCGTAATCGATTTCGAATGCGATCATTTGCACGGCGCGTTCTTCCTCGCCGGCTGGCTCCGGCGCCTCGCGTGTCCCGCGCAGGATAACGCGACGCGGCTCCAGGTTGAGATCGACCTGCGTGCGCTCGACGCCTGCCAAATCGACACAAATGCGCAAACCCTTTTCGCACTGGAAAGCATTGATTGCCGGCCGCCAGCGATAGGGCGCGGCCTGGGTAAACTGCAGGCGTGTTAGTTCGTAGGTCACGTCGCCCAGCGTCTGGTGCAGCCAGCGAAGCTTGATTCCACGGATCGTGTTCATCTTTTTCAATCTAAACCACGCAACCCTGGAGTCATCTGCGCGCTAGCTTTCCCACGATGGATTGGACGTACTCAAGAAGAGGAATCCATTAAAGCCGATTTGACTGACTAGTCAACAACGTCCAGGTTTTTGCCATGCCGAGAAGGAGCGATATGGAGGAGCGTTTGATGAACGCCGCCATGCTTCTGATCTGGACTAACAGCTACGGCTCGACCTCGGTAGAGGCAATTTGCGAAAAGGCCGCCGCAAAAAAGGGAAGCTTTTATCACTTTTTCGAATCGAAATCGGAATTGGCGGTCAAGGCCCTGGAAGCGGATTGGCGGCGCAAGAAAATGCAGATGGACGAGATTTTTTCGCCGACCGTTCCGCCTTTGGATCGTTTGCGGCGTTATTTCCTGCATGTTTACCAGGGACAAACGAAGGCGTTCGGGGAATGCGGAGCAGTCCTTGGCTGTCCCTATTGTTCCATAGGTTGCGAGACCGGAACGCAGGACCGCGCGATCAGCAGGCAAGTGCGCAAGATTTTCAGTGAAAACGAACGGTATTTTGAATCTGCAATTCGAGATGCGGATGCCGAGGGAATGATTTCGGCGCCAAATGCCAAAGCCAAAGCCCGGATGCTGGTTGCCTACTTTCAAGGCTGCCTAACGAAAGCGCGGATCGAAAATGACGCCCGTCCGTTGAAGAACCTGCCTGCCGGAGCACTGGAGTTTCTCGGAGCACCCCAAAAGGGCGTGCGGGCCTAGAAGCAGGCAACGGTCGTGTTGACGCGTTGGGCGAGAAGGCGAATAGATGACTAGTCAAATTAACAAGAGAAAGCATTGGAACGAAACGCCGGTAGCAGGCGCGGATTGTCCGCTTAGCAAATTATGAATGAGAAAAAAATTGCATTAATCACCGGTGCCAACAAAGGCATCGGTTTCGAGACCGCTCGTCAACTCGGGCAACAGGGGGTGAAGATTCTTCTCGGCGCCCGCGATCGGGAAAAGGGGGAGCGGGCAGCGGAAAAACTAAGGCGTGAGAAGATCGACGCGAGCGCAATCGTTCTTGATGCAAACGATCCCGTGAGCATCCAGACCGCCGCGAAGGAGGTCGAAAAGGAATACGGCCATCTCGATATTCTGATCAACAACGCGGGCATAATGCTCGACGACGAAACCAAAAAGGCGAGCGAACAATCGCTCGAGACGTGGCGCCGAACCTTCGACACCAACGTCTTTGGTCTCATCGCGACAACACAGGCGTTTCTGCCTCTTCTACGCAAGAGCCCCGCCGGACGGATTGTGAATCTATCGAGCATTCTCGGCTCGATTACCCTTCACTCGACGCCGGGTTCGCCAATTTACGAAAGCAAAAACTACGCGTCCTACAACGTCTCAAAATCGGCGGTGAACGCCTATACGGCGCAGCTCGCCTACGAGCTGAAGGATAGCCCGATCAAAGTAAATGCCGCGCATCCTGGCTGGGTGAAAACCGACATGGGTGGGGAGGGCGCCTCCATGGAATTGGAGGATGGCGCGAAGACGAGCGTGGCGTTGGCAACGTTAGGCGCGGATGGACCAAACGGGGCCTACCTGCACATGGGAGAGACGTTGCCTTGGTGATAATCAGGAAATGACCACTCTCCTTGACTCGAGACGAAAGCGTTTGCCCAGGATGGTTCCCATCCTTGGCGGAGCTGGTCAATCGTCAGGCGATTTTTCTCCTTCGTTAGGCGACGATCAACTACTCGATGTCTATTCGAAAACGATCGCCGCGGTTGTCAGGCGGGTCGCACCCAGCGTGGTCAACATTCGCGTCCAGAGCGGCGAGCGCGGTCCGGGTGGCGGCTCGGGATTCGTTCTTTCCCGCGATGGATTCATCCTAACGAATAGTCACGTCGTGCACGGTGCGCGTGAGGTTGAGGTCACGCTGCACGACGCTCGGGTTTATCCGGCGCACCTGATCGGAAGCGATCCCGAAACCGATCTCGCCGTCATCCGCATTAACGCGCCGGATGTGCAACACGTTCGCCTGGCAGATTCTGCGCAAATTCAGGTCGGTCAAATCGCCGTCGCGCTCGGTTCCCCTTACGGATTTCAACAGACCGTAACCGCCGGCATCGTCAGTGCCCTGGGACGCTCCATGCGCTCGGAATCGGGACGTCTGATGGACGAAATCATTCAGACAGATGCTGCCTTGAATCCAGGCAATTCCGGTGGGCCGCTGGTCAATAGTGCGGGCGAAGTTATCGGGGTGAACACCGCGGTTATTTTGCCGGCCCAGGGAATTTGTTTCGCCATCGCAAGCAACACGGCCAGGGTTGTCGCCGGCTGGCTGATTAAGGATGGCCGGATCCGCCGCAGCTCAATCGGGGTGGCGGGCCAGAATGTGCCATTGCATCCACGCGTCGTCCGATTTCACCGTTTGCCTAACGACAGCGGCGTACAGGTTATGGAGGTCGAACCGCGAAGCCCGGCGGCGCTGGCCGGCTTACACGCTGGCGACACCATCGTTGGCTTTAATGGGCAGCCGATTCCGAGTGTGGATGCACTGCACAAGCAACTCATCGCTTCCGCGATTGGCGTGCCTTTACCGCTCATGTTTCTCCGAGGAACTGAAAAACTTTTCTGCACCGTCGTCCCGCGAGAACTTCCACCGTTGCAGGCGCGACCAGGCAGACGCCAATTCAATCAAGAAAATCCATGAACGAACCTATCAACATTAACGAAGCCAGCTTTGAGAAAGCAGTCCTGCAGTCGCCCGTGCCGACGGTCGTAGACTTTTGGGCCTCCTGGTGCGGCCCCTGCAAAATGATCGCTCCGGCTTTGGATGAGATCGCCCGGGAAAGCGACGGACGCTTTCGCATCACGAAAGTGAATATTGAGGATGAACCGGCCCTCATGCAGCGCTTCGGTGTGCGCGCGGTGCCGACGCTATTGTTTTTTAACAAGGGCGAACTAAAGGAGCAGCTCGTCGGTGGCCACCCCAAAAAAGCGATCCTCGATCGGCTTAATAATTTAGCGTCCGCGGCCTAACGAATCACAAACTTCCTGCCGAGCAGCGAGAGAGGAAGCCGAGTGGTGGCGAGAATTTGGGGGTTGCGGGGGCGGGATTTGAACCCGCGGCCTTCAGGTTATGAGCCTGACGAGCTACCAGGCTGCTCCACCCCGCGATCTTGAAGGACTGATTATGGCCGGTTTCGCGCGGTTGGCAAATGGAGAAATTGGAACGGCCAGCGGCGGACAAAACACTTGCCGGTCGCCGCTTCAGAGGCAAGATATACGCCCTTCACCCCGCCGACGAGAATCCAGCGTAGCTCAGTGGTAGAGCGGTCGGCTGTTAACCGATTGGTCGTAGGTTCGAATCCTACCGCTGGAGCCACGGCGACGTCAGCGGCCTTGTTTGGACTGAGGCGCGGTTTGCGTTTCCACTTCGGCGCGCGTTCACTCTTTGGTGACCCGTCAATCACCCGCGAACTCAGGCCGCATTCTCGTCGGCACGGCAAGCTGGTCTGATCCAGGCTTTGTCGAACGGTGGTATCCGCCGAAGATGCCAGCGACGGAACGATTGCCTTGGTACGCGCAGCACTTCGAGTTGGTGGAGGTGAACTCGAGTTTTTATGCGGTGCCCGACCGGAGAATGGTCGAGCGCTGGTGCCGCAGCACGCCAGCTGACTTTGTGTTCGATGTCAAACTGCACAAACTCCTTTCGCGCCACGCGGCAAATGTGAAGTCGCTTCCGCCGTCCTTGCAAAAGACTGCGGAGAGCGATGGCAACGGGAGGGTGACGCTTACTCCGAAGATCGAAGGTCCGCTGGTCGAGGAGATGATCAGCAGCGGTGGAACCCATGCGTGAGGCGAAGAAGTTCGGCGCTTTTCTTCTCCAGTTGTCACCGGCTTTCTCGCCGCGCAGACATGAACTGGCGGAATTGGACGGCTTGCTCGAGCGGTTGAGCTCGTTAGGGCTGGTCGTTGAACTGCGAAACCGCAACTGGACGCTGGATGAACAATTGGAGAAGACGCTCGCATTTTTTGAAAAACACCAGACGACACTTGTCCTGGTGGACGGGCCTAACGAAAAGCATTTTACGGTCATGCCAAGCGATTTGAATGTTGTCACGCAACCCGTGATGGCCTACCTGCGTCTCCACGGACGCAACGCGCAGGCTTATTTGCGAGGCAAGACCGTCGCCGAACGTTTCTACTACGATTACAGCGACGAAGAGGTCGATCAGATCGCGGAGCGGGCGAAGAAACTGGCCGCCGAGGCAAAAACAGTGCACGTGATATTCAACAATAACGCTCTCGATTTTGCGCCCCACGCCGCGTTGCGTTTGCGCAAGGCACTCGGTCAACTTGTCCCTTCGGCCGCGCGTCAGGTAGAGTTGTTTCGTTAGGCAAATCCATGCCGGAAGAGCCTGCAACGAATCCAAGCTCGTGGAAGCGGTTTCGCGACTGGTTGAGCCACATTCATTTTCGTCTCGTCACGATCGAAGACACGCCGCACTCGATCGCACTCGGGGTGGCGATCGGGATCTTTTTTGGCTTCACGCCGCTCTGGAGCCTGAAGACGCTTCTCTCGATTGGAGTGGCCTGGATATGCAAAAGCAACAAGATCGCCGCGGCGATCAGCGTGCAGTTGCATGACCTCATCCTGCCATTCATGCCGGCGATCTACCTCTGGGAATACAAGATCGGTTTCTGGACGCTGCACCGATATATGCCCCGCAAGGTCCGTCTACACGGCTTCGCCTTACGGGATTATTTTCACTGGGAAACGTTCTTCTCCCTCGGCCGGCCGCTCTTGATTGGTTCGATTATCATCGGATTGCCATCCGCGGCGGTGGTTTATTTCATTTGTCGCGGCCTGGTCACGAGCCATCGCGCTTCACGCTGAGTTGGAAATTTGCGCCCCCAACGGCACGAGAGTTGCATCATAGGGCGCAGGAGAAGGGTTGTTGGCCTAACGACGACGACCTTTCTACGACAACGATTATGAAATCTCTCACCGTCCTTGCCTGCAGCCTGATGTTTTGTTCCTGCGCCGATATGCTGGTGACACGGACTTACAATACCAGCAGCCACACTACCACCGAGGTAGACGCCAAGGACTTCGGTTCAGCCGGCATTCGCTACGAAACCAATTGTGGTATCGGAGCAGCCTTTCCGAGAGCGATTTATATTCGACCTTTTTGCATCGATCACGCGATCTTTCGTGGCGATGAAGCCGACTCCGAGGGGGAAATGCCGATCCGGAAGGAGCTGACTCCAATCCAGTTCGCCGGCGATCTGAAAGAAGAACTGAACAAGCTTGCCCCGGTACGCATCATTCAGCCCAATGAAGTGCCCCGGATTGGCTGGCTGGTGGAAGGAGAGTTCATGCTCGTGGATGGCGGCAACCCGAGCGACCGTTCCGTCTATGGGTATTTCGGCTTGGGACGTTCCCATCTCGCCCTCCACGTACGAGTGACCGATGTGGAAGCACATCGCGTAGTCTACGAATTCGACCTCGCGGGCGGGAGCAACTTGCAAGGCCACGCTGGAACTTTGCGGGCTAGCGGTTTCGGAAAAGCCACGCCATTCGACCTGCGAAATGCGGCCGAGCGCATCATGCTGGTGTTGAGTCCGGATCCTTTCCGCTATGGTGCACGCTCCTCGGTTACCTTGCGATAACTGCGCGAGCTTCGTTAGGCAAAGTGAACCGCCCGATTGCGTTTGCCAAGCAAACGGGTCCAGTTAACGTGCAGCGTTCTTAGGTGCCGTGATCACGTTTCCTCGCAAAGTTGTACTGTGCGCACTCGTTTTGGTTTCTGCGCTCAACGCCGCGCCGCAGCTGCGAGCGGCAGCGGCCGCAGTCATTATCGATGCCAAGAGCGGCTACGTTCTCGAAAGATTTAACGACGACAAAAAGCGTCAGGTCGGCAGCCTGACGAAGATCGCCACCGCGATGGTGGTGCTCGATTGGTCGACCAAACAGCACGGCGATCTCGCCCAAGTCGCGACCATTCCGCCCCAGGCGTTCGCCGAAACTTCCACCAACGCTATCGGTTTCCAACCGGGCGACACGATCACGCTACGAGACCTGCTTTATGCCGCCCTCGTTCAATCCGACAACATCGCTGCCTATACCCTGGCCGACCACGTCGGGCGCGTCTTGGAAAGAGACATGCCGCCCGCGGGTGAAGCGGCGCACGGCACGCCGGCGGATTATGTCGTGAGGCAAATGAACGCGCTTGCGCAGCATCTTGGCATGACGCGGACGCGCTTTCTCAATCCGAGCGGAGTCGATTTAAAGGAGAAACCTTTTTCGACCGCGGCGGATATCGCTCGCCTGACGAGATACGCGATGAACAGCGCGGGCTTTCGCTTTTATGTCTCGCAAAAGACACGGGAAATCGAATTTGGTCGTGGTGCCACCCGCCAGCGCTATCTCCTGCGCAACACCAATGAGCTCCTGGGCCAGAACAACGTTGATGGGGTTAAGACCGGGAGTACGCGGCGAGCCGGAGATTGTTTGGTCTTGTCAGCCGCTCAGGCTTCCGAGGTCGTGCAACAGGGGACCACGACTTATGTGATGCCGCGGCGATTGATTGTTGTTCTGCTCGCCAGTCCGAATCGGTTCGCGGAAGGCGAGGCCGTGCTCGCGCGTGGCTGGGCACTTTACGATCGCTGGGCGGCAGCGGGGCGGAAGATGGATCCTCGGCAGACTCTTTCTGGACCTAACGAATAACAAACACCGCGAGTCGAGGTGCTGACCAGTTAGGCGATCGCTATTGCGCAGACGGGAGTCCGCCCGCCGCCAACTTCCCTTGCACGAGTAACTCTTCTGTCTGCTCAAGCGAAAGCTCATCCAATCGCCTGACAACCAAATCTGCCGCTCGCAGTTCCTCAGCCCTGTGGGTGGTAGTTACTGCTATTACTTTCATCCCGGCAGCGTGCCCGGCCTCGATCCCCACATAAGCGTCCTCGAAAACGAGGCAGCGCTGCGGCTCCAAGTCCAGCCGTGCGGCAGCCTTAAGGAAGACTTCCGGATCCGGTTTTCCATGAGACACATCCTCCGCCGAGACAATTGCCGCAAAACCCCTTTCCAAACCGATACGATGCAGTACGGCCTCGATATTGGCGCGTTGCGTCGAAGAAGCGACGGCGCAAGGCGCTCCTGCCTCGTGAAGTCGATGCAACCATTCGACCACGCCGGGCAGCGGTTGGATTTCGCTCTTTGACACTAACTCGCGGTAAAGCGCCTCCTTCCGCTGGACCAGGTCTGCGACCTCTTCCGGCTCCATCGCCCAATGATGAATTGTGGCGATGATTTGCGCGCTCTTCATTCCAAAGCCGCGGATAAAACTTTCCGGAGCGATAGACTTACCAAGCTCCCCTGCGAGTTGATGCCAGCTTTGCTCGTGCAGTTTGGCCGAGTCGATAATAACGCCGTCCCAGTCGAAGATCGCGCCGAAAGGCGGCAGGACCGATTGACTCACGGCAGGCGCTGGGAAGCCGGCAGACTGTAATTCTTCTGCAAAGCCTCAGCCTCGGCGGCGACTTCGTCGACGCTTAGCTCGAGTTGCTTCGGGTCGTCCACCGTCTCGATAACGTGAAAGCCGTCCATCGGCTTCTTGACCGCTTGGGCCAGGTCACCCAGCGAGTGAATCTCCATGCCGTTCACTTTCTTAACCACGAGATAACTGAAATCGTCATACCCAAGTGTACCATTGGCAGGAAGGATCTGGCTTATGATCACAACCTTGCGATGGCCTTCGGGGAACAGCTCGGATTGGAACTTGTCGAGGTAAACGAAATCCTGCGGCGCTTCTTTTTGCCAGTTTGTTCCCCATTCCTTAAGATACTGCCGGGTTAACTCCTGAAAGATGAGTCCGCCCAGCACATAATAGGAAGGCGCTTCATCAATATTATATGGCGGAACGACATAGTCATCTTCGGAACGATGCTCCAAAGTCACGTTCAGGGTCAGTGGTTTTTCGCCACGCGTGACATGCAACGCAACCGTGTCTCCCACATATACCTTGGCAGTCAGCAGGTTCCCGAAACCCAGTTTCCCATAGAGTGGATCGACGTAATTACCGTTTTGATCGATCTCATGATTCTCGACCGCCGTAATAATGTCACCGGCTTGCAATCCAGCCTTAGCGGCAGGCTGTCCTGCTTCTACATTCGTCACATAAACGCCGCCTGAGCCCGTCTTTTGCCCCGCATACTCGCGCAGCTCCGGGTCCCGGGTCGGAAAAAAGGTGATGCCTAGCGAAGGAAAACCCTGATACTTGGAACTGCTCGCGTCTTTCAGAAAATGGGCGATGATCGGCGCCGGGATGGCATCCATCACCTGGGTGCGAGGATCGAACCGCAGGAGAAGCGCAGCCAGCTTGTTATTCTTTACCAGCGGCACCGTGTAACTGTTATCCCGATATTGCATCGGAATACTCAAACGATAAGTCAGGAAATCAGCCACGTCCGCCGGATAGCGCGTAATGCCAATCGTCGTCACGATTCCTTCCGTCACGACGGGCGCTCCCGTCGCCTCTAACTGCCAGGCCGAAAGCTTGTCGCCGACCACCGTGTCGAGCGCCAGATCGAGCGGCTGTAAGCCTTTGAGAAAGCTTTTATCGTTGGGTTCGATCAAGGCGAGGTTGGCTTCGTGATCTACCACTACTACGGTCGCGGCGCTCTTATCTCCCGTTTCGGCGCGCTCCAGCTCAACGTAATTCTGGTTCGCAATCAGATCGGCCGTGACAAGCACGCGATCATGCGGCAGGACAGCTCCGAGCGCGCGCTTGGAAAAGGGCGCCTTCTTTTGCCACGGCCGAAAGTAATCGAAAGGCTGGCCGGTTACATTTACCCGAACCAAAGATAACTCTTTGGCCTGGACGGCGCCCTTCGCTTCCGGAGCCAGCTTCTGGGTCGCGATCGGTGGCTTTTTGGAGAGCCCTAGCGAACCGCTGGCGAGAAGGATACTGAGAACTAGTGCAAGTGTGCGCATGGTCTTAAATCTTATCCTCGGCCGCGACCGCCGGTTTGGGCGGGGGCTGCTCGTCGAGATTTTGTTCGACCAGGACATTGTAGCGGGTCTTGATTCGTTCCCGTGCCGCCTCCACCTTCTTCGCATCAAGCACGAGCGGCGGGTCGTCCCCGATCATCTTAATAACAAAGCGATCGCTTGGTTGTTCGAAAGCGCGAGCGAGGTCCTGAAGAGTTCCGATCTTCTTTCCGTTGATCTCGTCCACGATATCGTTGCGAAAAGCCATGAGATAAGTATTGATCGGGTCCGGCAGGACATTGGTGAGGATGATGACTTCTGGGTGCTGAAGATATAACTGGTCGGTGACAAAGAAGTCAAAGAAATGCCGCACCCGCAGATCGCTGATACGATAGGCCTCGAGCAGATCGAGGGACATCGGCTGAAAAAGCAGGCCGCCGTACAAGACATAACGTGGCCGGATGTCATAGCTATGTCCCTGCATAAAGTAAGGTGAGACCGTGCCGAGAGTGACACTCGTCGTCATGGGTTGCTTATTGCGCAGAAGATCAAGTGTGACTGTGTCACCTTTAAACTTGCGCTCGACCACTTCCGGCATCTGCACTCGTTCTCCCTCGTATTCGACAAAAGCGTCGCTCGCGATCGGATGACCATCGATCGCCAGGAGAACATCCCCCTGCTGAAGAACCTTTCCACAGGGTCCTGCCTGGATTACCGTGTTGACCAGCACACCGCGATCGTCATCCTTCAGGCCGAGATAACGGCGCTGTGCCGGATTTTGAAGTTTCGACCAGGTAATGCCGAGATCGACATAGCGATCATAATGACTGTCCTGGATATCCTTAAGAAAGCGGCGAATAACTGGCGTCGGTATCATATAAGCAACACCTTGTGCGACGTCACCGCTATAACCCTGAAAGGCAACTCCGACGACTTTGCCGCTTTGTAAGACTGGCCCGCCGCTATTCCCGGGATTGATTTGCGCGCTGATCTGGATGGCAAGATGCGAATCGATCGCCGAGTGAGTGTAAAGGTTGAAGTCGATGCGCGAGACAATGCCGGTCGTGACTGACATGCGCTCGCCGCCGATCGGATAACCGTAGGCCGAGACGACCGACTCCAGCGCCGGAATCCCTCCAAAGTCGAGCGGCTTCATATTCTTCCAGAAGTTGGCGTTGGCCACCTCGAGCAGAGCCAGGTCGCAGTCATGCGCCACAAATCGGACCGTGGCGGGATATTTATTCGGGTCGCCTTCGCGCTCGACCGTGAGGTAGCGGCTGTTGCTCACCACATGGGCGTTGGTCAGGATTCGGTGACCATCAATGACAAACCCGGCGCCTACGCCGCGGCCAATCGAGCCGGAGTTCCACGGTGCGCGATAATCGGGTTCCACCTCAGTCGAAGTGATGCGCACAAGGCTATCCTGGACCGGGGAGTGAGGCTGCCCCTCGACTCGGAGGGCGAAGACGAAGACCAGAGTGCAGATGAAAAAGCTAATTCGATGCATGAGAAAAGAGCCGGAAGATCAAACAGAAGAGTGCGGCTGTAAAACAGCAATCCATGCCTTAGATGGCCCAGGCGGAAAAACGTTCAGAAGCAATTTGCTGCCGCATGCCCCTGCGCGTGAGCGCCGCATGATTTATTCGCTGCTCGATTTCGTTCGCCCGCGGCGGCGGAAGAAATGCTCGACAAAAGGAACTGCCTGGCTCCGTTACTCGGACAGTCCTCTGACTAAATTCCAGCGCGAAGAAGTAAGTCTCCCATGACCTTCTCGGCTTCAAAGATCTCGCACGCGACTGCGTGAGCGGCGCGGCTGTGTTTTTTGTAGTCGGCATTGATCTCGCGCACGGCTTCGGTGATTTCGCCTAACGAGTCAAAGCCGAAAAGGCCGCCTTCATTGCCGTAATGGTCGCTGAAACCGGTTTGCTGGGTAATGACAGGTCGCCCGGCGGCGAGGTAACAGGCGCTGCGATCGCTGAACCAGCCGGTGTGCAGCCGCACGTATTGATCTTTTGCGACGGTGAACTCGCCTTTGGACCGTCGGATGTAGTTGCGATAACTCCAGTAATCGATGCTCATTTCGTGCGGGCTTTGAAAACGCCAGTTGTTTTGCAGGAACCGGGCACGGGTCTTTTCATCCTTGATATCAGTCGTCAGCTCGAAGGGTTCGCCCGACTTTTTCGGCGCGGCGATAAAACGAAGGAACTCGCGCGATTTGCTCCAGAGGTATTTTTCGCCCCGCCACTCGATGTCTTTCAAACCGCTGGTGGACCAATTGGCGATGGAGGTAAAGAGAGCACTGGCTTTGGGAACGCGATTCGTTTTCCAAAGATCGGTTGCGACGGGCTGGCGGGTGGGAAGCCAACGAAGGTTGTGCAGGGGCACGGGGAACCGGTGGGTGCCGACGTTTTCACCAAAGGTGAAAAGGGCGCGATGTTGTCCGAGATAGTCGATGGTAGAACGAAGATGGTTGTCGACCTTAATTTGCTCGACGCCGGGGTCGCTCTCGACATAGAGGATACGATCGCTCTCGCGCAGATCGTCATTGAATTCCTGGGTGCCGCAAACATTGAGAATAGCGTCGGCCTCACGATAGAGTTGTCTTATTCTAGTTAGGCGAAGACCGGCAGTTGGTTTCTCATCGAGGTAGCGCGCGCAATAACCCCAGCGACGCTCGAACCCAAACTCACCCGCCAACTGGGTCAGAACACTGGCAGCATAAGTGTAGTCATCCGCCAGTTCGAAGGTTTTCGGGTTATAAGCGAGGCGGGCAGAATCTTCGATATAGTAAACGTCGTGCCCGAGGCGTTGCAGGCCGAGGATGTAATGGATGTGCTGCCAGATAACGCCTGCGATCGGCATCGAGCCCATGAAACCCATGACAATGACTCTCTTGCGTTTCATATGACCGGTTTTGACCGGGCATTGCACGGATGAGAGAGATGGAAAGGCCGGCTAACGATCGCTGGTCGACGGCCTTTAATCGTCCGTGTAATCCGCCTCATTCGTGGCTCAAAGATGCTTCACGACGACGGCGGGATTGCCCGCGACGACCGTGTTCGCCGAGACGCTCTTTGCGACGACCGAGCCGGCGGCGATGACGGAGTTATCTCCAATCGTTACGCCCTTGAGGATGATGGCATTCATTCCAATCCAGACATTGTGGCCAATGCGCACGGGCGCGGTGCGGATAGGCGGACGCGGCGGACGATCCTTATAATAGGGGGCAAGGGCGAGGGCGTCACGGCGACGCTCAGCCGGATCGAGCGGATGAAAATCGGAATCCGCGATCCCGACGTTCCAGGAGATTAAGCAATAGCTGCCGATCTCGATCAGTTCGTCCGCCATGACGAGCGCCCCATTCATAAGCGTGAAGTCTCCGACGCTGCAGCGGCCGTTTGCACCGATGGCAAAGGAGCAACCGGCATAACAGGAGACATAGTCGCCTAACGAAACTGCATCTTCATGGCGGCTGCGCAAAAAACGAAAGATTTGCGCTGTTTCGCAATAAAAGCCGGTGCCGAAATGCACGTTGGGCGGGATTGCGTCCTTCCACCAATCGCCTTCGACGCGACGATCATCATTTACATTGCTCATTTCCTTGAATAATTGCCGGCGGCGTAGAGTCTGGCATAAGCGCCGCCATGTGCCACCAGCTCGCCACCGCGGCCCTGCTCAACGATACGGCCGTGCTCGAGGACGACGATTTGATCAACGCCATGCACAGTCGCGAGACGATGAGTGACGATGAGGGTGGTGCGGCCATGCATCAGGTCCTTGATTGTTTCCATGATGGCAGCCTCGGTTGTGGGATCGAGCGCGGAGGTGGGTTCATCGAGGAGTAGAATCGGAGCATTCTTGAGAAAGGCACGCGCGATGCCGATGCGTTGGCGCTGACCCACACTGAGGTGACCGCCGCGTTCACCGACCGAGCTCTCATATCCGTTAGGCAAGCGGCTGATGAATTCCTCGGCCTGCGCGCGACGGGCTGCTTCCCGGATCTCTTCCTCACTCGCCTCCGGCCGACCGTAAGCAATGTTTTCGCGAATGGTGGTGGAGAAGAGAAGCGTGTCCTGGAGGACGATGGCAATCTGGGCGCGCAGTGATTTCTTTGTGATGGTGCGCACGTCACGCCCATCGAGCCTAACGACTCCGGCGTTCGGATCATAAAAGCGCGGCACCAGACTGAGCAGCGTGCTTTTTCCCGCACCGGTGCCACCGACGAGCGCGACGATTTGATTCGGCGCGATGTGCAGGTCGATGTCTTCCAAGACCGGTTGACTTTCATCGTAGGCAAAGCTGACCTGCGTGAAATCGATTGCTGCCTGGGTAGCGGAGATCTCCACTGCATCAGGAGAATCGCGCACGTCGTCCTCGCGATCGAGCACTTCGAAACAGCGTTTCGCGCCAGCGGTCGCGCCTTCCATCGCCCAGGCCGTGTAAGTGAGTTCCTGCAGCGGCTGATAAAGCATGACGAGGTAGTTACTGAAAACGATCAGCGACCCGAGCGTCAGCTTCCCGGAGAGAACGTGCAGGGTGCCAAGGTAATACATCGCCGCGGTTCCCGCGCCGACCAGAGAGGTAATGACAAGCGCGCTCTTCAGGTTCGTCAGGGTTAACTGTAGGTTGGCGAGCAGGCTCTGATGCGCACGTTGTTGAAATTGCGAGACCTCGAAATCCTCCCGCCCAAAAGCGTGCACCATTCGGATCGATCCCAGCCCTTCCTGCGCCTGCGTGAGGACGGCGCTCTCGCGTTCCTGGATGAAGGTGGATTCCGTGCGGATTCGTTGCGCAAAAAAGTAAATCGCGCCGACGATCAACGGCACAATACCTAACGACAGCAAGGTCAGTTGCCAGTCGAAGCGCAACATGATGGCGAAGATCCCGACCAGGGTTGCAACCGAGCCAAAGATGTTGGTGAACCCTTTGTTGTAAACGGTCTGGATTGATTGCGAGTCGTAGGCGACCCGAAAACTGGAGTCGGCTGAGCGGCGCGTGTCGTGAAACTTAAGCGAAAGCCGCTGCAGATGAGAGTAAAGGTCGGTCCTGATTTCTAACAAAGCCTGCAATCCGACCTTAACGAAGATGTAATTGGTCACCAGATTGAGAATTCCCCATACTACCTGCAACCCGACCACAGCCAGACAGACCGGAACGATGTAACGGTGCCAATCCGGATGCGTTGCCCGAAAAGCGGAGTTGGTGGGAATGAATTGATCGACGATGAATTTAAAAGGCCAAGGCTTGAGCAGATTTACCCCGGTGGCGGCGAGCGAGAGCACGAGGCCAAGGACGGTCGACCCGAGAAAAGGCCGGTAATAGCGAAGCACGCGCCGGTAAATCATAACGAGGTTACGATTGCCAAATGTCGATTTGCGATGGAACTGCCGGCGAACATATATGGGCCCAACCTGTGCAAAGGTGAGGCTAAGTCTGAAATAAGAAATCGGGAATTGGAAACTCTCCTATGCATCATTTAGTTGAAGTTTGGTTTGGCTGGGTTCTACACGGCGGTTATCTCGGGATCATCGCGCTCATGGCAATGGAAAGTTCGATCATTCCAGTCCCGAGCGAGATCGTGATCCCGCCCGCAGCATTCCTGGCCGCTCAGGGAAGTTTGAGTTTCACTGGCGTGATCCTGGCCGGCACTCTTGGGTCGTATCTTGGCGCGGCGATCAGCTATTGGATCTCGCTCGTGGTCGGCCGACCTTTCATTCTCCGTTTCGGAAAATATTTTTTCATCTCCGCTGACAAATTTGAACGCGCTGAAATCTGGCTGCAACGCTACGAAGCGGGTGGCGTCTTTTTTGCGCGATTGCTGCCGGTGATTCGTCATCTCATCTCGATCCCGGCCGGGATCGTGCGGATGAACTTTTGGATGTTCAGCCTCGTAACCATCGCCGGCTCCGCCATCTGGTGTTCCGTGTTGGCTTATCTTGGGCTGAAGGCTTTTGAAAAACAGCCGGATCTCATTCAAAACCCCGACGGGCTAATGGATTTGATGAAGACACAATCCCATTGGATCGTCCTTTTCATCGCGATCCTGGCGATCCTTTACTTAGTCGTTCTGCGGCTCACGGCCCGGCGGCCACAACCGGCTCCCGATTTCGCCTCGTAAACCTGTGCAAACGACGCTCAGCCCTGTGTCTATTCATTACACAAGTGTCACCTTGAAGACAGCGACAGGGTGTCCTTTGAACACCTTGCTTGAACATTTGCAAGGCAAAGTGATCTAACATTTTAGATGGCATCCAAATTGCTGAATAAATCTCAGCCTCTTATGAAGAAGAACACTCAGATCCTGAAAACCCGACCGAAACTTTCACTGGGCGATCTCATCCTTGCCGTGAGTTCTTGCACGAAGAACACGAAGGAAACCGTCGCTGCGGTGGCCGATTTACTCGGCAGTGGCCAAGTTCGCGTGGAGAACAACGGCCGCCTTACCCGCGCTCGGGTTTGCTAAAAATTTTCCCGATAACGGAGTCTCTGCGTCGCTCAGGCGGGATGCCTGCCTGGGCGACGTTTCTTTTTTGACGAATCGCTTTGCCGGTCGCCGCGCCTTTTCTATCTTGCTGCGGTGATAGATCGTTATTCCCGCACGCCGATGCGCAAGCTCTGGTCCGAGCAGCGCAAGTTCGAGATTTGGCTCGAGATCGAGATTTTGGCTTGCGAAGCAATGGCCGAGTTGGGCCAGATTCCGCGGAGAGATGCGGAGGAAATTCGCGAACGTGCCCGTTTCTCCATTCCTGAGATCCAGGAGATCGAGCGGCGGACCAATCATGACGTAATCGCCTTTCTCGAGAACGTTGCTTCTTCGGTTGGGCCAGCGTCGCGTTGGATTCATCAGGGGCTAACCTCCTCGGACATTCTCGACACCACACTCGCGGTGCAGATGGTCGAAGCGGGCAACATTCTGCTCGACGATCTGCGCCAACTGCGCGCGACAATTGGCCGGCAGGCACTGCGATTCAAAATGACTCCGATGATCGGCCGCAGCCATGGCATTCATGCGGAACCGATCACATTTGGACTCAAGCTCGCTCTCATGTTCGACGAATTCGGCCGCGCGGAGGAGCGGCTCGCGCAAACGCTCGAGCGAGTGCGCGTGGGTAAATTGAGTGGCGCGGTCGGCACGCATGCCCATCTCGACCCGCGCGTTGAGCGATACGTCTGCGATAAGCTTGGCCTGCAACCAGCCAGGCTCTCAACCCAAATCATCCAACGCGACCGACACGCGGAATTTTCCACCACGCTCGCGCTTATTGCCTCGAGTATAGATCGGTGGGCCACCGAGCTGCGGCATCTACAGCGCACCGAAGTGCTCGAGGCGGAGGAATACTTCAGTGCGGGACAGAAAGGCAGCTCCGCCATGCCGCACAAACGCAACCCGATTACTGCCGAACGTCTCAGCGGTTTGGCGCGCGTTGTGAGAGGAAACGCTTTGGTCGCGCTCGAGAATGTCGCTCTCTGGCACGAGCGCGATATCAGCCATTCCAGCGCCGAGCGGATCATCCTGCCCGACTCCTGCACTTTGATCGATTACATGCTCGATAAACTGCGCGATCTGATCGAGAAGCTGCTCGTCTATCCGGAAAACATGGAGCGCAATCTGCGCCTAACGAAAGGTCTCTACCACAGCCAGTCCATTCTTCTCGCGCTTACTCGCGCCGGTGCCGAACGCAAGACCGCCTACGAAGCCGTGCAGCGCGCGGCCATGAAGACGTGGCAAGGCGAACAATCGTTCGCGGAAAACGCGAAGCAGGAATCCGAGATCACAGCCCTGCTGTCCGCGGAAGAAATCGACCGGCTTTGTTCGCTCGAGAATCACTTTCGGCACGTCGACGAGACTTTTCGCGCTCTCGGATTGGAATAATCGCAGCCACGTTTTGCTGAACGTGCAGCGTCGTTAGGCAAGGTTATCCATCGACCTTCGTCCGCTGCGAAACGTTCGACCATCGCGCCCTCAACTCGGCCCCCAACTTTGGGCAAGCATGCACCGGAACTGGATTTGCAGCGGTTTCCTCGCCCTGGCGGCTGTTGGCCTAACGAAATGGTTGAAACCTTAGGCGATCAATTAGCCTAACCAATCCCAGTTTCCTCGGATCAGCGTTCGATTTCTTCGTTAGGCAGAGCGGTTCGTCTCCGCATTTGCAGAGCGGGCTTGTTCCTGCGATCGACTGCGCGTATCAAAAATTTCTCATGACACGCGACCTCGTCACCAAACCTGTTGCGGAGGGACTCGAAGGCTTCCGTTTTCGCGGACGCGAAGTAACGCGCCTGGAAGGTTTCAGCGATGCCGTCTTTGGTTTTGCTCTTACTCTTCTCGTCGTCTCGCTCGATGTACCGAAGAATTTCGACGACCTCCTCAACACCATGCGGGGCTTTCCAGCTTTTGCCGTTTGCTTCGGCCTTCTCGTGCTCATCTGGAACAGTCACTACAAGTTTTGCCGCCGCTACGGACTGGATGACGGCTTTACCCGCTTTCTCACCTGCGTCCTGCTCTTTCTCGTTCTCTTCTACGTCTATCCGCTAAAGTTTCTCTTCAACTTCAGCTTCAGCGGACTCGCCGCCGGCGCTGGGCCTGCCATGCCGCGGATCACAAACCAACAAGCGTCGATGCTTCTCGTCATCTACGGCCTCGGCTTCGCCGCCGTTTATCTCGCTCTGCTTTTTCTTTACCTCCATGCCTATCATCTGCGCGCGGCACTCGATCTTTCACCGCTCGAACAGCTCGATACCCGCTTTGCCATCTACCGAATGGGTTCTCTCGTTGGCGTCGGTTTATTTGCGGCTGCCGCGGCCTGGTGGAATTGGTTCGGCGGATGGGGCGGGCTCATTTATCTGACGCTTTTCCCCATCCTGCGCTTCATGCGTATCTGGCAAAGTCGGCTGCGCGCGCCGTTGCTCATTCGTTAGGCGAAAATAAGGAGCAATCCGCCGTTGCGTTGCCGAGGACCTGCTCGCAATATCTCCGAGCCAAAGACAACCTGAGTGAAGAAGACGTTTTATTTAACGACAGCAATCGATTACACGAACGGACCGCCGCACATCGGCCACGCTTACGAAAAAGTGCTGGCCGATGTCATCGCGCGCTATCAGCGGCTCAAAGGCGAGAAGGTCTACTTCCTGACTGGCGTCGACCAGCACGGACAGAAAGTGCAGCAATCGGCCGAGAAGGCCGGCATCTCGCCGCAGCAGTTCGTCGACGATCTCACGGTGAAGTTCAAAGCGCTCTGGCAAAAGCTGCAAGTGCAATATGACGGTTGGGCGGCGACAACCGAACCGCTGCACAAACATTGCGTGCAGGGAATGCTGCAACGCCTTTACGACGAGGGCCAGATCTACAAGGACAAACAGGAAGGTTATTACAGCATTCGCCAGGAACAGTTCCTGACCGACAAAGAGCGCGGTCCCGATGGTGAGTTTGGCCCGGAATGGGGTCAGGTCGAGCATCGCGTGGAGGAGAATTACTATTTCCGACTCTCCCAGCACAAGGGCTGGCTATTGGATTACCTGCGCAAAACTCCCGATTGTGTAAGTCCCGACTTTCGCCAGACGGAACTCATAAACGCGGTCGAAAAGCTAAGCGGCGATCTTTGCATCTCTCGTCCTAAATCGCGACTGAGTTGGGGCATTGAGTTACCTTTTGACCGCGATTATGTGAACTACGTTTGGTTCGATGCGCTGACGAACTACATCAGCTTTATCGGTTACGATCCAGCGAAGGATTTTGCCACGCAACCTAACGAGTTTAGGGAGAAATGGCCCGCACTGCACATCATCGGCAAAGACATTCTGATTCCAGCACACGGCATCTATTGGCCGATCATGCTCCACGCCCTCGGTTTCCCTGATGAACAAATCCCGAGATTCCTCGTCCATGGCTGGTGGAACGTGAGCGGGGCGAAGATGAGCAAATCGCTCGGCAACGTTATCGACCCGGATGAGCTAGCTGATAAGTATGGCGCCGAAGCGCTACGTTACTATTTGATGACTGATATGGTGATCGGGCAGGACGCGGACTTCCTGTCTTATCGTATTATCGAACGATACAACAGCGACCTCGCCAACTCCCTGGGTAACCTGTTGAATAGAACACTCAGCATGGCTGCGCGGTATCCGGAAAGTAAATTGCGGCGTCCCATCCGAGCGAGCGAGGCTGTCACCCCCGTTCTTGTAAAGGCGTACTGTGATCTCGCTGAAGATGTCGCGATGAGTGGCACGATGGATACGGCGATTAGGATCGCGGATAAGGCTAACTTACACATTGAGCAGACGTCTCCTTGGAAGATGATGAAGGAAGGACGTGCTCAGGACGTTGGCGAGATTCTGTACGATCTCGCCGAGCGCCTTCGCATCATCGCGATTCTCATTTCGCCAGTTCTTCCTCAAGGCGCGCATGGTATCTTCGATCAGCTCAACTGGAAGATGGAGCTAAGCGGGAAGGACGAGCGCTTCTCGTTAGGCGATGCGGAGTGGGGGATATTACCTGATGGTCATGTCGTCGGTAAGCCGAAACCCCTCTTTCCAAGAATAGAATCCGTTGCCGCGGAATCCTGAGGATCTCCCGCGGCCTCCGGACCTGGCAACTCGGATTCGTTCGCTGAATTACGTAACAGCCTCGTTACGATTGCGGGTTGGCTACGACCCCGATTTCCCTTTACTTTGCGTACAGCCAATCGCTTATGAAGACGCAATTTTTCTCAGCTGGCGTCGGGCTGGCCTTTGCCGCTTTGTCTAGCTTCAGCCCCGCTCTTCGGGCGGAGACGGTGACTGTTTACGTTGGGATGGCCGGTGGTGGCGTCGAGGATATGGTCAAGATGAACGGATACGGATACCCGCCCGACCTTTTCTTTTCGCCCGCCATGGTTTCCATCAAGGCGGGCGATACCGTGCAATGGGTTTGGAATGCCGGTCCTCACAGTACGACCTCCGGCACGCCCGGAAAACCTTCCGGCTTATGGGATTCGGGAGTAAAGAGCGTTGGTAGTACTTTCACGCATCAATTTACCACTGTCGGAACCTTTTCTTACTACTGCAGCGTTCACGGTCTCTGCTGCGGAATGACTGGGTCGGTGACTGTAACTGCTGCCACGCCAACGCCCACACCGACACCTACGCCGAACCCAACCGTTCCAGCGCGGCCGCTTAACATATCGACCCGAATCCAGGTCGAGACCGGCGATCAGGTTCTGATCGGAGGCTTCATCGTTACCGGCACGAGTCCAAAGCGGCTGATCTTGCGTGCAATCGGGCCGTCATTGGCCGACGCCGGAATTGCGAATCCTCTGGCCGATCCAGTTCTTGAACTTCACGCGAGTGATCAATCTCTCATTACCAGCAACGACAATTGGAAGGATTCGGATGAGGCTAATATTTCCGCCACGGGATTGGCTCCCGCAAACCTGCTCGAATCCGCCATCGTGGAGACACTGGATCCTGGAAGTTACACCGCGGTCGTAAGTGGCAAGAATGGAGGAACGGGTATCGGCCTCGTAGAGGTATACGACCTTGATCAATCGAATGATTCGCAGCTGGCAAACATCAGCACACGCGCATCAGTGCAAACTGGTAACAACGTCATGATTGGTGGCTTTATCCTGGGCGGCGGCGGCGCTAACAGCACGGTTCTCATTCGCGCCCTGGGACCTTCGCTTACACCGTTTGGAATTAGTGGCGCGCTCTCCGACCCAAGCCTGGAGTTGCACGATAGTGATGGCACTCTTATTGGCAGCAACAATGATTGGAAGGACACTCAACAGACCGAAATCGAGGCGACGGGCCTCCAGCCGACGAACGACTCCGAATCGGCCCTGCTCGAAACACTTGGCCCGGCGGCTTACACCGCAATTGTGATGGGTCAAGGTGGAGTTACCGGGGTAGGGTTAGTGGAAGTCTACAGACTACAGTAAAACACGAACGAGAGTTCGTAATCCCACCCATTTGTGTGTGACAAGCTGCGGTGAAACGACGACGCCACCTTCCGTCAGCTTCCAGGATCGTTAGGCCAATTCGGCGGCATTAGCTGTTGAGGAGCCGTCTTCGCGGCTGCGCCATTGTCTCGGCGGCCGCTTGCCGACCCATTCGCCGTGCCGCGTAATAGGAGCCAATGACCACGGCGGCCGCGATCGCTTGCGCGGAGAGTGTTTCTACAGTCGGGAAAATGGCAAACCACATTCCCATCCATGGACGAATCACAGTCTCCAGCGCGGGAGTCGGCGTGGTGGAGATCCAATGCGCGAGCTGCATTTCCTGTGCTTGCTCACCAACCATGACTAGGAGCACTCCTCCAAGAAGCACGCCGGTCGTGATAAGCATTTGGCGGTAGGGAAGCCGGCGTTGCAAACCAAAGGTCACGACCGCTACCATGCCGGAGAGTATCAAACCGACGAGCGCGCCCTCCAGCACGACGGAGGTGCCAAATTTCAACCGATAACTCTGAAGAAAGAGTACGACCTCGAAGCCTTCGCGATAAAGCGAAGTGAAACCGAGCAGGATCAAGCCCCACCAAAGGCGACGCCGCGTCTTATCGTCGTTAGGCGATTCGGCCAGGAGATTCTTCTTGCGGCGATTGTGCGCCCGGATCCAGCCACCCCAATAAATCTTGTGGAAGAACCAGTTCATGATCACCACCAGGACAACGACCGCAAGCAAGCCAGTCGCCGCCTGCAGGTCGAGAGCCGGCACGCTCTCAGTCAGTTGCTGCATGACGCCGATCGCAATGAACCAGGTGATCAGCGTCCCAACAAATCCCAAGCCAGCGCCAAGGCCGATCGGTCGGCGATGAACTGCCGTACTGCCGGTCATGCTGGCTGTCAGCGCCGCAAGCACGAGAATGCATTCGAGGCCTTCACGGAAAACGAGCACTCCGATATCGAGGAATGCCATCGCTGGACTCGTCGATGGATGCTCGGGATCTGGCGCACCATAGGCAGTCACGCCCTGCCAAATGAGAACGCCGAGAACACACAGCACGCAAACCAGCGCGCCGAGCCCCAGGATAGTGCGCACGAGGGGGCTCAAACGCTTCCGTCCCGTCGGAGCAGGCGACGCTTCGACGAAACTGGCAGCCGCCGTCATCCCTTTCACGACTTTCACGCTAGGATGAATGTGCCACGACTGCTGCTGGTGCGTTGCGATTTTTTAGCGATGAATTGCACTTCCGCGGTCAGTTGGCAGAGCTCTTGTCGCTTTGTGGGAGCAATCGATGAATTCCTTCGCTTCGAAGTTACTGCAAACAATCTTCCAACGCAGCGGGTTCATGATGCAGCGAGGCGAGGGCTTCGCCGGCGAAATGGAGTGAGCCTGTAATGAGGATTGGCGCCGGATCGCGTCGTGCCTCGTCCCATGCTTCGAGGAAGGAGGCCGCGGTGGCCGCGGGAAAGCCAGGCCAGTGATCGATCAAGAGAAGGCGCAGCTCCTCCGGCGCCAGCGCTCGCTCGCTTCGGATCGCGGGAAGAAGCGCGCGTTGCACGATCGGCTTGAGTGCCCGGCAGATCCCTTCCACTTCCTTATCCTGTAAGACAGCCAGAATGACGGTGGCGCGGCGATCGCCGAAGTTTTGACGCCAGGTTTCGGCAAGAATGCGTGCCCCGGCCGGGTTGTGGGCGCCGTCGATGATCGTGCGCTCGTCCCAGTGCTGGAAACGCGCCGGCCAAACGACATTTGCCAGGCCGCGCTCGATAGCTGAGTCGTCGACGGCAATGCCCGCGGTGTGGAGGGCTGAGATGGCGAGGGCGGCGTTCTCGCGCTGGTGCGCTCCGGCAAGGGCGACCGGAAAACGGTCGAAGGGTTGCCTAACGAAATCCAGTGGCGCATCACATTCCTCCGCCCGCCGACGAATCACCTCTTCAGCTTCCTCGTTTTGCCGCGCAGAAACAACCGGCACCTGCCGCTTGATGATGCCGGCTTTTTCAAATGCAATTTCCGCAAGGCTGTTGCCCAGCCATTTCTGATGGTCGAGATCGACCGGAGTGAGAACGGAAACGACTGGTTGGGTGGCGTTCGTGGCGTCGAGTCGACCGCCCATGCCGGTTTCAAGAACGACAATCTCGACCTTGCGATTGCGAAAGTGATCGAGAGCGAGCGCTGTGACTATTTCGAAAAATGTCGGATGAGGATTCCACGCGGAGATCAGCTCACGAATTTTCGTTAGGCCAAGGGCCACTTCTTCTTCGGAAATCATTTCGCCATTGACCCGAATGCGCTCGCGAAAAGTGACGAGATGCGGCGATGTAAAGAGTCCGGTGCGATAGCCGGCGGCGCGAGAGATCGAATCCAGCAGAGCGCAGGTTGAACCTTTGCCATTGGTTCCGGCGACATGGATGATTTTTTCGTTAGGCGCAGGGATGTCGAGCGCCGCAAAAAGCAGCCGGACGTTATCGAGACCGAGCTTGATCCCGAAACGCTGTGTGCTGAAAAGCCAGCGCAGCGTCTCCTGGTAGGTATAAGACGGCCCGATGGCCTCTTCAGCTTTCAATGGCTGGCGGAGAAGTAGGCGAGCAATTGGGTGAGCTGCTGTCGGAGGTCGCGCCGATGCACAATCATATCGATCAAGCCATGCTCCTCGAGAAACTCTGCCGTTTGGAAACCTTCCGGCAAATCCTGATGAGTTGTCTCCTTGATCACGCGCGGCCCGGCAAAACCGACCATTGCTTTTGGCTCCGCAATGATGACGTCGCCTAACGATGCAAAACTTGCCATCACTCCGGCGGTGGTCGGGTTGGTCAGTATGGAAATAAACGGAAGCTTTTGTTCGGCGTGCAGGGCAAGCGCACCGCTCGTTTTTGCCATTTGCATAAGAGAAAGCATTCCTTCGTACATCCGCGCTCCGCCGGAGGCCGCGATGATGATGACTGCGCAACGCTGCTCAGTTGCAAACTCGATCGCGCGCGTGATGCGTTCGCCCGCAACGGAGCCCATGGTGGCGGCGAGAAAGCTAAAATCCATCACCGCGAGCGAAACCTTGTAACCCTCGATCAGCCCGTGACCGCTCACGACCGCGTCGGTCAGACCCGTGCTATCCTGGTATTTCCGCAACCGATCCTTGTAGCTCGCCTGACCCTGGAACTTGAGTGTATCGATCGACGTGAGCCCGGCGTCCATTTCGACGAAGCTGTCCGGATCGCAGAGATTCGCGATCCGATCCTGGGCGGAGATGGCAAAATGATAATCGCAGCGGGGACAGACGCGGTCGTTCTCGTTCAACTTGATTTCATGCACGACCTCGCCGCAATCCGGACACTTTTGCCAGAGGCCCTGCGGCATCTCGCGCTTGCGATTGCTGTCAGTTCGTAACGACGGCTTTTTAAAAATGGCCATGATTTAGCCGCGCGCGGCGGTGACGGCATGGACGGAACGCGCACCGGCTTTTTTTAGAACCGAGGCGCATTCGCTCAGAGTCGAACCAGTTGTCAGGACATCATCCACCAAAAGCATTCGCAAACCTTGCACGTCGCAGCCGCGGCGTAAACGAAACGCGCCTTTGAGATTTTCCATGCGCTCCTGACGATCGAACTGCGTTTGTGTGGTGGTGTAGCGGATACGATCGAGCACGTTGCCTAACGAAAGGCCGCGGGATCGAGACAACTCGCGGGCGAGCAGCTCGGCTTGATTGAAACCCCGTTCGCGTTTGCGCGCTGGGTGCAAAGGCACGGGAACAACCAGATCGAAGCGCCGGCTCGCCAACCGCGAATCGTCGAGTGCTTCATCAATCCAACAACCAAGCAGGCGACGCAGGTGAAGACGACGGTTGTACTTAAAATCATGGACAATTTCTCGCACGATGCCGCGGCTGCGGTAGAGCGAAACGGCCAGGTCGAAATGCAGGGCGCGCCCTTCGCAATTCGCACAGGTGAAAGTGTCGCTAATCGCGCCGGCGAACGGCTGCGAGCACTTGGCGCAGAATGGCGACGCGATCCGCGGTACGGCGTCAAGGCAGGAGCGGCAGAGCGTTTCATGAGGAGTGATCGGCGCCCGACACGCTTCGCAGGTCGCCGGATAAAGCAGACTAACGAGACCGCGAAATGGATTGCGGAGCGCGAGAGTGGACATAACTCACCCAGCCGCGAACGAACGCCCAGCTGGCGAGCGCGAGAATAAGAGGCGCAATTCCAACGAGCAAGTCTTTCCCCAACCAGGGAAGCGCCAGCATCTCCCGATGTGCGGCTTTGCTAAAAAGGCCGTTGGCGAAAATCCAGCCGGCATGCAAACCGATCGGCAGCCAAAGCGAGCGTGTCTGAATGCGGGCATCCGCCAGGACGCAGCCGATTGCGAAGAGAGTGAGGAAACCGGCGACGAGCAACACCGGATCAGCAAATTGCCAGAACGAATGTGCGATCGAAACAAAGCCCGAGAACCAGTGAACTGATTCGTTAGGCGAAGTGTGTTCCGGAGCCTTTAGAAAATGAATGATGGAAAAGAGAGCGGAAGTCATGATGATCGCGCCGAGTCGGGAGCCGCTGCGCAAAAGCAGACCGAGAAGAAGTCCGCGAAAAAACATTTCCTCCAGAATCGGCACCACGCTGGCCGCCAGGCAAACCGCCGGCATCTTCGACCAGAGAAAGGCGTGTCGCAGCGAGTAGATGTGCAACGCAATCAGGATTGCGCCGCAGCAGAGCAGGGGAACTGCAGCAATAATAAAACCGACGGCGACGTCGACACCTGCTCGCCGATTTTTCTCGAGACCAAGATCGTGCCAGCCACGCAGTCGGAGTGAACGCCACAGCGGCCAGAGAAGAATGAGCGCCGCCACGAGGAGCGCGCGATGGAAGTAACTCTCAAAGTCGAAGCCGGCGAGAAAGGGAATATCTCTGCCCGCGAAAAAGAGGAGGGGAGCGGCGAAGGCTCCCAGCGTCACAACGCCGCCAAGATAAAGCAGGAGTCTCGCCGCGTCTTTCAAGGGTGCTAATGTAAGGAGCCGACACTATGCGCAGTCAACACATATGGACCTCGCGAAACGAGGACGGCCGTAAGCGCGAGGTGCGCGTGACGAAGTTTGGTGGCCAATGGAAATTTCAGGCAAAATTCCGTGACGAAGACGAGTGGACTTACTATGACCTGCCTCTACTGGAAGATCTTCGCGAGTTGCGCGAGGTACTTTTCCGCAAATACCAGCGTCGGCGCGCCTCATTCGAGGATGTCGCCGCGGTTGACAAACTGCTGCGCGAAGCCGCCTATGATTCCAGTAACTCGAAATTCGATTAGTCACTCGTAGCCTGACAATTATTCGTAATTATTACGTCAAAAAAGTTCCACTTCTTTCCAGGATTAGAGCCACACAGAACCATGGCGCGCGGCATTCGACTTGATCAGGCACTTGTTGAGCGCGGCTACTTTACCAGCCGCCACCAAGCGCAAGCCGCCATTATGGCTGGCGAGGTGACCATCGATGGACGGGTGGCCGAAAAGGCCTCGCATCCTATCCGCGCGGAAGCGCAACTCTCCGTTGCGGTGCGTAATCGCTTTGTGGGACGCGGCGGTTTAAAACTCGAAAGCGCGCTCGCGCATTTCCAGATCGATTGTTGTGACAAGATCGCTCTCGACATTGGCGCGTCGACCGGAGGATTCACCGATTGCCTCTTGCAAAACGGAGCACGTACCGTCTTCGCCGTCGACGTCGGTCACGGCCAGCTCGCTTGGAAAATTCGGCAGGATCCGCGCGTCGTGGTTCTGGAGAAGATGAACGGGCGCTACCTCTCGCCGAGGGAAATCCCGGAACCGATCGATCTCTGCACGATCGATGTTTCCTTTATCTCGCTGACTTTGATCTTGCCGAATGCCTTCGAATTGCTAACTGCAAAAGGTGTGATCCTTGCCTTGATCAAACCACAATTCGAGCTAGCTAAGGCCGATGTGAACCGGGGCGGAATCGTGCGCGACCCAGCATTACACGATAAGGCGCGGGAGAAGGTGCGCGATTTCGCTCAAGCGATGGGCGCTCAAATCGATGGCCTCGCGCCTTCCGCCATCACGGGCGTCGATGGCAACCAGGAATTCTTCATATGTCTCCGCAAACCATCGGCCTGATCGCAAACACCGCCAAGACTGGTGCCAAGGAGTTGCTCGGTCAGCTCCAGGCGGCGTTCGTCAGAGCAGGCGTCACCACGTTGATGGAAAAAGAGACCGCTGCGCTGATTGGCACGAAGTCGAAGCAGACCATCGCACAGGTGTCCGACGCGGCTGATTTGCTCGTCGTGCTTGGTGGTGACGGCACTATTTTACAGGTGGTGAGCTGCCTGCACGAGATCAAGCCCATACTGGGAATCAACATTGGCTCACTCGGTTTTCTGACTTGCGTGAGCTCCTCCGAATATCGTGAGGCGGTCGAGGCGATCGTCAGCGGCCAGATTTCTCTTAGCGATCGAGCGCTGCTCGCGGTTGAGATTACGCGGGGCGGGGCGCGCACCACCGACATGTTGGCGCTCAACGACGCCGTTCTTAGTCGCGGCGAAGTTTCGCGGCTCATCCGTTTGCGCACTCGGGTCAATGGGGAAGCACTCACCGATTTTAACGCAGATGGCCTGGTGATTGCGACTCCAACGGGCTCGACCGCCTATTCACTTTCCGCCGGGGGTCCAATCCTTGCCCCACAGTCAGGCGTCTTTGTCATCACCCCAATTTGTCCTCATGTCCTGACGAACCGCTCGCTCATCGTTGAAGATAGCTCGGTGATCGAAGTGGAACCCGGCGAGCCGGATTATCCGATTTATCTCACGATCGACGGCCGCAGTCCGGTCCTGCTCGAGTTCGGTTCGGTGGTGCGCATTCGGCGTTCGGACAAAATCCTGCCCCTGGCTGTCCTGCCGCAGATGTCATTCTTCAGCGTGGTAAGACAGAAGCTGAAGTGGAGTGGAAGCACGATCTAAGCATCCTGCTGATCCCCGGAGACACGAAATACCTGCTCGCTGCATGCCGTGGCACGACCGAGAATAGGATTCAGGGTAACAATGAGTCTCAGACCGGCTAACTGGTAACTAGATACTCATCAGTTAGAGCTTCCCACGTTTGCCGCCCTCATGAGTAAAGAGTGATGCTGGCTGACAAGGCAGCACTCTAAAACATCGCCGACAGTCACTCTGGCTGTGTTACCTCGAGCGCCAGGTCACCTGGGTTAGGTTTGACGGCCCCCTGGATCAGCGCATCAAGTCGATTAAGGTCTATTGGTTTCACCAGATGGTAGGCAAAGCCGCCAGCGCGGCTGCGCTGGATGTCATCTGCCATTCCAAAGCCGGTTAACGCGATGCCGAAGACTGGTCTCGTAGAATGCAGTCGTTGCATGAGCTCGACGCCGCTGCCGTCGGGCAAACCGATATCGCTCACCAGCACGTCGAAATGTTCCAGGTTCGCTAGCTCCATTGCATTCGCAATCGTAAACGCTGGCATTACTTCATAACCTCTACGCCGAAGCAGCTGGGTGAGCGATCGATTGGTATCTTCGTGGTCCTCCACTAAGAGAATACGAAGCGATTTACGCTCAACGGGACGCGATGTCCGATCGATGGAGGGTTCGAGTGTTTGGCGGCTGGAAAGCGGAAACACGGCTGTAAAGGTGGCGCCGTGGCTGAGCCCGGGACTTGCCGCGGCAATCGTTCCGTTATGCGCCTCTACCAATGCCTTGCTGATCGCAAGTCCAAGACCAAGCCCGCCCTGTCGTACCCATTCGCCTTGCTCGAAGGCATTGAAAATTTTGTGTAGCGACTTCGGAGCGATCCCGCAACCGGTGTCCGTCACTGCGACTACAAGGTCGTCTTGGTTATTGCCAGTTCGGATGGTGAGCTGGCCACCGTTTGGCGTGAACTTGACTGCATTCTTGATCAGGTTCCAAAAGACCTGTTGGAGACGTGCTGAGTCGGCCTGGAGATGGACGCGATCGGCCTCCAGCTTCAAGTCGAGCACGATTTGCTTTTGCGCGATCTCCGTTTCGCAGATCTCAAGTGCGTTGCGCAATAACACGTGCGCATTCACGATTTCCAGGCTGAGCTGCAATTTACCCTTGCGGATACGGGTCACATCCAGCAGGTCGTCAATCAACCTTGCTTCGAGCTCGACATTGCGCCGGATCATCTCGAGAGAGGCCCGTACATCCTGGGGTAACTCATGGTCTTCCATGGCCAGGAGTGAGGTTAGGACTGGCGTGAGAGGCGTGCGCAGTTCATGGCTCAGCATGGCAAGGAAATGATCTTTCGCGAGGTTCGCCCGCTCAGCATCCGTGCGCGCTTCTTGTGCTGCTTTGTAGAGGCGCCCGTTCTCGAGTGCGAGGGCAGCACGTTGCGCGAGTTCTTCCGCCATCGACAGCTGGAGTTCGCCGCACGTCCGCTCCGCCGTCATACTAAACATCAAGAGTACGCCGAGCGTGCGGTCCATCGTTCGGATCGGTATCGCCGAACATGAGTTCGGCTCGAGCGAGCGGACGAAATCGCGATCTTCAGTGCGCGTGAAAAGCTGATTCAGGTTGCCACTCGACAAATCGCAGCAGGTGACAGGCTTTCCTGTTTCCAACAGATCCTCGGCCGCTTTTTGGGCAGCGGCACTTGTCGGAAACTCGCTGGCCGCTCGCTGAAGCGCGGGATTGTTGGCAAGCGGAGTGTGGGCAATCGCCACCTGGCGAAGTGCGTTTCTATCATCGCTCGCAAAAATGACACAGAAGTCTGCCAGCTTCGGCACGACAAGATCGGCGAGGTTTTGAAACGTCTGTCGCATTTCCAGCGAGCTTGCGAGAATGTTGCTCGCTTCGGCGAGGAACGAAGCCCGTTCGTGGCGTCGCTCGACCTCGGCGCGAGCCGCCTGATCCCGCAGATATTTCGCCCGCTCTTCGGCCTGTCTTTTGACCTGCTCCGTCTTCTTGTAGAGATCAACAAAAACAGCAATCTTTGCCCGCAGAATCTCTGGAACGACCGGCGTTAGCATGTAATCAACCGCGCCTAACGAGTAGCCACGGGAAACATGTGTCTCCGTGTCGTTCACCGCGCTAATGAAGATGATTGGGGTGGTTTCGGAACGCAGACGCCGGCGGATCATTGATGCGGTCTCAAAGCCATCCATTCCCGGCATATTGACGTCGAGCAGAATGACAGCGAAGTCCTCACGCAGGAGGCAGCGCAAGGCTTCAAAGCCCGAGCGTGCCTGGACGAGTTTCTGGTTCAATTCCCCGAGCATCGCTTCATATGCGAGGAGCTTGTCGGGACGGTCGTCGACGATCAGGATATTGACCCTATCGTCCACGCCCTCGACCGGATTCGGCAAAGAGCCCATGGCCTATCGATGCAGCCAACTTCGCAACAAACTCAGTAACCGCTCGGTATCGACCGGCTTTGAAATGTAATCGCTCGCGCCGGCTTCGATGCACTTCTCGCGGTCGCCTTTCATCGCCTTGGCAGTCAACGCGATGATCGGCATGGAGGCGAAGCCGTACATGGAGCGAATCGCGCGCATGGTCTCATAGCCGTCCATTTCCGGCAGCATGATATCCATCAGGATGAGATCGATACCCTCAGTCTCCTGCAATTGACTGATGGCCTGCTTACCGGTCTCGGCGATAACTACCTGCATCTTGTAGCGCTCGAGCATACTCGTCATCGCAAAGATGTTCCGAACGTCGTCATCGACGAGCAGCACTTTCTTGCCGGCGAGGATCACATCAGGACTATGAAGTCGTTGCAGGATTTCGCGTTTCTCCGCTGGCAAACGTGCGGCGTTGCGATGGAGCCAAAGGGCAGTTTGGTCGAAGAGGCGCTCCGGACTGCGCACATCCTTCACAATTGTGGTTTGTGCGACGCGGTTCAACTTCTCCTCTTCTTCGGGTGTAAGATCCTTCCCGGTGTAGACAATGATCGGGAGGTGAGGTTGCTGTTCGCGAACCTTGTTGATTAACTCGAATCCCGACATGTCGGGGAGCATGAGGTCGAGCACTACACAGTCAAACAGCTCATCACGCAATCGCTTAAGCGCCTCGTGCGCATTTGCTGCATCGCTAATATGAGCGGTTTCATTCCCGATTAGATCGCGAATATTGTTTCGCTGAGTCTCGTCATCTTCTATCACAAGCAGCTTTCTCGCCTCGATCGTCTGCATCCGATGGATGGTAGCAAAGGCCTCGTCAATGTCCCGCTGCTCGACCGGCTTGGTGAGGAATCGCAGCGCGCCCTGCTTCAAAGCGTTCTCGGGCTCCTGGCTAACCGAAATAACAAAGACTGGGATATGCCGGGTGCTCAAGTCGCTCTTCAAACGACTGAGCACCTTCCACCCATTGATGTCCGGAAGACTTAGGTCGAGTAAGACTGCTGCCGGAGCAAACTCCCGAACCAGTTCAAGCCCACTCGCCCCCCGCGACGCTGCGATCACTTTGAATCCTTTTTCATGCGCCGTATCCGCCAGCCATTGAGCGAACTCATGATCGTCCTCAATCACCACAACCACCTTGTCGCTTGGAGCGATATTGTCGCGATCGTCAGAGACGGCAAATGGAGCGGAGCTCTCCGTTTGCGCCGCTTCTAGAGTCGCCAAATCGTCCTTCGCCGCGAAGGTGCGAGGGACAACCTGCAGCTTCGCCGGTGTAACACTGTAACTCTGTGGGAGGAAAAGCGTGAAAGTGCTTCCATGTCCTTCCTCGCTCTCCAGCCTAATCTCGCCACCTAAGACGCGTGCCAATTCCCGACTGATTGCGAGGCCCAGGCCCGTGCCGCCATACTTTCGGCTCGTGCTGCCATCCGCTTGTTGGAAGGCCTCGAAGATCGTTCCTTGTTTGTCAGGCGTGATACCGATTCCACTATCCGTGACCGCGAAGGCGAGCACCGAAGCCGCGCGGGTCAGTGGGCCATGACCCTCACTCCATCCGTTTGTAGCCGGAGCGATTCTGAGATCGACATTGCCGCGCTCCGTAAACTTGAACGCGTTCGAAAGCAGATTTTTAAGCACTTGCTCGAGTCGCTGCGCGTCAGTGAACACTGCCGGGGGAAGGCCGGGGTCGAGGGTGACATTGAAATCGACGCCTTTATCTTCCGCAATGTGCCGGAAGGTCCTTTCCATACTTTCGCGCAGTTCTTCGAAGTGCAACTCGCCGAGGTCAAGGATAACCGTGCCCGACTCGATTTTCGAAAGGTCGAGAATGTCGTTGATTAGCTTCAACAAATCCTTCCCCGAGCCGTGAATAGTGCGCGCAAATTCGACCTGCTTTCCCAGGAGATTGCCCTCGGGATTCGACGCGAGCTGATCGGCGAGGATGAGAAGGCTATTTAAGGGCGTGCGTAACTCGTGCGACATATTTGCCAGGAACTCACTCTTATAACGTGACGTAAGAGAGAGTTGTTGAGCTTTGCCCTCCAGCGCCTGACGCGCCTGCTCGACCTCGCGATTTTTCTTTTCGACCTCTTCATTTTGCTCGAAGAGTTGTCGCGCCTTCTCTTCCAGCTCCTGGTTTGTTTGCTGAAGTTCCTGCTGACGGTTCTGTAGCTCTCCGGCTAACGACTGCGATTGCTTGAGGAGATCTTCAGTCAGCGTGTTGGCCTCGATCGTGTTCAAAACGATGCCAATGCTTTCCGTAAGCTGATCCAGGAACGCCTGGTGCGTAGGATTGAATGTCTCGATCGAGGATAGCTCCATCACGGCTTTGACCTGGCCCTCGAAAAGGATAGGCAGCACGACAATGTTCTTCGGTGGCGCCTCACCCAGGCCGGAACTTACCTGGACATAGTCTTGTGGGACATTCGTCAGAAGGATGCGCTCCTTCTCAAGCGCGGCCTGTCCTACCAGGCCTTCGCCTAGCTTGAAGCGATTGTTCACGCCTTTGCGTTCGCGATAAGCATAACTCGCAAGGAGTTTCAGCTCGGGATCCTCTGGGGAGCCATTCATGATATAGAAGACGCCCTGCTGAGCAGAAACAACGGGCGCCAGCTCGGAAAGAATCATTCGACCCACCGTAAGCAGATCCTTCTGTCCTTGTAGCATCCGGGTGAACTTTGCCAGGTTGGTCTTTAGCCAGTCCTGCTCATTGTTCCGTGAGGTCGTGTCGCGAAGGTTGCCAATCATCTCGTTGATGTTGTCTTTCACGAATGCGACTTCTCCACGCGCATCGACTTGAATCGACCGTGTCAGGTCGCCCTTCGTAACTGCGGTCGCCACATCGGCGATGGCTCGGAGCTGAGTCGTTAGGTTGGCTGCCAGTTGGTTCACGTTGTCAGTCAAGTCACGCCACGTGCCAGCCGCGCCCGGAACATTAGCCTGTCCGCCGAGTTTCCCTTCCACTCCCACTTCGCGAGCCACCGTGGTCACCTGGTCCGCGAAGGTTGCAAGAGTATCAGTCATGCTGTTGATCGTGTCGGCCAGTGCTGCGATCTCGCCCTTCGCTTCCACGAGCAACTTTTGTTTCAAATCGCCGTTCGCGACCGCGGTCACGACTTTCGCAATGCCGCGCACCTGATCAGTCAGGTTACCAGCCATGAAATTCACGCTATCAGTCAGGTCTTTCCACGTTCCACCAACGCCTTTTACGACTGCCTGACCACCGAGCTTTCCTTCCGTGCCCACTTCTCGCGCTACTCGGGTGACTTCCGAGGCGAACGAGTTTAGCTGATCGACCATCGTGTTGACGGTGTTCTTCAACTCGAGAATCTCACCCTTAACGTCCACGGTGATCTTCTTGGAAAGATCGCCACTTGCGACTGCTGTTGTAACGGCCGCAATGTTGCGCACCTGAGTAGTAAGATTGGACGCCATGAAATTCACCGAATCCGTTAGGTCTTTCCAGGTTCCGGAAACACCTTCTACTCGCGCCTGGCCGCCAAGCGCACCTTCGGAACCCACTTCGCGAGCCACGCGCGTCACTTCCGATGCAAAGGAACGAAGTTGATCGACCATCGTGTTAATCGTGTCTTTCAACTCCAAAATCTCACCTCGCACATCAACCGTGATCTTCTTGGACAGATCGCCGTTTGCGACCGCGGTGGTGACTTCTGCGATGTTGCGCACCTGCCCGGTCAGATTGCCGGCCATTGAATTCACCGAATCAGTCAGATCCTTCCACGTGCCGGCGACACCCCGCACTTCTGCCTGACCGCCTAGCTTTCCTTCGGTGCCGACTTCGCGCGCCACGCGGGTGACTTCTGCGGCGAAGGAACTGAGCTGATCCACCATCGTGTTGATGGTGTCCTTCAGCTCCAGAATCTCGCCCTTCACATCGACCGTGATCTTTTTGGAAAGATCGCCATTGGCGACTGCGGTCGTGACCTCGGCGATGTTGCGCACCTGACCGGTCAGATTGCCGGCCATAAAATTCACGCTATCGGTCAAGTCTTTCCACGTGCCGGCGACGCCCCGCACATCGGCTTGCCCGCCCAGCTTTCCTTCGGTGCCCACTTCACGTGCCACGCGGGTTACTTCCGCGGCGAAAGAGCTGAGTTGATCGACCATCGTATTGATCGTGTCTTTCAGTTCCAAAATCTCGCCCTTTACGTCGACTGTGATCTTCTTCGAGAGATCACCCCGCGCGACCGCCGTCGTTACTTCTGCGATATTGCGCACCTGACCGGTCAGATTGCCGGCCATCGAATTCACTGAATCCGTCAGATCTTTCCATGTGCCAGCCACACCTTTCACGTCCGCCTGGCCGCCTAATTCGCCCTCTGATCCCACCTCGCGTGCCACGCGCGTCACTTCGGATGCGAAAGAGCTGAGTTGATCGACCATCGTGTTGACGGTGTTTTTCAACTCCAGGATTTCGCCCTTCACATCGACCGTGATCTTCTTCGAGAGATCGCCGTTCGCGACCGCCGTGGTAACGAGTGCGATGTTACGCACCTGCGCGGTCAAGTTGCCGGCCATGAAATTCACCGAATCGGTCAGGTTCTTCCACGTCCCGGAAACGCCGCGCACCTCTGCCTGACCGCCGAGAATTCCTTCCGAGCCGACCTCGCGCGCAACGCGGGTGACTTCCGACGCGAAGGAACCGAGACGATCAACCAGAGTGTTAATCGTGTTCTTCATCTCCAAGATCTCGCCCCGCACATCGACCGTGATCTTGCGCGAGAGATCGCCGTTCGCGATCGCGGTGGTGACTTCCGCGATGTTACGCACCTGGCCAGTCAGGTTGCCGGCCATCATGTTCACGTTGTCGGTAAGATCCTTCCAGGTTCCCGCGACCCCGGGAACATCCGCCTGGCCACCGAGCTTGCCTTCCGAGCCCACCTCGCGCGCAACACGAGTCACTTCCGATGCAAACGCACGGAGCTGATCGACCATCGTGTTAATGGTGTCCTTCAGTTCCAGGATCTCACCGCGCACATCGACCGTGATCTTCTTCGAGAGATCGCCATTTGCGACCGCGGTCGTGACGTCAGCAATGTTGCGTACCTGGCCAGTCAGATTGCCAGCCATCGAGTTCACCGAATCGGTCAGGTCCTTCCAGGTTCCAGCCACACCCTTAACGTCGGCTTGACCGCCGAGTTTCCCTTCGGTTCCGACCTCGCGCGCGACGCGGGTAACTTCCGACGCGAAGGAGCTGAGCTGATCCACCATCGTGTTGATGGTGTTCTTAAGTTCCAAAATCTCGCCCTTTACATCGACCGTGATCTTCTTGGAAAGATCACCGGTTGCGACCGCCGTCGTAACCTCGGCAATATTGCGCACCTGTCCGGTCAGGTTACGCGCCATGAAGTTCACCGAATCGGTCAGGTCCTTCCAAGTTCCCGAAACACCTTCAACCCTGGCTTGGCCGCCCAGCTTTCCTTCCGAGCCCACCTCGCGCGCCACGCGTGTCACTTCCGAGGCAAAGGAGCGCAACTGATCCACCATGACGTTTACCGTATCCTTCAATTCAAGGAACTCGCCTTTGACATCGACCGTGATTTTCTTCGTAAGATCGCCATTGGCGACGGCGGTCGTAACGGTGGCGATGTTACGCACCTGCGCGGTCAAATTGCCGGCCATCAAATTCACATTCTCGGTCAGGTCCTTCCACGTCCCGGCTACGCCTTTCACCTTCGCCTGGCCACCGAGTTTCCCTTCTGTGCCGACCTCACGCGCGACACGTGTCACCTCTGACGCAAACGCGCCCAGCTGGTCCACCATGGTGTTCACTGTCTTAGCCGTCCGAAGAAACTCGCCCTGCAATGGGCGCCCATCGATCTCCGTCTCCATCACTTTGGAGAGGTCTCCTTTGGCTACCGCACCAATCACACGCGCCATTTCGCTGGTTGGATTTACCAGGTCGCCAATCAGGGCATTCACTGAACCGATCGAGTCCGCCCAACCATTCGAAACATCACCAATCGACGCCCTCTGGGAGATTCGCCCCTCCTTGCCAACGACCCGACCGATTCGCTCCAACTCGAGGGTCATCCGCTGATTGAGCGCGATTACGTCGTTAAATGTGTCTGCCACTTTCCCGGCAAGGCCGGTCCAATCATCCGGCAGCCGGACCGAGAAATCGCCGCGCTTAAAGGCGGTCAGAGCCGCGAGAATTTGCCTTGTATCTAACGACTCTTGGGTCACGTCTGAACCATTTTCACCAGATTCGAGTACGGCAGAGGAGCGCTTTTTCATATGACAAGGTCGCAATGGCAGCTGGTTTCGGCCGGACGTTGGCCGTGGCGTAGAAGTTCGTGCCCGAGGGGCTTACGGGATGCCTCAATTTCCCGCTAGAAGCAGAATTCCCCGGATTGCACGCCGCGGCAAAAGGAAAGATGTCTTCTTTCGCAGGAAAGGGTGGCGTCCCCGGCCGACGCCACTCAGTCGTCGTTCGGTTGTTCGCGCGAGCAGAAGCGGATTCGTTGCGTTGCACCACAGTCCGGAAATTGCGTGATATCATATCCTTCCGGCGGAGAAAGCAACTGCCCTGCCAGCCTACCGAACCAAATCGTTGTGCTCTCTGGCGGACCGAGGCTACGAGATCGCTGAGGTCTTGCCTCTTTTCGTCAGGCCATTGAATGGGAGGCTGCGAGGCTTAGAGCTAAAGCGCTTGTGATCGAAACCTCCTGCCTCATTCGGGCGGAAGTCATTAAAGACTCACATTTAGTTTGTCTACACTCAGATCGAGATTTCGGAACCTCTAAACCACTCGAGGTCCCGTCGACGATCACACCTGAGGCTAGCAAGGCACCCTGAAGGCGGCTATTTCCAGCCGTGAATTATGCCGCCGATGATCAAACCGCCGATTCCGCCAAGGATGAGAATGGGCGGATATTTGTGGGTAATGATCGCATCGGGCAGACTAATTAGGAGTCCAAAAGCAAGTCCGAGAAGCCAACCTGGCCAAGGTAGCTGCACGCAACCAATCACAAAACCGATTGCGAACCGGCTCGTAAACGCGCCCAAAAGTGCCGTAGTTTTGTCAGGAAACGACATCGGCAGCATTAGCCCAACATCGAGCACGCCAAAGACTAGGCCGCAAATCAATCCGAGCATTACTTTTGACATGGGCTGACGGAATGACCATTTCGGGCCGCCCGGTCAAGCCTCCAATTGTAGGTTGGCCGGAGATCTGTCCCACTTTGCGGGTTGCAAACTTCCAATCTCTCCGATCCGTCCAGCCAGCTCTTTTTTTCCAATATCGGACAAAAGCTTGACAATCGACCTTCACTTTGCGCTTACTCGCCAGCTCACAGTTGGTTCAAAGGGAACTGATTGTAAAACACCCGAGGTAACCAACAAATGAAGCCCAAATCACACTCTCAATTCGGTTTTTTCACTTTACGCGCCCTGGCAGGATTGAGCTTGTGTGTGACGGGGCTGGCCCTGGCCGTCTTCGCCTTCCAGCAGCCAGCTGAGCGCGACGGGCGAGCTGAGGAGAACCCCGCGCGCGATCTTCCGACGCTCGGGGAAAACCCGAAAGAGGAAGGGGCTGATCTCGGCCAATTGGAACAATACTGGAGCGATCGCGTGACCTATCCGACGGGTAACTTTGACCCGACGTGGGTGCGCCAGGCTGCAAACCAGGATGCGCTCGTATTGCGAGGAGTCCCGGCGGGCTACTTTTCAATAACCGAAGGCAACACGAACGGAGTGACCCTTAGCACGACAAACTTTACCGCTCTCGGCCCTAAGCCCGCGCGCATGACTGGCTGCAGCGGCTGCTTCGACTACACGACCACTGAGGGCCGCATTAATGACATCGTCTTTGACCCAACGACTACGACCAATGGCAGCATCGTTGCCTTTGCCGGCAGTGTCGGCGGCGGCGTTTGGAAAACCACCAACTGCTGTAGCGCGGCAACCACTTGGAGTGCGGTCACTGATGATCCTCTCATTTCCACCATCGCCATCGACACCTTAACGATCGATCCTAACAATCATAAGACAGTCTATGCCGGCACGGGCGATATGAACTATGGCTCTTTTTCCATGGGCAGTCAGGGTATCTTAAAGTCCACCGACTCCGGCAACACCTGGACAGTCCTGGGCGCCAGTGTTTTTGGTGTGTCCTATACGGAGCCACCCGGTCAATTTCCGCAATACAACGCGGTAGGAAAGGTGCGAGTTGACCCTAACAATAGTAATAACGTCGTGGCTGGGACGAAAAAGGGCCTCTATATCTCGCGTGATGCGGGTGTCTCCTGGACGCAGTGCGGGACGAATCCCTTCACCACCCAACGCCAGGACATCACTGGCCTTGAGTTATCCAATGTCGGCGGGACGACACGCATTATCGCCGCAGTGGGCACACGGGGGTTTCCCACCACGGTCCAATATGACCTCGGGCTGAATGGTGCGAATGGGATCTACAGTGCCACCATGTCGGCCAGCGGCTGCCCGACCTTTACTTCCATCGCCAGTAACACGAATGGCTTTGTCTTCGGCACTTCCGTAAGTGGTAGTCCCTATACCACCGGCGCGAACATGAATGCCGGCAGCGGTGTTCCTTGTAACTATCCGGTTACAGGTGGCACTGCCACCTTTTGCGGCGGCGCCAGTCCCCCGGCGGGCGGCGCCGACAACCTCGGTCGCATCGACATCGCTGTGGCTCCCAGCAACCCTAGTGTCATCTATGCGCAGGTGGGCTCAATCGACTGGAACACGTCCAGCGGTTGCGGCAGCACGACCGGTTGTCAGCTTGGCGCATGGGTCTCGAACAATGGCGGGATCTCATGGACATTCATGGCCGGCTCTGCTGGTGGTTCGCTCGCGGCCTGCGCTGCGTCCGGTGGAGGCTCTAGTTCTCCTGGTAGCGGTGACTATCCGCAGAACTGGTACGATCAAGGAGTCGAAGTCGACCCAAACAACCCGGATCGCGTCTTCTTTGATACCTTCGATATCTGGCTTGCCAGCCGTACCGGCACCGCATGGTATGACACCAGTTGCGGTTACACCGGAGTTTCGCCCAAGCCCGTTCACGTGGACCAACACGCCCTCGCTTTCCTGCCTCAATCGTCCGACATCCTGTTAGTGGGCAACGACGGCGGCATTCACGGGACGATCAACGCCAGCGTCGCCACCCTCAACACAACCAGGCCGACTTGGTTTAACGCAGACACCGGTTTGAATACGATTGAGTTCTACTCCGGCGACATCAGTGGCAACTTCGCTACCGCCAGTTCGCCACAGGCTAACGGCGGCGCGCAGGACAACGGTTCCATGTCGGTTACTTTTGCGGGTAGCCCAACCGGCCCGGTGCAATGGCAGCTAGGTAAAGGCGGCGACGGGTTCTACGCTCGGATCGATCCCGTAGGCACGGGTTCCAGTCTGCGCTATTGGCAGGGTAACAACGGCGGTGCTCTTAACCGCTGCATCTCCAATTGCTCGGCCTCCGGCGCCGCTTGGTCGTCCTGGAGCGGCGGCTGGGGCGGCGACCAACAGTCGTTCGTCCTTCCCTACGACCTTTTCCACGGCGGCATCGCGGGAGGAGACGATTGCGGACCCGCCGGCGCTACGACCGGCTGCGGCCATCTGGTTGTTGGCACGACCCGCGTTTGGGAGACGATCAACGGCGCAACAACCAGTAACAGTTGGTACATTACGGATAACCCTCCCGGCGGATCCTCGGGCCCTAACCTTTGCAAGGGTACGCTCGGAAATCGTTCCTTCATCAACCAGGTCAAGTATTCGCCTAAGTACCAGAGTGTCGCGATTGTCGGCACGAATGACGGCAACGTCCAGATTGGATTCAATCTCGGAACCGGAATTGCGTCCCAGGCTAACTGGGTCAATGTCACCGGCGCCAACTTCGTTCTGCCGAACCGCCCGGTTCTCGGAATCGCTCTCGATCCTACCGTGCCGGCCGTGAATGTGCCGGTAGGATATGCCGCCGTCGGTGGTTTCAATGCCAACACGCCTTCCACCCCTGGCCATCTTTTTCAGGTCACTTGTGCCAGCACTTGCGGCTCATTCACGTGGTTAGATAAGACTGGCAACCTGCCAGATATCCCGGCGGACTCGGTCATCGTGAATCCGAATGACCCAAGCCAGGTCTACGTCGGAACCGACTGGGGTGTCTATTTCACCAACGACATCACGGTGACGCATCCCGTCTGGTCGCGTTTCGAGAACGGTCTGCCTCACGCGATGGTGTGGGACATGCAGATCGATCGCGGTGCGACTACGCTCTCGGTCTGGACTCGCAGTCGCGGCGCTTATGTTTGGCCGCTGCCCTCCGCCACCTTGGCGTTGACGGGTGCGGCATCGCGGCTAACTCATGGCACTGCGGGTGACTTCGATATCGAGATGCCGCTCACCGGCACGTCGGGAGTTGAAGACCGTTCCTCGACCACCTATACCGCCGTCTTTACTTTCGACAGTCCGGTCACCTCCGGTGAAGTGACGGTCTTGAGCGGGACCGCGACAGTCGGAGCGATTACCTTTAGTGGCAATGAAATGCGCGCCCAGATAACCGGTGTGACGAACGCCGAGATTGTGACTCTGCACACGGAGAATATCAACGGGGATGGACAATCCCATGGTGACGTTCCGTTTGGTTTCCTCACCGGCGATATCGATGGCAGTCGCGTAGTTGACAAGCCTGACGTTGATGCGGTCAATGCCGATAGGGGACAAGTAGTTACTGCGGCCAACTTCCGCGTTGATCTCAATTTGAGCGGGAAGATTGACAAACAGGACAATCAAATAGTTTCGGCCAACAAGCGCAACCGCCTTCCATAACTAAGGCGGGTCCCGATGCTTAGAGTTACTACTCGCCTTCGGCAGGCTGGGTCCTCTATTAATCGTTTGCTCGCGATGACCTATTCCAGGTGATAGACTTCCACGAGACCGACGCCGGTTGTGTCGGCTTTGCCGCGAACGATCGCAGTGTAATTCCCCGGCGCCAGCGTTTGGACCATTGCTGATTCCTGGTCATCGGTCGGAGGAATTGTGGTGGCTTCGATTTCCGACTGCTGAGTGTCTTTCCAATCGTCGTTGCTGGCAATGATCGCGCCGCCAGCGTCGTGCAATTCCAGAGTCGGATCCTGCAAAGCGTTAGCCACCGGAGGATCGGCGTTGCCAAGGGAAGGGCCGATCGCGCGCACCAGGACGGTTGCGTTTCCCAGGCCAGATGCGCCAATGATGAGTCCGCCGATCATGACGTTATCGGCCGTATCGACAAAGCCACGCGTGCTGATGTTGGCCAGTTGGGAGTCAGCCGGTTGGTCGAGATCATAGGCTTCGACCAATCCAATCCCCGTGCCCTCACTTTTTCCACTGACAATGGCGGTGTAACTACCGGGATCGAGGGTAGCGACGATTGCGGACTCTGAGTCGTTAGTCGGCGGAACGGTGGAGGCAATAATTTCGGCTTCCTGGTCATCTTTCCAATTGTCGTTGGTGATCACTGAGCCGTTAGCTTCATGTAACTCCAGAACGGGATCGGCGAGCGCGCCCGGAACCGGTGGCATTGCGTCGGAGAGTGAGGGACCGATCGCACGTAAGATCACTTTCTTGGGTACGCTTCCCGTAACAATGAACCCACCGATGAGCACTTTGTCGCCGGTCAAAACCTGCATCCGGGTGGAGATGTTGAGAAGTTTCGGCGAGGGCGCGAGCGCAAATTCCGAGGTGTTGCCGCTCGCGTCAGTGGCGGTGGCGGTTATCCTCGGCCCGGCCGTGGTCGGGAAGGTGACATCGAAGGAAGCGCTGCCGCTCGCGTTCGTCGAGACATCCTTCGAACCGAGAAACACCTGACCTTCGCCAAAGTGCGATGCATCAGCCTTGTCGCTGGCAAAAAACTCGAGGGTAAAGTCCTCGTTCGGGAGACTGTCAAGCGTGCCCACGATCTCGACCGATCCGCCGGAGTCTGTCACCGAAGTGATTACGGGGAAATTCTGCAGATTGTTCGGGCCTGTATCCGGATCGCTGGAATCATTCGGAGTCACACCGTCAAGGTTCAAATCAATCCCGAGCCCTCCGTTCGAAAAGATGGAGTTACCTTTGATCGTTAGTCCGGTCACCGGCCCGAAACCGACAACACCGACCCCGTTGCCACTGTTGCCAGCAATCACGTTGGCCGGAGGCGCGCCGGTCGTAGTCACATCACCACCGATGGTGTTGTTCATCGAAAGACTGACCTGCACACCGTCGCTGGCATTACCCAGCAACTTCGCCCCGGTAATATCGGTGCCGATGAAATTGCCTTGCACCAGGTTATCGTGCACCGAGGCGTTGTCCGTCCCGAGAAAAACGCCGCGAAGTCCGTTGGCCGAAATAACGTTGCGCGCCTTGACGTCGGTGCCGCCGATGACATTGAACGCACCGAAGATGACCACGCCATCCAATCCGTTGCCGAGCGCTACAGTGCCGCTGGCGTCGGTGCCGATGAGGTTTCCTTGAACGACATTGTTGGCGACGCCATTGCCTATCAAAATTCCGTGACCGCTGCCGCCGCCAGCCAGGGCTCCTGAAATGACGTTGCCGGGTGGTATGCCGGGCGTAGCTGTGAGGCCGCCGATCTGGGCGGCGCCCGTGGTGAAGATACCGTCGCCAAGACCGAGCGCTTTGGTGCCGGTAACGTCCGTGCCGATGAAGTTACCCTGAATGGTGGTGCCGGTTGCGGCACTGACGCTGATGCACGTGCTATTGGCGCCAATTACGTTGCGCGCCCCGGCAGTGGCGCCGCCGACCAAGGTGTCATTTGATCTGACGTCGACGCCTATCACATTGGAGATGCCGCTGATGCCGGTCGCGTCGGTACCGATAAAGTTACCCTGAACCAAACTATTCGCGCCGCTCTGGATGAGAACGCCGATTGAATTGGCTGAGATAATGTTGCGCGTCGCTGGAGTAGTTCCGCCGACGCGTGTGTCTGACGCTGAAGATCCGAAATCCGCATTCACGCCTTGCGCGTTACCGCTCGCAATCGTGCCAGTGGGATCGACGCCAAGAAAGCAACCTTCGACCGCAACGGTGTCGGTCTGAATAAGAACGGCCGTGCTCCAACCCCCGTCGATCACCAGTCCGCTAATGATGCTGCCGCTCGCTCCGGCGACCAACACAAGCCCGTTGCCGTTGTTGGTCACGATAGCGCCGCTTAGTTCTATCAGGAGGACCGCATTGTCGCCGTTGGCGAGCGTGTTCACGCTCGCGCCGGGCTGGGTCTCTCCTTCGATCGTGACCGGGTCGGTGATGAACGGCAATTTAGTCGTTGGCGTGATCGTTTGCACACCGGTCCCAGGGATATTGAAGTGAATGCTGTCCAAGCCGCTGGCCCCGTTGGCATCCATGATCGCCTGACGAAGGGAACCAGGGCCGGTATCATTCGTGTTCGTGACCATGAAGATAGTGGCCTGCGCGCTGCAGGCCGCCATGGCGATAACGAGTAAAGGAGCGAAACACTTCAGGAAGTTGTTCACTCGAGACAGAACGAAGTGGCGAGATGACATATGCACCTTTCATTTTTCGCGAATGATTTCATTCGCAGTTTCTCGACGAAAAGAGTGTCAGTGGTGTTGGGTCGCCTAACAAACTTCACGCCCTTCGCGCTTTTTGCCGAAAAATTGTGGACTAGACAAGCTTTCTTTCGGGTGCTCCTGGAATTCTTGCGCGTGCGCGACACGACTCTGCGCAAGTTGAGCTTGTTCGCTCGAATCTCACTAAGCCAGATACTCTTCACTGGGACCGGCGAGGGACCATCGCGCCTAACCAAAGTAAGACGCTCGACTCGATCCTACCGCTTCCAAGGCCGAGCCGCTTTACGGATTGCTTCAGACTCTCGCTCCGCACAACGATGTACAGCGGGCGCTCAAATCTCAAGCCTTCACCCATGGTCGCCGAATTGATGATTTCCGTTCTCGGCTGCGTGCGCCGTCTTGCTCATTCTGGAGCTGGACCGGCCTTTCGACGGTTGCATCCAATTTCAGCCAGCCAATGCGCACCGCACTGCAACATCTTAGACAGTAGACAATAAATGAGTTGACAAGATTAACTCAAATTCGACTCAATGAGCCCCTTAGCGCTTAGCCCAATAAAAGAACTGTCCATTTCCGAAAAAAATAAAACCATGAGAAAAACTCTTCGACTCCTTACCTCTGCAGCATTGTTCTGCGGATTTCTTACCCTCATACCAGTTGTGTCCGCCCAGAAGCCGGCTGAAAAACTGCAAGCGTTATCGCAGCAGCTGCAACTTACGCCCGAACAAAAGGCCAAGCTCCTGCCGATCCTGGAACAAGAGGGACCAAAAATCGAAGCGATCAAGAAAGACACGTCGCTTCCACCAATGCAGAAGATGAAACAACTCCACGCGATTCACGAACAAACTGCACCGGAGTTGCAGAAAATTCTTTCGCCGGCTCAATACCAAAAGCTGCAGGCGATTCGCCAGGAGGAGATCAAGCAAGCGATACAGAAAAAGCACGCTGGCGGTTAGGAAGCGACCTGCAAAACGTCTCTCTCCAAAATCGCCGCTCATGGAAACGAACCACCGTTTCCTGAGCAAGCGATGGCAATACGCCGAGGATCTGACCACGCCGCACGCCGGTAATCGTCCAGATCATCTGGTCTCGGCGAAATAAGACAGAAGCATTAGCGAGGCCCTGCACTCAGGGTGCCGGCGTTCTTTTCGTACAAGGCACAAAATTCTTGTCTCGCAAAACCGAGACCAATACTCTCACTCGCTTGAGACAGCTCAGGAAATCCCAAATCCCAGCGGCAATTGCCAACCCATGGTAAAGCGCAGACTCACCACGACTGTGAGCCGGATGCGGATGAGTCTTATTTTGACGGTTGCATCTGCTCTACTCACGAGCTGCATGGTCGGACCAAACTACAAAACGCCCCAAGCCAGCGTAGAAGCGCAATGGATGGGTATTCCCTCCAGTGGCGGGCAGCGTACAAAAATCTCGCAGGCGTATTGGTGGAAATGTTTTCGGGATCCCGTGCTGGACCGTCTGGTCAAGACCGCGTACGCAAACAATCTTTCGCTGCAGGTAACCGGTGTCCGAATTCTGCAAGCGCGTGCCCAGCTCAATCAAGCGATCGGCAATCTCTTTCCCCAGCAACAGGGATTATCGGGGGAGGTGAACTACACGAGATTAAGCCCGCCAGAGCGCTCGTTCGTCCCGGCAGGATTAACTCCAAACTATGTTATCGACAAGGTGCTGTTTTCTGCCTCGTGGGAGATCGACTTTTGGGGCAAGTATCGACGGACCATTGAATCGGATCGCGCGACATTTTTCGGCGACATCGCCTCCTATGATGACGCGCTCGTTACGCTCATTGCGGATGTGGCGACCAGTTATGTCAACATTCGCACCCTCGAAGAGCGAATCCAGGTGGCGACACGGAATGCGGAGACACAAAGGCAAAGTTACCAGCTGGCAGAGGCGCAGTTCAAATCTGGCGAGACTGATGAGCTTGATATGCGCCAGGCCGAAACTGTGCTGCGCCAGACCGAAGCCCAAATTCCGCATCTGCAAAATACCTTGAACCAAACGAAGAACGGCCTCGCTGTTCAACTCGGTGTAACACCTGATGAAGTAGATCACCTGTTGGCCGGGCCGAGCCACATTCCGATTGCGCATGGCGAAGTTGCGGCAGGGATTCCGCACGACCTGTTACGTCGCCGTCCAGATGTCAGGGCGGCTGGGCTAACGGCAGCTGCGCAGAGCGCCCTAATCGGTGTAGCAAAAGCGAATATGTTTCCAGCCTTATCCCTCGCGGGGGAATTCGGGTTTCACTCCAACGACGAACTGAATCATTCCCTTGCCGGAATGTTCTCGTGGCAGAGCAAAGCAGTGCAAGCTGGAGCCTCTTTTGTCTGGCCAATCTTCAATTACGGACGGCTGGTGAATCAGGTGCGGGTGCAGGACGCACAGTTTCAACAGGCTGTTCTGAATTACCAGAACACGGTTTTAACAGCCCAACAGGAAGTAGAGAATGGTTTGTCCGCGTTTTACACTGAGCTTCAGGCCTTATCGAGTCTCACGGCCGCGTCAGCGGCTGCGCATCGTTCAACCGAACTATCTCTGATTCACTATCGATCAGGTGAAACGATTTACACTACCGTGCTCAGTACCGAACAAGCACAGCTTAGTGTTGATGACTCGGTCGCAAGCTCCCGCGGATCTGTCGCTCTGGGTCTGATTTCAATTTATCGCGCGCTTGGCGGTGGCTGGGAATTGAGGCAAGGCGGCGATGTGGTCTCCGACCAGGTTAAAACTGAAATGGGTCGGCGAACTCATTGGGGACGGATGCTTAAGCCAGAGCAGCATCTGCCAGCAACATCTCCGGAACAAACGCCCGAATAGATTTTTCAAGATGAAGAAACGATCGTCCTGTTACATATCTCTTTGCGTTCTTCTTCTTGCCTCGGGTGGTTGCCAGCCGCACTCGGAAACGACTAGTTCTCCGCCATCAGTTACGATCAGCCATCCCATCTTAAAGCCAGTGACTGAGAACCTCGACCTTACCGGAACAGTTGGTGCGTCACTGAGTGTTAATCTCGTGGCGCGCATCACTGGTTACCTGGAGTCAGTCAATTTCAAGGACGGTGATTATGTCGATAAAGGCCAGCTGCTTTTTGTTATCGAGCCAAAGCCGTATGAAGATCAGGTCGCGTTGAACCAGGCCGCGTTGGTACAGGCTCAAGCGGAGTACGATCGACAACAAGGACTGAGTAAACAGAATGCCACCGCTGCATCGAGTTTGGAGAAGCAGCTAAGTCTGCGCGATCAGGCCAAGGCGCAGGTTGACCTGGCTAACATCAATCTTGCCTATACACGCGTGACGGCACCTTTCGCCGGTCGTATTGGACGGCGCCAGGTGGATCCAGGCAATCTGGTGGGCGCCGGAGGTGCCACCACTCTGGCGAAACTCGAGCAGATGGCGCCTATCTTTGTGAACTTCAATCTCAACGAACGCGACGCTCTGCACCTGCGCGAGATGATGCAAAAGGCTGGAATCGCGCCTAAGTCCAACGTTGGAAAGGCACCAGTGCTCGTCGGCTTAAGTAACGAAGAAGGCTATCCGCATGCAGGAGTTCTCGATTTCGCCGACAATGACATCAGCGCGTCCACCGGAACGATCGCGCTGCGTGCCGTTTTTGAGAACAAAGACAAAGCGCTGTTTCCAGGATTGTTTGCTCGTGTGCGGATCCCGCTCGGTCCTCCGCAGCAGATGCTGGTAATTCCGAACAGTGCCATTGGCAATGACCAGCAAGGCGACTACGTCTTCGTAATCGATCGCGATGACGTCGTGGCGCGACGCTCCGTGCTGAAAGGTCCACTGACCGCTGAGGGCTGCGCGATTCGCGAGGGGTTATCGGCTACCGATCGCGTGGTGGTAAATGGAATCCTGAACGCACGTCCCGGAGCGAAGGTGCAACCCATCGAAAGCAGCACGCCGGCGCCTTCGCCGCAATCCTGATCCGCTTCGGCGACGCCGATGTTTGCGAAGTTTTTCATCGAGCACCCAGTGCTGGCAAACGTCATTGCACTGGTGATCATGTTGCTCGGTGGGGTAGCAGTGTTTCTTCTTCCGGTATCGGAGTATCCACCCATCACACCCCCGACGGTTCAGGTGACCGCGAGCTATCCGGGCGCGAGCGCGAAAACACTCGTGGAAACAGTCGCGCTGCCGATCGAGCAACAGGTCAACGGTGTCGAGAAAATGCTCTACATGCAGTCGAACTGCACGGCGGACGGTCGTTACACACTCACAGTTACTTTCGAGGTCGGCACCGACCTCGATTTCGCGCAGGTGCTCGTGCAAAACCGTGTCTCGGCGGCGATCGCGCAGTTACCGATGTCGGTGCAGCAACAGGGCATCGTTACCAAGAAGAAGGAAACCGCGCCGCTCCAGATCATCACCCTTTCCTCCAAAGACAAACGCTACGACGCGCTTTTCCTGAGCAACTTCGGAGCGCTGCAACTACGCGACAAGCTCGCGCGTTTGCCAGGGGTGGGGGACGTAGTCGTCTTCGGCATAGGCGAATACAGCATGCGAGTCTGGCTCAATCCAAATCAACTGAACCAGCGCGGCCTTATGCCGCAGGATGTTATTAATGCTATTCAGCAGCAGAATGCCAACGTCGCCGCGGGCCAGCTCGGCATGCCACCTACCCCCGCTGGTCAGGATTTTCAGCTAACAGCAAACGTCCCGGCGGCTCTTTCCGATCCCGCACAGTTCGAGCAAATCATTCTCAAAACCGACACCGGCATGGGCGGACAGATTACGCGTTTGCGCGATGTGGGACGCGTTGAGCTGGGTGCACGCAGTTATAGCCAGCTCTTCAAGGTGGATGGTCAACCGGCGGGCGGTATTGCCATTTATCAACTGCCCGGAGCCAACGCTCTCGCTACCGCCAAAGGTGTGCGAAAGCTTCTGGATAGCCTCGCTCCCGGCTTTCCCACAGGCCTGACTTATCAGATCCCATTCGATACCACTGCCTTTGTCCGTGAGTCAGTGAGCGAGGTCTATCGAACACTTTTCGAAGCCGGCGCGCTCGTCCTGATCGTCATCATTGTTTTCCTGCAAAACTGGCGCGCCACCCTTGTTCCGGCGACGACCGTACCGGTAACGATCATTGGCGCGTTTGCCGCAATGGCAGTGATGGGGTTCAGCATTAACCTTCTAACTCTCTTCGCGGTCGTGCTCGCGATCGGCATCGTGGTGGACGACGCGATCGTTGTAGTAGAAGGCGTCTCTCAGCACGTCGAACGAGGTCAGTCTCCGAAAGAGGCGAGCATCGACGCGATGCGAGAGTTATTCGGCCCGATCATCGGAATTACCCTGGTGCTGATGTCGGTATTTGTGCCGCCGGCCTTTATGCCAGGTATCACCGGGCAAATGTACCGGCAATTTGCCTTGGTCATTGCCGCGACGGCTTTGATCAGTGCGATCAATGCCGTGACCTTGAAGCCGACGCAATGCGCCCTCTGGCTCCGCGCTACCGATCCGAATCGGAGAAAGAATATTTTCTTTCGCGGGTTCAATGCGGTTTACGAACGCGTCGAGCGATTTTATCTGCGCGTTATTAGCGCGATGGTGCAGCGCAGCCGGTCGATGGTCCTGCTGGCGCTAGCTCTTGTGACGCTGGCTCTTTGGGGATTAACCAAAGTCCCGAGCGGATTTATTCCGGCCGAAGATCAAGGCTATCTCATGGTAGCGGTGCAGATGCCGGACGGGGCATCGCTGGGGCGAACCGAAAAGGCGATGGATGAAATCGCGCGCATAGGACTGAAGACGCCCGGTGTCGAACGTGCGATAGCGATAGGAACTGGCGGACCTTCTCCGCTGGATGGCGACGTATCGCTGGCTAATGCAGGCATCGTTTATCTGATGCTGAAGAACTGGGACGAGCGCGGCAAAGGTCAGGATCTCGAGCATATCTACCAAAATCTCTCGAGTCAGCTCGCGCTCATGCAGGAGGCGCGCACCCGCCTTTTAGTTCCGCCACCGATCCAGGGACTCGGCGCCGCCAACGGCTTCCAGATGCAGGTAGAACTAACCGATGGCAGCTATGATTTCGCCCGACTTCAACACGCGACCGATCAGATCGTGCAGGAAGTGAATGCGGCGCCTGCGATCCAGAATGCTTTCACGGCCTTTCGCGCAAATGTTCCGCAGCTTTCGCTGACCGTAAACCAGGCCCAGGCAGCAACCTTGAACGTGGATGTGGGCGACGTTTACAATACGCTGCAGAGCTCGCTCGGTTCGACCTACGTCAATCTCTTTACGCGTTTCGGTCATAACTACATGGTCTATGTCCAGGGAGATCCGCTGTATCGTCTCAATGCCGAAGGAATCAAACAACTCTTCGTGCGGAGTCAGAGCGGAGATATGGTGCCCATCGGCGCACTCGCGGATATCAAGCCCTCGCAAGGGCCGACTGCCATCTCGCTCTACAATCTCTTTCCTTCGGCCACGATTAACGGGGCACCGGCGGCCAACTCCAGTTCGAGTCAGGCCCTAACGAGCATGGAATCGGCTGCTCGCAAAGTCCTACCGCGGGGGATGAACTTCGAATGGACGGCCCTCGCTTATCAGGAAAACCTGGTCGGTAACTCCGCCTATTTCATTTTCGGACTGGCCATTCTGCTTGTTTACTTCGCGCTGGCCGGACAGTACGAAAGCTGGATCACGCCCGTGGCAGTAATTCTCGCCGTCCCGCTCGCCTTACTGGGCACCGTGGCAGCGTTGCTCAGCATTGGACTGGCCAACAATATCTATGTGCAGATCGGGCTCGTTCTGCTCATCGCGCTCTCGGCCAAGAACGCAATTCTCATCGTAGAGATGGCGCGGGAGGGTCGCGCTGCAGGTAAGGACATTGTTGATGCGGTGGTTCATGCTTCAAAGGTCCGCTTCCGCCCGATAATGATGACGTCGTTCACCTTTATCCTCGGTGTCTTGCCGCTTGTGCTGGCGAACGGCGCGGGTGCGAGCGCCCGCCGATCCCTCGGAATCGCAGTCGCCAGCGGCATGCTGGCGTCCACCTGTCTGGCAGTGTTATTCGTGCCTTCGTTTTTTGTTGTCTTGCAAAAGTGGATGGAGCGAAGGGACGCACCGCACCAACCATGAGGATAAGGTAAGTCGCACCAGGAAGACGAACCGTGTTCGCCCAATTCTTTATCGAGCGACCGGTGCTCGCGAATGTCCTCGCACTGGTCATCGTCCTACTCGGCGGAGTGGCGTTGTTTAATCTGCCAGTGGCGCAATATCCCCCCATTACGCCGCCGACTATCCAGGTAACGGCAAATTATCCCGGAGCGAGCGCCAAAACGATGGTGGAGACAGTCGCGCTGCCAATCGAGCAACAGGTCAATGGCGTCGAGAACATGCTTTATATGCAGTCCACCTGCACCTCGGATGGTCGCTACACCCTGACTATTACCTTTAACGTCGGGGTCGATCTCAACTTCGCGCAGGTGCTCGTGCAAAATCGTGTCTCCGCCGCCCTGGCGCAATTGCCTCAGGCCGTTCAACAACAAGGAGTGGTGACCAAGAAAAAATCGACCGCCATCCTGCAAATCATCACTCTAACCTCGCCCGATGCCAGCTATGATGCCTTGTTCCTGAGTAACTTTGCCACCTTGCAGTTACGCGACAAACTCGCGCGGGTGCAGGGAGTGTCCGACGTGAACGTGTTCGGTATCGGGCAATACAGCATGCGTGTCTGGCTGGATCCACGCCAGATGTTGCAGCGGTCGCTCATGCCGAGCGATGTCATCGCAGCCATCCAGAAACAGAACGCATTTGTAGGTGCAGGGCAGATCAATATGCCGCCTGCGCCAGCGGGCGAAGACTTTCAACTAACGATCAATGTAAACGGCGACCTCTCGACTGCCGCGGAGTTCGAAAATGTCATCGTTAAGTATGCTCCCGACCAAGGCGGACAAATCACCCGCCTGCGCGATATCGGCCGAATTGAGTTAGGCGCGCAGACCTATAGCCAGTTTTTTAAGATGGACGGCAGGGTCGCCGGCGGCATCGCCATCTATCAGTTACCGGAGGCCAACGCGCTGGATACCGCAAAGCGCGTCCGAGCCATCATGGCCGAAATGGCGCAGAGCTTTCCCAAAGGTCTTGTCTATAGCATCCCGTTCGACACGACCCTTTTCGTCAAAGCGTCAGTCAATGAAGTCTATCACACGCTTTTCGAGACGGGCGCGCTGGTCTTGATTGTCATTGTTGTCTTCCTGCAAGACTGGCGCGCGACGCTTGTTCCGGCCACTACCGTCCCGGTCACGATTATCGGCGCGTTTGCCGCAATGTCGGTGATGGGCTTCACCATTAACTTACTGACTCTCTTCGCCATTGTCCTCGCCATTGGGATCGTGGTGGACGACGCCATCGTTGTGGTCGAAGGGGCGTCCCAGCATCTCGAGCGCGGCAAGACTCCGAAGCAGGCGAGCATCGCCGCCATGAGCGAACTCTTTGGGCCCATTCTCGGTGTCACTCTGGTCTTGATGTCCGTCTTCGTTCCGCCGGCTTTCATGCCAGGTATTACCGGGCAGATGTATCGGCAGTTCGCGCTTGTCATAGCGGCGACTGCCTTAATTAGCGCCATTAATGCCGCTACCCTCAAACCCACGCAGTGCGCGCTCTGGTTGCGCCAGCCCGATCGCAGTCGTCGCAAGAACATTTTCTTTCGGGCCTTCAATGTCCTTTATAGCCACGCCGAACAGTTTTATGTGAGGCAGATTCATCGCGTCGTCCGGCGCAGTGGAGTCATGGTAGCGATAGGCCTGTTACTTATAGGCCTTGCCGGCTGGGGCCTGACCCGCATTCCTACCAGCTTCATTCCGACCGAGGACCAGGGCTATGTTATGGTGACTGTGCAGTTGCCGGACAGTGCGTCGCTCGAGCGAACCGAATCCGTGATGGATAGGTTGACGAAAATCTGTCAGGAGCTTCCCGCGGTCGAACACTCCATAGCGATCGGCGGTTTGTCCCCGCTGGATGGCAATGCCTCGCTCGCTAACGCGGGCATCGTTTACCTCATGCTAAAGGACTGGAGTAAACGCCCTAAAGGCGAAAATCTGCGCTCGATCTACAATGGGCTCTCAACCCGTCTCGCCAATTATCAGGATGCGAAGACGATGGTCATTGTGCCGCCACCCATTCAGGGCCTGGGATTATCGGGTGGCTTTCAAATGCAAGTCGAGCTCACGGACGGTTCGTTCGATCTTCAGCGGCTGCAAGCGGTCACAGAGCAGATCATCGCGGAGGCCAAAACCAGCCCTGCCATCCGCATGGCGCTGACGCCGCTGCGCGCCTCGGTCCCGCAGATCTCTATCAATGTCAACGAAACCCAGGCCGAAACGCTGGGCGTCGTCGCCGGGGATATTTACCAAACAATGCAGAGTTATCTCGGCTCAAGCTTTGTGAATTTGTTCACGAGGTTTGGGCATAACTACATGGTCTATACCCAAGCCGACGCGCCTTACCGGTTAGGAATCGACGGTCTCAAGAGTTATCACGTTCGTAGCCAGGGAGGAGATATGGTGCCGTTAGGAACGCTCGCCGAGATCAAATCGACTCAAGGCGCCTCGGTCTTTCCACTCTACAATCTTTTTCCCTCCGCCGTCATCAATGGCAGCGCCAACGACGCCTATAGCTCTGGACAAGCGTTGGCCACGATGGAAACGCTCGCCCGGAAAACGTTGCCCGCGGGGATGAGCTACGAGTGGACCGCAATGTCCTACCAGGAGAAGCTGGCCGGTAACTCCACCTGGTTCATCTTCGCGCTTGCGCTTCTTCTGGTCTATTTCGTGTTAGCCGGGCAATACGAAAGCTGGATCACGCCCGCGGCGGTGATTCTTGCCGTCCCCCTGGCGTTGTTAGGAACGGTCGGCGCGCTGCTCGCTCTCGGTGTCGCCAACAATCTTTATGTGCAGATCGGTCTGGTCCTTCTGATCGCGCTCTCAGCGAAAAACGCCATTCTTATCGTCGAGATGGCTCGGGAAGGTCGTGCCTCAGGCAAGAGCATCGAAGACGCGACCGTGGAAGCTTGCCAAACGCGTTTTCGTCCCATCCTTATGACTTCGTTTACGTTTATCCTTGGCGTGCTACCTCTGGTTTTCGCTAGTGGCGCCGGCGCCAGCGCGCGGAAATCTCTGGGCCTCGCCGTCGCCAGCGGCATGCTTGCCTCAACCTGTCTGGCAGTGCTTTTTGTGCCTGCGTTTTACGTCGTGCTGCAACGCTGGGCGGAAAGCAAAAATATTGCCGTAAGCCGCACTTAGTGTCAGTGCCATATCTAAATATGGCGTCGCGCAACACATCTGATCCGCACGAAATCGCATCCGTTTTCCAGCACCCATTTCTCTAAGGAGCAATCACCAGCCGCCAGCTCGTCAGCAAACGTCACCGAAATGGGTGGGGGATATCTCTCCCATCCTGAAGCTGAAATTCTGCCTCAAAAGCTTATATCCAACAGAGACAGCTAACGGCAAAAAAACCTAGGAAGAAGCTTCAATACGCCACATAGTTGATATACCCACCGGCTTAAATCCTTAAGTCGGACGCATGAAACTCCTCAGCCTCTCCTTCAGTTATGGAAGGCGGTTGCGCTTGTTCGTCGAAGC
>CAWDEC010000014.1:0-25542 GCA_963801255.1 uncultured Verrucomicrobiae bacterium | reverse complement strand
TCACTCTTCATCTGGCCGTAACCAGGCGGCCGTCCAATGAAATCCTTCGGCCTGCTCCCGGGATAAAGCGAAGGCACGCCCAACTTTGAAAGCTCGAAGTGATCTGCCCGGAAAAAAGTCCCTTTTTCAGGCTCGCTGTTCGGGGTCGCCCTGCGACCCTGGCGTTGGGCCGCCTGGGTGAACAGTTCGTCGAGGGTAGAGTTACCATAACTAATGTCCTCGATGTCGCGCGTTTTCCCCCACGGGTTGATGATGTCGATGTTGATGTCAGCCAGAGTTTGGTCGAGCGGATAAAGGGGATGCTCGGCATAGTATTTCGCGCCTAAGAGACCGGATTCCTCGGCAGTAGTGGCGAGGAAGAGAATGCTTCGCGCAGGTGGCTGTGGGAGTTTGGTGAACGCTTGCGCGATTTCGAGAATACTGGCCACGCCCGATGCGTTATCTAGCGCTCCATTGTAAATCTGATCTCCCTTTAACTTAGGATCGCGGCCAAGGTGATCCCAGTGTGCGCTATAGATAACATATTCATCGCGCTTCTGTGGGTCGCTACCTCCTAGCCTGGCAACGACGTTATGCGACTTAAAGCTGTGAATGCTGTTCTGGAGAACAAAGCTCGCTTTCGCGCCTAACGACACCGGTCGGAAATCCTTGCTCAGTGCGGCTTTCTTGAGCTCGTCGAAAGTTTTCCCGCTGGCAGCAAAAAGCTTCTGTGCCGTCTGAAGCGTGATCCATGAGCGAACGGCAACGGTATTCATATTCTTGTCGGCGGCGTCGATGACGAAATCGTCTTTGCCGTTGCTGTTCGCGACCACCGACCATGGGTAAGCCGCCGGAATGGTTTCATGCACGATGATGGCCGCCGCCGCGCCCTCTTTCGCAGCGATCTCATATTTATATGTCCAGCGGCCATAATAGGTCATGGCTTTGCCTTTGAACATACGGTCATCCAACCTGGAGGGGTCATCAGGAGATGGAATCGGCGGGTCGTTGATCAGAAAGACAAGTGTCTTTCCTTTCAAGTCCGCGCCTTTGAAATCGTCCCAGCCATACTCAGGCGCGATGATTCCGTAGCCGACGAAGACGATATCAGAATCCTTGACCTCGATTTCCGGTGTGAGGCGCTGCGTGAAAGCGACAAAGTCACCAGGCGTTTGCACCTCCAATGTCTTATCGCCGACGATAAAGTTACAGGTGGGTTTCGTAAGAATACCGGCCATCGGCACTTCCTGGGTGTAGGTGCCATTTGGGTTGCCGGGCTTGAGTCCAAGCTTTTTGTACTGCTCGACTATGTATTGGACCGAGAAATCTTCGCCTTTCGTGCCGGGTGCCCGTCCTTCAAACTTATCGGAACTGAGGACCTTGATGTGTTCGAGTAAACCGTCCTTGTCGATGGCATTTTCGGCGTCCCTGGGCGGCTCAATAGCTGAGGCAGCGAAAGCGCAACTGAGGAGGCCGGCGGAAACCAGGAAAAGGAAAGATGAATTCATCGTTAAGAAAGTAGCTCGAAAGCCTGCCGGTGCCACTTAGTCGTGACCGGATGTTTCTTCAAGGTAGACATATTTGTAAGGATGATGATCGAGAATCGTAGGCCACCACCCTTTGACGCTTGGATCAATGAGAAAGGCATGGGTGTAAAAGTAAACCGGGAGAACGGGCGCGTCATCGAGAAGAACGGCTTCGGCCTGCTGGAAAGCGCGATAGCGCGTGGCGCGATCGTTCGTCTGTGCCGCCTCTGCCATGAAACGGTCGTAGGTCGTGTTCGACCAACCGGTTTCGTTGTTAGGCCCGTTCGTTATCCAAAGATTGAGAAACGAACTCGGGTCAACGTAGTCGCCGATCCAGGTTGAACGAATGATCTGATAATCCATCTGGCGCCGCGTGTCGTAGTAGACCTTCAATTCCTGGTTCACAAGGCGGGCGTCGATGTGAAGCTCGTTACGCCACATCTGTTGCACGGCTTCCGCAATGATCTTGTGGTTCTCCGAGGAATTAAAGAGAAGCTCGATCGGTGGAATACCGCGCCCCTCAGGATAACCAGCTTCAGCCAGGGAACGCCGCGCCGCAGCCGGATCGTAAGGCAGCGAAGCCTGGCAGGTATAGCCGGCGACGTCAGGCGGCGTGAAAGAAAAGGCGGGTAACTGTCCGCCATGCGTAACGTGATCGACGATGCTGCGGCGATCGATCGCCATGCCGAGCGCGCGCCTGACGAGTCGCGAGTTCAGGATCGGCCTGGTCACGTTAATTCGAAAGAAGTAGGTGCCGAGATAAGGATCGATGCGAAGGAGGTTCGGCTGGTCGCGGCGATAACGATCGATGCGATTCACCGGCACGGTGTCGGTGATGTGCAATTGGCCGGAGCGAAAGGCGCGTTCTTCGACATTATTACTGTCGATGGTATGAAAAACGATCCCATTGAGGCGAACATGCGCGGCGTCCCAGTAAGTCGCGCTTTTCTTCACGCGGACGTCCTGGTTCAGGCGCCAATCTTCCAAAGTAAACGGCCCGTTGCCGACGAAACGGCCGGGCTTGGTCCAGTAACTCCCGCGCTCGTAAAGGGGTCCGTACTTTTTCACGGTTGGGATATGAATCGGAAACCACGCGTCGTAGTTAAGGAGCGAAAGAAAATAGGGCGTGGGATTCGTTAGGCTAATCTCCAGAGTCCTATCGTCGAGAGCGCGGAAGCCAACCTGAGTAAAATCCTTTAGGGTGCCTTTATTGAAGGCTTCCGCGTTCCGCACCACATACAGCATGTAGGCGCCGTCTGCCCCCAAGCCCGGTGCCAGAATACGGTGGTAGGACTCGACAAAGTCGGATGCCGTGACCGGATCACCGTTCGACCATTTCGCGGCGGGTCGCAGGTGAAAAATGTAAGTCTTTGCGTCGGGCGAAATATCCCAACGTTCGGCGACCCCGGGAACGGGATGAAGGTCGTGCGGATCTTCCGAGACGAGTCCTTCGAGCAAAGCCGAGATAACGTTGTATTCGCCGACGCCGTTGACAATTTGCGGGTCGAGGTCCTGGATTTCCTGACCATTACCCTTGTGCAGGATCTGAAGGCGATTGCCTTTTTCGACGTTAGTCTCGGGGCGATGACAGGAAGCAAGAAAGACGACGCCGAGCGCGCAAAGAGTGCGAAACGCCGCCCGTCCCGGAGGAAGACTCCATCCGGCGGAAAGCACTATGGTTTGCCCGGCGGTTTGGCCGCGCCGGCATTACTCTCGCTCGAGGGACCGCCTTTCGCCTTGGCCGGTGTCTCGATGCCTAACGTCTTTAAGTATGGCTGAATCGAGCGATCGCGACCCAGAAAGTTATGGATGGAAATGTCGATGTCGCGTGAGCCGCCCGGAGCGTAGATTTCCTTGCGCAATTTCATGCCGGCGGCCTTATCGAGAAATCCGTTAGGCGCACCCTCGAAAACCGTTGCCATGTCGGCCGCAATCGAGTCCGCCCAGGCATACCCATAGTAACCCGCATCGTAACCCGCGAGGTGTCCAAAAAAGGCGACAAAGGCGGTATCGGATCCGACGGGCAGAAAATCCTTGGTGAAGATCGGGTTCGACATTGCGACAGAATCATAGGGCTGACCTTCCGGATGGACGTCGTGCAGAGTAAGATCGATGTCGGCAAAGGCGAACTGCCGGCGGTAGTAGACGCCCACAGTCGCGAGCTTCGCTTCCTTCATTTTGCTGATCATCTCGGCCGGAATCTTCTTCGACGGATCACGATAATCGGCCGCGAACGTATCGAGCACCTTCTTATCCCAAACCCAGTTTTGCAGCATTTGCGATGGTGCTTCGACGAAATCGGCCGGGACACTGGTGCCCGAGAAGCGAACGTATTTCGCCGTCGTCACGATGGCATGCAGGGCATGGCCAAATTCATGGAAAAGCGTCTCGACATCCTGATGACTGAGGAGCGAGGGCTTGTCCTTTTGCGGCGGCGGAAAGTTGCAAATGAGTGCGACGGTTGGGCGCTGATACTTTCCGTCTGGCAGAAGTTTGCCCGAGATAATTCCAAATTCCGCGAAGTGATTGAATTTCCCTTCCCGTGGGAACATGTCGAGATAGAACATGCCCAGCGGCTGGCCGCTGGCGGCATCGGTCACCATATAAAGTTGTAAGTCGTCGATCCACTTATAGGGCGCGATGATCTTGGTAAACTTAAGGCCGAAGATGCTTTGATAGATATCGAACATCCCATCCAGCACCCGCTGGAATGGGAAGTAAACGCGCAGCGCTTCGGTATCGACAGTGTATTTCTCTTTCTTGAGTTCCTCCTGATAAAAGCGCCAGTCCCAGATGTTAATCTTAGCGTTTGGGTCCTTGGTTTCGGCGATCTTGAGCTGGAGCAACTCGCCCAGCTCGGCGTCGAACTTTGGCTGAATCCCAGCCACCAGATCGTGGATGAAGGTCCTGGCCGCGGCGCCATTCTTGGCCATTTTGATCTCGGTCTGAAAATCATCCCACGACTTGTAACCGAGCTTGAGCGCGATTTGGTTGCGATGGGCAAGGATGTCGTTCAGGACCGGAACATTCTTGTCGCGCGCGAGATTGAAGCGCACCTGGTATAGATGCTTGCGCGTTTCCTCTTTCTTCGCTGTTTCCTCAACGGTGTTGTAATGGAAAGTGACGTTCGCCAGGATGGTGTAGGAATCGTCACCTGTCTTGACGCCGGGCGATCCGAGAATGCTGTCGGGGACGCCTTCGAGTTCGGCCTTGGTGAAAACAACCGGTGCCTTTACCGCGACGATATTGGCCTCAAAATCGGTCTCCAGTTTGGCTAGTTCCTTGCGCAACTTTTCCACCACGCTTCGCTCGTTAGGCGGAAGAGCCAGACCCGCGCGGCGATAATCACGCATCGTGTGTTCGAGAAGCAATGCGTCTTCCCCTTGGAGTTTTGGCTTTGTGTCGGCGAAGGCTTTCACCGCTTTGTAGACGTCTTCGCGGTAATCGATTCCAACCGCCCAATCCTGGAAAACCTTAATTGCCTTTTCCGCTGCATCGCGCATGGCGGCTTCCTTGTTTGTCTGCTGGACGACAACCACTTTCTGCACCGCGGTTTGCGCGTCGTTCTGCAAGTTATCCAGCGCGACGGCGGTGCTCTCGAAGCTCACTTTACTTAGATCCTGTTTCGCGATGGCATCGAGCGCGGCGTTCCCTTTGGCGATCGCGCTGTCGATTTCACCCTGCACGTCCAGCGGCGTCTTCGGCCAATCGGGAATGACCAGCACTTCGTTCGCCTTGTCGGCCGCGGCTTGGAAATCAGCCAGACTCTTAACGACATCAGCGCGAAGGGTAAGACCGGAGAGGAAGAGGAGACTAACGAATAGAACACGTTTCATAAATGGCCTGCTGCCGATCGCCCATCCTCAGGTTGAGGAAACGCAGCGGCGCTCGGTAGGGAACTCGACTCGTTTTCTCCATAATTGGCAATTGGAAAATGGCGCGCGCCAATACAAAGTGCCGACGTGCGCGACTTTGCCACCAAATTCCTCATCGCCTTCATCCCGCTTTTCGTGGCGATCGATGCCATCGGAATGGTGGCGATCTTTATCGGCCTGGGCGCGAACGTCGACGCAAAGCGCCGTCAGCAGGAAGCGCTGCTCGGCATCACGACCGCGCTGGCAATCTCGGTTGGATTCATGTTTCTGGGCAAACTGGTCTTTCAGGCGCTCGGAATTACGGTGGCGGATTTTCAAGTTGCCGGCGGGTTAATTCTCCTCGCCTTTGCCGTGCGCGACCTGCTCGACGTGGGCGGAGAAAAACGTGTCGCGAGCGGAGCCTTTGGGATTGTGCCTCTAGGCATGCCGCTCATCGCCGGGCCGGCTCTGCTCACGGCACTTCTCGTCCTCACCGATAACGTTGGTCCGGCTTACACTATCCTCGCCCTGCTCGTGAATCTGCTCATCGTCGCGGCCGTCTTTCGATACGCGGATCTTTTTGCGAAATGGATGGGCAAACAAGGAATCAATGGCGTTTCCAAATTGGTCTCGCTGCTCCTCGCCGCGATTGCGGTGAGCCTCATCCGGCGCGGCTTGCTGGCGCGCTGACGCCTCGTGCGCCACGCCACGGGCACGACACTCTAAAACAATCCCGCGCGCAGCATGACCAGGGTGCAACCCTCGACAACTTCGATTCCCGCGCTGCTGGCGGCTTCGGCGAGTGCTTCGTTTTCGGCACCCGGATTCATGATGATCCGTTGCGGACTGGCGGCGATGATGTCGTCGATCAACGGCGTCGAACGCGCCGGACCGAGATAAAGCGTGATGGTGTGAAGCGGATCCTGGATCGCCGCCAAATTCGGATAGCAGGTGAGTTCCTCGACTTCTTCGAACGCTGGATTTACCGGGATCGGCCGATAATCGAAGCTGGCCAGCAGCCGCACCGCCTGATTCGAATAACGCTCCGGTTTGGGCGAAGCGCCCAGGACGGCAACGTTTCGTTTGCTTTCAGGGATGAGTGCCATTGATTGAGGAAATCGCTGCCGGCGGTCAAATTGACCCAACTGGAGAGGTGGTCAGCGTCATTGACAGTTGTAACACAAAAGTTACTATGCCGCACTTATGAGATTTCCTCTCGCCCTCACGGCGAAAATTGCCGGCTACATCGTCGGTCACAAACTCCGGGGGACGCAAAAATTTGCCACCGTCCTGCAGCTCGAGCCGCTGCATACATGCAACCTGACGTGCACCGGCTGCGGCCGCATTCGCGAATACTCGACGTCGCTCAAGGATGTGCTCCCGCTCGAGGATTGCCTCGCGGCCGCACAGGAATGCAATGCACCGATGGTTTCCGTCTGCGGCGGCGAACCGCTCATCTATCCACAGATCGAAGCGCTCGTCACCGGTGTGCTCGGGCAGGGACGAATCGTTTACATCTGCACCAATGCCATGTTCATGCGCAAAAAAATGCGCGAATGGCTGGCGGCCGAATATCCGAAACGCCCGACTGAGATTGAGGAGAAAATCACCGCCCTCACCACCGCCGGGCTTTTGGCGGAAAAGGACGTCGCCGCGATCCAGGCGGGACCAAAAGACCCGGCCAAGCCGACGATTGGCCCCAGCAAATGGATGTACTGGAACGTTCACCTCGACGGCCTCGAGCGGACGCACGACCTGATCGTCGAGCGCGAAGGTGTTTTTCGCGAATGCATTCTCGCGATCAAGATGGCGAAGCTTCTCGGCTACCAGGTCGCGACCAATACCACCATCTACAAGGAGACCGATATGGATGAGGTCGAGCAGATGTTTGATTTTCTGAGCGATCTTGGTGTCGACGGCCACACCATCACACCTGGCTACGAATATGATGCCGCGAAAAAGGACATGATCGAGCGGCTTAACCTGCGTCCGGAAAATTTCTTCCTCACCCGCAGCCTAACGAGAGAAAAATTCAACCGCATGGAAGCGTGGATGGAGCGTTACGCTTTCTTTGGCACGCCGGTTTATTTCGAATTCCTCGCCGGCAAACGCGACCTGACGTGCTCGGCCTGGGCGATCCCAACGCGCAACATTCTCGGCTGGAAAGCGCCCTGCTATTTCCTCACCGACAGCATTGGCAGCAAGGGTCACTACGATTCCTACGCCGAACTGCTCGAGCACGTCGATTGGAACAAGTACGGTGTGGTTGATGGCGTGGCCAAAGATCCACGCTGCGAAAACTGCATGACTCATTGCGGCTATGAGCCGACTGCGAGCCTCGGCCTGCACGCGCAGCGTGGCGACACCTGGAAGACGATCAAGTTCAACTTCGGTGCGCGTCCAAAGCCGACCGGCAAAGGAAATGAAGTCGCGGTTTATAACGGCATGACTTCGGGCAACGGACATCTCACAGGCAAGAAAGCCGAGCCGACGAAAAAAGTCTCGTAGCGGCCTGTGATGGCTAAGACCTCCGCAAATATCATTAGCCTCCCAAGTGCGCGCCGCGAATCGCCCGCTCGCCTGACGAACAGGGAAGAGCTGCGCGAGGCGATTGGTCTGGCGCAGCAGAACCTCCTTCGCCAGCAAAAGCCCGATGGCCATTGGGTCGGTGAGCTGATGGTCGATAGCACGCTTTGCTCCGATTACGTGCTTTTCATGCATTGGGTGGGCGATGTGGATGAGACTCTGCAACGCCGTTGCACCCGACATATCCTGGAACGGCAGCTTCCCGATGGCGGGTGGAATATCTACTACGGTGGTCCGAGCGAGATTAACGCCTCCGTCAAAGCCTACTTCGCGCTCAAGCTGGCTGGACACAGTCCCGACACGCCATTCATGCAGGAAGCCCGGGCCAACATTCTGCGCCTCGGTGGCATTCCCCGCATGAACACTTACAGCAAACTCTACCTGGCATTGTTAGGCCAATTCCCCTGGAAATATCTCCCGGTCATTCCGGTGGAAATGGTTCTGCTCCCGCACTGGTGTTTCTTCAACATTTACAAGATGTCGTCCTGGAGCCGGGCCATGCTCATCCCTCTGGCGATCATCAATCATTTTAAGCCGACGCGCGATCTGCCTAACGACAAGCAACTGCACGAGCTTTACCCGGTCGGGACGGAAGGAAACGACTTCACCCTGCCGCGCGATCAGCGCCTTCTCACCTGGCGAAACTTTTTCCTGCGCGCCGATCGCGCGCTGAAGCTTCTTGAGCCGATGCATAGCAAGGCGCTTCGCCGCCGGGCGCTCGAGGAAGCGGAACGTTGGATGATCGAGCGGATAGGGGAAGGGAGCGACGGACTCGCCGCAGTCTTTCCCGCGATGCTGAATTCCATTATCGCCCTGCGCGCACTCGATTATTCAAAGGACCACCCGCTTTACCAAAAAGCCCTCAACGACTTCGCCGGTCTTTTTGTCGACGATCCTGACGATTTCCGGATTCAACCCTGTCTCTCTCCTGTCTGGGACACCGCGATTAATATCATCGCCCTCGCCGAATCGGGCCTTCCGACTCAGCATCCCGCTTTGCAGCGCGCGGCCCAGTGGCTCGTCAACAAGGAAGTGCGGGTACGCTGCGATTGGACGATGAACAATCCGCACACCGAAGCCAGCGGCTGGGCCTTCGAGTATAACAACGTTTATTATCCCGATACGGACGATACCGCCATGGTCCTGATGGCGCTGCGCCTGGTTCGGCCTAACGAGCAAAGTGAGTTAGCCAACACTTTCGAGCGCGCCCTTGCCTGGCAACTCAGTTTCCAATGCCATGACGGCGGCTGGGCCGCTTTCGATAAGGATGTGACGCGCCATTGGCTGGAAGACATGCCCTTTGCCGATCATAACGCCATCCTTGACCCGACGTGCAGCGACCTCACGGCGCGCACCTTGGAGCTCCTGGGTTATATCGGTTATAATCCCGGCCGCCCGTTGGTCCGAAAGGCGATTCGCTATCTCCGTGAGACGCAGGAAGACGATGGCTCGTGGTATGGCCGCTGGGGTGTTAACTATATCTATGGCACATGGCAGGTCCTGCGCGGCCTGCGCTCGATCGGTGAAGACATGGATCAGGATTGGATCCTGCGCGGACGCGACTGGCTGGAGAGCTGCCAGAACGACGATGGCGGCTGGGGCGAAAGCTGTGCCTCCTATGAGACACCGGACCTGAAAGGCAAAGGTCCCAGCACTGCTTCGCAGACCGCCTGGGCCATCATGGGTCTATGTGCCTGCGGCGACCTCGATCGCCCAAGTGTGCAACGGGGCTTGCGCTATCTCCTCGATACTCAGCGGGCCGACGGCGCCTGGGACGAACTGGAAATTACCGGCACCGGTTTCCCGCGTGTCTTCTATCTCAAGTACGACATGTATCGCCAGAATTTCCCGCTCCTCGCCCTCGCGACCTATGTGAATTATCGCAGCGGAATAGGTCATTACCAAAGCTTCTACCGCTGGATCGGCAAATAGCTTGCCGTTAGGCTAAGTCTTATGCGGCCGAGTTTGGCCGGTTGAAATTTTTCTTGATCACTCAACGCCCTTTCCGATGGGGCAAATCTCCGTGATAGCTGTCGCTTGATCCTCGTTCGCGACTTGCTTTGAGTTTCGAGATCATTTTGCTTTGACCCCGTTTGAGCTCCCACCTGGGTCGTTCTAGCCCGTAAGCAGTTTGTCGCCAAAATGTCATAAAAGCGTTGACGCGAATCTGGCGGCTTGGGTATAACGAGAGTCGCAATCCAAATGGCGCCTTCATCGCCCCACGCTATGAATAACGAAAAATCAAACTCAGCCCGGAATCTGAGCCCCAAACGTCAGCCCAGAACCTCGCCCCACCGTCTAAGACGAACTCTCGGGGCGTTGGCATGCGGTATGGTAACTGCACTCGTTTGGCTTGCCCCGCCATGTCGGGCACAAAGTGCCAGCCCGACTCCCACTTGCAGTCCTACTCCTCCTATTCCCAGTCCGACGCCGGGTAATCCGTATAATCGCATCTGTTCCCAGTGTTTCGGCGAGGGGGCGGATCTCATCCTGCTGACCTCGCATGTGCCGAAGGATATTCCCGCTGCCTTCCAACCTCCCGACGGTACAATTTTGCAATGGGTAGAATATATACCCGCGGGAAGCGGGCCTTTTTATACCATCCTTGTTTTTCATGGCGGCGGATTTTACAAAGGCACTGCCAACGAAATTGGAGTGCAAAAACTGGCCGCCGATCTTCAGGCCAACGGTTACTATGTTCTGGCGGTCAGCTATCGACTGGCGCCTTGTAACTTAATCAAAAAGCAACCGAACCATTCGCATCCGGAATCGGGGCGGCCTCCGGAACAGACGGATGACGCTAAGTCATTGGTTCGAGCCGCTCGGCAGCAGCCGTTGTGCAATGGACATGTCGCGGTCCTTGGCGGCGGAGCCGGGGCGGCACACGCTGTTTTCGCGGCGCTCGACATGACTCCAAGTCTGCCAAGTACCTATCCAAATTGGTGCCAGGGTGGTGTTGACGATCGGCCAGATTGCGCGATTGCCCTCTCTGGTCCGTATGACTTGTCAGATAGAGAAGATGCTAGCGGCGTACGCCTGGAGTTCGTCAAGGACGTCGAGAATTATACCAACACGATAACTCGGGTCGATCCTGATGGCGGCCCCAGCCAAAAGACAGTCTCCGTGGTTGCACAAGTAAAACCGCAAAGCGTTCAGACCTTTAAGCCAATCTTCGCGGCGGGTAGCGTGAACGACGAAACCCCGCCGCATCAGATGGACGACTTAGAATGCGCCTTGCTGGCAAACAACATAAATAGTTCCTTGTATGAAACTCTCGTCATACCCGGAAGCGATCATGGACTCCTAATCTGGTTCGACAAAGACGGACTAATACCTTCACGCAGGCTCCGACTTGACGCTTTCGATTTTCTGAACGCGCATTTTAGAAGTCAGCCATAGGCGAAAGGACGACATCCTGGTTACGGCCAGAAGTAGTTTGTCAGGAATTTTCTGAGTGACGTCGCTACCCAAAGCGGCGATCGAGAGGGTCCGGCTCTAACTATCGTGCTGTTCCCCTTTGGCGAAGCGCTCCAAAGAAAGCTTTGCCAGCTCAAATCTCACACCTATTCCTTGGCGATCTTGCCGCCCCAGGAAAGGATGCGCGCCTTGGCCCCGGCGGCTTCGGCTTCCTTGATGTCGCCGTTGCGATTGTAGAATAACGACAGACTGGTCCAGCCGATCTGGTCGTTCGGCTTTAACTCCACCGTTTTCTTTCCCGCGTCGATCGCTTCCGGATAACGCCCGAGCTTCATCAGGGCCATGCCGAGCGCGTGCCAGCCGTCGAAGAACTGCGGGTCCAGCTCGACGCAACGGCGATATTTTTCCACGGCGCTTTCCAGGTCGCCGATAGCCAGGTCGCCGTTGGCATCGTCGAAGATTTCGTCGACCGATTCCATGATTCGTTAGGCCAAAGTTGCGGCCCGCTTCCCGGCTCAGCCGGCGGCCGGAGTCGGTTGCTCGGTTTCGGTAATTCCAGCCGCGTGTCGTCGGTCGCGCAGCCATTGATAAAAGACGATCGCGCCTTTGTTATCCATCGTGCGGTCTTCGAGGAAGCTGCGCGCTTTCTCAAAGGCCGCTGGTCCGAGATCCTCGCGCTTTTCGAGCACGACAACCAGTCCACCATGCGCCGTGTTGACGTAATCGCTCACGGTTCCCGGGCTCAGACTGCTGGCCGCTTGTTTGATGGATTCCATGTCCGGAGTCTCATCTTTCTTCTCCGGTTTCGGCGTCGGCGTGGCGCCGGGCGGCGTGTCGATCAGGGCAAATGGCGGAAGCTTCTCCGGCTTCACTCCGGCGTCGGTCATGGCTTGTTCGATCGTTTTTCCGCTCTGCAAATCCTCCCGCAGCTTGATCGCGACTTCGTTTCCTTTGTTCGCGACAGCTTCCTGCGACGCTTGTTTCTTCAGGGCCTCAACAATGCGCGGTCGCGCGTCCTCCTTCGTCAGCGGATGCGACGGCTGGACGTTGATGAGGTGCAAAATATCAAACCCATCCTTTGTCTGAACGGGTTCGCTGTTCGGTGTCTCTTTCGTTAGGCCAAACGCGGCCTGGGCCAGCCCGGCTGAATCGCCGAACGCCGGATCGGGCTTTGCCTTGGCAAACTCGCCGGTCTCTTTTGGAGTCAGCTGAAATTTCGTGGCCACCTGATCGAAGTCTGCACCCTTGACTTGAAGCGCCTCAATGAAGTCGTTCGCCTGGTCGGCCAGCTTTTGCAGGACTTCGACGCGCGGCCTGCCGGTCAGCTTCTTTTGCTCATCCGTTAGGCCAAACTGGACGAATTTTACCTTGCGTGTCTCGTCCGTCTTCAGTTCGGCTTTGTGGCTATCGAAATATTTCGTGACGTCGTCATCGCTCGGCGGCGTGTCCTTGACGAAGTCTTCTGTCCGAAACCGCACCACGCTTACGTCCATCTTCGCGTAGGCCTGTTCATAGTCCTTTCGCAGCTCGTTTTCAGGCATGCTCACGCCGCCGTTGAGCATTTTCTTCACTCGCTTGAGCACGATCTGATCGGCCGCTAATTCCTCGATTTCTGCCTGACTGAAACCCATCGGGCCAAGGGCGTGATCGACGAAGTTCCCATAGGCGGTAAAATCGAATCCGTCCTTGCCGTGGAAGGCAGGCAACGTCTTGACCTCGTCCGCGATCTCGGAAGTGGTAGGTTCGATTCCCAGCTGATTTCCTTCGTAACGCAGCACCATCAGGTTCCAGGCAAAATTCTGGAAGGCGTCTGATTCGCTTTGTGCGCCGGCCGTCAGATCCTGTGCCAGCTCACGCATCCCGAGCTGTCCGGCGAGACGCAGCAGCCGCGAATTGCGCTGGTATTCCACCTGCGAAACAACCCGGTCGTGGAACTTGCCGACGGCTGCGTTACCGATGGTGGAGAAGTCGGTCCGGTTCCAATACCAGGAGAAAGAGATGCAGACGAGAATCGTGATGAAGATCATCAGGATCTTGTGGTGCTTGCGCATTACCGTAATCATGGGCGTGAGTGAATTGAGGTGCGGAATCTAGGGTCTGGCTCCGGCCGAGCAACTGATTTTCTTTCTTAAAGCGAGCGTGTTTGCCTGACGAATTCGTCGACCTTCTCGACATAAGTCTGGAAAGGATCGCCCATGACGAGGAAGTCATGACTCTCGCAGGCGATGGAATCCCAGTTAATGACATAGGGTCGGCGCTCTTTGCGAAAGGCCGCGACGGCTCGGGCGCGGCCGGCGGCGCGGGTGTCGGCCGGTGGAGTGTGAGTGGCGTCTTTTTGCCTAACGAGATTGTTCCATTCACCGATACGCTTGGCCGGCTCCAGTCCAAAGAAGAGGCCGCGCGCGGGATTAATGTTGTGATATTCGAGGTCGAGGCTTTGCAGCCACGGGTCGTGCCAGGTGAGATTTTCCGCGGCCATGAATTCCCGGAGGAGAAATTCTTTGCTGATCCAATCGACGCCGCCGATAAGAGATTCCGGTTTGTTAGGCAAAGCGTCGAGTGTGTAACTCCAGCTCTCGAGCAGCCAGTCAGTCTCTTCGTCGCGGCCGGCGAGATGTCGTGCCGCCAACGCGTGCAACTGCCATTGCACGTCGAGCGCGCCGATGGTGCGGCCGTCTTCCAATTCGACAAGCCAGCGGCGGCTAGAATCGCGTGAGATGTCGCGCGTCGCCTGGACGGCGTCGAGGAGAGTGAGGTCGTTAGGCAAGAGTCCGGCTTCAAGCAGACCGAGAATGCAGGCGGTGGTGCCGATCTTCAGCGCGTTGGCGAAGGGACTCATGTTGGAGTCGCCGATGAGCAAATGCAGTCGGCGATAGCGCCGGTAATCGGCCAGTGGTTCGTCGCGCGCGTTGATGATCGCGCGGTTGAACTGCACCCATTGATAAATGTCGTTTACGATGTGATCGGCGCGCTGGCTGAGCTGGAAATCGATCGTCTCCTCCGAGCTTGGCACTTCGAAATCGAACGCGAGCGGATTCGCCTGGCCGACTCGACCGGCACCGGTGAAAACCTGGCGCGTGGCGAGAAATGCGAGGAGCGCTCCGAGCGCGGGCGGAGTAAACTGCGCTTCGCGTCGCATAAGATAATTCTCGTGACAGCCAAAGGTCGCGCCGGTGTGATGGTCGATATTGTTCTTGATGAAGGAGACCGATTCGCTCGCGCCTAACGAATCGAGCGCGGACTGGAGGAGTTGGTCGCCGGCCAGATCGTAGGCCACGACATCGCGCAATTGCCGGCATTCGGGTGAAGCGTATTCGAGGTGGCCCATGTCCAGATAAATGCGGCCGCCGTTGAGGAGAAAACCGCCGTTGCCCGGTGGCTCTTCGTAATCGCGATAATGCAGATCGATCACGCCGGCGCGCATTTTGCGGAAGAGATAATTCTTCACCCTCACAGGCCATGCATCGCCGTTTGGGTGCGCTCCGTCGCCACTCGCCAGGCAGCCGTATTCGGTCTCGATCCCCGCGATCCGATCCATTTGCTGAGCATCCGACACCGGCCCGCCATGGACAAGGGTCAACTCACGAAGCAATTTCGAGCATGAGTACGCGACCGTTTCCTGCGCGCAGTCCAGCGGAGAAAGTGAGCGGGCTGGTTTATTTCGGACGGATGCTGGACAAGATTCGCGCTGACGCGCGAGGCGAGTTGCCTAACGACTGGGTGCCGAACCTCGGCAAAGGATTCGATGGGAAATGTGTGCGCTTTCTCGGGATCGACTACGATGCGTTGCGGGCGCGCGTGCTGGAGCAGGAGGCAACTGACGAAGAGATTTTGCGGTGGGCTCTCGAACACGGGAAAGATCGATCGGCCGAAGAGATCGAGGTCTGGAACGAATACCTGCGCAAATGTGGCTGGAACGACGAGCTCACGCCCACTCTCGAACGCCGCAAACGTGAGAGCGGATTCGAGGAGCGCGATGATATTGAAACGATGTTTCAGTACATCGACGCAGACGAGGAACGGAGCAGTTGAAGAGGCGCCAGGGGAAAAACGGCTAGTTCGTTTGCTCGCCGATAGGCGTCGGCGGCGGGGGAGGTTTTTGTCGATATTCGATCACCCACCAGACAGTCACCACCACGATCACCACGACGATCGCTGCCACGACCCGGCGTGTGCGGGAAGGTGGAATTGGTTCGCCTTCCCCCGACATGGAGGCGGTTACTCCGAGAGCGTATCGATGCGCTCGGCGAGATTGAAATCCAACTCGGTCAGGCCGCCCTTGCTGTGGGTGGACAGAACCAGTCGCACCTTGTTGAAGCGGATATCGATATCGGGGTGATGCTCTTCTTCCTCGGCCACCTCGGCAACGCTGTTCACAAAATCAATTGCCTCCGAGAACTCATCGAACTCAAACGTGCGCTCAAGATGCTTTTTCTCCAGCTCCCATTCCGGGACCTTCTTCAGGCGGTTTTTCAGCTCGTCCGCTTTGATGAGATCGGCCATATCGGCACAACGAGTAACACCCCGTTTCGCTTTTGCAACGGTGAATCCAAGCCCTTTTGCTGGCCGGTTTCCGACAAACTAAAGGCCGAGGATTTTGCGGAGGTTTTTTGCGGAATCGAATACCTCCTCTGCGCAGGTGCGCGCCTGTCGACCGAGCCGCGTCCCGTCGCGTAAGATTATGCTCGCCGCTTCCGCTGCCTCAGTTGCATTACGGACGAAAAACATTCCGCTTTCAACGGGAAGATATTTCTCGGCACCGGTCGGCTCAGTAATGACCGGCCGGCCTAGAGCGAGGAAAGCAGCCGCCCGATCGCTCACCCAGCCGGTTTGCCAGCTGACGTCAACGCCTTTGATGGCCGTAAATTCCGCTGTGGCGGATGCAAGATGACGCCGATAGCGCGCCAGCGTGCGGGCGACGCGATGTGGATCGGCCAGTCGCCACCCGAGCTTTTCGAGGCGCGTCCGCTCGGGATCATCGGCGTTGAGATTCATCGCCAACTCCCAACTCGCTTCCGGCACGCGCGAGGGGAGATCGAGATATGGACCGAAGGCGTGCTTCTTGGAGAGATCTGGAAATTCGCCATTCACCTCCACGCCGCCGCCCCAATACCATTGACCTATGGTGCTGAACTTTGGACGACGAGGTAGCGGACGCGGACGAAGCAGGTTTGTATCAGCGAGAGGATAAAACGTTCGCCATGTCAGCGGCGATCTTGGCAATTTGCAATCGGCACCGTGCACATTGAGTCCGATCGTCCAAAATTCATCATGATGCTGCTGGCCGAGATCCATCTTCGTCATCCAGTAAAAGATTTCGCTCGGGTCCAGATCGCAGAAGATACGGCGCTCGAACTGGAGGAGCAGCGGCGGATGAATCGAGTAGGAAAGGTTGAGCAACGTGTTCGGTCCCGCGAGACGATCAAGCAACTCGCGGCGAGAAATTCCGATGCAATGAATGTCGTCCAGGTTGTGCTCCGACTTCGCGGGGTCCTGATGGAGCAAACAATAGCGACCGGCCAAACCATGCGCTCGCAGTTGTCGTTGGAAGTTTGCGACGCATGCCTTGTCGCGCGCCGGATTATCCGTCGCCGGTAGCACTTCCAGCCAAATGGCATCCAGCTCCAGCCGGCGTAACCCAAGCATCCATTGCAACGGCACGGAAAAATTCCCGCCGCCCTCGAGATACTTGGCGGCAAAACCGCAACCCAAAAAAGTTGTCACGCCAAAAGGAAAGAGGGGAATCGCTCAACGTCCAGCTTCTTAACTTTCCTGCCTTATCGGAGATTCATCCGAGCGAGAAGATCGGTGAAGCGAGGGTCGGAGCGAAGGCCGTCGTACCAAGGGTTCACTTTTAGCGACGTCATGCCAAGCGAGCGCACCTCGTACTCCTGCTCCAGGGCGGCAAAGGCTTTGTCTTTATCTCCCAGGCCCAGGTAAACACAAAGCATGATGTGAGGATCGATCGGACCCTCGGCTGCTATCCGCTCTAACTCAGCCAGAATCTTCTCAGCCTCGTTGCGCTGACCGGAGATGCCATAGACATAAGCAAGCCATCCCAGCGCCCAACTGTTCTCTCTTACTTTCTGGAACGCGGCGATCGCGTCGCCATATCGGCCTATCGTGGAGTAAAGAGAACCGAGCCAGATGTGCGCCTGCGGGAACTCCGCATCCATCTTCACCGTCTCTTCCAGTTGCTTCAGGGCGTCGTCGTAGCGCCGGGAGTAGTAAAGAAGCTTGCCCATATCGGCGTTGATAACCAGCGAGAGCGGGTCGAGTTCACGCGCGCGATGGATCTGCGCGAGCGATTCGTCGAACCGGCCAACGGCAGCGAGGAACTCAGCATACCAATGGTGCGCGGTCGGGTAGTTGGGATTCAGTTCGATCGCACGCCTGAATTCTTTCTCGGCAGTCGCCCAATCCCAGTCGAAATTCATAGCCAGCAAACCGAGAGAGGCATGAGGTTCGGCGAGCATCTCATCAAGAGTCAGCGCCTTCCGGGCCGCTTCTCTGGCTTTGGCATAGAGGCGCGTTCGGGAGACGGCATCATAGGCTGTAAATTGATAAACATCCCCCAAACCCGCGTAAGCTTGGGCGTAGTTGGGATCAATCGCGATCGCCTGACGAAAATATTCGCCTGCTTTCTCGAATCCTTCTCCTGTCCGTTTGTTCCAAAAATAGCGCCCCTTCAAGTAAGCTTCATGCGCCTCGACGTTTGTCGTGGGCTTTGCCTTGAGGGCCAGTTTCTCTGGGTCACTTAAGGTTGCCGCGAGTGCCGAGGCGATGCGTTCGGCCACTTCGCTCTCGACCTGGAAAATATCTGTTACCCGGCGATCGTATGTCTCCGCCCAGAGATGAGTGTCGCTCTGCGCGTTAATCAGCTGCACTGTTACGCGCACTGTTTCGCCCGATTTCTGCACGCTGCCTTCCAAAATGTTTCTGACCCCAAGCTGCTGCGCGATTCCGCGCAGGTTATCGGGCGCGTGTTTGAACTTTTGTGTCGAGGTGCGCGAGACAACTTTGAGCGCGGCGACTTTTGACAAGCGGGTCAGGATCTCGTCCTTAATTCCATCGGCAAAGTAAGCGTTCTCCGAGCTACCACTCAGATTGTCGAAGGGTAAGATAGCAATGGTCTTGTCCGAAACGGCGGCCGCCGCTGGCCTGTCTTGAGCGCTGCCCTCCGGGCTTCGCGTTTGGCTTCGCCAAAGGAAGAACACGGCGCCGCTGAGCACGATGACCGCTGTCGTCCAAAGTAGTTGAGGCAAAGCCTTTTTCCGGATTGGAGAGTGAGTCGGTTGTGAATCCTCTGGGGCAATATCCAAGTCTGCTGCGACGGCCGGCGCATCAGTTATTCTTTCAGCCGTGTCCGGCGTCTCGAGTGCCCGTACCTCCGCCACAAAGCGGTATCCACGGCCCGGCACAGTGACGATGTAGCGATGCGAAGCCGGGTTCTCGCCCAGAATCCGGCGCAGGAAGGAGATATTCTGACTTAGATTGTTTTCTTCAACGATCGAATCGGGCCAGATGGCTTCCATCAGGCGCTCTTTGTCGAGCACACCGCCGCTGTGCTGCACCAGGTAGAGAAGGGTGTCGAACACCCTTGGAGTGAGTGGCACCAGCGCACCACTTCGGCGTAACATCCGGCGCCTGATCACATCGAGCCGGAAGTCACCAAACTCGTAGATGGCGGCCGCGGAATTCGTCATCTGCAATTTCAGAAAGTTTCAGAAAAATTCAACCAGTTTCTAAAGACTTTCACGAGCATTCGGAGGAGCCCTGACTGCACACGAGTCATCGAAACCCTCAACTTGGAATAAGAAAACCATGAAATCGCCTAACGACATCACCGCTTACCTCGCTCCGCCGACTAATCGCCTCTACTCACAATCTGGGCGAGCGACTGATTCTGCTTCCGATCGACTTAATGGAGATGGCTCGTTCGGGTTAGAACCAACTCAGCAACAGTTCTTCAGGAGGAGCACCAGGCCCAGCCCGTTTATCTACGCCATCGTGCCAAACGGCGATCTGATTTGGTATCGTCACCTCGGACGGGATGACGGCACTTTTCGATGGGAGGGCGGGAAGAAAGTCGGCACCGGATGGGCCGGCTTCGAGCACGTATTCTCCGGCGGTGATGGGATTATCTATGCAATTGATCCGATCAGCACAAAGGCCGTTAATGACGTTCCCGGGATACCGAGCCGGATATCCGGTGGCAATCTGTGGTGGTATCGCCATGTAGGACGCGAGGATGGCAGCTTCCGATGGGAAGGGCCGAAAAGGGTCGGCACTGGATGGGCCGGTTTGGAACACGTCTTCTCTGGTGGCGATGGGATTATCTATGCCGTCGATCCGGTGGCAGACCTTTCCAAACATGTCCCGGGTAGAACTAACATAGTGTCTGGCGGCAACCTAAAATGGTACCGCCATCTCGGACGCGAAGACGGTAGCTTTCGATGGGAAGGACCAAAAACGGTCGGCACGGGTTGGGCCGGGTTCCCTCATCTTTTCTCGGGCGGCGATGGAATCATCTACGCCGTGACTCCGCTCGCAGACCGTTCCCATGCCGTGCCTGGAAGAGAGAACATCGCATCGGGTGGTGACTTAAAGTGGTATCGTCACCTTGGTCGAGAGGATGGTAGCCTCAAGTGGGAAGGGCCGAATAAAGTCGGCAGAGGCTGGTCTGGCTTGGAATATATCTTCTCTGGTGGCGATGGGATTATCTATGCCATCGATCCTGTCGCAGACGATACCCATTACATTCCGGGGCGATCAAACGTGGCATCCGGCGGCGACCTAAGATGGTATCGTCATCTAGGACGCGAAAATGGCAGCTTCCAATGGGAAGGACCAAAGCAAGTAGGAAGAGGCTGGGGCAACTTGGACGGCGTGTTTTCCGGCGGTAGCGATGTTCTCGCTGATGTCAATCACGGCCAGTATTGTGGCGTTCCGGATCCCAGAGCCGGCGACCTCCACGTTACAACCTATGGCTCTTCAGGTCGGCGGTGGAGTCATGGTAACCTGAGGTACATCGTTGATATCAAAAACTCCGGCCTTGTCCAACCCTCGGTGAGCGAAGCTACGGCGCAGGCCTACGTGGACGCAGTCATGGCACAGGCCTTCACGCAATGGCAAAACATTGCGCCCTTCTTTACTTTTACAGCCGTTGATGGAACGGCGGATATCTTCATCCAGTTCGGCGGCTCATCGCTAGAGCCTGAGCTGGGCGAACCCGGTGTGTTAGGCGTTGGGCATTACCCGACGGATGGTCGCCTCGCTTTTCGCGAGAACATATGGGACATGAGTGCTGCTTCCCGGCAATCGTTATTCACTGTAGCGCTGCATGAGATAGGGCATGTGCTAGGGCTAGCCCATTCCACTAGTCGCGCGTCCCTGATGTATCCCTACAAGGTCGGGACCGGGATCGACCTGGAGACAATCCTGGCCATCAATGACATGTACGGATGGCAACCGCAGCAGCCTCTCGATGATCGCGGTTCGACAAGTGCCCCGTCGCTCGCTGTCGCGGGGACGACCTGGCTGGGCAATAGCAACTTCCAACTCTATATGGCATGGAGAGGAGGCTTTGAGGGCGACTCGATTTTCTGGTCCGTTCTCGAGGGAGATCAATGGTCCCACCAAAGCTTGATCCCGGGCATTGGTTCTGTAAACGGGCCAGCTCTGGCGACTGGATTTAGTAACGGGCAGACAACGGGTTTATTCATGGCCTGGGATGGCGGGGAGGACGATGACGCGATTTACTTCGCGCAGAATGCGGATCCTGCTTTCCAAGATTGGACAGACCAGGACACAGTCCCCGGCGCTTTCACTGGCGGCCGGCCGGCCCTCGCAATGTTCAACGGGCAAATGTACATCGCCTGGAAAGGAGTGGATGGAGACTCCACCCTCTATTGGTCACGCTTCGATGGGAGTAACTGGGCACCGCTGCAACCTATCTTCGGCCGCGGGACGTCCCGTGGCCCAGCCCTGGCGGTGTTAGGCAATCGCCTTTACATGTTCTGGAAAGGACTAGACGAAGATAGCGACGCCTACTTTGCATGGATGGACGATCAACCCAACGCCATTTGGCAGGTGCAACAGAAGATCGCCTACAATACGGTCGAAGCCGAAGGTATCGGTTCCGAAAGCATCCGCACGAGCGCTCAGTTAGCCGCAACCACCCGCGGAGACACTATCGTCCTGGCTTGGAGAGGATCGAAAAATGACAGTGGGATTTACTTCAGTCGCCTGCGCAACGGCGAATGGTCGGGACAAATAAACATTCCGAATATTGGGAGTGCTACCGGACCCGCATTGACCAATTTCAACGGTAGACTGGAACTCGCCTGGAGAGGCGTTGATGATACCAACCTCTACTTCTCCTGGCTGGGGTAGGGACGTTCCAGGATTGCACTCCAAGTGTCAAAAGGTCCACGAGCTGAAGCTGCAAGTAGACGGCCTGGCCATCGACTCACTTAGCCGGCACATATAATGCATAACCGCGCGGTGGCGCCCAGAGATCGACCCAGCCTGACTCGTTAGTCCATTTCTCCTCCGGCACGCCGAGGTCGTCGCGCCCGCGCCAGGCGGCGGGTACGAGCTGTGTGTTGTTCCACTGTGTCTGGACTGTCGTGCCGTTCCAATTACTGCGGTTATTCAAGACGAATATGAGCCCGCTCTGATCGCTAAGACCCGAACGTTGCATGACGTAAAGGTCGTCATCGGCGAAGAGAGTTTGCGTCGAGCCGGCGGCACTTTGTTCGTGAACCCGGATGAGTGCATTAATGCCGCTTTGATTGTCGGGTTGGGCAAGGTCCCAGTTAAAGTAGTCCTGCCAGAAGACACATGGGTATCCTTCGTGCGTGAGAATGAAGGCATATGCCAGCATCTTATCGTTGATGATAGGGCTGTCGCGCACAACGTCGTGGTTTTCCACAAAGGTGACAGCTTGAGCCGGCCGATCCCACACTAACACTCCAGGCTGGGCGAGGTCGGTGAGACTGAAGCCATAGCTGTCACATAAATCGCGCAGCCGCCAGCGGAGCGGAAAGTCAAACGCGCCGACCGGATTGTCGGACCACGCATTCGTTTCATCGAGCCAATCATCAATCGTGCGTTCGCTGTCCCAACATTCGCCAACTGCATACGGCTTGAAAGGGGTATCGCCCCGTAGTGCACGCAGTTCCTGAATCGAACGAACCATCCAGCCGCCGTAGCCTTTCACCATGTCGTAACGGAATCCGTCGAAACCGATGTCTTCCAAAAGCCAGCGGGCATAATTGATAAGCTCGGAATAGACTCTTGGCGTGCGATGACAGAGGTCCGGCATGTCACCAAAGGTGGCGCCGTCCCATGTCTCGAACCTGCTCGGATGAAAGCAGGTCCAGTCGCGCGCGAATTTTCCGCTCTTAGGCACGAACTGTGTCCATCGCGATATGCCATCGGATGGATTTAGTTCCAGGGCGTCAGCGCCACTATTATGATTGATCACCAGATCGGCGTACACCTGGAGACCTAAGGCGTGAGCAGACTGGATCAGGTCCAATAACTCGGCTTTAGAACCAAACCAGGTGGGCACGCCGCCTTTTTGATCGAACTCGCCTAAATCGTAGTAGTCATAGGGATCGTATCCCATTGAGTTCCATTCGGCCGCCTTGCTGGCAGGCGGCAGCCACAGGGCTGTGAAACCTGCCTGCCTGATGAGCGGCAGTTTGGATTTAACAAAGCTCCACCACTGATGCTCGCGGTTTTCCGCCTCGGGACAGTTCCAATAAAAAGCCTGTAGTATCGCACTCATAATCCCTGTTCGTTTTTGGCCTTCAAACGGCTCGTCATGCTACACACCTTAAGCTATAACCGGCGTTTTAAACTATATGGTGGACGCGGACAAGGCTGATGCGGCTGTGCGTAGTGTGGAGCGGGAAAACATCTCTACTATTTGAGGCAACACCCTGAAGAACTCCGGGCCGGACGCGCGGCCAATACGTTCGACCAATAATGCCTTTTGCTGGTATTTGACTTCATTCGGATCCCAGCACTCTGCGACGGGGGCAGCTATATTCTTGTCGAAGCGTACGATCTGGACTAGGTCGCGCCCGCCTTTCTCGCACGTAAGCGCGACAGAAATCGCGGAAATAACCGATTCCGCCAGCAAATGAAGATTGTCCGGGCCTTTATCCAGTTATTCGCAATTCTTTGGTGGGATTGGCTCCATACCGAGGAAAATTTCGGGCTCTGAGTCAAATAGAAGAGTTCCATTGTCACAGTTTGTTTTCAGAATTGAGGCCACTTCCTGCAGTCGAGCAATCACTCCCTTGGCTTCATCACTCGTCATAAGAGTTTGATTTTGAAAATACTCGAGTAAATCGTCCGGATTTGTTTTTGCAAAACTCTGAACGTGTTTGTAGACGCCAGAACTGATGTGACGAAGATGCTGAACCATATTATTTTTTCGAACGACATTGCTATCTTGCCGCAATCCGCAATCGTTGTCGGCAAGAACCATGACGGGAAACTGAACATAAGGGATATGGTTCGCGTCTAGATACTGCATCGTCGTTTGATTGCTACCATCAATCGGTTTGTTTGCCTTCGTAGCTTTTACAGAATGAAGCTTTTGACCAGTGGTTGTTTGCTCCAACCAAAAAACCTTGTCTTTCTTAGCTACATTTCCAAACCTGTCCTGTTGAGCCAATATGTGATCGATAATTGCCATTTCACCTACATCGCGAACGGCCATCATTTGCCCGAGTGTCTCCAACGAGGGCGCAATTTGACTCCTTATCTCTGAGCCTTTCGTAGCCATGACCCAGGTGGAAGATGCAAGAAAGGGAGCTGCAGGATTGGAATCGGGACCCCTGTGATTCAAAGTAGGATGGTGATCAATTCCACCCTTATGATCGACCAAAGCTCCGTAAAGAAGTCCGTCCTTTATCACTTTGGTACTTGAAGCTGCAATTTTGCTAACGAGCCCAGCCCAAGTTTGCTTTATGAGACCGTGAGCATAGGCGTCGGCCATTTTTTCGACTCCCTTGTGGGTTGCTTGTTCCATCGTTCGATAGACAACTGCCGGAACATCAACATGAAGTTTGAGTGCATCAGCCACCTTTCCGTAAGCTAATATCGCCGGAGTGTAAGAGCAGCTCGTTGATTGCTTAAATTTTGCCAGAAATTTGGCGTTTCTCTTTGTCTCCTTGGCGCATTCCTTCTCTTCAAAGGAGGCCCTTGAGACTCCAGTCGGTAATTCGTAGATATCAGTCCCAGGATTTGTGCTATGAAGCGCAGGACAGAAAATGACGTTCGGATCGTCAAATTTAAGTTGGCAAAGGGCGTCTTCATCATCCTTTCGGCCTGAATCAATTTCAGTTCCAGGAGCCGGAGGAAGTGCTACGGATTCTTCTCTGCCGTAGGAAACACGTGATCTACCAAATGTGTCCGGGATCGAAGCCATACATTTTGTTGACGGTATCCTTGCTAACCGCCTTTTGTTTATTCCACTATCATTAATCTCACGAGAATTAGATGCGTTAACTGGACCACGCGCGTCGAGACCGGCCTTTACGCCAGGCAAGGAGTCCCACGGCACCGAGTGCGAGCCAGCCGAGCGAACCTTGATCGGGCGCTCGCTCGTCCCTCGACTTTTGTCCAGCTCTTAGTGGCTCACCGGGGTCGGCGTATGCGTAGTCAACCAGCTTAAAAATATTGTCCCTACCAACGAACGTTATCCTCATCCGTGCCCACCCATATTGAACACCGGCACCGGTGTTAAAACTAAAACCAATTATACCGTAGCCCGGTTCTTTCCACCGCCCATTTTCGCCGAAAGTCACCAAGTAACCCCCAAACTGCTCGAAAGGACCGCTCGATATAATTTGATTAGATCTTAACCTTGAAACATAACCGGATCTGCCCCTAACAGCACCTGCAGATCGTGAAGCGATTCCGTCAACAAAAACCGCATTCCACCCACCATAAGAATTCACATAGTGCCTCAACACAAAAGAATCGCCAGGCTGATCCAGTTGGAATGTACGCACACTCAAACACGATTCCCGTTGACACGGGAATTGCACGTCCAGACGGCCCGAATAGTGAATGTCAGCTTCCAGGGAGTGACCGCCGGCCAGCGCGGTTGCAGTGGTTGCGGTGGCGTAAGCAAGCCAACGGGAGTGCGCAACTTT
>CAWDEC010000013.1:0-136912 GCA_963801255.1 uncultured Verrucomicrobiae bacterium | reverse complement strand
GGGTTTTATCGTCACGGGAAGCAATGCGAAAAGGGTGTACATCCGCGGCTTGGGAGAGGCATCGCTCAGTGTGAAAAATTCGCTTCCCGATACGCTATTGGAACTGCATGACTCAGGTGGCACACTGCTCGCAGAGAACGACGATTGGGAAAACAGCCCTAACAAGGATGCAATAAGCGCAACCGGAATCCCTCCGCAGGGCACCTTGGAATCCGCAATATTGACCACTCTCAAACCCGGGGAATACACAACAATCCTTAAGGGGGTAGAAAACCAGACAGGCATCGGATTGGTGGAGATTTACGACCTGGACCGAACAGTAGATTCAAAGCTGGCAAATATCTCAACCCGAGGATTCGTGCAGACGGGCGACAATGTAATGATTGGTGGTTTCATCATTTTGGGAACCGAATCGGCCAATACGATAATTCGAGCAATCGGCCCTTCACTCCCAGTCATCGGAGCACTCGCTGATCCCACCCTAGAACTTCACGACGGCAACGGTGCAACGATTGCTTCTAACGACAATTGGCGAAGCGACCAGGAGGACGAGATTAGTGCAACAGGGCTTGCACCGATTAACGACGCCGAATCTGCGATACTAACTACTTTGCCACCCGGTCCATACACCGCAATATTGCGCGGAAACAGCAATACTACTGGCATAGCATTGGTAGAAGCCTACCAGTTGGGTGATTAACAGCCGCTGACGCTGGCGGGTGCATTAGCATTGCACCCACTGGTTTTGAGCTGCCTTGTCCGTCTGCCGCATTCTGTTGGCTTCCTGCTCAGCAGATAAGCACGGGAAGCTAGTCGCCTGTCCTCATCCTTGTCTTAGCGGATCAGTCCTTCTCCCGGCGGCGGCCCCGCAGCCGAGCGACGCCACGATCCGGGCATAATTAGCCTGCCGGATATTCTTGACACGAAGAGCGCGCAAGACTGCAATCAGCCCATCGAATAGATCTGGATTTGGTGCGGACGTTTAGCCTGGGGGCCTCCCTCCCCACTTTCAGACCTGGCAGTCGCAGGTAAATCCCCGGGTGAAAGGAAACCTCTATATGTATGCTTCGATTCGGTTCACCAAGACAACTTCATCCCGCAAGAAGGAGACCAACATGAGGTCCAGAACTTTGCAGTTGTTTACCGCAATCACCGTATTCGTCGCGGTGGCGATCCCAGTGCAATTGTCCGCGCAGACTCCCTTGTCTCCGCACACCTTGACGAAGTTTTATGTCAAAGGCGAGATAGGCACCTACGCTCAAAGCATCAACCCAGATGGGGTGATCGCCGGATACACCGAAGGACCCACCGGCATTCACGGGTTCATCCGTGATATCAACGGGAACATCATCACGTTTGATGTCCCGCACGCGGCAGGCAACACCGCCGCTTTCAGCATTAACTCAGAGGGGGTGATCACTGGACAATCTTTTGACACGCTCGGCGTTCACGGCTTCATCCGCGATACCAGCGGAAACTTCACCACGTTTGATGCCCCGGGCGCGACAACCACCGTCCCTAGCAGTATTAACTCAACGGGCGCGATCACGGGCCGATACTTTGACGTGAGCGGGGAGCACGGTTTCGTCCGCGATAACAACGGCAACATCACCGCCTTTGATCCCCCGGACTCCGCCGCTACCGAGCCTTACAGCATCAATCCAATAGGGGCGATCACTGGGCAATACGTTGACGACTCCGTGAATCACGGCTTTGTGCGCGACGCCAACGGAAACATCACCACGTTTGACGTCCCTGGCGCCGACGCCACCATCGGTGCCAGCATCAACCCAACGGGGGCGATCGCGGGAACCTACTTTTTTAACGCGAGCGGGGTGAGTCACGGTTTCGTCCGCGATACCAACGGAAACATCACCACATTTGATGCCCCGGGCGGGATAGGCACCACTATCGCTAGCAGCATTGACTCAACGGGGGCGATCGCGGGAACCTACACTGACGTGAACTTCCGTTTTCGCGGTTTCGTCCGCGCGAGCAACGGAAACTTCAGCACGTTTGAAGTCCCGCCCGGGGCGGGCACCATCGCTGTTAGCATTAGCGAAGGGGGGATAACCGGATTCTGTTATGGCAAGCACGGCGGGGTTCGCAGCTTCCTGCTCATCAGATAAGCACGAGAAGCTAGTCGCTTGTCCTGACGCTTGTTTTAGCGGATCTCAGTCTCTGGTTTCCGTTTACCATGTAACGTTTCATCACGCACTGCTTGCTTTCGGCTCGGGGGCCAGTCCATTCAACTACGCCTGCGCTCCGCGCATGGTGCCTTTCCATGGTGACGATCCACAAGAGTGTCGTGGAGACTTTGGAAATATAAACTAGATAGCGTGACAGACGTTGACTAACTTCAAGGTGTTGGAAAAGAAGGGAACCGGTTTATTGAGCTGCGGCCCGGAATTACCGCTGAATAACCTGAGAACGCAATTCGACGGCAGCTGGTGCGCTGAGCGACCTCGCAAGACCAAGGAACTACTCATTGGTTGACGATTTCGAGCAGCAAGCGTCACAACAGCAATTGCAGCTGGTATCGCAATTCCAGAGGCCGTCCGTGCCGAGCCGACGAAGGTATCCCCTGCTAGATATGCGGCGGCTAGTAGCGCTCATTCTTTTTTTTTGCGGCGTCGCTCGCTCTCGCAGGCGAGACGTTTCGGGTGACAACGTGGAATCTACAGTGGTTCCCGTCCGGCAAAGCCAATCTTCGCGATCCCGTTCAGGAACCAAAGAGAATCGCCGAGGCGTCAGAAGTCCTAAGATCGCTCGCGCCAGACGTTGTCTTACTCCAGGAGGTGCGAGATTGGGAAACCTGCCAGCGGCTAGCTTCGGCTTTGAAACCGCTCACATATCAGGTCCTGGTCTGCTCAGCGTTCAAAGAGCGAGGACAAGTCACCTGGCAGCAAGAGGCAATAATCGCGAAGATGCCTGCTCAGGCGAGTTGGAGCGAATCATGGACGCCAAGCGGCAAAGCTGATCCTCCTCGTGGTTTCGCCTTCTCTTCAATACGGTTAGGTGGAAGCGAGATTGCTTTTTATTGCGTTCACCTGAAAAGCAACCTTGTAAGAGATAACTCTGAGCGGGAGACCCAAACAAACATCGCGAAACGGGAGCGGGCGACGGCGCAACTAATGGACCATGTGCGGGGGTTACATAACCTGTTGCCCTTAGTGAAGGGCATAGTGATCGGAGGCGATCTAAATACGAACAAAGATCAATCACTGTTTTTTAGTGAAAAAACCCTGGACCTACTGTCCTCCTCTGGCTTCAAGAATTGTTTTTCAGTTTCAACACCCCTCGTTGAGAGGATTACCCACCCGGGGCACGGGAAATACCCGGACGCTACTTTCGATTACATCTTTTCGCGGGGCGTAGAGCGATCGGAGTGCCGAATCTCTCAATCCTTGGTATCAGACCATCTTCCTGTCACTTGTGATTTCAAAGTTGAGCCTCAGCCGGCCAAAAACTAACCACCAAATCATCAACATTTGGGTGGCTCAGTTTGATTTCTAGCGACGAGATAAGAAATGGCGAGGGGAAATGAGGACGCCAATCAACGCACATACGACTAAGGTCCAATGGGCGCTCGAACCAGATAGTGGGAAAATCGCGATCGCGCCAAGTCCGTTAGGCGACTCCAACCAAGCCACCTCACCCTCTTCCCGCAAGGGTTAACCGCGAGCGACGGCGTTCGTTCGCACAACTGAGGTGCTCGGCATGAAAATCTGGCGGAATCTGTCAAATTCGCTTTTGCGCAGCGAAGTATTCAATCGCGCTAACAAATCATTCGGACCTTCAATCGGGTTATCCTTCTGGCGTCATTTGCGTCTCCTAATCGGTTTTGCTCTTTGCTCCGTTTGCCTCCTCTTGGCTTCGACTGCGTTGAGTCAATCTGTAACTGGACCGATCGCCAGGGAGGTGCCGCCGCAAAGACCTGGCACTTGGAAGATGACAAGCAGCATGCTTACAACCCACCTTGGGCACACGGCGACACTGCTCCCCAACGGTCAGGTGCTTGTCGCCGGAGGCCATATTTTTGGCGGCCGGGCGAACGCAGAGCTCTATGATCCGGCAACCCGCGTATGGATCGCAGCGGAAAGATTCACCCCTCATCGAGAGGGCCACACAGCAACGCTCCTGCCCAACGGTCAAGTGCTCGTCGCAGGGGGATACAACGGGGGTCAAGCTTGGCGAGTGCGGAACTTTATGATCCCGCGACCGGCCTGTGGGCCAAGACAGGCAGGATGGTTACCGCGCGACTTGGTCCTATCGCGGCGCTCTTACCCAATGGCAAGGTGCTCGTCGCAGGGGGATCGAACGGCAACGTTAGCTTGGCAAGTGCGGAACTTTATAATCCATCGACCGGGCGGTGGACCGCGACGGGCAACATGGCTACCGCGCGTACCGCGCATACCGGGACGCTCCTGCCCAACGGCCAAGTGCTCGTCGCAGGGGGAAACAACAGCATTGTCAGCTTGGCGAGTGCGGAACTATATGATCCGGCGACCGGGCAGTGGACCGCGACAGGCAGCATGGCCACTGCGCGAGATGACCACACCGCGACGCTCCTGCTCAACGACAAGGCGCTCGTCGCCGGGGGGTATAACGGTACCACTCTCGCGAGCGCGGAACTGTATGACCCCGCGACTGGGCTATGGACCGCGACAGGCAGCATGGCGACAGCACGAGAGTTCCATACCGCGGCGGTTCTTCTCAATGGGCAGGTGCTCGTCGCGGGGGGATTTATTTTAGCGAGCGCGGAACTTTACAATCCGGCGACCAAACTTTGGAGTGCTACAGGTAGCATGATTACCGAACGATTTGGCCATACCGAGACGCTCCTCCCCAATGGCCAGGTACTCGTCGCCGGGGGAGGTACCGGCCACGAACCTCTCGCGAGGGCGGAAATTTATTATCCCTGACCGCTACACAACGATTTCAGCAGTACAACCATTCATCAAAGGAAATTGCTTGAATGAAAGCTACTTCTACCTCTCAATGCGACCGTACGCTAGGGTACGACGGCCCTTGTGAAAAGTAACCGCCGAACACAATCACTTACTCTTTCCAATTCACGGTGGCTCGCTTATGCGACGGCAGGGATTGCGAGTGGCTTCGGCCTGGCCTCAGCGGCCGAAGGCGAGATCCACTATTCAGGTCTCGTGAATGTCAAAATGGAAGGTTCTAAGTCTGTGACTCTGCCCCTGAGAGGCGGCGCGGCTCATGACGCGTCGCTCCACTTTAGCATATTTTATTCTTCTTCCGGCTCGTTGGGGGGATTCTGGATAACCGGCGCAGAATCAGCGTCTGCCCGGGTGTATCGGCCAAATTCGCATCACATTCTGGCGGATATCGGGAACGGAAGTCCGGTTTCGACTGGGCCGTTCACGGCGGTCGCTTCTCGTCTGCAGCCCGCCTGGATCCAATCATTTTACGGCCGGGGCTATTTTGGACCAAATGGTGGCGGCTTTATTGGATTCAAGTTCGATATTGGAAGGGGTGCCCAATATGGGTGGGCCCGAATCAAGGTGTCGCTGACCCCCCCATTGTTTTTCCGCTATATCATCAAGGACTATGCGTGGGGTGATCCTGGTGAGCCCATCACTGCAGGACAGAAGAAGTCGTTCGACGAAAAGGTGAGCGTAATACCAAAGGCCGGCGCACTAGGTTTGCTCGCACTAGGGGCACCAGGTCTTGAGACATGGCGCAGCGCACGCGCGCAGTCGTCGACGGGCGCGGCACACCAAGCCACTCGACCTTGATACTGCAGCGGTGCTAGAGGGAGAGCCGATTAGCGTGTCTTTCGCGCCCGACTCTTACGCCAAATGAGGAGACCTGTAGCCCCAAGCGCCAGACCGCCGAGGGAATTCTCGCTTACGGCATCGTTATAACTCGATATTTGCCCTGCTCTTAAGGGCTCACCCGGGTCGGCATAGGCGTAGTCATGCACCAGGAAAGCCCTTCCTCTCGAATTTCCGTCCTCTGCCGTCCTAATATCCACCCTGACCCGCACCCATCCATATTGGATTCCTTTACCCCCATCGAAGCTGAAACCGACGAAGCCGCGGCCGCGATGATTCCAAGCTGATACAAGGGTGCTGCAACATTGATGATTACCTAATGGCCCCTGTCCGTTGAGAAAATGACCGACCGATATTTTTTGGCCGATATTCAACTCTGAAACATAATGTCGACCAAACATACTTGTGTAACCTCTGACGTCGGACAAGGCAAAAGGCCGAAGGAAAAAGTAGCCTGAGTTCCGGTAACCATCATACGTCACTGTGACACAACTGGAAATAGTGACTCGGCTTATCGAGGGCGAAAGTATGACAGATATTCTCGCCCGCGGGCAAAGGCACGTCCAGAACGCCCGAATAATGGATGGCAGCATCTGCGGAGTTACTTTCGGCGAGCGCTGTAGAGACTGCCGCCGCGGCATAGGCGGCCCAGCGTGTCTTGGCGATTGAGGCGGGTTTGGGAGTTCGTGTTTTCATGGATTCTTGCTGTTCGTTAGGCGCGTTCGCGCATCTTTTCTGTAATGTGATGTAAGTGAGACTTCGTTCTCCTGTCTAAAAGGAACTGGAGACCAAACTTCCGGAATCTTGTGTTACCGCCGAAGTAACTATGGGAGCGTCGACTCGCGGTCCAGAGACGCTTTGACGTCGACTTCGCCCGTTCCATCGCCATTGTCAGTGACAATCAGCTGAACGCGATGCGCTTGGACTCCGTCGTAGTCGCTGGACCAAGTGTACGACGTCCCATTCACGTAAAAGAAGGGGCTGCCGGTGTATGTACCCGGCGGGAATGAGGACAGATCGGTGCACGTACACTCCTCGTTGTCCCTTCTCAGCAACTTATTGCTGAAGCTGATGCGAAACCCAACGCAGGTAAAATGACCTCCGATATTATTGTCGTACTCAGCCGTGAAGGGGATGATGATCCGTTCGGTGGGCGATTCGCGGCGGGCATCGTTTCCGGCGACCTCGCTACTGGACTCGAGGCGTGCCTGGCCCATAGCCAGGGTTAGTACTGCAAGAAAAGCAGTCGTTTTCATATTTATTACCTCCAAACCGGAGCCTCGTTCGACAAGGCCGGCTCGATCCACCCAGCGAAGTGGGTCGGAATCATCGAGCGGGACTAGGGTATGCGGCCATCAAGCGATGGCCAGCGACGCAATGTCAACACAAAAACGTTGCGAATTTTGCGATTATTTTCGGTTAGACCGCTCTGGGCGGAAATGGCAATGCTAATCGCCGTTCCCTATCCAGCCAGGCGGCTGTATTGCGTCGGCTTGGTAAATGCACGAGCTAGTTGGCGTGAGCAGAATGATCGAAATTCGCTTCTCTCGAAAGTTCGGTGGCTCCTGGACGGCCTCCGAGGGACCAGGAGTCGAGCCTGCGTTCCCCGGACCTAACGGAAAGCAGAAGGCGATTGATTACGCGCGCGATTCGCGATTCGGTGGCAGTCGCGGTGAGATTCACGTTTTCGATGAGTCCGGCGAGAACGTTGTCGAGACAATCGCTGTCGATGGCGGCACGACTTACGGGTAGGACGCGGCCTTGTCACAGTTACCTCGTTCGAGCGACCGCCGGTCCCAATTGCGAGAGGACGATTTGTTCTGGCCAAGGCTATCGGCCGTTTGCGAAAATCGGTTAATGAGAACAACTGCATTCTGCTTTGTCGTTTCTTTCGCCTGTGTCACAGCAGCCCTGGCCGTAGATCCGCCGCCGGATGGCGGCTATCCCAACGGGAACACTGCCGAAGGTGACGACGCTCTCTTTAGCCTGACTAGCGCCGGTGCCAATAACACCGCCGTCGGTGTTGATGCGCTCTTTGCAAACACCTCCGGCTTCGGCAACACCGCTCTGGGTTTCGACGCGCTTTCCAGCAACACCATGGGCGGCAGCAACGTGGCGATTGGCGGCCAGGCACTTCAGAGCAATACCACTGGCGGCTTTAACACCGCGATTGGTAACGCGACTCTACTTTCCAACACAGTGGGTCCAAACAATACCGCGGTCGGTTGGAGTGCGCTCGCCAGTAATAATACGGGCGAGGGAAACACGGCCACGGGCCTTTTTGCGCTCGATGGGAGCACGACGGGCAATGAGAACACGGCCACTGGTATTGTTGCCCTCCAGAACAATACGACTGGCAGTGACAACACAGCCGACGGAGGCGGAGCGCTCCAGAACAACACAGCCGGTAACGGTAACGTTGCCGTCGGTTGGGGAGCCGGTGTCAATATCACAGGGAACGGCAATATCGCATTAGGTTTTCACGCCGGCATGGCACTTACGAGCGGTAGCAACAATATCGATATTTCGGCAATTGGTGTGGGTGGCGAGTCCAATACGATGCGATTGGGTAGGCATGGACTCCAAAGGACCACCTTTATTGCCGGCATCAGCGGGGCAACCGTTCCAGCGGGCGTGCCTGTGATCATAGACTATCTTGGCCATGCCGGAACAATCACTTCATCGGCCCGTTACAAAGAGAAGATTCAGCCTATGAAGGATGCCAGCGAAGCGATCCTGTCACTGAAGCCTGTGACCTTTCGTTACAAGAAAGAGCTAGACCCGGAGGCGATCCCGCAGTTTGGCCTAGTAGCCGAAGATGTAGCCAAGGTCGATCCTGACCTAGTGGCGAAGGACGAAGAAGGCAAACCCTACACCGTGCGCTATGAAGCAGTAAACGCGATGTTACTCAATGAGTTTTTGAAGGAGCATCGCAAAGGAGAGGAGCGGGAGGCCATGCTCGAGGCGTTGAACGCGACGGTGGCAGAGCAGCAGAAAGAGATTGGCGCTCTTACCGCCAGCCTCAAGGAACAGGCGGCGCAAATCCAGAAGGTGAGCGCGCGACAGGTAGCGGGTGAATCACCTCGGGTGGTCGCGAACGGAGAATAGGAGAATTGAACTACCCAGGGTAACCCAAGCGTAGGTGAAACTTGCCACGATGTAGTGTTTTAGATCAAACTGCCTCTATGGAACCGGAAATAGACTGCAAAATGCCATCTATATCTCGTTAGACGACCAAGGGAAGCACTGACCACCACCCATTCTATGCTGAAGAAGAACCGCTCATCACCAAACAGCGCCGTAATACCCGTGCTCTACTACCCCGACGCGCGCGCAGCAGTCGAGTGGCTCACAACCGCTTTGCCATTCACCATACGTCTCCGCAATTCCGACACTCGCTGTCAACTCGTGCACGGCGACGGGGCCATTATCGTCACCCAGCCCGGTGTCCACGCGGACGCCGCTCCTTCGACAGAGCAGAGTCCTGGGGCGCACTACATCACACTGCGTGTCACGGCGGTCGACGAGCTCTTTAAGCGTGCCGAGGCGGCCGGGGCTCGTGTTCTCGCTGAACCTGACGATCACATGTACGGCGAACGCCAATGCGCGTTTCTCGACCCATGGGGACATGCATGGACACTTTCGGAAACGATTTTCGATTCCGACCCAGCCGACTGGGGCGGTGAACTCCTGGCCGAGTAGGTGCGCTCGAAGCGGGAAAGCCGAGCAATGCTCCACCGGTCGTCTAACCGGGCGATGCAGCCAACGACCCTATGGCGTTGCGTTCTAACGTTAACCTTGACTAATATGCTCGGCATGCAGCAAAGCGCGCCTGCCAGAGTCGTGGCTGATCTTGGATCTCGTTAGATCGTGATTCCACTGTTGATCGCCGCATTTGTATTTGTCGGCGTAGGGACTCTCACGCTGTTCTGGCCGCGATTCGTGCAACGGTTTGCCGTGTGGCTTTACGAGAAGATCGGTTTCTGGCCATACACGGCATTGGCACAGTACATGAAAGGGGACTTTTACATCGTTGAACTACGGATCATCGGGGTGGTTTGTTTGCCAGTAGGCGTTCTCTGCTCCTGGCTTGTTTGGGTTAGTCTCCGCCGATGATTCAGCCTGAGCGATCTAACCGGGCGGTGAGACTTGGCATGAGTCAGAACATCCGCCTATTTCAACTGTGTTCTGAGTTGTCGTTTCTGCCTCAGAAAAAGGATAGATTCAAGATGGGTGAATCTATTCGCAGGGTCGATTCCCGCCCTAATTCGCCTTGGTGATCTGGAAGACGTCTCCTGCTAGGTCAGTTAGAAAAAGTTCCCCTCTCGGATCTTCGCCAAACGACGTAAGTCCATTCAAGGTATACCCGCCGATCTGGGTGGGGAAAAGCTGTGAGGTAATATCTGTAAATTCTGACGCGACCCCGCGCTGATACTTCATCGTAAAGATTCTTCCGGTGAAGTCGCCGTCCGCCGGTCCAAAGCAATCGCCAAAGACATAAAGCCCCTGGAGATCCGGCACTGTTCGCCCGCGATAAACGTAGCCGCCGATAACGCAGATACCCGTCGTTGCATGCTCATAGTCCATGATCGGGTCGACCGCATTCGGCGGTGGCGGATCCTCTGAATAGGCCGGGTTCTGGATCAAACCTTCGCGGATGCGCCAGCCGAAGTTTTGCCCGCCTCCGGGATTGGTATGGGAGTTGACGTCCACTTCTTCGCGCAAAGTTTCGCCTACGTCGCCAAAAAACATATCGCCCGACTTGCGATCGAAGCTGGCGCGAAAGGGATTGCGCAGACCATATGCCCATATCTCCTGCTTGGCAGTGTCGGACCCGACAAATGGGTTGTCGGCTGGAATGGTGTAGCTGCCATCGGCTTCGATGTGGATGCGCAAGATCTTGCCAAGGTTCGTTTCCAGACTTTGGGCGTTGCCTCCGGGCAGGTGTCCCGGACCGTTATCTTCGATGTGACCTCCGTCGCCACTGCAGATATAGAGATTATTGGTGTCTCCAGGACGGTTGCTGAAGCCAATCCAATCAAGATCGTGATCGTGCTGAGTTTGATCTACGGTAATGACAGTCACTTCGCTTTTGCGATCGGCTACATTCGGATCGCTGGTAACCGTGAAGCGCGCTATGTGCGAAACGCCGAAGTGAAAGACTCCGCCGCCGTCAGTCGTGTAACTAACATAGAAATAGCCGTTGGTGGCGTAATTCGGGTCGAAGGTCATGCCAAGGATACCTGTTCCCTGGCCTTGACCGACCTCTCTGGAGATATCGAGGAAAGGTGTAGGCAACACTGTTCCGGTGCTTCGATCGATAATCTTGATCATTCCGTGCTGCTCCGCCACGAACAAGCGCGTCGTATCGCGAGGAGGTGAGCCGATCCAAAGCGGCAGAGTGAACCCACTGGCCACCCGGACCGCCTGCATTCCGGCCTGGCTGGCCGGCATCATCACGATGAGCAGGAAAAGTTGAACTAGCGCGGCGCCCAGAAGACTCCGGACGTGACGCACAAGAATTGGTGATTTTTTAGTCAGATTCATAACTGATTAGTTGTGTTGTTGTCTGAAGCCATCCCCGGCGCCCCATTTGATATCCTTCTCGGTGCGCCGCCTTATTTTGGTTTTGTACACGCCACCCCAGGTAAGGGCAAGAAAAAATCGGCGGTCGCGCGACGCCTCATTCTTCCTGCGCGAAAATGGCTGCGAATGGGTCGGTCCTTGAAAATAAAATCTTGGTTTCGGCTGAAATCAGTCCTGTTAATCAGCGAAGTCTGCCGCCATGGTAAAGGAATTGGCCGGGCGAAACCGCGCACAATAATGCGAACGCGCCCAACCCGGCTCGCGAAGCACAGAGTATGAACGATCGACCACATTCGCCACACGGAAAGATTGATATTCACGGAAACGGACTTGGGGTTCCCTCGCCCGAATTGGTGAAAAGAAGGGCGCGTGAAATCGCGATGATCGACGAGCGCAATCCGGACGAATTTACCGACTCCGATTGGAATCAGGCAAAGGAGGAGTTACTTGGAGTCGAACCGGGACGCGCCCATGAGGGTGACGAACGGATTGCGGGCGATGTCAGCGAGCGCGACGAGATAGCCGGTGCTACCGGTCATCGGGCACCAAAGAACGGCTTCGACGAAGAAGAGACGCTGGGCGAGGAATTGGTGAGCGATGGAATAAACGAAGCGGCCCACGATCAAATGCTCGAGGCGCGGCGCGAAGAGATCGAGGAAGAACGAGAAGAATTATGAGCGGTCAGGCAGTTTGCGACGAGGTCACGCCGGCGCGTTCGCATCACGACGGGACGCACGGGCGCGGCGAAAGTTTAATCACGCGCTACCGAACGGTTCGCGGCTTTACGCAGAAACTTTGCGAAACTTTGCAGCCCGAAGACTGCGTCGTGCAGTCGATGCCCGACGTAAGTCCGACCAAGTGGCATCTCGCGCACACCAGCTGGTTCTTCGAGACCTTTATCTTGAAAGTCTGGGATCCGGACTATCGACCGGAAATCCCAGAATATGCTTACCTCTTCAATTCCTATTATAACGCCGCCGGTAGCATGCATCGGCGCGACCTTCGCGGGCTGATTTCGCGACCAACGCTGGCGGAGACTTACCGCTTTCGCCGTTCGATCGATGAGCAAATTGAACTGCTGCTTGGACGCGCTGACGAGCAGTTGCTGCGCGAACTCGAACCAGTTTTCGTGATCGGATTAAACCACGAGCAGCAACATCAGGAGTTGCTCGTGACCGACATTAAGCACGTCCTCGCGCAAAACCCGTTGTACCCGGTTTATCGTCCGCGCGAGGAGCAAGTCACGTCGCGTTACGTTAAGGAGCCCGGCTTCATCGAATTCGACGAAGCGATCGTAGAGATCGGCCACGACGGCCGCGGCTTCAGCTATGACAACGAAGGTCCGCGCCACCGCGCGCTCGTCCCCGCCTTCGCGCTCGCAACGCGACCGGTGACCAATGGGGAATTTATCGAGTTCATCGAAGCCGGCGGCTATCTCAGGCCGGACTACTGGTTGTCGCTAGGCTGGACGACTCTAAATGAGCAAAAGTGGGAAGCGCCGCTCTATTGGGAGAAACGCGATGGCGGTTGGTGGAATTTTACTCTCGCTGGCTTGCGCCCAGTCGATCAGTCCGAGCCCGTCACCCATGTGAGCCATTTCGAAGCTGACGCTTTTGCCAACTGGAGCGGCGCGAGGCTGCCGACTGAATTCGAGTGGGAACGCGCCGCGCAGGATCTTATGATCGAAGGAAACTTTGTCGAGTCCGAGCGCTTTCAGCCCGCCCCTGTCGAAGCTGAGCCCAAGGAAAAATTAACGCAGATGTACGGCGACGTCTGGCAATGGACCAGGAGCTCTTATCTTCCCTATCCGGGTTATCGCGCCGCGCCCGGCGCGCTTGGCGAATACAACGGCAAGTTCATGAGCAACCAAATGGTCCTCCGTGGCGCGTCGTGCGCCACCTCTCGCAGCCATGCTCGTCTCAGTTATCGTAACTTTTTCCAACCGGAAAAGCGCTGGCAATTTACCGGCATACGACTGGCGCGCGATTCAGCATGAACGAGGACTCCGGCGCGGTAGCGCTTCTCGATCTCGAGCCCGCCACCGAAGATTTCCTGCGCGAGGCTCTCGCCGGCCTGACGAGTTCACCGCGCACCCTGCCGACAAAATTCTTTTACGACGAGCGCGGCTCCGATCTCTTCCAGGCGATATGCGAGCTTCCCGAGTACTATGTGACTCGCACGGAGACAGAAATCCTGCGCCGTTACGCGCCCGAGATGGCAGCGTCGATTGGCGCCAGCGCGGAGATCGTCGGATTCGGCACCGGTGCAGGGATCAAGACGCGAATGCTTCTCGAGGAACTCGATAATCCGATCGCCTACGTGCCGGTCGACATCTCGAAGCAGCGCCTGACCGATTCCGCTGAAGCCCTTGCGCGTGAGATGCCAGATCTCGAAGTGCTACCGGTTTGCGCCGACTATTTGCAACCAATCCGCCTGCCGGTTCCAAGCAGGCATCCCGATCATATCGCCGTTTTTTTCCCCGGCTCCACCATCGGCAATATGCAGCCGGAAACCGCACGTCATTTTCTTAGCCGCGTCTGCCGTCTCTGCGGGCACAGTGGCGGGCTGATCATTGGAGTCGACCTGCAAAAGCCGACAGGCATTCTCGAAGCCGCATACAATGACAGCGCGGGAGTGACCGCGGAGTTCAATCTAAACCTTCTCGTTAGGGCAAATCGTGAGCTCGGCGCTGATTTCGATCTCGGGCAATGGCGTCATCGCGCCATTTACAACCCGGGCGCACATCGCATCGAGATGCATCTCATTAGCGAGCGACCTCAGGCGGTGCACGTGGGCGGGCGCGAGTTTCGTTTTGAGCGCGGAGAAAAAATCATCACGGAATTTTCCTACAAACACACTATCGAAGGATTTACCCTCCTCGCCGCCTCGTCGGGATTCCAGCCTACGCCGCGAGTCTGGACCGACCTGGAAAAGCTCTTCGCCGTTTTTCATTTCACAACCGGCTAGGATAGTCAGCCAAGATAGCCTGACACCGGCGGCATTCTCTCTACTCTTGCCGTCGGGATGGATGCCCTGGTGCAACTCATCGGAGTAAGCAAGAGCTTCGACGGCGCGATCGCGCTTCATCCGACAAGCTTGGAATTCAAACGTGGACTTACGACCGCGCTGATCGGTCCCAGCGGCTGCGGTAAGTCGACTTTACTCCGGCTCATTATTCATCTGATCCAACCCGACGCAGGGACGATCAAATTCGACGGAGTCGAAATCACTTCGCAAAACGCTCGCGATATTCGGCGCCGCTGCCGGCTACGTCATCCAGGAAGGCGGCTTATTTCCGCACCTCACCGCTCGCGGCAACATCCTTCTCATGCCGCGCCACCTCGGCCGCGCGCCTAACGAAATGGAGAAGCGCCTCGACGAACTTTGCGCTCTCACACAAATTCCTCCCGCTGCCCTCGATCGCTACCCCGCAGAACTTTCCGGCGGGCAGCGTCAGCGCGTCAGTCTCATGCGCGCGCTTATCCTCGAGCCGGAAGTGCTCCTGCTCGATGAACCCCTTGGCGCGCTCGATCCACTGGTCAGATCAGCTCTGCAAAAGGATCTGCACGAAATTTTCGCCCGCTTGCGACAGACCACCATCCTCGTCACGCACGACATGGGTGAGGCCGCCTACCTCGCGGACGAAATTGTTCTGATGCATGAAGGTCACGTTGTGCAGCGCGGTGTCGCCGCCGATCTGCGCGATCGCCCCGCGACGCAATTTGTTTCCGACTTCATTCGCGCGCAAAGGAGCGCCGCATTTTGAAATCGCTTCTTTTCGTTAGTCTGTTCTTTGCCGCCTCGCTAGGTGCCAAGCCAATCGTCGTCGGTTCAAAGAAATTCACCGAGTCCTACGTCCTTGGCGAAATTGCCAAAACTGCTCTCGAACGGGCTGGTTTTCAGGTCGAGGAACGCGCCGGCATGGGCGGGACAATTATCCTTTGGCAGGCACTGCGCGGCGGACAGATCGATCTCTACCCGGAGTACACCGGCACGATCGGCGAGGAAATTCTTAAGGCGAAAGAGCGATTGTCCGAAGAGGAACTACGCCGCCGGCTGGAGAAACTCGGCGTCGGGATGTCGCGCGATCTCGGTTTCAACAACACCTACGCGCTTGTCATGCGCCAGTCTGAGGCCGCGTCCATGGGGATTCAATCGATCAGCGATTTGAAGCAGCATCCGGATCTCCAGTTTGGTTTGACGCACGAATTCCTCGATCGGCAGGATGGCTGGCGCCCGCTCGCGCAAAGTTATGGTCTAACGATGCTTCATGTTCGGGGAATCGACCATGCCCTCGGCTACGCCGCGCTCGTCAATGGTTCAATCGACCTGAAAGACGCGTATTCGACCGACGCCAAGATTGCGGAGAACCAGCTTGTCGTTCTGCGCGACGACCGGCACTTCTTTCCAGAATACAAGGCGGTTTACCTCTACCGCCTGGGCCTGGATGCACACGCCGTGGAGGCGTTGCAGCAAATCGGCCGCATCAATGAAGATAAAATGATCGCGCTCAACGCTGCGGCCGAGAGGACAAAAAATTACTCCTACGCGGCCTCTCTCTATTTTGGGGGCGCGCCTAACGAATCCGCGTCGGAGCAGAATTTCCCGCGCAAGCTCGCGGGTTGGACTACACGGCATCTCGAGCTGGCCGGAATTTCGCTGCTGCTTTCCATCCTTATCGGCTTGCCACTCGGCATCGCTGCGAGCAGGGGTGGTTCGTTAGGCCAGGGAATTCTGGCCATCGTCGGCATGGTCCAAACCATCCCGTCGCTTGCCCTTCTCGCCTTGCTCGTGCCCGTTCCTTTCCTCGGCATCAGCGCCACGACAGCCATCGTGGCACTTTTTCTCTATGGGCTTCTTCCGATCGTTCGAAACACGGCCACCGGATTGCAGGATATTCCGCCCGCGCTGCGTGATTCTGCGATCGCGCTCGGCTTGCCCCCTTCGGCGCGGTTGCGAAAAATCTATCTGCCACTCGCCTCGCGCACGATTCTCGGCGGCATTAAGACAAGCGCGGTGATCAATATTGGCACGGCCACTCTTGCCGCGTTGATCGGAGCGGGCGGGTTGGGGGAACCGATCCTGAGCGGACTCAACCTGAATGACAACGTGACTATTCTCGAGGGCGCGATCCCCGCCGCCTTGCTCGCGCTTCTTGTCCAGGGATTATTCGATTTGCTCGATCGCGTATTGATCCCGCGCGGACTCCGCCTCGCCCAAAGCTAGCAGGCGCTTCAGCATTGCGATTCGTTAGGCAGATTGAGAGACGGTGCCAGGTTCAAACAAATCGGCTGGGCGCGAGAATGGCATCGCGCATGCCGTGAATCAGCTTCTTATCCGCCGGGCAAATCGTGGCCAGCGCACCCCGCATCTCTGCTTTGTTATTCTCGACAAAATAATAAGGGCTGAGACGAACTCGACCGCGCATTGTCGCGAGTTCGTTTGTCTCGCGTTCCCAATAACGCTGATCGAAAAGGTGCCCCTTGTGAAATCGCTGCAGAATCATTGGCTCCTGTTCGAAATTCTCGAGAGCATCCTGGATTCGCTGTTGCCACTCTGTCTGCGGCAGGTCCGCGCCTAACGAGACTCCTCGGCTACCCCAGCCTAACGGCGAAAAACCGCTCACCTTTAAGATGAGATCGCGCTCTTTCTGACTGAGTTTGGCCGCTTCGCGCCAATCATTTATCTCAAGCTGCGGGATCACTGCATGCTGCGGGAGCGGCGTCGGATCCAGGATCCAGGTGTAGGGGATCATCGCCTGGAGTTGGCGAAAATATTTATCGCCCAACTCCCGTCGCCAGAACTCGCGCAGCGGCTGGAGCCAGAAAAGTGCAAACCACATTTTCTCCTCGAGATAGGGCTTAAACGGCGGCGACACCTTCAGTTCGCCGCGCGCGGCCGCCTCCATCAACTGGCCCACGCGCGGAAGATTCGGGAGGTCGAACAATTCGAAGAATCGATACACGTCCCGACCGGTCAGGGGATCGTAATCTTCTGCGGCCCTGACCTTCCACGAACGATCGGGATTGCGGCCGTTCAACTGCCTAACGAGCCATTCCATTTCCGGCCGGTAGGTGGTCGACTCTTCCGAGATCACAATATCGCCGCCGTTAGGCAAAATCGTCGCGAAACCCTCCAGCATTCCTTCGCGTCCGCCGATCACTTCCATGCCGAGATCGGTATAGGTTTGATTGAGCCAGGCCGTGAGGCCGATGCCACCGGGAACGGAGTCGATCTCGGCTATCGTCCAGCCGTTCTCTGTTAAAATGAGATCGGGCCGAATGACGAGGGGCAGATCTTCCCGAAATTCCTTCCGGCGCGAGAACTCGATTAACTCGGGCGGTTTGCCGAGATCAAGATAGTGCGCAACCCAGGCAGGCTGTTTTCCCTTTGCGCTCTGCTGGTAAAGCTGATTACAGGCCCGCTGAAAAACCAAGAGTTGATGTCCCAGTCGCTCAAGGTCTTTGCGCCATTTCTCCTCAATCGCGAAGGGCTCAGGCGTGATGAGCCAATCCTTCTCGGCGAAAAGTCCTTCGGCCGGGAACGCGTTGCGAATGAATTGGAGACGATCGGTTTCAGTCAGCATCGGAAATCGGTCTCTAAAAATCCCATGGACGAAAGGGCGCGTCCAACGAGTGCCCACTCCAGGGCGACAGGCTCGCATCTCTGGCGAATCACCACCTCCCGCAAGGACTCAATGGACACGGTCGTGACCCAAACCTGCACGAATCGTTAGGCAGACCAATTCAATTCGTTGGTTTTTCGATAGGCAGGGTGAGCGGCGGAAGGATTTTTTCAATCGCGGCCCGATTCGGCTCGAGCCACGGTGGAAGGACGAGAGTTTCGCCTAACGATTCAAGTTTTTCATCGACATGGAAGCCAGGGCCGTCGGTCGCCAATTCAAAAAGCACCCCGCCGGGTTCGCGGAAATAAACGGATTTGAACCAGAATCGATCGATCACCGGCGTCGGATGCGCACCGCCGCGCAGGACCCGCTCGCGCATGTCCAACTCGTGCCCATCGTCTTCCACCCGCCAGGCGAGATGATGAATGCTGCCCGTTCCCCAGGCACCACGGCGTGCAGTCGGCGCGGCGCGGAGATCGAGATAGCGCCCGGAAACGCTCGCTTGGGGCGCGGAAGCACGCGCCTCTGAAAGCGCATACCGTTGCCAGCCATTTTCCTCACCTAACTGCTCGAAGCCTAACGACTCGCGAAGAAACGAAGCCGTATTGGCCAAATCCTGCTCAACCATCCGCGCACTTTCCAGTCCCCGAATTTGATGCTCGACCGGGATTGGACTTTCCTTCCAGGCGCTGAAAGCGCGGTCTAACAAACTCTCACTTTCCACCAACGCGAGGCGCAAGCCATGTGGATCGGCCAATGGCAAGACCCTTTGTCCGAAGCGAGTTTCGAGATCAAAGACACGTGTGCCGTAGCGAGTGAATCGTTCTCTCCAGAATTCCAAGCTTCCGGGCGCCACGGTGAGCGACACTTCCGTGCTCAAGCCATAGCCGTCTTGACTCGGCGCGAGATCGGCCCACGGAAAAAACGTGATGTCCGTTCCCGGATGTCCTTCGGCGTCGGCGTAAAAGAGATGATAAGTGCCGGGATCGTCCTGGTTCACACTTTTTTTCACCAGCCGCATTCCGAGAACGCCGGCGTAAAAGTCGAGATTCTCCTGTGCCGGACCGGCGATGGCGGTGACATGATGGAGTCCGTTCACGTTCTTCATGGTTCAATTCTGCCCCAAAATAACTGGATTGGAGAAAGGCGCCGCTAACAAACTGCGCACATTAATGAGCAAATCGAATATCTTCTGGGCCGGGTCCGGGCAACCCGTAAAGAGTGCGCGCCAACAAAAAACGAATCGATGATCGAATCAGATTGCGGCCACGAGTTGTTGAAGTCGGATTCCCTGCCCGTAGCACGCTGGCAGACGTACACAGTGGTGGTTTTGCTGTTCGTGAGCATGTCTTTGCTCGCCGTTCCCACGTTCGCGGCGTCGACGATCTTTCTTGTCAGGCACGCGGAACGCGCGGATTCCGGCGGGAGTGTTTCATCCGATCCCGGCCTTTCTGCCGAGGGCAGCATGCGCGCTCTGCATCTGGCGCAGGAACTAAAAGATGCAAAGATCGCCGCAATTTTTACCAGCGAATATCAGCGTACGCAGCAAACCGCGGCGCCGCTGGCAAAATCGTTAGGCATTCATCCTGAGATCGTCCCTGGCAAGGACGTGTCATCGTTAATCGCCCGGATTCGCGCAACGAGCGGCAACGTGCTTGTCGTCGGGCATTCCAACACTCTCCCCCAGATCGTCAAGGCGCTCGGAATCTCCACGCCGGTGATCATGACCGAAGCCGACTACGATAACCTCTTTGTTGTCCTGGCTGGAGAATCGCCGCGGCTGATCTGGCTTCATTATCGTTAGGCGCGGCCGTCTATTTTTGCTCGAACAACGTTGTTCGGGCGACGCGTTCGCCTTTGAGAAAGACGTAAGAGATGGAGGAAAGGACGCGCACATCTTGCAATGGATTGCCGTCGACAACGAGCAGATTCGCTTCCTTTCCTTTTTCGACTGTGCCCATGCGGCCCTCGGCTCTGAGCAATTTCGCTGCATTCAAGGTTGCCGCCTGCAGCGCGACCGGAACCGGAATGCCGGCCGCCGCCCACAACTCGATTTCGCGCTGGATCGTCGGACCATGCAAGACAAGCGGATTGCCCGCGTCGGAGCCGGTCACAAGCATGACGCCGGCCTGCCACGCCTTGCGCAGGTTGCGATCGCCGATTTCCATCGAGAGCGGATAATGGCTCAGTCCTTCGCGCATCGGTTTCATCTCTGCGCTACTGGCGGCCTTGGCAGTCCCTTCCAGCAAATCCTTTGGAGTGACCTGTTGGACTAACGAACGCTGCAAAAGATCTGTTTTCCCTTTCGCAAAATCGCTCAGGCCTTCGACGACGCTCAGCGTCGGATCGTAAGCGATTCCCTTTGCCTTCATTTCGGCAATCGTAGCGTCCGGGATTTCGTCGCGAAAAGAGCCGTGCTCGACGGAATCGGCCCCTAACGAAACAGCGTCTACCACGTCGCGCGCGTCACCGGTGTGAATCGAAGCCGGCAGTTTATTGGCATGCGCTTCCTCCACCACCGCGCGCAGCAGGTCGAGGTTCATGCGGTTGAAGCTGTAGCCAGGCACGCCAACCTCAAGAATTCCCTTGATCGCGTTCACTCCTTTATGCGCGAGGTCGTCCACCATTTGACGCGCTTCGATCTGCGTTTTCGGAATGCGGAGAAACTGCGCATTGAATCCGGCGCGCGCCATTTCCGGCAGATTCTTGGCGTATTCCGTGCCGTGTCCGCCTTCGGCGGTAAAGAGCGGACCGCAAAGAAGGAGCTCGCTCCCGAGTCGCTCGCCGCTGTTGAAGCGCGCTCGGAGTTGCAACATCTCATCGAGCTTGTCCCCAGCGCTCCGCACTGCGGTGATGCCGCAATAGAGATACGACTCCAACTCGCGCTCGGAGGATTTCTGCGGATCGAGTTTCGACCAGTCTTCGTAGAATCCGCCGGGACCGCCAAGATGCACATGCACGTCGATCAACCCAGGCAGAATGGTCTTGCCGGCGGCGTCGACGGCCTCGGCGTTGAGCTGCTTCGCCTCCGGAAATTTGCCTTCGTAAACCTCGGCGATTTTCCCGCCCTTAACGAGTACGGCACCGGACTCGATCACTTTGCCGTTGCCGACAAAGATGCGGCCATTCTGAATTAGCCAGGTTTGTCCCTGGCGAAGTTGCCGCGCGAGGATGCGCGCCTTCACCAGGTCGTGCTGGCTCCATGCCTGATAAACGCCCAGCAATAAAAACGGGAGAAGCACCACCAGCACCCAAAACTTTGCCGCCGGCCGCAGCTTTTCGTCCTTCTCCCAACGGAACAGCTTCGTCGCGATAAAGGTGGCGACCACGGTGGTGAGAATGAGCGCGCCGATTGCCGGAAGATTGGCGAAGAGCGTTTCGCCCCGCAAGAGCATGCCGCTGATTCCCGTCATGAGATAGGTCGCGGGAATGAACTGGGTGATGTTTTGCAGCCAATGCGGCATGACGGTGAGCGGAATAGTTGCGCCGCTCAGGAAGAGCATCGTCATGTAGATCGGCTGGATGAGGATGTTGCTCTCCTGCGAAGAATTGACGACTGCGGCGATGATTAGACCTAACGAGCGAAAGGCCACCGCCCCGAGGCAAACGAAGATGATAAAAGAACCGAGCTGTGTCGGGACAGCCATCCCATAAAACTGGCGCGCCAGCCAAAGAATGAGGATCACGCTCGGCACGAAAAGCACCACGCCAGTGATCATCGAAGCGCAGAGCAAAGGCACCGGTGTAATTGGAGTGACCTTGTAACGACGAAGAACATTTTCCTCGCGTTCCTGCACTGCGCGCATACCGGCGCCGAAAAGGCCATTCCCGAGAATGCCGAGCACGGTCACCATCGCGACCACCTGGAGAATAATCGAGCCCTGATGCGCATCCATCAGCTGGGCGAAGACAAAGAAAAAAATGAGCGGAAAAAAGTAATTGAAGAAGAGGACGGTGCGGTTTCGCATCGCCAGCTTGAGGTCAATCTTGAGGAGAGCGAGGAAAGCTTTCATTCGTTAGTCGCGCAGACGTTTTCCAGTCAGCTCGATGAAAACGTCTTCGAGCGTCGGACGTTTTAGATGCACGTCGACGAGTTCGATCCCTTGGGCGTCGACCCAGCGGATCATCTCGACCAGCGTCTGGGCGGGACGGCTTGAGCTGACCGAGAGGTTGCGCCGATCTTCGCTTACGATGGTGCGGATGACACCGGGCCATTGCGGCAATTCGTTAGGCGGAAGCGGTTGGCCCAGCAAAATCTCGACGCCCGATTGTGTCGCGCTTTTCTCCTGCAGCTCGCGTGGTGAACCCTGCGCGATGATAACGCCGTTATCGATGATGGCCACCCGATCGCAGAGTCGCTCGGCTTCCTCAATGTAGTGAGTTGTGAGAAGGATGGTCCGTTTCTCGGCGCGCAACTCTTCGATCAAAGCGCGAATCTCGAGACGCACCTGTGGATCGAGGCCAGTCGTCGGCTCGTCGAGGAAAAGCATTTGCGGATCGTTGATCAGCGCGAGGGCGAGCGCGAGACGTTGCTTTTGTCCGCCGGAAAGAGTCGCATAACCCGCCTCGCGTTTTTCCCAAAGCTGCAAACGCTGGAGCAGCTTCTGATCATCGACTCGTCGCGAATAGAAGGCGCCGAAAAGAGCGAGCGCTTCGTTCACTTTTATTTTGTCGGGGAGATTCGTCGCCTGGAGGCAAACGCCGATGCGATCCTTAAGCGTTTGCTTTTGCCGGTCGGGATCGAAGCCAAGGACAGTGACTTCGCCGCCGCTGCGCGGACGCAGGCCTTCGAGAATTTCGACTGTCGTTGTTTTGCCGGCGCCGTTAGGTCCAAGCAGACCGAAAACCTCGCCTGCCTCCACTTCAATGTCGATGCCTTTGACCGCTTCAAGTGAGCCATATGATTTGCGCAAACCCCGCGCGGAAATGGCCCAATCGTTCATGGCGCGAAATTATGAACGAAAACGCAAATGACGCGAACGAATCACGCCGAAGATGGTTTTCGTCTGGCGAGCTGGATTCCGCGCGCCAGAACCAGCACCAAAGTAGCCCCGGCGCAGATCTCGGCGAACAATTCGCCGTGTCGCACATAAAAGGTGAGCCGTCTGTCGGTCGGGACATCGAGGCCGCCGCTCAAGACGCCTTGCATGAAGGTGCTGCCGCTCGCGTTCTTCAATTCCTGTGTGACACGACCGAAGCGATCGACAAAACAGGTTACGCCAGTGTTCGCCGCGCGAACCATCGGTCGGCCTGTTTCGACGCAGCGAAAGATCGCATTTTCCAGATGCTGTTGAGAACCCTGCAGATTGCAGGAACCATCCATCGTTTGTCACATTGGCGAAGAGATTTGCGCCGCGTAGAACAAACTGGCGAGTCAGTTCGCCGACCGTGTCCTCGAAACAAATCAGAGGGCCTACTTCGAGATCGCTAGTCGTTAGGCGAAAAATCACCGGCTCTTTTCCGCGGGTAAAATCGGCCGGCACCTGATCGCCTACGATTCGGGCCACAAAGGGAACGGTGTTTCGACCCGGGACGTATTCTCCGAAAGGGACAAGATGAAGCTTGCGATACAACTGGATCTTTTCGCCGCTGTTGGTGACGAGAATGGCGGCATTGTAGTCGCCTTTTTCATCGGCATCGATCGTGCCGAGGAGCAGGTCCGTTTTCGTCGCGGCGGCAGTGCGCATCACGAAGCCGTAGTTCTGGGCGTCTATCAGCACGGCCTGCGGCGTGGAGCTTTCCGGCCAGATGATCAACTGGGGTGGAGGACGGACGGCGACTGCGACATTCGTTAGGCGGGTAAAAAGCTGAAATGTTTGCTCCTGAAATTCACGGCTGAATTTTACCTCGCGCGGCACGTCTGCCTGTATCGCGGCGATGCGCAGCGGCTGGGTTTCGCTTTTCATCTGCAAGACGCGAAGGCCGTAAGCCGCCAGACCGACGATCGCGGCCAGAGTGAGCGTGAAATCAAAATGCGGCCTCCGGATGCGGAACTTGGTTTCGAGAAAAAAGCGCCAAACGGTCGAGATCGCGATCACGTTGGCGAAAGCGACGAGAAAGGAGAGCCCGGTGACGCCGGTATATTCCGCCACCTGGATGAGCGGGAGAATCTTGTGCAGCGCCACGCCGAGGCCGTTCCAGCCCCAGCCTGTAAAGAGCCAACCGCGCACCCATTCGAGCGCCGCCCAGGCAGAGGCGAGAACCAACGCGAGCCAGAGGTTGTGCAGCGAGCTCAGCCAGGGAGAGCGCGCTTCCGCCGGGAAGTCGTTAGGCTGCAAGAGCGGCCTGACAAATCGGGTCTGCACCGGCGCTCGCTGTAGTCCGCGCGGGCGGAACAAGCCGGCAAGCCAACTCCAGGTGGCGAAATAAATCGCCATGTAGGCTCCGACGAGGACCAATCCGGAGATCGTGACGGTGTAGAGCCAGTAAAACACGCTCCAGAAAAACACCAACCCGGCAATGTAACCGAGAAGCAGATCGCGCAGCCATCGGCGCCGCGTGTCTTCACCTGAGAACCAAACCGCCGCGAGCAAAGGAGTGAGCGCGACCCAGCAAAGCCAGGTTTGCCCGAAAGGCGCGAAGCACAGCGTGACGAGAAAGCCACTCGTCGCCGCAGCAAGCCATGGCCAGAGGCCAATCCACCTGTTCTTGTGCGCCGCCTCGCTCACCCCAAAAAAATCAGGAACGCCGACGGCGTCGTCCTGCTTCGGCCCTGTTCCGCGAAGGATAAACCGCGTCCCGCAGTTCGCGGGCATGCGCGGGATTGATGCGAAATTTTGCGCTCTTTACCGCGTCGAGATTGCGAATGCTGACCCGGTCGCAAAGGACGTAATCAAGCATGATCAAACCGTCGAGGGTGTCGATTAACTCCGCCGTCTCCATGTCGTCCATCCGCTCGGCGAGCTGACTGCCAACGATCAGGCCGCCGCCCAGTCCGATCGTCTTCAGAATGCTGATCTCGCCGCCGTTGAGGTTAATCTCGCGCACGAAGGATTGTGCGCGGCTCGCGGCGGATGTCGAGGCCATGGACGATTTTTTGTTAGGCGCGATTTGCCGCGGATTAACGAGCTGCTGAGCAAAGTCCCAACGGGAAAGCCAATGGGATTCTTTGCGATCGCGTTTGCGAAGCGAAACCGAGTCGGTTAGGCCGGCATCTGGCGCATCAGCTGCTTTTCAAAGATTGTGCGTTCGCTGATACTTGGCCTTTTCCTTTTATCGGTGCTCCCGCTGGCCGCGTCTCTCCAGCCATTGTCGAACAAGGAAATCGCTCTCATGCTCCGCTCCGGTTATTCGAGCGCGAGCATATTAGTTGATCTGCAACAACGGCGAGCACTCGAGCGACCGGATGAGGCAACGCGGAAATCACTGCTTGAATTTGGCGCCAGCCCAGAGCTGCTTAGCGCGCTTGAGAGCGGCGTCTATCTCGTTTCCTCGAGCGAAGCTAACGCCGCTCAAGACCATGCCGCCAAGCTCGCGGCACAACGCGCCGCCGCAATCGAGGAAGATCGAAAATTCAATACTCTTGCCCAGGCACGTCAGGCGGCGGCACTTGCCAGATCTGCGGCTGCGCCGGCGACTGACGAGACGCGCATTCTCGATGCGTTAAAAACCAAGCTGGTGCACTGCAACGAGGGCGCGATCAAGGAAGGGGACGGCGGCGAGCTCAAAGACAAGAAACTGATTGCGCTCTATTACTCGGCGCACTGGTGCGGACCGTGTCGCAAGTTCACCCCGCAGCTGGTGGAATACTACAACCGCGTCGTGCGGCAGCATCCGGAGTTTGAGATCATTTTCGTGAGTGATGATCGCTCGCGCTACAACTGGCAGAACTACATCCAGGAAACAAAAATGCCATGGCTGGCAATCGACTACGACCAGCTTTCCGCTTTGCCGAGTGTGCAAAAGCTCGGCGGCAAGAGCATTCCCTCACTCCTCGTCTTGAGCGATGACAGTCGATTACTCGCGAGCACCTACAATGGGGACGAATATCTAGGTCCACAGAGTGTACTCGCGACGCTGGATCAAATGTTCGCGTCAGGCACAGCCGCACGCTGACTGCCGTCAGCCTTGAAGCGGGCGCGTGCGATAGCCGGCGACGAAGTCCTGACGGAAGCGATCGAACGTTCCGCCCGCGATCTCACGTTGGGCGCGGCGCATGAGCTCGAGGTAGAAATGAAGATTGTGTAAAGTGATCAGACGCAGTCCTAAAATTTCCTCTGCTTTCACAAGATGGCGGAGATAGCCGCGGCTGAACTCACGACACGCCGGGCAGGCACAACCCTCCTCGATTGGCCCCTGCTGCATCGCGAACTCTGCGTTCTTAAGATTCATGGTACCCACGGCGGTGAAGGCCGTGCCATTGCGTGCCAGGCGTGTCGGCAGCACGCAATCAAACATGTCAATTCCGCGCGCGACGAGCTCGAGCAATTGTGGCGGCGTGCCGAGACCCATGGCATAACGCGGCTTTTCGTTAGGCAAGAAAGGTTCGCTCCATTCGACCGCTTGCATCATTTCCGGCTCCGGCTCGCCCACGCTCACCCCGCCAATCGCATAGCCGTCGAAGCCGATCGCGACCGTCGCCTCCGCGCTCGCCCGGCGCAGGTCTTCATGAATTCCACCCTGCACAATTCCGAAGAGCAACTGGCCGGTCGGGCGCGGAGTTCGCGACTCCTTGCAGCGTCGCGCCCAACGCGCCGTCAGCTCGAGGCTGCGCGCAACGTAATCGTGTTCGCTCGGCCAGGGCGGGCATTCGTCGAGCACCATGGCGATATCGCTGCCTAACGACGCCTGAATTTCCATCGCGATCTCCGGCGAAATGAAGGCCGCCGTTCCGTCGACGTGATTCTGGAAATGCGCTCCTTCCTCTGTGATCTTGCGAATTTTAGCGAGGGAAAAGATCTGGTAACCACCACTATCCGTCAGGATTGGCCCGTCCCAGGCCATGAAGCGGTGCAAGTCGCCCAGGTGGCGCATGACCTCCATTCCCGGCCTAACGAAAAGGTGATAGGTGTTGCCGAGAATGATCCGCGCCTCCAGCTCCCGCAGTTCACGGGGGCTCACACCTTTCACGCTGCCCTGTGTTCCCACCGGCATGAAAGCCGGTGTCTCGATCACGCCATGCGCAGTCGTTAGGCAGCCGCAGCGGGCCCTGCTCGCCGGGTCGGTTGCTAGAAGCTTGAACACCGTGGCGAATATGCTCATTCGCGTGCCATCGGCCAATTGACGCTGCGTCGAGCTGTTTGCTCTCGGCGGCAGTGGCGTTGCTAACGCCTAACGAATGGCAGCGAGCGAGATCGGTTCCGGCAGCAGCAATAAACCGTCCGCGAACCGCAACCGCGCTTTTTTCCATGCGGTCCTGTCTAAAATAATCTTGCCACTCCCGCTTTTGTTTCTATATTGCGCGCTCTCCGTATCAGGTGCGTGAGACAGTTAGCACGGCTTGAACGGTTTTTTTGTCGCCCGAAGCGTAACAGTTTCGCGGCCGATTTTGTACTGAAATGCCAACCATTAATCAGCTTATTCGCAAGGGACGAAAGAAGGTCTCGGTGAAATCGAAGTCACCGGCCTTGAAGAACTGTCCGCAGCGGCGCGGCGTCTGCACACAAGTGATGACGCGCACGCCGAAGAAGCCGAATTCGGCCTTACGCAAGGTGGCGAAAGTTCGCCTCACGAATGGCCAGGAAGTGATTGCCTACATTCCTGGAGAAGGGCACAACCTGCAGGAACATTCGATCGTCCTCGTGCGCGGCGGACGCGTGAAGGATTTACCGGGGGTGCGTTATCATATTGTTCGTGGCACCCTCGACTCGTTAGGCGTTGACGGTCGACGCCGCAGCCGTTCCAAATACGGCGCAAAACGGCCGAAAGCCGGCGCCGAAGCCGAAAAAGGCGCAAAGAAGAAGTAACCCTTAGCTTTCCCATTTTTCCAGATGTCTCGTCGTCGCAAGGTTTATAAGAAAGAAGACAAGGTCGATTCGCGCTATGGAAGCGTCGCCGTTGCCCGACTCATCTCGACGGTGATGAAGCGTGGCAAGAAATCGCTCGCCGAACGCATCGTTTACACGGCAATCGAGAAGTCGCGCGAAGGTTCGGATTCCGTCGATCCGCTCGAAGTGGTGAACAAGGCTCTCGAGAATGTGCGGCCCCGCCTCGAAGTAAAATCGCGCCGGGTTGGTGGCGCGACCTATCAGGTGCCGATGGAAGTTACATCGTCCCGCCAGGTTTCGCTGGCCATGCGTTGGATCGTAACCTACGCCGACAACCGCCGCGGCATGCCGATGGCGGATGCGCTCGCCCACGAATTGCGCGACGCCGCTGCTGGCCAGGGTAACGCCATTAAGAAACGCGATGACACGCACAAAATGGCGCAAGCCAACCGCGCCTTCGCTCATTTCCGTTGGTAAAGGATTTTTTTGAATGGCAACTGCGACTTTAGAAAAACCCGCGATAGCGAATCCTAATTCGCCCGATCGCAAGTTTCCGCTCGAGAGAACGCGGAACATCGGGATCGCCGCGCACATCGATGCCGGCAAGACAACGCTGACCGAGCGCATTCTTTTCTACACCGGCATGATCCATAAGATCGGCGAGGTGCACGAGGGCACGACGGTAACGGACTGGATGGAGCAGGAGCGCGAACGCGGCATCACGATTACTTCCGCCGCAACAACCTGCGCCTGGACACAGAAGAAAGAAGAAGGCGTTTACAAGGTCTACGATGGCGTGAAAATGCGAGTGAATATCATCGACACGCCGGGCCATGTTGATTTCACGGCTGAAGTCGAACGCTCGCTTCGGGTCCTTGATGGCGCCGTTGCGGTTTTCGATGCGGTTGCCGGCGTCCAACCGCAGTCTGAAACAGTCTGGCGGCAGGCAAACAAATACGAAGTGCCGCGCCTCGCTTTTATCAACAAGATGGATCGCGTTGGGGCCGACTTCGAAATGTCGATCGAGTCGATGCGGACGAAGTTGAACGCGAACGCCTGGCCGGTTCTGATTCCGTTAGGCAAAGAAGATCAGCTCAAGGGCCAGTTGGACGTGGTTAACAGGAAAGCGGTCCTGTATTCCGATAGCGACATGCTGGGTTCAATCTATGAGGTGACGGACGTGCCGGCTGAGCACAAAGGAATGGTCGACAGGGCGTATAACGATTTGGTTGAGCAGATTTCCAACATCGATGACGAAGTCGCCGAAGCCGTCCTCGAAGAGCGCGAAGTAACGCCCGAGATGCTCAAGGCGGGCATTCGTCGACAGACGATTGCCAACAAATTTGTGCCTGTCATTGGCGGGAGCGCCTTCAAGAACAAAGGCGTGCAGTATCTGGTCGATGCGGTGATAGATTATCTCCCGGGCCCGCTCGATATCCCGCCAGCCAGAGGCCAGGACCCGGACACGGGCGAAAAAATGGAAGCCCTAACGAACGACAACGATGACTTTTGCTCGCTCGCTTTCAAGCTTTGGAGCGATCCGTTCGTTGGCAAGCTTGTCTTCTTTCGCGTTTATTCCGGAACGCTTTCGAAGGGGGACACGGTTTATAACCCACGGACGAACAAGCGTGAGCGCATTTCGCGTTTAATCCAGATCCAAGCGGACAAACGCGAAGACATTGAGACCTGTTATTCGGGTGATATCGCAGCCATCGTCGGCATCAAGAACATCACTACCGGGGACACGCTCTGTGATGAGGATCACCCGATCCTGCTCGAACCGCCTTCGTTCCCTGATCCGGTTATTTCCATGGCGATTGAGCCTAAGACGAAGCTCGACCAGGAAAAAATGGCGACTGCACTTCAGCGGCTTGCCGAAGAAGACCCGACCTTTCGCGTTTACACTCACGAGGATACCGGGCAGACAATTATCGCTGGCATGGGAGAACTGCACCTCGAAATTATTCGCGATCGGATGTTCCGCGAGTTCAAGGTCGACGCGAACGCGGGCAAACCGCAGATCGCTTATCGCGAAACCATCACCGCTTCGGCGCATGGCGTTGGCAAACTGATCAAGCAATCGGGTGGTCGCGGCCAGTATGGGCACGTCGAGGTGGACGTGCGCCCCGCCGAACGGGGTAAGGGCTTGGTGGTCGAGAACAAAATCGTCGGCGGCACCATTCCGCGGGAATATATTCCGGCGGTCAAAAAGGGCATCGACGAAGCGGTTCTCAACGGCGTTCTTGGTGGTTATCCGGTCGTTGACGTGGAAGTCGATATCGTCTTCGGAAGTTTCCACGAAGTCGACTCCAACGAGCTCGCCTTTAAGCTCGCCGCCATTTTTGCCATGAAGGACGGTTTCAAGACCGGCAAATCAATCCTGCTCGAGCCGATCATGAAGGTCGAAAACATCACGCCAGAAGAATTTCAGGGCGACATCATTGGCGACCTCAACCGTCGCCGCGCCAAGATCAACAGCATTGAGGCTCGTGGTAATCTAACGATCGTGAATGCCGAAGTGCCACTTGCGGAAATGTTCGGATACGCCACCGCGATCCGGTCGCTCTCGAAAGGCCGCTCCAGTTACTCGATGGAGCCCTCGCATTTCGAGCCTGTGCCGTCGAATCTCGTCAGCGCAATCCTTGACCAGAAGGAAACGAAGTAGCATGGCCGACACGCAACGCATTCGGATTCGTCTTAAGGCATTTGATCATCGCATGCTTGATCAAAGTGCGGTCGATATCGTTGAGACCGCCAAGCGGACGGGCGCGCGCGTCGCGGGGCCCATCCCTCTCCCGACGTTGGTCGAAAAATTCACCGTTAATCGTTCTCCGCACGTCGACAAAAAGTCGATGGACCAGTTCGAAATCCGCACTCATAAGCGTTTGCTCGACATCATCGAGCCAACGGCGAAAACCGTAGATGAGCTGAAGAAGCTCAATCTGCCGGCGGGTGTAGACATCACCATCAAGATTTAACGCTACCCGAAGAAACTTTTGACAGGCCCGGAAAATGAGCATCGGACTTTTAGGAAAGAAGATCGGCATGACCAGCGTCTACGACGCCAAAGGCAAGCTGCATCCGGTGACCGTAATTGCAGCCGGCGATAACACACTCCTGCGTCGCCTAACGACCGAGAACGACGGCTACTCTGCGATCCAGGTTGGCTTCGATATGCAAAAGGAGTCGCGTCTGACGAGGGCCGCTTTGGGCGTTTTCAAGAAGGCCAGCTCGGAGCCAAAGAAGCTTGTGCGGGAATTCCGTTTGGGTGAGCCTGCACCGGAAGGGGAAATAAATCTCGCCGTCAATCAGTTCCAAGCCGGCGACTTCGTCGACGTCATTGGACGTTCAAAAGGCAAAGGCTTCCAGGGAGTGATGAAGAAGCACAACTTTGCCGGGCAAGGTGCGGCCCATGGATCGAAGACGCATCGGCGAAACGGCGCCATCGGCAATCGCTCCACGCCCGGCCGGATCTGGAAAAACATGGGAATGCCTGGCCACCTCGGTGACGAACGCGTCACGGTGCAGAACCTTCAGGTTGTTCAGGTGCGCGAAGCTGATAAAACCATTTTGGTGAGCGGCGCCGTTCCTGGTGCGAACGGCAGTTATGTCGTCGTTAGGCCGGCGATCAAGAGGCCCGCTATAGCCGGAGCTAGCAAATGAGTGCAAAAGTTTTGACCGCCGACGCCGCCAAGGAGGCGAAGATTGATTTGCTTGAAGGAGGCCGCGGCACCCAGGCACTGCACGAAACGGTTGTTGCCATGCGGGCGGCCCGTCGTTCTGCCTCTGCCAACACCAAAACCAAGGCGGAAGTCAATCTTTCCGGGGCCAAGCCCTGGCGGCAGAAAGGGACCGGTCGTGCCCGCGCCGGCTATAAGTCGTCCCCGATCTGGCGAGGTGGCGGCGTGGTTTTTGGTCCAAAGCCGCGCGATTACTCAAAAAAGATCTCGAAGAGCGTGCGCCGACTGGCCTTTCAAAAAGCGCTGAGCGAGCGCATCCACGCGGGTGACGTGCTGACCGTCGAGAATTTCAGTGTGAAAGAGCCAAAGACAAAGACTTTCATGAGTCTGCTCAAGGGTCATACTGACGCGAAGAAGGTGTTGCTCATTTCAGAGTCCTTCGACGAAAAATTTTATCGCTCGGCACGCAACGTAAAGCCCGTCCTGCTTGCGACTGCGGCGGAGGTGAATGCCGAGCAGTTGCTCGCTTTCGACAAGATCATCGTAACGGATAAGGCGCTCGAACAACTGGCCGACAGGATGCGCCTGCGCCGAGGTCCGACAAGCGCGACTGAAGAGGAGGCGCGAAAATGAACGAACCCTACGATTTGATCCAGACCGTGCAGCTAACTGAGAAAGCCACCCTTCTAAGTGAGAAGCACAACAAGTATGTCTTTCGAGTTAGCCCGCGCGCCAACAAGATCCAGATCAAGCAGGCGGTGGAACGGCTTTTCCAGAAGAAGGTGGTAGACGTAAACACCTGTAATTATGCGGGCAAGAAGAAACGCGAACGCAGCGCTAATTTTGGCCGCAAGCCGCATTGGAAGAAGGCTATCGTAACCTTGGCTAAAGGGGAGAAAATCGATCTCGTGTAGTTATGGCTTTACGGAATTTCCGACCTCTAACTCCAACGCTGCGCTTTAAGTCAATTCCGGTTTTCTCGGAGGTGACCACGAAGAAGTCTGGTCCGGTCAAGCGCCTTACCGAACCAAAAAAGAGAACCGGTGGTCGTAATAACCGCGGCCGGCTCACCTCGCGTCATATCGGGGGTGGTCATAAGCAAAAATATCGCAGGGTGGATTTCAAACGCCGCAAGCGCGGGGTGATGGCTGATGTCGTTGCCATAGAATACGATCCAAATCGCACCGCCCGCATCGCTTTGCTTAAGTACAGTGATGGCGAGCAGAGTTATATTCTCGCTCCGGAAGGCCTTGTCGTCGGCGCGCAAGTCACCGCGGGCGATGATGCGCCGCCTAATCTTGGCAACGCGCTGCCATTGCGCGCGATTCCGTTAGGCGCAAACATCCATAACATCGAACTGATGCCCGGGCGGGGGGGGCAAATTGCGCGCAGCGCCGGCCAGCAGGCGACTCTAAATAACCGTGAGGGAGACTACGCGTTGGTCAAAATGCCTTCGGGTGAAATTCGCCGCATCCACGCCAGCGCCTACGCGACTATTGGACAGGTCGGCAATGTAGATCACATGAACGTTTCGAGTGGCAAGGCGGGTCGGACGCGCTGGCAGGGTCGTCGCCCGCATGTCCGGGGCATGGTTATGAACCCGATCGACCATCCGATGGGTGGCGGTCAGGGTAAGTCAAAGGGCGGAGGAGGTCGTCATCACCCGGTGAGTCCATGGGGCCAGTTAGCGAAAGGATTTAAGACCCGCCACAAGCACAAGGGGAGTGACCGTTTCATCCTCGAAAGAAGAAAGGCTAAGAAGCATTCCTAGCCTGAGCCGATAGGCGAATTTACAGATGGCCAGATCATTAAAAAAAGGACCGTTCGTTGAGCCGCACTTGCTCGAAAAGATCGACAAGATGAATAGCGCAGGAGTGAAGAAGCCGATCAAAACCTGGTCGCGCCGCTCAATGGTAACTCCCGATTTTGTCGGCCACACGTTTCTCGTCCACAATGGCAAAATATTTCAATCCGTGTTTGTGACCGAAAATATGGTCGGCCATAAACTCGGCGAATTTTCACCTACTCGTGTCTTTAAGAAACACGGGTCGCACACCGCGAAGGTGACGAAGTAGTTTCCGCGATGGTTGCGGATTGAGACGATGAGATGAAGGTCTCGACTCTCAATTTTCTCCTCGGGACTGCTTTAGGGTGTCTGGCGCCAGCTTGCGGGTTGGCGGCAGAAAATAGTTCTTTGTCAGATCCAAATCTTGAAACTGCAGAGGCGAGAGTGGCCTCGGAGACGTTGCTTTCGCAGAACGAATTTTTGCGTAAACAGCTTTCCCTCGATCGCGAAACGCAGAAGACACTAACCGAGAGTCTTGTCGTTTCGAACGAGGAAGCGGAAGTGTTTCGCCGGAAGTTCTCGGAGCTGCAAACGCGTATGGACGCGCTTGGAGTGGAATCGATCAGCAAGGACCGTACGAAACTCGAGCAGCGCCTGCTGAAAGCGGTGAGCGACCTTCACCTGATTAGTAAAGAGAAGGAAGCTTATCGAGAGCAGTTGCTGACGCTAAGCGAAACGATGTTGCGCTATGTGAAGACAACGCAGGGTGGCGATGCGGAAGCGCGAGCCGCGCTCGAAGCGCAGTTACGAGCGACCAGCCAGTTGCTTAGCATGAACGATGCGATGCCGTCTAACGACATCGCGGCGCCAGACCTGATGGACGGAAAGGTGTTGAGCGTGAGAGAAGAGTGGGCGTTGGTTGTCGGCAACCTCGGAGCGCGTCAGGGAGTGAAGATCGGGATGCCGTTACGTGTGGTACGTGAGGGGAAAACGATCGCCACTTTACGCGTTGTAGATGTGCGCGAAAAAATCAGCGGTGCTGTCATTCAGGAATTGGATTCGGAAAAAGTGCAGGTCAAAGTGGGCGACTGCCTCCAGGTAGACGCCCGCCGGAATGTAAGTTTAAAATAAATGCAAGTTAGCTCGACATATCGTTATGCGAAGATTTCGCCGTTTAAAGCGCGCGAAGTCACTCGTGCCATTCAGGGTTTACCGGTTTCGGCCGCACTTGATCTGGTTGCGTTCAGTCCCAAGAAAGCTGCGGCGCTGGTGAGTAAGACGCTAAAGAGCGCAGTCGCAAACGCTGAAAATAATGCCAACCTGCGGGTCGACGGACTGGTTGTGAAAGAAGCCATTGTGGGCGAAGGCCCAACGATGCGTCGAATGATGACCCGCGCTCGGGGCAGTGGGAGCACGATTCGTCGACGCAGCAGTCATATTCGTATTGTCCTGACTGACGAGATCGAAATCAAAAAACGCGAGAGAACGAGCGGGAAGAAAAAGAAGGGCGCGGCTAAGAAGAAGACCACGTCCGCCAAAAGCGCTGAGGTAGCAAAGAGCCCTAAGGAATCCGCAAAGGAAGACGCGACGGAGAAAGAAAGCTAAGCCATGGGACAGAAAGTTAATCCAATCGGTTTTCGACTGGCAGTAAATCGCGACTGGCGTTCCCGCTGGTATGCCTCTCCGCAGGAGTTGCCGGGATTCTTGCATAACGACATTAAGATTCGCGATTATGTTAAGAAAAAGCTGCAGTTCGCGGCTGTCTCGAAGATCATCATTGAACGGGCCTGGAATAGCATTCGGGTCACAATTCATACCGCGCGTCCAGGTATCGTCATTGGACGCAAGGGCGCTGAGATCGAGAAAATGACCGAAGAGATTTCGCGCATGGCGCAGGGCAAGCAGGTCAAGATCGACATTCAGGAAATCAAAACTCCGGAGCTCGACGCACAGCTCGTGGCGGAAAACGTGGCGCTGCAGATCGAGCGACGCATCGCGTATCGACGTGCCATGAAGAAAGCGGTGCAGATCGCGATGGATTTCGGCGCGCAAGGCATTCGTCTTCGCAGCTCCGGACGACTCAACGGGGCGGAGATTTCCCGCTCGGAATGGTATCGGGAAGGAAAGGTTCCGCTGCATACTTTGCGCACTCCAATCGACTATGGCTTCGCAGAGGCGAACACGGTTTATGGGAAGATCGGAGTAAAATGCTGGATTTGTAAGAAGGAGGAGAGCACAGAAGCTTCCAACACGGGTGCCACGCCAGAGCCGGCCACCACCTAACGAGTGAAGAACTGCTGACAGGTGAATGAACAGGACAAAGATGCTCGACGGATTACGGAGACGCCCGCAGGACTCATAAGAGGAGACTTATCATGCCATTGATGCCCAAGCGAGTGAAGTATCGCAAGACCCAGCGGGGGAGCCGCAAGGGGACTGCTTCACGCAATCTCAGGATTGATTTCGGCGAGTTCGGGCTCCAAACCCTGGAACGCGCCTGGATCACCAACACCCAGATCGAAGCTGCCCGTGTCGCCTTAACCCGCAACATGAAGCGCAAAGGAAAACTCTGGATTCGGATTTTCCCCGATAAATCCGTCACCTCCCGTCCGCCGGAAACGCGAATGGGCAAGGGCAAAGGTCAGCCCGAATACTGGGTCGCAACCGTGCGGCCGGGTAACATCATTTTTGAGCTGGATGGTGTGCCGGAGTCGATTGCGCGCGAATCGCTCCGTCTCGCGGCGGACAAACTGCCGGTGCGGACGAAGTTCCTGACGCGTCATCATGTGGCTGCCTAACGAGTAAAGCATATGTTGAACTTTAAGGAATTGCAGGAAATGAGTACGGACGAGCTTCTGACGAAGCAGCGTGATCTGCGCCAGGAGACTTTGCACCTCCGCCTCCAACAGCAAAGCGGTCAACTGGAGCAGCCGAGCCGTTTGCGTTTACTGCGTCGCGACGTGGCGCGCATCCAAACCGCACTTACCCACCGCAACAGGCCGGCGACGACAGAGAAAAAGTAGCGAACCATGGACGAAACAATTCAGCAGGAAAAACAGACTACCGAATCCGCGCGCGGAACGCGCAAGACACGTGTGGGCGAAGTGATTTCGAGTGGAATGAATAAGACGATCGTGGTGCGCACGGTAAGCCGCGTGCCCCACCCGAAGTTTGGTAAGATCGTGAAACAGCAAAAGAAATTTTATGCGCACGACGAAGAGAACAAGGCCAGAATGGGCGATGTGGTTCGCATTATGGAGACGCGGCCATTGAGCAAGCTGAAACGCTGGCGCCTGGTCGAGATCATGGCGCACTAACGAGTAAAGGAGAGCTTTATATGATCCAGATTAGATCGCGATTGGATGTGGCGGATAACAGTGGAGCGCGCATGGCAACAATGATCGGCGTGATTGGGAAGGGCACAGCCCAGGTTGCGCGCATCGGCGACGTGATCACTGCGAATGTGAAAGAAGCGAGTGCAACTGGTACAGTGAAGAAGGGCGACGTCGTGAGAGCGGTCTTGGTACGCACGAAGCAACCCATTCGCCGCGATGACGGTTCGCTTCTGCGTTTCGATAACAATGCAATCGTGATTATCGATAAGGATCTGAATCCGCGTGGCACTCGAATTTTTGGACCGGTGGCGCGTGAGCTACGCGAGCGCAATTTCATGAAGATTGTTTCCCTTGCGCCCGAAGTTTTATGAACCGAATCAAGTTCCACGTAAAGAAGGGCGACGAGGTCCAGGTAATCTCGGGTAACTTCCGAGGGTCGACCGGAAAGATTCTTCAATTGTTACCGAAGAAGAATCGCGTCGTGATCGAAGGCGTGCGCCTGATCAAGAGACACCTTCGCAAATCGCAAGACAACCCGTCGGGCAAGATTGCCGAGCGCGAAGGGCCGATCCATATCTCAAACGTAAAACTGGTCGAACGCGAGAAGGAGACGAAGAAGAAAGGGAAAGCAAAAGCGACGAAGGAGAAAAAGGCGAAGAAAGAGGAATAAGCCGGCGGCTTTTGCCGAACGATTGCTGAGAGGAAAATGGAAAACGAATTTTACCGCGAATACAAAGACCGCGTCATCCCAGCGCTGCGGGAGCAGCATGGCTATAAGAATCTCCATCAGGTTCCGAAGTTGGACAAGGTGGTGGTCAATACGTCCGTCGGTTCGCAATCCGACGTGAAGCAAGCTTTGGAAGATGCGAAGGCTGAGCTGGCACTCATCACTGGTCAGCGCCCGGCCGAGACGCGTGCGAAAAAAAGCATCTCGAATTTCAAACTGCGCAAAGAGCAGGCAATCGGCGCCAAGGTCACTCTGCGCGGCGAACGCATGTATGAGTTTATGGAGCGGTTGGTCAAGGCCGCGCTCCCACGCATCCGCGACTTTCGAGGTATTTCTCCGAAGGGCTTCGATGGTCACGGCAACTACACTCTGGGAGTTTCCGATCAGTCGATTTTCCCCGAGGTCGAGCTGGACAAAATCAAGCGCAACATTGGTTTTGATGTTACAATCGTGACCACCGCGCGTACCGACGAAGAGGCCAAGTCCCTCCTCACGGAAATGGGAATGCCCTTCAGCGATCGGGTCAAGAAATCGGCCGCGCAAGCCGCCTAACGAATTTATATGAGCACTGTCACTGATCCCGTTGCCGACCTGTTGGCGCGCGTGCGTAATAGCACGCGGGCGCAAAGAGCGGAGATGTTTGTTCCTTATTCCAGGATTAAGAGCGACATCGTGCGCATCTTGAAAGAGGAAGGCTACATTGAAGATTTTGAGCTCGACACGACCGCCGCCCATCCGCGGATTAGAATTACGAATAAGATTTCGAATCGAAGCAGCGCCATCACCGGCCTGAAACGCGTCAGTCGTCCGGGCCTCCGTCGCTATGTCGGTGCGGATGAAATTCCGCGCGTCCTTGGGGGGATGGGCACGGCGATTCTATCCACCTCTCGCGGGGTCATGTCGGGTCGCGAAGCTAAGAGGCAAAACGTGGGAGGCGAGTTACTGGCCTTCGTTTGGTAACCAAAGGTATGTCGCGAATTGGAAACAAACCGGTGGAGATACCGGACAAGGTCAAGATCAACGTTGATCAAAGCGGAAAAGTAGCGGTCGAAGGACCGAAAGGGAAGTTGAACTGGACCCTGCCGCGGGGGATCAAGGCGAAAGTTGCGGATAAGGAACTGTCGTTAGCCCGCGAGGCGGAAACTCGTGCGGTGCGAGCGTTGCACGGGCTTTCGCGCGCTCTCATTAACAACATGGTCCTCGGCGTGAGCAAAGGTTTCACCAAGAACTTGGAAATCGAGGGCGTAGGCTTCAAGGCTGCAGTGCAGGGTAAGAATCTCAATCTTAGCCTCGGCTTCTCGCACCCGGTGTTGTTTCCGATTCCGCCGGACATCAAGATCACGGTGACTGAAAACACAAAGATTGCGATCGAAGGGATCGACAAGAAGACTGTCGGGCAGGTCGCGGCGGATATCCGTCGCTTCTATCCGCCCGAACCATACAAAGGCAAAGGCGTTCGTTATGCAGGCGAGCAGATTCGCCGCAAGGAAGGCAAAACGGTTCAATAGTTAGCTATGGGGACGAGCAATCGAAAAGTAATTCGCGGTCGCATTCATCGCCGCATTCGGCGCAAGCTCGCCGGGACGGCGCAGCGTCCACGCCTGTCGGTCTATTTTTCCGGCAAGCATGTTTATGCGCAGGTGATCGACGATGACACAGGCAAAACGCTGGTCTCCGCAGCAACGACCGAGAAGTCGTTAGGCGGAAAAGGAATCGCTGCAAATCGCACCACGGCGGAGAAGATCGGGAAGACGATCGCCGAGCGTTCATTGGCGAAAAATATCGATCAAGCGGTCTTTGATCGGGGCGGATTTCTTTACCACGGCAAAGTGAAAGCGCTCGCCGACGCGGCGCGCGAAGGCGGACTTAAACTCTAAAAATTCATGGCATACGCAGGTAATTCCAACAGGCGCGCGGATTCGCGCACGACCGACCGGACTCCTCCGGCGAGAGGCGACACGACAGAGAAAGTCGTTTTTATCAATCGTTGCGCGAAGGTCGTGAAGGGCGGTCGTCGCTTTAGTTTTAGCGCTCTCATTGTGGCCGGCGATCACGACGGCAGCGTCGGTTGCGGTTTTGGCAAGGCGAACGAGGTCTCCGAAGCGATTCGGAAAGCGTCGGAAGCGGCACGCAAATCGATGGAAAAAATGTCACTGCACGAAAACACCATACCGCATGAAACTGTCGGAGAGTTCGGGGGTGGACGCGTATTACTGCGTCCGGCTTCGCCGGGCACTGGCGTGATCGCGGGCGGCGGCGTTCGCGCAGTAGTGGAAGCGGTCGGTATTCGCGACGTGTTGGCGAAGTCGTTAGGATCGAGCAATCACGCCAACGTAGTAAAGGCCACGATTGAGGCCCTCCGTTCTTTGCGGCGGCGCGATCAGATCCTGAAAGCGCGGGGAATTCGAACGAGCACGCCTAACAATGGCGATAGGGAGGCGCAAGCGGGACAGTCATGATTCGTTTGCACAACCTCAAACCGCGTCCGGGTTCACGGCATCGCGTCAAACGCCTGGGCATCGGCGAAAGCTCAGGCCATGGCAAAACGAGCGGCAAAGGTCACAAGGGCCAGAAAGCACGCTCCGGCGGGAGCATTCGCCTTGGATTCGAAGGCGGGCAGATGCCGCTCATTCGACGTTTGCCGAAGCGCGGCTTTAACAACGCGGCCTTCAAAAAGGAATATGCCATCATCAATCTCGATGATCTAAACGTCTTTGAGCCCAACACGACCATCAACGAAGAAACGTTGCGGAAATCCAAACATATTCGCGGTCGCTTTGTCGGACTGAAGATTCTCGGTCGCGGAGAGTTAAAGCATGGCCTAACGATCGAAGCTGACCGAGTGAGCGAGGCGGCGCGTGAAAAAATTGAGAAGGCCGGCGGGAGCGTGACTTTGCGTGAACGCAAACGGCCGGCGAAAGAGGAGGCTCACGAGCCAGCCGAAAGGGCAGAGAAAGACAAAGCTCCGGCAGCGAAGAAAAAACCCGGGAAAAAGAAGCCGGCTCCGAGAGCGAAGAAGTCAGTTAAGTAAGAGCGCAGGATTAGAGGATGGTTTCGGCGTTTCTCAACACGGTCAAGATCCCGGAACTGCGCCGGCGAATTTTGTTCACCCTCGCGGTGATCGTCATCGTCAGGCTAGGCGCGGCCATTACGACGCCGGGCGTCAATCCAGCGGTTTTGCAGGATTGGTTTCGCACTTCCTCGCAAAGCGGGGGCGGCGGGATCGCGGCTCTTTTCAACCTTTTTAGCGGCGGAGCGCTGGAGAATTGCGCCGTCTTTTCGTTGGGCATCATGCCTTACATCAGCGCGTCGATCATGCTCCAGCTTCTCACGGCAGTCATCCCGTCACTCAGTCGGATGTCGCGTGAGGACAACGGCCGGCAGAAAATCATGCAATACACGCGCTACGCGACGGTGTTTCTTTGCATCTTTCAGGGTTATCTGCTCGCGATTTCCTTCCAGCATCCCGAGTCGTATCACACCATGCTTCCTGGAATCAGTGAGACGACAGCGCGGCTGGGGATTCCGCTGGTGGAAAGCCAGGGTTGGGGTTTCCGCCTCGTCACCGTGGTCACCTTGACTGCCGGTACGCTTTTCCTGATGTGGCTCGGCGATCAAATTACCGATCGTGGTATCGGTAACGGAATTTCTCTCATCATTACCATTGGCATCGTCGCGCGCTTGCCCGCAGCGCTGGCGCAGGCGTGGAAAACGTTTGTTCCAAGCGGCGGAAACGCCAGCCAGGTGAGTCCGGCGATTCTTGTCTTAATGGTGGCCTTTTTGTTCATCGTCATTGCCGCGGTCATCGCTGTCACGCAAGGGGTGCGTAAAATTACCGTGCAGTACGCGAAACGCGTCGTCGGCCGTAAGATGTACGGCGGTCAAACGCAGTACATGCCGCTGAAGGTGAATTACGCCGGAGTCATGCCGATCATCTTCGCCTGGGCGTTACTTCTTTTCCCCACGACGATCGTCGGATTGGCTTTCAAGAACAGCCGCACTGCCCGTCAGATTTCTGACATGCTGGCCAGCGGATGGCTGCATTACGTTTTCCTCGCGGCGATGATTTTCTTCTTCAGTTATTTCTGGGTCGCGACCCAATTCCAACCTGCGCAAATTGCCGACGATCTTAAGAAGTATGGCGGTTACATTCCGGGCGTACGTCCGGGTAAGCCGACTGCGGATTTCCTCGACTTCACCATGACGCGCCTGACTTTCGCCGGCGCGATCTTCCTTACTCTCATCGCGATTTTGCCCAGCTTGCTGAGCCAGGGTCTGCACGTACCGACGATTACGGCACAATTCTTCGGCGGCACCAGTCTGCTCATTATCGTTGGCGTGATTCTCGACACGATGCGGCAAGTGGAAACACACCTCATCCAGCGGCATTACGACGGCTTCCTGCGCAAGGGTCGCATCCGTGGGCGCGCTTTCGATCGTGCCAGTTACAGTCGGGGCGACGCGGCGCAACAAGGCACGCTTGTCTGGCTATACGTCGGGATTGCGGTGCTGGTAATCGGTGGCGTCGCAATTTTTCTCTATGGACGTTGAGCGGGCGATAACGACGCGGTGAAAAGTCGGATCGTCCTTCTCGGCGCTCCCGGTTCCGGTAAGGGAACGCAAGCGGAAATGATCACGCGCCACTTCGCGATCTCAGTGACCTCGCCGGGAACGATCCTGCGCCGTGAGCGCGACCTGGGGACACCACTCGGGCTGGAGGCAGACGAAATTTCCAGACAAGGCGGGCTTGTGCCCGATGATATCATCGTTCGGTTAATTGCGGACTGGCTGAAGCTCCACGGCCAGGATGGATTTGTTTTCGACGGTTTTCCGCGCACCGTCGGCCAGGCGGAACGGCTGAATGAAATTTTGTCGTCGATGAAGAGCTCGCTTGATCTCGCGATTTGGCTCGACGTGTCCGAGCAGACAGTGCGCGATCGCGTCGCGGGGCGACTGCAATGCCGGCGCTGCGGCTTCACCACCAGCCTAACGAGCGCGTGCTTCTCCGAGCGCTCCGTTTGCCCTTACTGCGACGGTCCCCTTATCCGACGCGATGATGACGAAGTGGAAGTCCTCCAGACCCGTCTTGCCGAGTTCAGGTCAAAGACCCAGCCATTGCTTTCTTTTTACGAGAAAAGCGACGCGCTTCATCGTATCGATGGCAACCGCGATCGCGATGCGGTCTTTGCCGATGTCTCGGCTCTGATCGAAGACCGAACAAAATGATCCCGATAAAGTCCGTCCGGGAAATTGAGAAAATGAGGCAAGCCTGCCGCACGGCGAGCGAGGTGCTTGATCGCGTGAGCGAGATTATTCGCCCGGGCATTTCGACGAAGGAGATCGATCAGGCGGCGGCTGACCTAATGGCGGAAGCCGGAGTGCGGAGCGCGTTTCTCGGTTATCGACTCGGGCATCGCGTTTTCCCCGGTAACATCTGCATTTCGCTCAATGACGAAATTGTTCACGGCATCGGCAGCCAACGTCGCGTGCAATATGGCGACATTGTGAAGCTCGACATCGGGGTGGTCCAGGATGGCTGGGTAGGGGATACCGCAGCGACGATTGCTGTCGGTATGGTCGATGAACGCATCGAGCGACTCCTCGAGGTGACGCAGTCTGCGTTGCAGCACGCGATCGGCCACGCCTGCGCCGGGGCGCGCCTGGGCGATTTGTGCGCGGCAATCGAAGAGGAGGCGGTTCGTCATCATTTCAGTGTGGTGCGGGAATTTGTCGGCCATGGCGTCGGTCGAAAACTGCACGAGGAACCGCAGGTTCCTAACTATGGCAAACGCGGCAGCGGACCCCGCCTCAAGCCGGGCATGACACTCGCAATCGAGCCGATGGTCAACCTCGGTAGCCCCGATGTGCGCCTGCTCGACGACGGGTGGACAGTCTGCACAGCGGATGGTTTGCCCTCGGCCCATTTCGAACACACCGTCCTCATCACTAAAGAAGAACCCGAAATTCTGACATGGCGCGCAAAGACGCAATTGAGGTAGAGGGCACAGTGGTCGAACTGCTCCCCAACACCATGTTTCGAGTAGAGCTGCCTAATGGCCACCACGTCCTGGCCCATATTTCGGGTAAAATGCGGATGCACTTCATTCGCATCTTGCCAGGAGACAAAGTTATGCTAGAAATTTCCCCCTACGATTTGTCGAAAGGGCGAATTACGTTTCGCCATCGCTAACGCGGAGAATCGGCTCCGCGTTTTTCGTCTCGTTAAGCCATGAAAGTACGACCATCAGTGAAAAGACTTTGTGAAGCGTGCAAAATCGTGAAGCGCAAGAATGTTGTACGCGTGATCTGCGCGAAAAATCCGCGACACAAACAGCGACAAGGCTAGAAAATCGAAACCTGAAATAGAATTATGCCACGACTCTTAGGAGTAGAAATTCCTGCTGAAAAACGCATCGAAGCCTCGCTCACCTACATTTACGGCGTCGGCCCCACGACCTCGAAGCGCATCCTCGAGCAGACCAACATCGACCCCAATTTGCGGGCGAAAGACCTCAGCCCGCAGCAGATCAACGAGATCATCCATGCTATCACGCACAACAAGATTCCTATCGAAGGCGATCTGCGGCGTGAAGTGCAGGGCAACCTTAAGCGCCTCCAGGCGATTAATTGCTATCGCGGCATCAGGCATCGCCGTGGACTGCCGGTCCGTGGCCAGCGCACTTCGACCAACGCACGCACGCGCAAAGGTCCGCGCAAGACGGTCGGCGTGATTCGTAACAAAGACGCCAAGACCGGTAAGGTTTAACCTAAAGAAACGATATGGCTGACGAATCAGAAAACCAGCAGGCCGCAGAAGAATTGCAGGCTCCGGCCGTCGCGGCGGAAGCCCCGGAGCAGCCGAACGCCAGTCCCGCTACGGACGAGACTGTGACCAATCAAGTTTCGGAGACCGCCCCGGCAAAAAACGAAACGGCGCCCGCGCCGGCGAAGACAGAAACCAAGCCGAAAGCCGCGCGGAAGACAGCGAAGAAAGCCGAAGCACCTGCAGAGGCGCCGAAGGAGAATCTTTCCCTCGATCCTAACGACGTCGAGAAACCAAAGATCATCAAGGCAAAGGGCAGCAAGAACGTTCATTCCGGCTACGCTCATGTCCTATCCACCTTCAACAACACAATCGTTACCATTACGGATTTGCAGGGTAATGTGATTGGTTGGTCCAGTGCGGGCAAAGTTGGTTTCAAAGGCTCGCGCAAAAGCACTGCTTACGCGGCGCAAATGGTTGCCCAGGACGCCTCACGCCAGGCAATGGGCCACGGCCTGAAAGAGGTCGAAGTTCTGGTAAGAGGACCTGGCGCCGGTCGGGAATCTGCTGTCCGCGCGTTGCAGGCGATCGGCCTTGAACTCACTATCATCCGCGACGTAACGCCGGTGCCGCACAATGGATGCCGGCCGCCAAAGCAGCGGCGCGTCTGATCACTTCTCATTATCACTCGTCACTTTTAGCTTTCCTAATGGCCAGATATACCGGACCCAAAACCAAAATCTCCCGCCGCTACGGCGTCCCGCTTTTCGGATCTTCGAAATCGCTTGAGCGAAAAAACTATCCTCCCGGCATGCACGGACCGAAAGGATCGCGCCGCAAGCAATCCGATTATGCGATCGCGCTGGGTGAAAAGCAGAAACTTCGCTTCCAATACGGTCTGATGGAGAAGCAATTTCGCCGCATCTTCGAGGTCGCTCTTAAGCGTCGCGGCGTTACGGGCGAAACCTTGCTGCAGCTTCTCGAGACGCGCTTGGATAACGTCGTTTTCCGTCTGGGCCTCGCCAATACCCGCAGCGCTGCGCGGCAATTAGTTTCGCATGGCCACGTGCTCGTAAACGGCAGGAACGTCAATATTTCTTCCTTTAATGTGAAGGCGGGCGATGAGGTCACGATCAAGGACCGACCGAAATCGCGCCAGCTCGCTCTGCGCAATCTTGAACTTACGCAGATCGCGCCGGTACCTGATTGGCTTACAGTCGATCGCGACGCGCTGACCGGAAAAGTCGCCCATATTCCTTCGCGGGAAGAGATGCAACCGATCGTCAACGAGCAGTTGATCGTCGAGTTGTATTCGAGGTAAAAGCGAGCGTCGGGTTAAAGCCTGATGCTTAGGCTGGATTTCCTTCTAGAAACGCCAGGGCTTTGTCGAAGCTGCACTTGGCAAGATAATGGGCGAGCTGCGGATCGACGGGGCGTGGGAGCGAGTTACCCAGGGTTGTAATTTTTTCCGAAACCGCACGCAGTCTTTCCATATGTTGAGCGGGATCGCGCCGGCTGGCGGCATCCGTGACAATCCGCCTGCGTTCGCGAAGCGCGGTGGCAAGATCTTCGTGAAGTGAATTCATTCGGCGGGCGACCTCGGCGAGAGAATCGAATTCGCGCAACAAAAGCTTGAATGCTACCGCGAGTTCGCGCAAGCCTGCCGGGATGGAGATCGGCCAGACGAAGCGGGTTTTGATTGTCGATGACGACACAGCGGTCCTCCGCCTGATGCGGGAGACGTTACAAAACCTCCTGCATTACGAAGTCGATACTTCGCCAAAGCCTGAGTATGGCTTCGAGCTGGCTCTGAAGAAGGAATATGATCTTATGATCTTCGATTTCTCAATGCCCCTGATTGACGGCACGATGCTCTTTCTTCTCATCTCAAAGGCTTATGAACATGCGACGCCGCCCCGACGGATTCCGCCATTGTTGCTGGTTTCAGGACAGGGCTCAAGTGAACGCGCGCAGGAGCTGCTGAAAGAAGCGCGGGTGCGCGGGTTTTTGGCCAAGCCGTTTGCGATTAATCGCCTGGTGGAAAAGGTGAAAGCCTGCTTTCCGACGATGGAGTCGGTCTCTTAACGACCACTCCGATGGCTCAACCTCCAGACTGAGCGCGAGTCTTTTTTGTTAGGCGCGGCCTTCAGCTTCCGCGACCAATTGCCGCCGCGCTTCCAGCCAATCATGCGAAGAGTCACCAGGCAGACCCTCGCGCACCCGCCTCTCAGCGATGAAGTAGGCACGGAGCCGGATTTCGTCATCGGACACGGAGACGCCCGGCTTTTCCAATGGCCTGACAGATTGAGTTGCGCGTCCCTTTCGTTGGATAGCCGTTTTTCGGGGTTTCGAACCAGGTGCCTTCGCGCGTACAGTCGCTTTGCCTGCCTTGCCCGCTTTTGCCTTAGGTTCGATGAGACCAGCCTGCGACGGGCCGTTGCCATTCCGGGTCTCGCTTCGCGGGACGATCGGGGTCATCTCCGGTGCCGGTGCTACCTTTGATTTTTTTGAACTTTTCACCATTTACTTTTCTTCTACCTCGGCAAGCCTGTACGCGCTGAGCAAACCCGCGCAAGAGGAAATCGGCATGAAAAAGGCTTCTGCGAATTCGACCAAACCATGAGGCATTTTCTCTTTCGTTGGGCAATCACCACCGTCGCGGTTATGATCGCGGCTGGGATTGTTGGCGGTATCCGTTATGACAGTGTTGGCTCGCTCATCGGCGCGGCGCTCCTTCTCGGAATTTTGAACGCGTTCCTCCGTCCGATCCTGCTCTTGCTTACGGCGCCGCTCATTATTCTCACGCTTGGGTTGTTCATTTTTGTGGTGAATGGCCTCCTGCTTTTGCTGGTGAACGACCTCGTGCACGGGTTCCATGTCGATAGCTTTGGGAGCGCATTTTGGGGGGCAATCCTAATCAGTATCGCGAGCTGGCTCCTGAGCGCCTTCTTTCGCGGGAGCGACGGCCGCGTTTATCCTATCACGCATCACAGACAGATGCGTCGGGTGGAAGGACGCGTCGTGGGCAGCAGCAAACCGGGCCAGTCTTCATGACCTACTGCCTCGGAATGCTCTGCCGCAAAGGCCTCGTTTTTCTTTCCGATTCGCGCACAAGCGCGGGGATGGACAACATAGCGGTCCGTACCAAGATGCGGATCTTTGAGAAGCCGGGCGACCGTGTGATCTGCATTATGAGCTCCGGCAACCTTTCCCTCTCCCAGGCGACGCTGGCTTTGATCGACGACGACCTGCACCTGAACGAGAGTCATCCCGCTCGCAAACATCTCCTCAATCGGGAGACATTTTATGAAACCGTGCGTTACGTCGGCTCCAAGGTGCGCGAAGTCGAGCAGCGCGACCGCGCGGCCCTCGAGGCCGATGGATTTAGTTGGAACATCAACCTTGTCGTCGGCGGCCAGATCGCCGGCCTTGCCCCGGAAGTGCACGCAATTTATCCGCAAGGCAACAGCATCCACGCAAGCAAGGACTGCCCTTTTCTCCAGATCGGTGACTCGAAATACGGCAAACCGATTCTCGATCGCGGGTTCAGTTATGAGAGTACGCTGATGGACGCGCTAAAATTCGGCATTATCTCGATGGACGCGACAATGACGAGCAACGTTGCGGTTGGTCCGCCGATCGACATTTTTTGTTATAAGACTGATTCCTTGCAGGTGAAAATGCGCACACGGTTGGAAGCCCACGATCCCTATCTTCAGGAAATCAGCCGGAAATGGCAGGACGGAGTTGTGCGGCTCGTTAGGCAGATGCCGGTGGCGGATTTCAGCAAGACGGCGCTCGGTTTTGCGAACGCAGCCTAACGCCTAACGATCGTAAGGATTGGAAGGACTCTCCTCCCCGAGTCGGCATTCCGCAGCCTCTTAGCTGTCCAGGCCTGGCATTTCCAGCCGAGGTCACGCCGCGCCTTGGTCTGCTCTTTATCCTCTGTAAACCCTCGGCATCCCAACTTTTTCCGTGCTGGTCTGGTTCCTGCTTTTAGCTCCTTCGCAGTGCAAACCGGATCGACCTCATACATCATGTCCACTTCAAGCAAACGTCTTATTGGCGCACTCTGCGCTTCGGTGACCCTGGCCGCTGTTGCCTTCGCGCAGGAAGCTCGCACGGTTAATCCGACACCACCGCCGGCGACCGCCGCTGCCAGCCTTGCACCCAGCACCCGGTCCGATCTCGCGCCAATGACTCTGGTACAGGCCGCTCCGGCAACTGGTCCAAGCTCGAACGCCGCTCAACCGAAAGTCCCGATTGTTTCCGCTCAAACCGCCGCCACGAGCGTGCCAGCAAGCACGTCTGGATCGCCGGCTGCGACGGCGATGGCAACTACTGTCGCCAATCCCGAGGTAGAGAATGGCGGAGTCGGAGTGCGGGAGTTTCAAGGGGATGACGTCGGCCAGGTCCTGCGTCTCCTCGCGCGGCAGGCGAGAATCAACATGGTCGTGAGCGATGCGGTCACTGGAACAGTGACGATGCGGCTAGAGGATGTAACTGCACTACAAGCGGTCGCGATCATCGTGAAAGCCAAAGGGCTTTTCATGGCTACGATCGACAACGTTTACTATATCAAGACCGCGGCAGAGCGTACCGCCGAACCGACCGAAAGTGGGAGCTATCAGTTCAGCTATGCGCGCGCGAAAGACGTCGAGCCCCTCGTCGATTCACAGCTCAGCCCCGCCGCCGGCAAATCGCAGATCGATGAGCGCACGAACAGCATTTTCTACCACGAGACCCGGAGCAACATCGACAACATCCGCAAACTGCTGGTGCAAATCGACAAACCCACCAAGCAGGTGATGATTGAGGCGCGCCTGGTGGAAGTGACTGCCAACCCGAAACAAAGCTACGGCATTAACTGGGCGGGCGTCGTTGGCAATTCGACTCAGCCACAAACAGTTACGCTCGGCGCTCCGTTGCCAGGCGCCTCACCGGCTGCGGGAGCGAATCCGCCAACCACAGGCTTCGCGCTCGGCAATCCCGGCAACAACAATATTTTCGGCAGCTTTGGTCATCTTGTTGGCGGTTTCGCAATCCTCAGCGTACCGCAAATGTCGGCGACTTTACGCTTCCTTAACGAAGATGCCGACGCCGAATTCCTGGCCAACCCACGAGTCGTCACGGCGGACAATCAGAAGGCAACGATTGAGATTACGCGCAACCAGCCAGTCCCGCAGCTGAACTTCAACGAGCAGACTGCGACCGCCGTTTTCGGCGGATTCCAGGACAAGGTTTTCGGCAACAAACTCATGGTTAGACCGTCTGTGAACAAGGACAGCTTTATCACCTTGAACGTGCAGCCGGAAATCAGCAACAAGGTCGCCGACCAACCTTTTGTTTTCGCCGGCGCGACTGTGACCAGCCCGATCATCGATACACGCAAGCTCGATTCAAATGTCCTTATTAAGAGCGGCGACACGCTTGCGATTGGCGGTCTGCTTCAGGACGAGACGACCAAAGCTCGCAACAAAGTTCCGCTCATGGGCGATATCCCTCTGCTTGGATATTTTTTTCAGGAGCACCTGAACGTGCGCACGAAGCGTAACCTGCTCGTCTTCGTTACGCCGACGATCATCGATCAACATTACGGCACCGGACTCGAGGATCAGGTCAGTGGCCTGCATGACAGCGGTGAAGAGTTTGCTGATCCGAATGGCTGGCGAAACAACGCGCGCGGCGCGGTGCGGCTCGTCCCGACGGCGAATCGCCAGGTTGTGACTGATTATCCAGTGCCCGGCATCGCGCCGGCGCCCGATCGAATGCGCTACATGAGCACGGCGACGGAGCGAGACCAATAAAATTTGTTGTTGTGGGTCGGGGAGGGCGGATGTCGCGAGATGTCCGCTCTCTTTGCTTTCAGCGCCTAATGATGGCTGCACTTGCGCTCGTGAATCGCCCTGTGCATCATTAGCCGCTCGGGTTTCCCCGCAGGACGCGCGTATTTAGGTCATGAATTTTTCGCTGATTCCAAAGTCGCTCAGCGCAATTGCTGAGAAGGTCGAGAACGCCCAGAGAATCTCTGATGAGGACGCGTTGCGGCTTTACGAGTCGCACGACCTTAATGCGCTCGGGATGATGGCCAGCACCGTGCGGGAGCGAACAAACGGCAACGTCGCGACCTACATTCTGAATCGCTATATCAACTATTCCAATATCTGTGTGCTCTCATGCCAGTTCTGCGCCTTCGCCGCGCGCAAACGGGATGCGCATGCTTTTGAGTACGCGATCGACGAGATCGTTGAGGCCGTGCGCCAGGCGCTCACCAGCGGAATTACTGAGGTCCACATGGTCGGCGGTCTTCACCCGACCCTAAGTAAAGATTGGTATTTGGACTTACTCCGGCGTTTGCGCGCGCTGGATGCGCAGCTTCAGATCAAGGCCTTCACCGCGATTGAGATCCGCCATCTCGCGCGGCGTATTTTCAAACAATCGATCCCCGAGACGCTCGTGACGTTGCGTGAGGCCGGGCTCGGTTCATTAACCGGTGGCGGGGCGGAGATTTTCGATCCCGGTGTGCGCGATCAAATTTGTCGTGGCAAAGAGACAGCGGGGGAATGGCTCGAAGTCCATCGTATCTGGCATCAAATGGGTGGCCGCAGCACCTGCACGATGCTCTACGGACACGTCGAGACTAACGAACAACGGGTCGATCACCTGCGGCAGCTTCGCGAATTGCAGGACCAGACCGGCGGTTTTACCGGCTTCATTCCTTTTGCCTTTGAGCCGACCACGACTGTCCTCGCCCACATCCAACGTGCGACTGCTTTCGAGCAACTGCGCACCCTCGCGGTCAGCCGCATCTACCTTGATAACATCGAGCATCTGACCGCTTATTGGGTAAGCCTTGGACTTCCGCTCGCGCAGGTCGCGCTGGCCTATGGCGTGGACGATCTCCATGGCACGATCATGCGCGAAAAAATCTTCCATATGGCGGGAGCAAAGACGCCGGAGGAACAAACCCGTGAAACCCTCGAGCACGCGATTCGTCAGGCAGGGCGTATTCCCGTGCAGCGCGACAGTTATTACAATCATCTCACCGGGCCGAAAGCCGTGCGCGCGCCGGCCGTTTCGCCTAACGAACTTGTTTGCGCCTGACGTGGGCGCCTCGCCTCGCGTCGGTTGCGTTCAATACCTCAACGCCCGCCCGCTTATTCACGGTTGGGAGGGTGAAGTGCGTTTCGATCATCCTTCCAATCTTTGCCGCGAGCTGGCAGCCGGAAAACTGGATGTCGCGCTCGTCTCCAGCTTTGAATACCTGCGCCACCCGATCTACTTCGCGGTCGATCGGGTCGCGATCGCATCTGCCGGCCCAGTCTACAGCGTGATTCTCGTTCATCGCGAGCCGGTCGAACAGCTGCGCGAGGTCATCATCGATCCTGCCTCGGAGACCTCAGCCAACTTACTTCGTTGCTTGCTAGGAGAACAGCCAATCAAGTTCGTTGAAGATGGTAAGATCAATGCAGAACGAGGACGCCTGCTCATCGGCGACCAGGCGATCAGCTTTCGCCAGGAGGCGAGGGACGAAGTGCAGATTCTCGACCTCGGCGCCGCCTGGCAAGAGTTCGCTGCCCTCCCGTTCGTCTATGCGCTTTGGTTGATTCGGCCTGACTACGAAGCGAAGGATCAAATCGCGGCGCAACTTCGATCGTTAGGCCAACGCAATTTGCAAAATCTCACGAAAGTGATTGCTGCGCAGCCGGCTGAGAAACAAAGTTTCTGCGAGTTCTATTTTCGACACTGTCTGCGCTTCGACCTCGGCACAGAGGAAAAAAAGGGCTTTCAAAAATTTGGAGAACTGTGCGTCCAACAAAAAATTCTCCCGGACCTTCCAAAACTGCCAGAGTACCTCTGAGCCGGGGAAACGAGCTGTGAATCGGCACCTCAGGGTGCTTGCGTCATTGAGCCGAGAAAATAAAACGTTGGCGGCGCGGCCGGCAGGTTTTCGTTTATTTTGATTAACGATGCCAAGGTTCACGCCCCATTCGATGCCCAGCGTCTCGCCGCACTTCTTGCCTAACGAGTTTCAACCATGAGGCGCCCCCGCCGCTGGATCCTTGCGCCTGGCGCTCAGGAGCCGCTTCCGTTTTCTGATGGAATCTGCGGGCCTGACTGCATCGCGCGCCTCTTAGCACGAAGAGGTATGCTAACTGACGCGGAGGCATCGGATTTTCTGCGTCCACGCCTGCGCAATCTAAGCGATCCATTTCTTCTTCCGCAGATGCGGGTCGCGGTTGATCGCATTCTGCGAGCGATTGATAAAAAAGAACGAATCGTCCTCTACGGTGACTACGACGTCGATGGCGTCACCTCGCTTGCGTTGCTCAACGAGATGCTCTGCGCCTACGGCAATCCTCCCGCGCTCTTTCTGCCGTCACGGATGGAAGAAGGCTACGGACTGAGTCGCGAGGGGATTGAACGCTGCTGGCAAACGCACCGGCCACAACTCCTCATCGCGGTTGATTGCGGCACTTCTTCGTCCGCCGAGGTCGCAGAAATCTGTGCGCGCGGCGCGGAGGTTATCGTGCTCGATCATCACGAACCGAAGGCGGCGCTACCAGATTGCATCGCGCTCGTAAATCCCAAAGCCTCCGGCTCACCTTTCGACTATCTCTGCAGTGTCGGGATTGTTTTCAAGCTTTGCCACGCTCTGCTCAAGACTCGGCCATTGCCACAGTTTGATCTGCGGCGCCGGCTCGATCTCGTCGCTCTTGGAACGGTGGCCGACATCGTGCCCCTGCAGGCGGAGAACCGCATTCTCGTCCATCACGGGACACAGGAGATCGCGCGTCGTCGATTGTTAGGCCTTAGGCATTTGCTCGACATTGCGGTCGTTAGGCCACCGGTTCTCTCAGAGCATATCGGCTTCCGGCTGGGCCCACGACTCAACGCCGCCGGTCGCTTGTCAACAGCGGAGAAAGCGCTTCGCCTTTTTCTCACTACCGACTTCACAGAAGCCGCGGCCCTCGCTGGCGAGCTCGATACCCAGAATCGCGAGCGACAGAAAATCGAACGCGAGATTGTCCTCGCGGCGGAAACAAAAATCCTTCAGCAGAGTTTATCTGAACGGCCCGCAATCGTGCTGGGAGAACGCGGCTGGCACCCCGGGGTGCTCGGGATTGTCGCCTCCCGTATCGCGAAGCGTTATCATCGCCCGACAATCATTGTTGGTTTCGATGCCGACGGTCTAGGAAAGGGAAGTGGGCGCAGTATTCCCCATCTCTCGCTCGTCGCTGCCCTCGGGCGTTGCAGCGATGACCTGGAAAAATTTGGCGGACACGAGATGGCTGCCGGCCTGACGATTCGTGAGGAGAAATTTTGCAACTTCGCAACGGCTTTCGCGGAAGTCTGTCGCGCGCTTCTCGCGCCTGAGCACTTCGAGGCGCAACTTCATCTCGACGCGGAACTCACTTTACACGATTTGAATTGGGAACTGTGGCGCTGGCATGAAATGCTCCAGCCCTTTGGTCAGGGGAATCCACAACCACTCTTTCTCGTTAGGCAAGTCGAGGCTGCGGGCCCGCCGCAAATTTTGAAGGAAAAGCATCTTGCCTTGCGCCTGAAACAGGATGGACGATTTCAACGCGCAATTTTCTTTGGCGGTGCGAGTGAACCGCTGCCGGAGCCGCCCTGGGATCTCGCTGTTCGCTTATCGGCGGATGAATATGAAGGGGAAATGCGCTTGCAATTGCAGGTCGAGGAATTGCGCAGTGCCGCGCCTCGTGGGCTGTAGCAATTTCCAGAGTGTGCCTTTTCGAATCGCGAACTTTCGCTCATCCGCGCTCGCAGGGCGCGAGTGACGCAATAATGTCTTTGCCAGATGGCGGTTCAAATTGACCAATCGTTAGGCGAATTGGAGTGGATTCCGCAGCCACGGATGACGCAACTCCGTCGGCTTGGTCTCGAAACCGTTCGGGATTTACTCACGCATTATCCGCGGCGGCATGAAGATCGCCGCGAGTTCGCCCGTTTCCCGCGAGAGGAAACCGAACAGCAGGTCTGTCTTTGTGGCGAAGTGATCAAGACGCGTCTTCTCCGCTTTGGCCGTGGGAAAAAGATTTTCGAAGCCACCTTGCAGGAGACTGACGCACACGCCCTCAGCCAGCCGCTCGTCCTGCGATGGTTCAACCTCCATTACGTGCAAAAGATGATTCTGGGCGGACAGCGGCTCGTTGTCTTCGGTAAGCCGCGCCTGCGCGGTAAGCGTCTCTGTATGGAACACCCGGAGTTCGAAGTGATCGAAGATGACGCCGAGATCTCAATTCACTTCCGGCGTATCACGCCCATTTATCCCGCGACCGAAGGGCTCTCGCAGCGCATTTTGCGTGCGTTGATTTTTCGCCTGCTCGACGAGTGCCGCGACGACGAGTTGGAAACCGTGCTTCCAGGAGAGCTGAAGACCGATTTGAGCTCGGAGGCGCTGCGCGAAATTCATTTTCCTTCGAGCGAGGAGACACTCGCCCATGCTCGTGAGTGCCTGGTATTGGCGGAGTTTTTTACCATGCAAATGTTGCTCGCTTCACGACGGGCGCGCGCACGTCGGCGTGTGGGCAGAGCGCAGCATGGTTCAGGTGAATTGTTGCAACGCTTTCTCAAGGCATTGCCTTTTGCCCTAACGAACGCGCAAACGAAGGTGATCGAGGAATTGCGTCGTGATCTCGACTCGACGTTTCCCATGAACCGATTGTTGCAAGGCGATGTCGGTTCGGGAAAAACGGTGGTGGCGATAGCGGCTATGTTGCTTTGCGTTGAATCAGGCGCGCAAACCGCTTTCATGGCGCCGACACAGATTCTGGCCGAGCAACACTACGCCGTCTTGCAACGCTGGCTCGAGCCACTGGGTGTCTCGGTTTCCCTCCGTACTGGTGCGCGAAAGGAGGACGCATTGCCGCTCTTCACGCTTTCACGCGGGGATCGCGCAATGAGCGGCGAGCACAATCTCGCAGGGCCAAGCTCTCCGGGCGACACCTCAATCCAGGTCCGGCAGACCAGCGGCCTAAAGCCGGCGGGCCAAATCTTTGTCGGAACACACGCCTTGCTTTACGAACCGGAGGGCCTCGGCGTTCCGGGACTAGTGGTGATCGATGAGCAACACAAATTCGGCGTAGCCCAGCGCGGCCACCTAACGACCCGGGAACCCGCGCCGCATGTGCTTGTCATGACCGCTACGCCCATTCCTCGCACCCTCACCATGAGTCTTTATGGTGATCTTGATGTCTCAACCATCGACGAAATGCCGGCGCATCGCGGGAAAATCATCACGGCGGCGCGGGGTGGAGACAAGTTGCCGGACGTGCTTGCATTTTTGCGCCGCGAATTGGCGGCCGGGCGGCAGGCTTATATCGTCTATCCGCTGATCGATGAGAGCGAGAAGCTGGAAGCCAAAGCGGCTTCGGCCGAGTTCGATAAATGGCGCGAACGTTTGTCGCCGTTCGCATGTGAACTCCTGCATGGACGCGTTCCGCCGCCAGAGAAGCAGGCGGTCATGGAGCGTTTTCGCCGCGGCCTAACAAACGTGCTGGTTAGCACGACCGTGATCGAAGTGGGAGTGGATGTGCCTAACGCCACCGTTATTTTGATTGAAAATGCCGAACGTTTCGGACTCGCCCAATTGCATCAACTGCGCGGACGTATCGGACGCGGCGAACACAAGTCCTATTGTATTCTTCTTTCTTCCGATTCATCTCCCGAAACGGCCGCCAAGCTGGAGGTGTTGGAAAAGACAAGCAATGGTTTCGAGGTGGCGGAAGCGGACTGGGCCATACGTGGGCCGGGTGATTTACTCGGGACGGCGCAGAGCGGATTACCCGCCCTGAAACTTGGCGATCTACGCCGAGACGCACCATTGATGCAGCGCGCGCGAGCGGCGGCGAGCAGGATCTTCCGCGACGATCCCGAGCTGACGAAGGCGGAAAATCAACGTTTCCGACATTTGATTGTCGAAGATGGGGAAAAATCCTTCTCCCACGTCAGTTAATGAAAAACCTACTCAAGTTCCTTTTGTTAGTCCTGGTTTTGAGCGCCGGAGTTTCACTGCTTTACGACTACCAGTTGCGCCACGGACACCTTACCCTAACGAACCATCGGGCGCCGGAAAAGTTCACCCTGGCGGAGAATCCGCCGATTGATTCCAAGTCAATCGCCAGCCTGGCGTCGTTAAGTAATGAACGGCGCCGATTGGTCGCGAGCGTGATTCCGTCGGTTGTAAGTGTAAAGACAACCAAGCGAATTCCGCGGCAATACGGCCTCGATCCATTTGATTTTTTCCGCGGCAATTATCGCCAGTTTCGCGGGCCAACGGATGATTCGCTCGTCCAGAATTCGTTAGGCTCGGGGGTGATCGTGACCAAGGAGGGTCACATCATTACCAATAACCACGTCGTCGATCAGGTAGATGAGATCGAGGTGCAATTGAGCGATGGACGTACGCGCAAAGCGCGGCTTATCGGCGCGGACGAACAGCTCGACCTCGCAGTCTTAAAGATGGATGAGCCCGATACGAAACCGCTCAAACTCGGCGATTCCGATCAAATGCAGGCGGGTGATTTTGTTCTCGCGGTAGGGAATCCATTTGGTTTCGAGGAAACGGTGACGGATGGAATCATCAGCTCAAAGGGGCGACCGAATCGCGTCGATGGCTTCGGCGATTTTCTCCAAACCAATGCGGCGATTAACCCCGGCAACAGCGGCGGTCCGTTGATCAACCTGCGGGGCGAGGTCGTTGGAATCAATACCGCCATCATCTCGCGCAGCGGCGGATCGCAGGGCATCGGCTTTGCCATTCCATCGAACACTGTGAAAATGGCCTTGGAAAGCTTGCTCAAGCAGGGGCGAATCATTCGCGGCTATCTGGGGATCGAGACGGCGGGCTTGCAGCCGGGGCAAACCCCCGTGGACGACAATGGTGTCGCCGTCGCGGCGGTGATGCCGGAATCACCGGCCGCAGATGCCAAGATTCAGCGCGGCGACGTGATCCAGGAATTCGATGGTCATAAGGTTCACAATATCGTCGAACTGCAGCGGCTTGTTTCAGTCGCGGAGTTGAATAAGAAAATCAGCTTGCAGGTGGTCCGAAATGGAAAGCCACTCACGGTTTCCACCATGCTCAAGGAACGGCCGCCTAACTATGGTTTGGCGCGTGCCGCACCCGCGCCCGGTGGGCCCGGCCGGCCGCCGGCGCAACCTCCTTCGCCTAACGATTCAGATAATCAGGACCAGGATCAGGCTCCTGATCAATCTAGCAGTGGTCCGCTCGCCTCGCTCGAGGTTCGCGAACTGACACCGCAACTTGCGCAGCAACTGGGAGTGCCCCCGAACGTCCGCGGTGTGGTTGTCGCGCAGGTCGGACCGGGCTTGAACGACGCGCAAATTCGCGCCGGCGACGTGATAGAGGCAGTCAATCAGCATCCGGTTGAGTCGGTGCAGGATTTCGAGCAGGCGATTCAATCGCTCGATTCTAACGAGTCGCAGGTCCTCTCAGTTTGCCGCCGCCGCACTAGATCCTTTGTCGTAATCAAACCACGTTAGGCAGACCGGTTGGTTCTCGCGGCTCAACAAAAGGCCCTGAGAAGGCGGCTAAGGCTACTCTGGAAACACGCGGTGCCTGGGCGATTTCCGAATGAGTGAATAACACTTGGAGCGACTCAGTCCAAGCACTTACACCAAGAATAGCATGAAAAGAATCTTAATCGCACTCGCGTTAATCGCTTGTTTCTTCCCTTTCGTCTCGAAATCCCGAGGAGACGCGGAAGTTTCGCTCGACTTTTTCTACGATAATCTTTCGCCGTACGGCAGTTGGATCGCTGTCGGTGACTACGGCTATTGCTTTCAGCCGAACGTCGCTGTGAATAACTCGGACTGGCGGCCCTATAGCGATGGATACTGGGCCTATACGGATGTCGGCTGGACCTGGGTCTCCTACGAGGATTTCGGGTGGGCGACTTATCACTACGGTCGCTGGGCAGATCTTGAGAGCTACGGCTGGGTTTGGGTGCCAGGATACGATTGGGGTCCGGCCTGGGTTTCGTGGCGGACAGGCGGTGACTATATCGGATGGGCGCCTTTACCGCCGCAGGGCGAAACCGTTTATGAAGGGCGCCCGATCAGCGGAGCGGTCGATGTTGCCTTTGATATCGGGCCGCTCTACTACAACTTTGTTGACATTCGCTATATCGGCGAACCCGTCTTGCGCCAGCGGATCATCCCGGCGCAGCGCAATGTTACGATCATCAATCGAACCGTGAACGTAACTAACATCACTTACAATAACTCAGTTGTTTATAACTACGGACCGAACTTTAGCCAGCTGAATCGATATTCCGAACGCCCAGTCCCGAGACTTGCGCTCAAACGCGAGTCTAACGTTACGGGCCACTCGGTTATGACGCATGGAGGAAACCTCAACCGTGTCAGTAACGGTCAGCTGATGGTTGTCGCGCCGCCTGTGCAAAAATCACAACAGAAAATCGCGCCCAAGCAGGTGAAAGCGACCGTGACTAAGCCCCAGGTGGAACGCGGTTGGAAGGGCATCAACAACCGCCAGCAACTCCAGGCGGAAATGAAGAAAGAGAATCCAAAAAATGTGCCGCCACCGAGCTTCAGTCCGCCAGCCAATTACAACGGAGTGATGAGTTCCAACGGTAAGGAAGGTTGGAAACAGGGAGGCACGGCAGTGCCTACACCTCCGCCTCCACAAAGGACCAATCCAGCTTCTGGCGCTCAGGAGACGCCTGTGCAAAATCAATCAGGACGAACAAGGGAAGAAAATGCTGTTGCCGGCCATCGGCCGGCGCCAGAGACAGGGGCTGATCAGACTGGCGACGTGCGGGGTCAGCCAGAAGAACGACAGCCGGAAGCAATAGCACCTCATCCGAAGAAGGCGGCGGAGATCACGCAGCCTGCCCAACCTCCCAAGCGGGCAACACCATTCCCACGGCCGCGACGGCCCGAGCCAATGGAGCCACGTCAGCCTAACGACATGGGACCAAGCCCAAGCCAAACCGCGCCAAGACCTCGACGCCCGCAACCGGTGGCGCCAGAAAATCAACCTGCGACAGAAACTCAACCGCAGCACCACGAACAGCCGCAGCACCCCAACGGTGTGGGCGCTTCGCCGGGAAACGGCGAGCATCAGGGCAAGCCAAAGAAGAAGCAACGACCCAACGCCGAGCAAACACCAAGCCCCTAACGAACAAAGGACAAGAGATTCGCGGCTTCGGGTTCGTCTCGAACCGCATCTTTTGCTTTCGGCTTTTGCGCAAACGCTCAAAGTAATTCCGCGATTTGGACTGCGTTGAGTGCTGCCCCCTTCAGGAGTTGATCGCCGCAAACCCACAGGGCGAGCCCATTCTCCAGCGCGCAATCCAACCGAATACGTCCGACCTGACAGTTGTCCTTTCCGGCGGCGGTAAGTGGCATTGGGTAAAGATGCGACTGCGGCCCGTCGACCAGGTCGATTCCCGGCGCCTCGCCGAGAATGGCGTGCGCTGCCTCAACCGAAACTGGCTCGCGAAACTCCGCACTCAGTGCCACCGAATGCGCGCGATAAACCGGCACGCGAACACAGGTGACTGAGGCTTTGAAGGTAGGCAGGTGCATCATCTTGCGTCCCTCGTTTTGCAGCTTCATTTCTTCGCGTGTGTAGCCGCTTCTAAGAAAGGAATCGACCTGCGGAAGAGCGTTAAAAGCGATCGGGTGAGGGTAGACTTCGGCAACGGGTTCGGTTCCCCGTGACACCGCTTCGATTTGGCGGCGCAATTCCTCGATCGCTCGGGCGCCGCTACCCGACACAGCCTGATAACTTGCCGCGAAGGCTCGCTGCAATCCAAAGGCCTGGTGTAAAGGATAAAGCGCCATTAAAGCGATCGCCGTTGTGCAATTCGGATTTGCGATGATTCCGCGATGCGTTTGCAGATCGTCCGGGTTGATCTCCGGAATCACGAGCGGCACGTCTTCCTCCATGCGAAAAGCGGAAGAGTTGTCGATCACGATCGCGCCGGCTCGTTGTGCGATCGGCGCGAATTTCTTCGCCGTCTCCGAGCCGGCGCTGAAAAAAGCCAGATCGGCTCCGATGAATGAATCTTCCCCAAGAGCGGCGACAGCATATTCGCGCCCTCGAAACTCCAGCATCCGTCCCGCCGACCGCGGCGAAGCAAGCAAGCGCAGGTCTGCCACTGGAAAATCGCGTCGCTCCATTACGCGCAGCAATTCGATTCCAACCGCGCCGGTCGCGCCCACGATCGTCACGTGATACTTTTTGCGCATCGCGAGCGCAGTTTATCGTCCGCATCCTGACATGCAAACGACCGAGCTGACCATCCGAGTGTCTGTTCCCGAGCAGCGTCTTGATCTCATGACGGGGGACCAGACGCTTGTTAGCTATCCCATTTCGACTTCGCGTTTTGGTCTCGGCGCTGAGGCCGGCAGCATGAAGACGCCGCTCGGAAAATTTCGCATTGCGGAAAAGATCGGCGCCGACGTTCCGCTGGGTACCATTTTCCGGAGCCGTGTTCCTGTCGCAGCCAACGATCCACCTCCGCCGGATGACGATCTCATTCTTACCCGCATTCTCTGGCTCGATGGGATGCAGGACCACAATGCCAATACGCGAGACCGGTTTGTTTACATCCACGGCACAAATCACGAATCGGAGATTGGCCGGCCGGCGAGTCACGGCTGCATCCGAATGAGGAGTACTGATATCGCTGACCTTTTCGAACGTGTAGCAGTGGGCACAGAAGTGGTTATCGCGAGCTAACGAAAAAAGGCGAGAAATTCGTTGCGCGGGGGGGCTTCCCCGCCTAAAACATCGGCAGCAACCTGCTAAAGGAAGGAGGCGAAGTAAAATAGTGAAGATTCTAAAAGCAATTCTCGTAGTGGCCATTGCGGCCGGCGTGCTCAGCCTGGGTGCTTGTGCGCAGAAAAAGGAGACGGTGACCCCGGCACCGGCCACTTACTCCAAATAACACGCCACCGGCGGTTCGCCTCCGACCGGAAAACTTTAACCTAAGAGGCCAGGTCGTTTCTTGCGGCCTGGCCTTTTTCCGTCCTGGCGCGGCGCTTCTGCCGGGCGCGAATACTATCGTTTCGGTAACGGCAGTCCTTTGTGAGCCGTGCTGGCGCCAGGCTGCCTAACGAACAGCGAGGCTGGCGGAAATGTTCCGTCTCCCTTAATGTGCGCTCCTGAATGATTTCTCTTTCCGGACGTCCTTTAACGCTCGAGCAAATCGCCAGTGTCGCAATTGCGTGCGAACCAGTTGAAGTTGCGCACTCGGCGCTTGCGACGATCCGCGCCTCGCGCCGCGTCGTGGAAGAGATTGTCGCACGTCGCGCAGTCGTCTACGGCATTAGCACCGGCTTCGGAAAACTCGCTGATGTGCACATTCCGCCCGACAAACTCGAGCAGCTGCAGATGAATCTCGTGCGCAGTCATTGCTGCGGGATCGGCCAGCCCCTCTCTCAACCGGAAGTGCGCGCGATGATGCTCCTGCGCGCCAACGTGCTGACTTTGGGTTTCAGCGGCATCCGGCCGGAAGTGATTCAACTTTTGGTCGAGATGCTCAACCGCAGAGTCTGGCCGGTAATTCCTGAGAAAGGATCGGTCGGCGCCAGTGGTGATTTGGCGCCTCTCGCGCATCTCGCGCTTTCGCTGCTTGGAGAAGGTGACGCATTCTTTCAAGAACAACGCATGCCCGCTGAAGCCGCCCTGCAAAAAGCTGGGCTCCATGCAACCGATCTTCAAGCAAAGGAAGGTCTCGCGCTTCTCAATGGCACGCAGGCGATGCATGCGGTCGGCGGCCTTGCGCTCATGCGCGCGAAAGGACTCGTGCAGATGGCTGACGTCGCTGGCGCGATGTCACTCGAGGCGCTTCTCGGGACGCCGGTCGCTTTCGACGAACGAATTCATAATGCGCGTCCGCATCCCGGCCAGCGCGCAGTCGCGCGGCATTTGCTCGCTCTGCTGCGGGAGAGTGAAATCCGCGCCTCCCATCTCACAGGCGATCTGCGCGTACAGGATGCTTACAGTTTGCGTTGCATGCCGCAGGTACACGGTGCGGTGCGTGGCGCGCTCGCCCATTGCGAAGACGTGCTGGCGATCGAGTCGGGCTCAGCCACCGACAATCCGCTGGTTTTCACCGATAACGGCGATGTCCTTTCGGGTGGCAACTTTCACGGCGCGCCGCTCGCGCTTGCTCTTGATTACGCCGCGATTGCGATCACGGACCTGATGAGCATCAGCGAGCGACGTATTGATCGCCTGGTCAATCCCGATCTGAACGAAGGTTTGCCCGCCTTTCTTGCGCAACAACCCGGCATGCAATCCGGCTTCATGATCGCCCACGTTGCTGCCGTCGCCCTGCTGAACGAAGCCAAAATCCTGGCGCATCCTGCGAGCGTCGACAATCTGCCAACCTCGGCCGGAAAGGAAGATCATGTTTCCATGGGCATGACCGCCGCACTCAAGTTGCGCACAGTGATGGACAATGCCGAGCATCTCTTCGCCATCGAGCTGCTGGCTGCGGGTGAAGGACTGGAATTTCGTCGACCACTCAAAGCGGGCATCGGGGTCGAGCGGGCCTTGGCCGCTCTCCGTACAATCGCGCCGCGTTTGGAGGAAGATCGCGTGCTGGCCGGCGACATCGAACGAGTGGCGGGAGCCATTCGTGCCGGCCGTTTTAGTTTCGAAGATGAACCTTGATCACGGAACCCGCAGAGGCCACGGAATTGTATTTTCTCCGCAGGCTCCCTCATAATGTTTAGTCTGGCCTAACGAATTATGACGCAAAAACGAACGATTCGTGCCCCGCGTGGCAATGAACTCAGCTGCAAGAGCTGGCAGCAGGAAGCGGCATTGCGAATGCTGATGAACAATCTCGATCCGGAGGTGGCGGAGAAGCCGGAAGACCTGATCGTCTATGGCGGAACCGGGCGCGCCGCGCGCAGTTGGGAAGCTTTCGACGCGATTGTCAGGGAGCTGCGCGAGTTAGAGAATGACGAAACGCTTCTCGTTCAGTCTGGCAAACCGGTGGGCGTCTTCCGCACCCACGATGAAGCACCTCGCGTCCTGATCGCCAATTCGAATCTCGTTGGCCATTGGTCCAACTACCCGGAATTCAACCGCCTCGAAAAACTTGGCCTGACGATGTATGGCCAGATGACGGCCGGCTCATGGATCTACATCGCGAGCCAGGGAATCGTGCAGGGAACCTTCGAGACCTTTTCCGCCGCGGGAGCGAAACATTTTGAGGGCACGCTCGAGGGAAGACTGCTCGTGACCGGTGGCCTTGGCGGGATGGGTGGTGCGCAACCACTCGCTGCGACCATGGCTGGCGCCTGTTGTCTGGGAATCGATGTCGATCCCAAGCGTATCGAGAAGCGTCTAACGAGCGGCTATTGCGATAAGCTCGCGCGCTCGCTCGACGAGGCGATGGATATCCTGGACAAGGCCAAAGCGAAGAAAGAAGCGATCTCCGTTGGCTTGGTCGGCAATTGCGCCGATGTCCTCCCCGAGATGGTGAAGCGCGGGATTGTGCCCGACGTTTTGACCGATCAAACCAGCGCGCATGACGCGCTCAACGGTTATGTGCCGAACGGGATGTCGCTCGAGCAAGCGCTGCAATTGCGCGTCGATGATCCCGACGAATACATCAAGCGTTCCATGACCGCGATGGCGCAGCATGTCGAAGCAATGCTGGCTCTGCAGAAGAAGGGCGCGGTAACGTTCGACTACGGCAACAACATTCGCACCCAGGCAAAGAACGCTGGCTGCGAAAATGCTTTCGAGATTCCCGGATTTGTCCCGGAGTACATCCGTCCGCTTTTCTGCGAAGGAAAAGGTCCATTTCGCTGGGTCGCTTTGAGCGGCGATGCAAAAGACATTGCGCGCACTGATCGCCTCGCGCTCGAATTATTTCCCGAAAACAAAATTCTTTCGCGTTGGATGAAGCTGGCGCGAGAACGCATCCAGTTCCAGGGTTTGCCCGCGCGTATCTGTTGGCTTGGTTACGGAGAAAGAGCTGAGTTCGGGCTGGCCATGAACGAGCTCGTTAAGCGGGGGGAACTCAGTGCGCCGATCGTGATTGGTCGCGATCACCTCGATACTGGCTCTGTTGCTTCCCCTTTCCGCGAAACTGAAGGCATGATCGATGGCAGCGACGCAATCGCGGATTGGGCCTTGCTCAATGCGCTGGTCAATACGGCCGCCGGCGCCTCCTGGGTTTCGATTCACAACGGCGGCGGCGTCGGCATCGGTTACTCCCAACACGCCGGCATGGTCGTGGTCGCGGATGGCACCGAGAACGCCAGTCACCGCCTTGAACGCGTCCTGACGAGTGACCCCGGCATGGGCGTGATCCGGCATGCCGACGCCGGCTATTCGAAGGCAATCGCATTCGCCAAAGATCACGAGATCAAGATCCCGATGACCGCACAGGCTCGCGACTGACGCTCACTTTCAAAGGAGTAGTCGACGAAATCAGGTCACGTTCCATCTCAGGAAAGCAATCCCGCTGTCTTGGGCAGAGATTCGCGGATGTGCTAAGTGTCAACAAATCCGGATGAAAAAACTCGTCGAATGCGTGCCAAACTTTTCCGAGGGACGCGACCTCGGAGTGATCCGGCAGATCACGTCCGCGATCGAAAGTGCCGAGGGAGTGTCGCTGCTCGATGTCGATCCCGGCGCGAGCACCAATCGCACCGTTGTCACCTTTGTCGGGTCTCCCGAGGCCGTGCTGGAGGGCGCCTTTCGCGGGATTCAGAAGGCCGCGGAGTTGATCGACATGCGGAAACACAAAGGGGCGCATCCTCGTATGGGGGCGACCGATGTTTGCCCGTTCATTCCGGTGAGCGACGTCAGCTGGGAGGAAGTGATTGGCTGCGCGAAATCGTTAGGCAAACGCGTGGCGGAGGAATTGAAAATTCCCGTTTACCTTTACGAACGCGCGGCGACCAGTCCGGATCGTTCGAATCTTTCCCTCATTCGCGCGGGCGAATACGAAGGGTTCTTTGAGAAGATCAAGCAACCGCAGTGGAAGCCGGATTTTGGTCCTGCGGTTTTCCATGAACACTCGGGGGCGACGGTGATCGGCGCGCGCGATTTCCTCGTCGCCTATAACGTTAATTTGAACACCAAGTCGGTCAGGCGTGCGAACTCGGTCGCGTTTGACGTGCGGGAGAATGGCCGCGTGAAAACGGAGGACGGCACGCCGGCGGGAAAGAAGGTGCTCGATGAAAAGGGCGAGCCGGTGCGGATTCCGGGAATGTTGCAACACGTGAAGGGCATTGGCTGGTACGTCGAGGAATATGGCATAGCACAAGTCTCGATGAACCTAACGAATATTTCGGAGACGCCGCTGCACGCGGCCTTCGATGCCTGCTGCAAGTCCGCCGAGCAGCGAGGGCTGCGGGTCACCGGCTCGGAAGTCGTCGGGATGTTACCCAAGAAATGTCTTACCGATGCCGGTCGTTTTTTTCTGCGGCAGCAAAGCTGGTCGGAGGGCGCGTCAGAAGAGGACCTGATTGACCTGGCGATTCGGTCGATGGGTTTAAGCGAGCTGAAAGCATTCGATCCGAGGGAAAAGGTTATCGAATACAAGATTGAGAAGACAGCGGATAAGTCACTCGTTAGGCTTAACCTGCGCCAGTTTTGCAACGAGACGCTGAGCGATTCGCCTGCGCCGGGCGGCGGTTCTGTCGCGGCCTTGATGGGTTCGTTAGGGGCGTCGTTAGGCGGGATGGTTGCAAATCTTTCCGCGGGTAAGCGCGGCTGGGACGATCGGTTGGAATTTTTCAGCGATTGGGCTCTGAAAGCGCAACATTTGAAGGATGAGCTGCTTTTTCTGGTGGATGAAGATACCGCGGCTTTCGACAAAGTGATGGCGGCTTTTGGATTGCCGAAAAATACAGCGCAAGAGAAGGCCGCGCGAACGCGGACAATCCAGGAAGCGAATCGTTACGCGGCGGAGATCCCGCTGCGGGTGATGGAAACGGCAAGTCGAGTCTATGCGTTACTGGCCGCGATGGCGGAGAACGGGAACCCAGCATCCATCTCGGATGTGGGCGTGGGGTTGCTTGCCACCCGTGCCTGCATTGAAGGCGCGGGCATGAATGTGCGAATCAACCTTTCAGGATTAAAGGACGAGACCGTGAAAGCCGGGTTGCGGCAGAAAATGGAAACGGTGGTGCGCGAATCGGAAGCGCAATACCAAGATGCGCTCGAGCTCGTGGAGAAGAAGCTGGCCGGATAGCCGTTCGCGCGGAGTGTTGCCGGACGGTCGTCGAGCTTCGGGAAATTTTCTTTTACGGATCAAAACATTGGAGCGGCTCTTAGCAGATTTGCCAACGTGAGCTCGATTGCCCTTCTTCACGCTGCTCAACTCGTGACTCTTGCCGGTCCGGCTCGGCCGCGAGTTGGAAGGGAGCTAAGCGACCTCGCCATTATCGAAGATGGCGGGATGCTTGTGCGCGATGGCGTCATTGCGCGAGTCGGCAATTCAGCCGAGATCGAGCGCGAGTTGCCTAACGACTGCGAAATTATCGAGTCACGCGGGCGGGTAGTGTTACCAGGCTTTGTGGATGCTCATGCGCATCCGGTTTTCGGCGGGAATCGGGTGGACGAATTCGAGATGCGGGCTCGCGGAGCAACCTACGAACAGATCGCGGCTGGCGGTGGCGGGATTCGCTCGACCGTCCGCTGGACACGCGCGACGAACGAAGAGGAGCTGCTGCAGGAAGCCGGCTCGCGAATTCGTTGTGCGCTGCGTTGCGGCACGACGACGATGGAAGCGAAATCGGGTTACGGCCTGTCACTGGACGAGGAGCTCAAGATGCTACGGGTGATCGGCCGCCTGGGCGAAAACAGCCCGATGGAACTAGTGCCTACTTTTCTTGGGGCGCACGCCGTTCCGGAAGAATTTGAGGGCCGACCGGACGATTACGTTTCGCTCGTGGTCGAGGAGATGATTCCCGAAGTCGTTAGGCAAGGAATCGCCGAGTACTGCGACATCTTTTACGAGCGGGGCTATTTTGACCGCTCGGCGGCTCGTCGGATTCTCACAACAGCGAAGGACGCGGGTCTGGGCCTCCGCATGCACGCCGATCAACTAACGAACTCGGGCGGTGCCGCGCTCGCGGCCGAGTTAGGCGCGGTGACGGCGGACCACCTCGAGCACACAGAAGAGGAGGGGATTGCGGCGATGCGAGCAGCCGGTGTTCAGCCGGTCCTATTACCGGCTTCGGTTTACGCCCTTGGTAAGGCTCGCTATCCCAAAGTGCGGTCCATGATCGAAGCCGGACTCGCCGTCGTGCTGGCGACCGATTTCAATCCGGGCTCGTCGCCCACGCTCTCGATTCCGATGATTCTTTCCTTGGCGGCGACGCAAATGAAAGTGACGCCAGCCGAAGGTGTAACCGCAACCACGATCAATGCCGCCTACAGCCTGCGACGCGGCAATCAGATCGGTTCACTCGAAAAAGGAAAAATCGCGAACTTCCTTATCTTCGAGTGTCCGGATTATCGCGAAATCGCGTACTGGTTTGGCTTTGTGCAACCGGAAATGGTTTTCGCGCGCGGACGACGGGTGGTCTGAAAGTAGTCTGCTGCGCCAGATAGCGCATTCGTTAGGCAAATAACTCCAGTTGCCGAAAATCGGATGCGGCGGTGATCGACCATCGCTACATTGACCCTTGATGAAGGTCGAAGTTGAAAACCAGCCCCACTGCGTTGCGACGCTCAAAATCGAACTGCCGCCGGCGGAGGTATCAAAGGAATGGGACGCGATCGCCAGCAACTTTGCTGCTCACGCGCGTATTCCCGGTTACCGACCGGGCAAGGCACCGAAGCGAGTTATCGAGGCAAAGTTTCGAAAGGACATTCAAGACGAACTGACGAAAAAGCTGGTCTCAAAGAGCTATCGGGAAGCGATTGCGCAGCAGCAGTTGAGAGTCGTCAGCCTAACGAATCTCGAAGATGTTGAGTTTGGCGAAGATCGCTCGATGCGTTTCCGAGCGACGGTGGTGACCGCGCCGGAATTTGAGCTGCCTGACTATAAGGGAATCCCGCTGCAGTTGCCGGGGACGGATGTGACTGAAGATGAGATCAACGCGGCCATCGAACGATTGCGTGAGCAATCGGCTGACTTTGTGGATGTGCCGGAGCGTGGCGTGGAGATGGAAGATTTTGCGGTGCTCGATTTCGAGGGAACGATCGAGGGTAAATCGATCGCGGAAATAGCACCGACAGCGAGCAAGAATTTGCAGGGCGGCAAGAAATTCTGGCTTCGCCTTGCCCCGGATAATTTTCTTCCCCGCTTTGCCGAACAGTTGATCGGACTCAAACCTGGCGAATCGCGCCAGGTTCAAGTGGAATTCCCTCAGGATTTCCCCGTTGGCGAAATTGCCGGCAAAACTGGGCAATACAACGTGAGCTTGATCGAGATCAAGCAACGCGTCCTGCCGCCGAAGGACGATACCTTTGCCGGCAAATGGATGCCGGGGAAAACGCTGGAGGAATTGCGGCACAGGCTCGAAGAGCAGATCGAGCATGAGAAGGAACATGAGCGTGAAAGGGCGCGCGAAGCTCAGGTCGTCAGGTTCCTGAATGACAACATTCAGTTCGAGGTGCCGCCGAATCTGCTTAAATCCGAAACGCGCAGTGCACTCGCCGAGTTGGTGCAGCGCAACCGCGAGCGCGGAGTGCCGGATGAAGCTTTACAGGACAAGGAGAAGGAACTCATCCAGGCCGCGAGCGGCCTGGCGGCTCATCGCTTAAAAACCAATTTTATTCTGCATCGCATCGCCGAGCAGGAAAAAATTCAGGTAACGGGCGCGGATATCGACGAGCGGATTCGCCATCAAGCGTCGCATCACAACATCACGGCGGAAAAAATGCGGCAGGAAATCGAAAAACAGGAAGGCATGAGCAGTCTCGTGGAACAGGTCCTATTGGCCAAGACGATTGATTTCCTCGGGTCGAATGCTACCATCGAAGGCGCTCCAGCGCCGATGGAGACCGAGGCGCCTGACGAACAACAATGACAACAAATCGCGACTCACATTATTCTCAATCTGTCCTTGTGCCGATGGTCGTGGAGCAGACGGGACGCGGCGAACGCAGCTACGACATTTATTCGCGTCTGCTTAAGGATCGAATTGTCTTTTTAGGGACGCCGATTGACGACCACATCGCCAACCTCGTGATCGCGCAGTTGCTCTTCCTGCAGATGGAAGACGGCAAGAAAGACATCAACGTCTACATCAATTCACCCGGCGGATCAGTCACAGCCGGGCTCGCGATTTACGACACGATGCAATTTCTCACCTGCGACGTGACGACCTACTGCCTCGGGATGGCAGCGAGCATGGGCGCGGTCTTGCTTGCGGCTGGAACGAAAGGCAAACGCTACGCGCTACCGAATTCCGACATCATGATCCATCAGGTTTCGGGCGGCGCACAGGGTCAGGCGAGTGACGTTGAGCGCACGGTGGAATACATGTTCAAGCTCAAGAAACGGCTGATTCGCATTCTTAGTCAGCACACGGGCAAAGCTGAGGAACAGGTGCTGCGGGATTCGGATCGCGATTATTACATGACGGCGTCGGAGGCGAAGACTTATGGGCTGGTGGACGAGGTCATCAAATCACGCAAGGAGGCGAAATTACTCGACGGCGATGGGACGGGCGGAAAAATAAGTGACCGCGCGACGGCAGTCGCGGAGGCTGCTTTGCCGCAGAAAGTCGAGGAATAGGACCTGCTCTAAACCGGGGACAAAATGGCGCGCGCCTCGAACCTCACCATGTGTTCCTTCTGTGGCAAAAGCCACGCGGAGGTCCGTAAACTTATCGCCGGTCCCGGCGTTTATATTTGCGATAGCTGCATCAACGTCTGCAAAAGCATTCTTGATAAGGAGTTGAACGAAGACGCGCGCCGTCAGAGCTCAACCATTCGGGTTCCTAAGCCGGTGGAGATTCGACGCTCACTTGACCAGTATGTGGTCGGCCAGGACATGGCGAAGAAGACGCTCTCGGTCGCAGTGCACAATCATTTTAAACGCGTTCTGCAAAGCGCGCCGCCGGCGGATACATCCGCTGCGTTCCAGCCCGATCCGTTCGCCGATGTCGAGATCGAGAAGAGCAACATTCTTCTTATCGGGCCGACGGGTTCCGGCAAGACGCTGCTCGCGAAAACGTTGGCGCGTATTCTCGACGTTCCTTTTTGCATCGCCGACGCGACGACTTTGACCGAAGCCGGCTATGTCGGCGAGGACGTGGAAAACATCATTCTGCGCCTCCTGCAAAACGCCGATTACGACGTGAAGCGCGCCGAAATCGGAATCGTCTACATCGATGAGATCGATAAGATCGGACGCAAGACCGACAATGTTTCGATCACGCGTGATGTTTCCGGCGAAGGCGTGCAGCAAGCGTTACTCAAGATTCTCGAGGGCAGTACCTGCAATGTTCCGCCACAGGGCGGCCGTAAACACCCGCACCAGGAATACATCCAGGTAAATACGGAGAAGATTCTCTTTATCTGCGGCGGAGCGTTCGTCGGTTTGGAGAAAATCGTGCAAAAGCGGCTCGGCAGTCGGGTCATGGGTTTCGGCTCGCCCTCGCTCGACGTGGAGGAAGCCATGCGGCGCGAAGCTGTCCGCCAGGTCGAGCCAGAAGACCTACTCAGCTTCGGCATGATCCCCGAATTCATTGGTCGCCTGCCAGTGATCAGCGCTCTCGACGCGCTGACCGAAGAAGAAATGGTCATGATTCTGACCGAGACGAAGAATGCGATGATCAAGCAATACACCAAGCTCTTCGCCATGGAGGATGTTCGTCTCACTGTGACGAAAGATGCACTTCGCGCCCTGGCCGCACAGGCCGTGACGAAGGGCACGGGTGCGCGCGCTCTGCGCTCGATGCTCGAGCGCATCATGCTCGATATCATGTACGAAGTGCCGAGCCGCGAAGACATCGCCGAGGTCACGATCAATCGCGGGGTTGTCGAGGGGAAGAAGGTCCCGCTCATTCGGAAGAAGCAGGACAAAGACGCTGCCTAAAGTTATCTGGCTGTCACGACGGCGGAAATCGAGACGTCTTGGCTCTCAGTGAATGAGAGCGGGGCCGCGGTGGCGCGAACTCAACGGTCGCGCGTATAGTTCACGGTGCGCGTTGTCATCATCAACACCGGAACGGAAATCCTGCTCGGTGACGTCCTAAATACGCATCTCGGATTTATTGCCCGGGCAATTTTTCCGCTCGGGTTGCGGGTGGAACGCCAGCTCGCGGTGCCGGATGGCGCGGCCATTGCGGATGCGTTGAGCGAAAATTTTGATCGAGCGGATTTGATTTTTGTTACGGGCGGACTTGGGCCGACGACGGATGATGTCACTCGTGAAATCACAGCAGAGTTATTGCGCCTTGAGCTGGTACATGATCCGACTTTGGCGGCGAGCATCACTGAGCGCCTGACAACGCGCGGCATTCGCCTGACCGATCGCATTCTTCGTCAGGCGATGGTGCCAAACGGCGCGCAGATTCTGCCTAACGAAAACGGCAGCGCGGTGGGACTTTATCTTCCGGCTGGGATCAATCCAGCCCTAAACTCACCGCACTTGTTTCTTCTCCCGGGTCCGCCCCGTGAGTTACAGCCGATGTTCCAGCAATTCGTTTTGCCGTTCCTGGAACGCATCGTTAGGCGTGATGAAGCGGTGGCCTATCGCAATTATCGGATCGCAGGCATGGGCGAGTCCTATGTGGAAGAAGCGGTCGGAGCACAGCTCCTCAGCCTGGCCGGTCTCGAATTGGGATACTGCGCGAGAATGGGCGAAGTTGACCTGCGGCTCATCGGGCCGCCCGCGGTTTTGGCGGAAGCGGACACCATCGTTCAAGATCGGCTGGCAAAGTTCATTTTTTCCACCAGCGGCGAAAGCCTGGAAACGGTTGTCGTTAGGCAATTAGCCAGGAGCAGGAAAACCCTGGCGGTCGCGGAATCGTGTACCGGCGGATTTCTGGCTCATCGCCTAACGAACGTCCCCGGCGCCTCTCAAGTCTTTTTGGCTGGATACGTCACCTACTCGAATGAGGCCAAGACGGCGGCTTTAGGCGTTTCCCCCGAGGCGATCGCGCAACACGGCGCGGTAAGCGAGGTGGTAGCAGGTATGATGGCTGAAGGCGCGCGCGAAAAATCAGGCGCCGACTTTGCTCTCTCAACAACCGGGATTGCCGGACCCAGTGGCGGTAGTCGCGAGAAACCTGTTGGCACTGCTTATATTGCTTGCGCGAGTAAAGATAGAACGATCGCCAGGCATCTTTTTTTTCCAACCGATCGCGAAACCTTCAAACAACTGGCCACCCAGATGGCGCTCAACCTCTTGCGCACAACTCTGACCTGAACGAACGGGCGACAGGGTGGGCAACTAATCGCCCACCACCACGGGTGTTCCCACCTTGACGTGGTTATAAAACATCTCTGCCGCTGCCGACGGCATACGGATGCATCCATGCGATGCTGGATAGCCCGGCAAAATTCCGACATGCATCCCCACGCCCTCTTCGGTTACCCGCATGAACCATGTCATGGGAGCGCCGACGAAATGCGTGCCGCTTGGTGCCGCGTCGATACGGCTGCTCACGCCAGCGCGGACCGTGCGGCCGTAAGCGTCCTTGAAATCGCCGTAGATATTGGAGCGATGATCCTTATCCTTCTCCAGCACGTGGAAGCTACCCTGTGGAGTGGGCCGAGCGCGTTTGCCGGAGGAAATCGGCGAATCGATCACGACTTCGTCCCCCATCATGAGATAAGCGCGTTGTTTGGAAATCGATACGCGAACGTGCGAATTATCGGGCGTTAGCCTTGCCAGGAGGCGGGGCGAAACATTAATTGGCTCCTGACGATGGATCAGTTCGTTGGCCTGTTTCATCTGCGGGCTGGCCCGGCGCGCATCGCGTTCTCGTGAACCGAGAAATTGAGCCTGCAGTGCGGCGCCCGCCATGAGCAGGAGCACAAGAATGCTGGTGAGTATTCGGAAACGGGCGATCACAGAAATTGTGCGTGCATCAACTGGGCGTAAGCGACAAGCACAATGGAGAATTCACAAGCCAGTGGCAATGCGGAAATTAGCATCCATCGTCGCACGCCGTGAATTGTTTGTCACTTTTGCGGAATCCGTTCTCCCATCCGCACATGCGACGGTCTTGGCCTAACGATAAGTCGCAACACGGCTGAGCCAGCCCGGCAGCCAGCGTTTCTCGTGGCGTTCTGGCGGTGAATTCTCAACTCGCTCGCGGAGTACCCGAGCTGCCGAATCGGCAAACTTTTTTCTTCCCGCCTCTCCATCGGGGGTCGCGGGCATTCCCTCCAAAACCTGTAGCAAACCCCAACCGAACCCTTGATAGCGTTCCGTGGCAAGCACGCCTTCGCCTTTGAAGTTCACATAATCGACAAGCGCATAGCAACCTCGTGCCGTGCTCGCGACGACTTGAAAGTTCTGCCTGACACGATCGCGTTCGCCGGACGGCGCGCTGTCTAGCATTCGAGGGAGGGCGTTACGTAATCGCTCCACGAGAAACTGCGCCTGGAGGTCGATTGTGCCGGCAAGAAATTTGCGCACGATTTTCATGCGTGCGCTTGATTGTGCAGCGAGAAATTCGGCGCGCGAATTCCAGGGACACGGAGCGTCACCCCGTGCCATAACTTCCTCAGGCAACTTCGCTCCATGTTGTTCCGCGAAATGCAGGAAGGCCGGAAAACTTTCCTCGAAAGGCCCACGCCGACCCGCCGGATACCAGATGAAGTGCCCGATGCCGAGAGAGGCAAAATCCTCCCCTGCATTCCAAGAGGTGAGGCCGGCAATCGTTCCGCCGCACTCGTTTTGCCAAATCTTGCGACCGATGCTCATCGCCTCTGCATGCGAGACGGAGACCTCGGCCCAAACCGAGGGAATAGCAGCCATCGGGAGCGCGAGAAGTGCAACCCTCCACTTCATCCTCATCCACCGGGACGACAGCCATCGCTTCCGCCCGCTTGACGCGGACGCCATCTCCGTGGATGGGTTGTGCGCGACAGACCTAACGTTAGTCGGTCCGCATGCAGTTTTATCGATCATCTCTATGAAAATTTTGTCTCTAATTGCCATTATCATTACCGCTGTTACCCCTCTCTTTGCTGCCGAGCCCACGCCGAAAAGCCAGGCAAGTCCGGCTGCGAGCGCGAGTCCCACGCCGGATATCGACCAACCGATCGGACCGCTCAAGACGCAAAAAGACAAAATAAGCTACAGCATCGGTCTCGACATCGGCTCGACGCTTAAACGCCAGTCGATTGACGTGGATGAATCTCTCATGGGGAGCGGAATCAGGGACGGATTGAGCGGCAACAAACCTCTCCTCACCGACGAGCAAACGAAGCTCATCATGAGTCGTTTCCAAAAAGACATGATGGAAAAGCAGGTCGCGGTGCGGAAGGCGAGCGGTGAAAAGAACTCTGCGGAAGGCAAAAAATTCCTCGAAGAGAACAAGAAGAAGGAAGGCGTAAAGACAACCGCCAGCGGGCTGCAATACAAAGTGCTCAAGGAAGGTAGCGGAACCTCGCCCAAGGAAACCGATACGGTGAAAGTCAATTATCGTGGGACCACGATTGACGGCAAAGAGTTCGACAGCTCATACAAGCGCGGGCAGCCGGCGACTTTCCCGGTTAATCGAGTGATCAAGGGTTGGACGGAAGGTCTGCAGGTCATGAAGCCGGGCGGCAAATATCAATTCTTTATCCCGTCCGACCTAGCCTATGGGGAACGCGGCGCGGGTCCGGATATTGGACCGAACGCGACGTTGCTCTTCGATGTTGAGCTAATCGATGTCGAAAAGCCGACTCCGACGCCGCCTCCGCATAAGTCGACTTACGATTCGAGCCGTCCGCCAGGCCAGTCGGGCGCAGCAATTCCGACTAGCCCTAAGCCCAAACCCTCGCCAACCGCGAATTAGGCTTCGCGCCGGCCTTGCGGCTCTGATTCAAGTTGGGGTTTCTGCCCGTCTTACGCGGCTTACCAACGTGAGGGCGTCCGGACGGACGTTTGAGGAGCAGATTTTTTACCGAAGCTTGATCGCCAGGCGGGGAGCGTCGCTCCAGAGATCTTCCAGACTGTAGAAATCCCGCTTCTCAGAATGGAAGACGTGGACAATCACTTGCAGGTAGTCGAGCACGATCCACTGACTAGCCGGGAAACCGTCTACGGCTGCCGCACGGACAGCGTAATCTTTGCGCAATCCGGTTTCGATCTCGCCCGCGATCGCCTTTAGGTGCGGCTCCGAATTTCCCGAACAGATGACAAAGAAGTCGGTGAATGTGGAAATGTCGCGCAGATCAAGCACGACGATATCCTCCGCTTTTTTATCGAAGGCGAGTTGGGCGCAGGTCTTCGCTAGATCTTCGGGTTCGATCGGTTGTTTCCTTGGTAAAGTTTTTCCCGGCGGATAATTTGCTCAACCGCCTCGGGCACCAGATAACGAATCGATTGCCCGCTGGCAACCCGATTCCGGATCATCGTCGCCGAGATGTCGATCCTCCGACGCACGACTGGGTAAGGATATTCACTTCGCCCACCGGAACGATCGAGGACGACAAATTGCACCATCCGTCGCAGGTCGTCGAAACGGTGCCAGCTCGTCAGCTTTTCGAGGTTATCCTCGCCGAGGAGGAAAAATAATCTCGCGCCCGGATTTTCACGGCAGAGAACCTCTACCGTCTCGACCGAATAGGATGGCTCCTCCCGATCGATTTCCAGCCGCGAAGCTGAAAAACCGGGTTCGTCGTCGAGCGCGATGTTCAACATTTTCCAACGCAGCGTCGCGCTCGTCGGCGTGTTCTTGAATGGTGATTGGGCCGCGAGCACGAAGATCACTTCCTCGAGGTCGAAAGTCTCCCTCGCTTCGCGGGCGAGAATAAGATGGGCGTGATGGATTGGATCGAAACTGCCGCCGTAGATGCCGAGCCTTTTCAAACCATTCTTCGCGGATAGGCGATCATCGTCGGCCGCGATATGGCCTGCGATTCGTTTTGCCTAACGGTTTGTTTCCTGTTTCGCGCTTTCGTCATCGATCTTAAGGTCCGACGTTATGGAGGGTGCTTCACCGGGTCAACTCATCCTCACCGGCGTCCCTGGCAAAGAGCTTGACCGCGAGTCGGCCGCGCTTTTTCGCAAGGTCCAACCGGGAGGCTTCATCATCTTTGGGCGCAACATCGAGAGCGCACGACAGCTGCGGAAGTTAATCGACGACCTGCGCGATCTCAGTGCCATAGAGCCCATCATCACGATCGATCAGGAGGGCGGACGTGTTTCGCGTCTTGCGATTGATCGGGAGCGAGCCACCAAACGCCCAACAACTTCGAGACAAAGGCGACACGGAGCTCGTTAGGCGACATGGCGAACTGACTGGGCGTCTTCTGCGCCTTTTCGGTTTCAATCTCGATCTCTGTCCAGTGTTGGATATTTCCTTCGATGATGAAGCGGATAACTCTCTTCGCGGTCGCTGCTATGGACGCGACGTGGAGGAGGTCGTCACGATGGCCGGGGCCTTCAACGACGCGTTGCGCACCCAAGGGATCGCGAGCTGTGGCAAGCATTTTCCGGGTTATTCCGCCGCCACAATCGATGCTCATCACGACCTGCCGCTTATCGAGCGTTCCCGTTCCGAGCTCGAGGAAAATGAGCTCGCGGTATTCCGTCAGTTTGCTGCCCGCGTTGATAGCATGATGATCTGCCACGGCTGGTATCGCTGTCTTGAACCGCAAAAAACCGCTGCCTCTCTCTCGCGGCTCATCGTCACGGACCTGCTCCGCCATGAACTCGGCTTTTCCGGTCTCGTCATGACAGACGATTTGGATATGGGAGCGATCTTAAACGAATACGGTTTGGAAGAAACCATTCGACGTGCCATCGGCGCCGGGAATGATCTTGCGATGATTTGCCACCGGGTAAAGGCGATCGAGGAGGCGTTGGGTTATATCGAGAAATTGCCCGTGGAACAGCTTGATCGCGCGCTCGAGAATATCGCACGGTCCAAGGCCGCGCTGGAGCCGCCGCGGATTTTTTCGGAGAGCGAATTTGCCAGCCTGAATGATGAGATTTGGCAGTTACGGGTCGCAGTCCTGGGAGAGGAACACGCCGCGCAACTCAGCCCTGAGGATGGCAAACGGTCGCCGGTCGAAACGTATTGAGTCAGCGGCGAATTCGCGGATCAGCGCTGAAAGGCTAGCAGGTAAAGCCAGTTTGCCGCGAGCAACGCGAGCACCGAATAGCGAACTGCGGCGCGTTCACCGGACGTAAAGCCGGTGAAACGCAGGCGTGGGGCCCGCGAAATCAGCACAGCAAGCGCATAGAGATCAAAGGCAGTGATGGCGCAGTAGGTGACAAAGGCGAGTGGGTTAAAAAAAAGCGAACTCAGAAAGTGCCCGTGTAGAAATTGCCAGGCGGCGCGGGTCGCCCCACAGGTCGGGCAAGGCAATCCAGTGAGGGAGCGAAACGCGCAGCGCGGTGTGGGCAGACCCAGGCTGAGCCAGGCGCCCAGGATAAACACCGTGCCTAACGACACGACGAGCCAGAGCAGTTCGTGGTCAATGGCATTGCTTGCGTGACGACGGCGGCACACCTGCATACGCGATTAATGATGGCCGGTGAGCGCGCCGAGCACTCCAAACATCATGGCACAGACAAATCCACCGCCGCAGCAAACAATTACCGGTAAAAGGACTGCGAGTAATGCCTTACCCGTTGTCGTATCGTGTGCTTTCGCCAATCCGATGCATTCGCAGACAAGGCACCAGATGCCGCTGATCAGCCCGCCGCAGATGGGTACGATCATGAGCGGATACGCCGAGCCGGCGGAAAAACAAAGCACGCGAAAGGTTGTTTCAAAATCGCGCTTCGCGCCCCCGACCAGTGTAAGGCAGAGATGCAGGACCGCGGAGCCGATGAAAGCTCCTACGGCCACGAAGACTGGAATGAGGATGATCAAGAAAATCGTTCCTATCCCCAACCCCAACATCCCGGCAAAGACATTGCGATCGTTCATGATGCCGAACGAGCTCAGGAAAACACTAAAGAGGATATAAAACAGGCAGCCAACGCTACCGCCGGAGACCGCATAAATGAGCGGTTCTGCCAGGCCGCCAGTGGTTTTCATCGCCGTAAAGGCCGCAGCCGGCTCGAGCAAGACGAGTTTGAGAGTCTCGAAAAAAGCGGGGAAGAAACCGAGCTCCTGACGACGATCCCACGGAAGACCGGTCGGGATAATTGAAGTTGTGGGCGCAGCGGGTGTCGCGCCGGTGGTCGTCAGGTCGGGGAATTGGGATAGCGGAAGCCACGCGGGCATCCCGTCGCGCCACCCGAGATCAGATAGCAAAAAACGTCCGTTCCGCAGACCCTCCCTGACTTCCTCCTCGGAAAAGATGCCGAGCTTCGTCTCACCGCGACTGACGTGGATGTTAGGCATGGTTCGGGTTTAACGAAGCGCACGCGAAACGTCAATCCTGCATCGGTTGCCTAACGAAATGAGATCCCTTTTGGCGCAAGTGAGCGCAGCCTTTAGCGAAGCGCGTTTAGAATCGGCTGGGGATAAATGCCCAGTATGATGATGGCTACGATCAAGCCCGTCATCGTCAGTCGAGAAAGCGCGCTTACCGCGAGCGGCTCCGCTGTGGTTGGCTCCAGCCAATACATCGCCCTAACGACCTTGAGATAATAGTAAAAACCGCAACCTACTGTGATCACGCCTATCACCAGCAGGAGCGTCTGATGTTGGCGAATGGCGGCATCGAAGATGAAAAACTTGCCGAGAAATCCGGCAGTAAACGGCACGCCGGCAAGCGCGACCATTCCGATTAAGAGCGCGAAGGCGAGAAACGGCGAACGCTTCGCCAGTCCGGCATAGTCTTCGATTTGATCGCCGGTGCTATTCCCGACGGCGATCAGAACGGCGAAACAAAGCAGGGTCATAAGGAGGTAAGCGACAAGATAAAATGCAACTGATGTTCCCGAGAGCGCCGCGACTCCGATGAGTAGATAACCTGCGTGTGCGATGCTCGAATAGGCGAGGAGACGTTTCAGATTCGATTGGGGAAGCGCAGCGAAGTTGCCGTAGATCAGAGTAAGCGCGGCAATACCCACGAGCAGACGCCCAACCTCCGGCAGGATCAGAAACGGCGTCAGGACGCGCAAGAGAACGACAAAGCCCGCCGCCTTCGAGCCTACCGAGAGAAAGGCCGTCACCGGTGTCGGCGCGCCTTGATAAACATCCGGCACCCAGATTTGAAACGGTACCGCCGCAATTTTAAAACCGAGAGCGACGAGGACGAGGGCAAAGCCAAACAGAATCGGGACGCGATCGATGTTTGAGGTCGTTAGGGCAAGACCGATCCGACTCAGATTTGTCTCCCCCGTCAGGCCAAAAATCCAGGTAATTCCATAAACAAGAAATCCGGTGGAAAGCGCGCTCAGGATCAAATATTTCACCCCCGCTTCCAAGGTGAGCGGATTACGCCGCGTGAAACTGACTAGTACGTAAAAGGAGATCGCGACAAGCTCGAGGGAGACGAAAATCATCACGAAGTCGATCGCCGACGCCATCCACATCAAACCGGCGCAAGTAAAGATTGGGAGAGTGAAAAATTCGCCTAAACCCGCTTGTCGTCTCGCGCCGGCGACGCCGGCCTGAAGCACCGGCGTGTAATCAATCGCCATCACGAGAACGAGAATTGTCGTCACCAAAGCGAAGCGTTTGAAAAAAATCGCAAGCGCATCTGCGCTATAAAAACTCCAAAAACCCTGGGTCGCGGCTGCGGGAGCGGGCGCGAGAAAAAAGCTCGCCAGAAGGACCGCGGCAAGGCCCAGGATTCCTGCGAAGGCGAAGATGCGTCGATCAGATTTTCCGGCGAATGCCTCCCCCAAAAGAAGAATCATTCCCCAAACCAGGACGGCAATTTCAAGTGCAGGCGCGGGGATCATGGATTGGCGACTAGCGACGCAGGAAATGTTGGTCGAAGCACAGAAAGAAGAGTGTTGGGAAAGAAGCCGACGATGAGCGTGGCGGCGATCAGGAGGATGGCCGGCCAGCGCAAAGAGCGGGCGAGATCGGGCGCAGCTTTCCACTCGCGCAGGACGATGTCGTTAGGCGACCCCATGAAAATTGCGCGGTATGCGCGCAACATATAAACCGCGGAAATGACCACGCCCCAGAGCGCCAGCGCGGTCGCGACTTGGAATAAATGAAATCCCTGCCAGTCCGCCCCAACTCGAAAGGCCCCAAAGAAAACCATGACTTCGGCGGCGAAGTTGGCGAAACCCGGCAAGCCTATTGCGGCAAAAGTGGCGATGCCAAAGGCGAAGCCGGCAAAAGGCATGAGTTTGCCGAGGCCGCCGAGGTCGCTGAAGACGAGCGTGCGGGTCCGTCGACGAATCTCTCCCGCGAGAGCAAAGAGAAGCGCGATGGAAATTCCGTGCGCAAACATGAGGACGGCCGCGCCGTTCAGGCCAATGAGATTGGCGCTCGCGATTCCGAGAAAGATGTAGCCCATGTGCATCACGCTCGAGTAACCAAGCATCCAATCGAGCCGTTTCTGGGCAATGGTCGCGAGACCGACGTAAATAATGTTGCCTAACAACAAGACAATAATCAGCGTCCGCCAATGTTGCGCGCCCTGCGGCAACAAGGGGAGGGCAAGTCGGAGAAGCCCATAGAGACCGAACTTTTTCAAGACGCCGGCATGCAACATCGCCGCCGGCGCGGGCGCGGAGGCATAGGCTTCCGGCGCCCAGCTATGGAACGGAAAGAGTGAAATCAAAATACCGAAGCCGATAAGGAGGAGAAGGAAGACCTGGTTCTGCGCCTGGGGCGCGATTCCACCGTTGGCGGCGATCGTTTGCAGGTCACGCAGATCGAAGGTGCGCGCGCTTTCCGGGACGCTGCGATAAAGGAGAATCAAACCGAGCAGCAGAACGAAGCTGCCGACGCCGAGATAGATGGTCACTTTCCAAGCGGCACTGGAGCGATTGCCGCTGCCCCAGATGCCAATGAGAAGAAACGTCGGAATCAGCGCCAGTTCGTGAAACGCGTAGAAGAAAAAAAGATCAAGGGAAGCAAAGGCGCCGATGGCGCCTCCTGCGACGAGAAGCAGGCAGGCGTAGAAAAGTCGCTCCGATTTTTCGATAGGCGGCGTAAACCAAACCGCGCAGAGCAAGACCAGCGCGGCCAATAACAGCATGACGAGACTGAGTCCATCCGCGCCTAACGAGAAATGAATTCGCCAGCTTTCGCTGACCGTAAAGGAGCTGAGAAATTGGAAGCCTCCCGGAACCGGTCGGTAAAGAAAGAGCGCAAGGAGCGTTGCAACCGTGATGGCAGCCGCGCCTAACAATGCCGTGAGCCGGGCTGGAGTGCCGAGTAAAATCAGGGTGGCCGCGAGCAGCGGGGCGAATACAAGGAAGAGGAGCATCAGTGGAAAATCGTGAAATAAAGCAACACAACGACGCCGAGCCCGAAGAGGAAGCCGTATGCCTGTAGATTACCAACCTGCAGGAGGCGCAGTAGAAAGCCGCCACTCCATGTGCCGCCGCTTAAGCCGCGGATAATCGCGCCGTCCAGAATCCAACGATCGACAAAGCCTGCGAGCGAGGCGAGCAGATCCTCCGTCCAGCGAACCAGCCAGGCGTAAAATTCGTCGAGGTAAAATCGTTCGCGGAAGAGTGAGATGCGAAGCGGTTCCTCGCTTCGGTTACGATAAAGAAGAACAGCGCCGAGAATGCCGATGAGCAGACAGACAAACGCGACGATCGGAACAGTGAGCAGCTTTTCCTTCTCGTTAGGCAAGGTGAGGAACCGCGCCGCGAAAAAGCTGAAGCCGCCAATCGCCGCCGGAATGGCGAGCAGCATGAGCGGAACTATCATCACCGGCGGCGACTCGCCGCTCTGCGCCGCGACCTGACTGCGCGGACGGCCGAAGAGGGCCACGATCGACAGTCGCGTCATGTAGAATGCGGTCAGCAGTGCGGTGAATGCGCCGAGGACGAAAATTGGCAGGCTGCGCTGAAAAGCGAGAGCGAGAATTGCATCCTTGCTGAAGAATCCGCTGAAGCCCGGGAACCCGATGAGTGCGAGCGTGCCGACGAGGAAGGTGAGAAAAGTGATCGGCAGCCGCTTGGCCAGACCGCCCATTTTCCAAATGTTCTGTTCGTGGTGGAGCATGTAAATAATCGAGCCTGAGCCGAGGAAAAGCAGTGCTTTGAAGGCGGCGTGAGTGAAAAGGTGAAACATCGCCGCCGCGCCGGAGGCAAGCCCGACCGCCATCACCATGTAGCCAAGTTGGGAGAGAGTGGAGTAGGCGAGAATGCGCTTGATGTCGTCCTGCTGTGTCGCCATCAGCGCCGCCAAAAGGGCGGTGATTGTCCCGATCCAGGCGACGACGAGCAATGCGGTTGAGGAGGCGTTGATCAGAAAACCAACCCGCACCAGCATGTAGACACCAGCCGCCACCATGGTTGCGGCATGGATCAGGGCCGAGACGGGCGTCGGACCTTCCATTGCGTCCGGCAACCAGACGTGCAGAGGAAACTGGGCGGATTTTCCGACCGCGCCGCAAAAGACGCACAGTGCGGCAATCGTCAGGTAAGTTGGATGATTCGTTAGGCGACTCATATTTGCCGCGATGCCGTCGAAGCCTAACGAGCCGGTCGCCCACCAAACCATCAAAATGCCAAGCATGAACCCAAAGTCGCCGATGCGATTGGTGATGAACGCCTTCTTCGCCGCATCGGCGGCCGAGGCGCGTTCGAACCAATGGCCGATGAGCAACCAGGAACTGACGCCAACCAGCTCCCAAAAGATGAACATCATGACGAAGTTGTTCGCCAGCACGATGCCGAGCATGGAGAACATGAAGAGCGAAAGGCCGGCGAAGTAGCGCGATTTTCCCTCGTCCGAGCCCATGTAGCCTAACGAGTAGATATGGATGAGCGCTCCCACGCCGGTGACCATGAAAAGCATCGAGCGGCTGAGCGGATCGAGCGTGAACCCGAGCGGGATTGAAAAGGCAGGACCAAGATCAATCCAGAGAAACGACGACGCGGCAGAAGTCTCCCGAAAGAAAATTATCGCCGCACAGACGAAACTTCCCAGAACGGCCGCGACCGAAATGAGCGCGCTAATCGTTCGCAACGGCCGGGTCGCAATCATGATGGCGAAGGCCGAGACGAGTGGAAGCAGGAGCGCGATCCAAGGAAGAGATGAAATCATGATCGGCTGCCAGGCGCTTGTTTTCGATGTGCCGCGTTCATCCTAAAACTTCAACGTATTGATGTCCTCGACGTGCGTTGTCCGCCGGGCGCGATAGAGCGCGACGATGATGGCAAGTCCGACCGCGACTTCTGCCGCGGCAACGGTGATGATGAAGAAAACGAAGACCTGGCCGTGATAATTGGGCTGGCCTAACGAATCGAGGCGAAAGCGCGAGAAAGCGACGAGTGAGAGGTTGGCCCCGTTTAGCATCAACTCGAGCGACATGAAAATGATGATAATGTTCCGTCGCAGGAGCACACCGGCGAAGCCGATGGTGAAAAGCAATCCGCTGACGACGAGATAATCGCCTAACGTCACCATGGCTTAGCGCAGTTCCCTTTTGCTCAACACGATCACCCCAATGGTCGCGACCAGGATGAGGACGCCGATTACCTGGAATGGCAGGTTGTAGTTCCCGAAAAGCAGCAGGCCGACGCTATGGACGTCATCCGTCCGCGGGTGAGGTAGCACGGGAAAAGGCAGCCTGGCTATCGCCAAATGGTTGATGACCGCGCAGAGCTCAAAGAAAAAAATCACCGCCACGGCCGCGCCGCCGGCAAAGGCAAGGAAGTTGATCCGGCGTCGTTCTTCCGCGCGCAAATCGAGCAACATGATGATGAAAAGGAAGAGGACCATGACCGCACCGGCGTAGACCAACACCTGGATGATCCCGATGAAAAAGGCGTCTAGCGTGATGAAGAGCGCCGCCAAGCCAATGAAGCAGACGACCAAACTGAGTGCGCTCGCCACCGGGTTGCGATTGATGACGACCGCTGCTCCGAAGATGAGCATGAGCGCAGAGAAGAGCCAAAAGAAGAACGGCGACATTTCCCTAAGCCCTTACTTCTTCTCGTTCCATTTCAAGACCAGCCCATGAAGAGTGCCGCCGAGTTCGATCAGCTTCTCCTTGTTGTGCACCATTTCTTCGCGCGTGAGGCCAGTGATGGCGTAATCTTTTCTCAGAAAAATGGCCTGCTCCGGACAGACTTCTTCACACATTCCGCAGTAGATGCAGCGGATCATGTCGATGTCGAATTCTTCCGGATACTTCTCCACTTTGGCAAAACGGTCGCCTGACGGAATCTCAGCGGGCACGATCTTGATCGCGCGCGGCGGGCAGATGAATTCGCAAAGCTGACAAGCGACGCAGCGGACGCGATCGCGTTCGTCCTTCACCAAGGCCGGTGCGCCGCGATAGTGATCGGGCAGATGGCTGTCCCATTTTTGCTCTGGGTATTGCATCGTCACCTTGGTTTGCCCGGTGAGCATGTTCTTGAGATGGCGAAAAGTAATAGCCATCCCCCCGAGGATCGCGGGCAGGTAAAGCTTCTCCGACCATTTCAAATTGGGACGCGGGACGGTGATGGCCATGGAGTAATTGTATGAATCAGGAAGGCTGCAACGCAGGAAGAGTCCGCAAAAGCGCCCACTCCGTATGACCGACCCTTCCTGCTTTCCTCTTTTCCTGATTCATTTCTTATCTAGGCATGCAGCCGATGATGATCGCGGCCAGAAAAATGTTCACGAGAGCGATCTCGAAAAAGAAAACCCAGCCGAGCCGCATGAGCTGATCGTAACGAAAGCGCGGCAGGGTCCACCGGACCCAAATAAAGAAGAGCAAAACGATCGCGACTTTGGTGAAAAAAACGAAAATGTTGAAAAGTCCACCAAATACTCCGCGCCACCCACCTAACGATCCATCGATCAGAAGCCAGTGAAAACCCTGCGCGTGGTTCCACCACGGCACCGGCAGATGCCACCCGCCCAGGAACAAAGTCACGATAATGGCGGAGCCGGTAATCATCGCCGCGTATTCGCCGAGGAAGAAGAGGGCGAACTTCATTGAGCTGTACTCGGTGTGATAGCCGCCAACGAGTTCCGTTTCCGCCTCCGGCAAATCGAAGGGAAGACGATTCGTTTCCGCGAAGATCGCGATCATGAAAACGACAAAGGAGATAAACATCGGAATGGCGAGCAACCACTTCCAGCCGTCGGTCCAATGGCCGACAAAGGGCGCGATGAACCATCCATTTTCAATTTGGTAGCGTACGATGGTCGTTAGGCGAAGTTGACCGACGAGCAGAAAAATTGGGATGACGGCCAGTCCCAGGGAGAGTTCGTAGGAGATCATCTGCGAACTGGACCGGACTCCGCCAAGAAATGAATATTTGGAGTTCGAAGCCCAGCCGGCGAGGACGATGCCGTAAACGCCTAACGACGCGATGGCGAAGACGTAGAGAACGCCAACGTTGATATCCGCGATCACCATTGGCACGCCGAAAAGCGTGCTGCCAAAAGGGACTACCGCGATTGTCATAATCGCCGGCACCATCGCGAGGCAAGGTGCGAGCCAGTAATAGAAGGTGTTTACGCTTGAGGGCGTAAAGTCCTCCTTGAGAATGAACTTCATCGCGTCCGCGATCGGCTGGAACAAACCGGCGGGCCCGACGCGGTTTGGGCCAAGCCGATCCTGAATCAATGCGCTCACCCGGCGCTCCGCATAAACGCTGTAAGAAACCATCGGCAGGATAACGACAAAAACGATCGCGACGATTTTGAGCAGCGAAGTGAGGACGAGAAAGAGTGTCGGATCCATGCGTCGCGACTATTGCGGGTGTTTCTCCTTCTCGCGTTCCCGCACTTTTATTTCTGCAGGCTCACCCGGCGGTTTGGGCGAGCGGTCGGTTTGCAGAAGCTGCACACCGAGGTCGCCAATGCGACTCAAGGTCAGACCGTTAAACTCTGGCACGGCTTCACTCATTAGGCGGAAAACATCTTCAATCGTGTAGATGCCGTTGCCGCCGGTGAGCGCCTGAAGCAGGTCGCGCAAAATCTCCCAATCGTCCCGCGATTGACCTGGGCCGCGAACGGCACGGTTGAGACGTTGCAAGCGGCCTTTGCCGTTGATCATTGAACCGCGTTTCTCGGCAAATCCGAACGATGGCAGAACGGCACTCGCCTGGTCAGTAGTCTCGTTCGAGAGCAAGTCCATCACGATATAAACCGGCAGACGTTCCAGAATATCAGTCGTTAGGCCAAGGCGGAGAGGATTTTCGCCTAACGAAATCAGTGCCTGTATTTGGCCCGCCGCAAGCGCGTCGTAAATCTGCCGCAGTCTGGCCCCATCTTTCGAAGCGACTCCGAGGAGGCGCGCGCCGTTGGTGTTTGGATTGCGATCTTCGCTCAGGAGAATGTCGTCGCCCGGGCCGGTTCGTGGGACGATATCAATCAGGGTCACGTCTAACGATCTCGCGAGCTGGCTCGTGAGCCAGAGTTCCTCATTGGTCATCCGGCCCGAAGCGAGGATGGCGATCTGCCAACTCACGAATGGTTTTAGCCGCGCAACCACGGTTTCGATCGCGTGACTCCATGTCGTGGGTTTCAAGCCGTTCTCCTCACGCACCAGGGGCTCGAGCAGGCGACGTTCGCTTTGCAGGTAATCGAAATTCAGGCGTCCGTAGTCGCACATCCAGCAGGAATTCACCGCGTCGTTTTCGCGCGGCGTTTGGCGATAAATGGTGTCTTCGCGCGTGCCGATGATCGTGTTGCAGCCGGTCGCGCAACTCGTGCAGAAGCTCTTCGTTTCCTTCAGAAACCAAACGCGCATCTTGAAGCGAAAATCCGAGGAAGTGAGCGCACCGACGGGGCAAATATCCACCGTGTTGAGTGAGTAGTTGTTTTCCAGGCGCCTGCCCGGATGAGCGGTCAGGGTCGAATAACTGCCGCGGTCGATGAAACCGAGGACGTCGTCCTTCGCAATTTCTTCGCAGAAACGAATGCAGCGCGAACAAAGAATACAGCGTTCATCGTCAAGGGTGACGCGCGGGCCCAGTTCGACGTTCTTTGGTTTCTTCACTTTATTTTCAAGAAAGCGCGAATCCTGTCGGCCGTATTCGATGCTGAATTCCTGGAGCCGGCATTCGCCGGCCTGATCGCAGATCGGGCAGTCGAGCGGGTGGTTGATGAGGAGAAATTCCATCACTCCGCGGCGGCATTCTTCGACCAGCGGTGAATTAGTCCGCACGCCCAATCCTTCGGAGACATCGGTGGCGCAGCAGATTTGCGGGCGCGGCATCCAATTAATCTCTGGCTTGCCATCCGCGCCTAACGACGGCTTGCGGTCGGGCCCCATTTTTGGCATGCCCATTTCAATCAGGCACATGCGGCAATTGCCAGGTGACGTGAGCTTCTTGTGATAGCAATAGCGGGGCACGAAATGCCCGGCCTGCTCACATGCCTCAATCAACCGCGTGCCCTTTGGGAATTGATGCCAGACACCATTAATCTGGACGTTGACCAATTGTAGCACTGAGATCGGTGGCGAGTCTGGCATGATGAATCAGGAAATCAGGAAATCAGGAAGAGGATTAGAGCACGATTTCATCGGCGCAGGGGAGCTCTCGGCAGAAGCGTTTAATCGTTAGGGGCGAAGTGGCGAAATTGAAAAGTAAACCGTCGTGCAGGCCGGTTGCTTTGAGATAACTGCGACCGATCGCGAAATGGATGTCTTCCAAAGCCCGGATCGCTTTGAGCTCAACGACGATCGAGTCTTCGACAAGGAAATCGAGGCGGTGCTCGCCAATTTGATGATCTTTATAGAAAAGGGCAATCGGCTTTTGCCTAACGAAAGAAATACTACCAAGCGCGAATTCGACGGCGAGCGCCTCCTCGTAGATTGATTCGAGAAATCCGGGACCAAGTGAACGATGGACGGCGATCGCGGCGCCAATGATGCGCTGAGTCACCGCGCGGCTTCGTAAATCCTTTCCTGATTTCCTGATTTCCTGATTCATACAACTCCCGACGCCCCGGCCTTGTCCCAGCCGGGATCGTGGGCGAGCGGAACGGTGGCGATTTCGTTTTCGGCGATGAGTTCTTCGGGCGTGTATTCCGGCGGCAATGGTGGCGGGACTGGTTTGCGCGCTTTGGCAGCGAATTCGTCCGGGAATTTTTCGAGGAAACTTTGCGTCGGCCAGGCGCAGGCCTCACCAAACGCACAGATTGTACGACCGGCAATGTTGTCAGCCACGTTTCTTAAGGTCGCGGGATCCTGGGTCACGCCGCCGCCTTCGAGCATGCGTTGCGTGATCTTTTTCATCCAGAGCGAGCCTTCGCGACAAGGAGTGCATTGGCCGCAGCTTTCGTGGGCATAGAACTCATTGATGTTGTTTAACGCCCAGACCATGTCGCGCGCGTCGTCCAGCACAATGACGCCGCCTGAACCAGCCATTGATCCGGCGGCGGCTAACGAATCAAAATCCATTGGGATTTCGTCCAGGGAGACTTCGCGGTCTTTGAGCTTAAACCTGTCACCGGCGCGCAGGACCTTTGCCGAGCTGCCACCAGGAATAACCGCTTTGATCCTGCGTCCGGTTTTGGGTCCGCCGGCGAGGTCGTTGATCACCTGGCCCATCGTGAGTGCGCCGACTTCAATTTCGAAATAGCCTGGCCTAACGACGTCGCCGCTGACACAGACAATCCGGGTTCCGGTGTTGTTAGCCCGGCCGAGGCGCGCGTATTCCCCGCCGCCCATGGCGATGATGTGTTTCACGTGACAGAGCGTTTCCACGTTGTTCACGATCGTTGGGCACATGTAGAGACCGAGCACGGCCGGGAAATAGGGCGGCTTGATGCGCGGGTAGGCGCGCTTGCCCTCGAGCGATTCAATCAGGCCGGTTTCTTCGCCGCAAATGTAGGCGCCTGCGCCACGATGAACGTAAAACTCGACGTCGAAGCCGCTGCCGAGAATGTTCTTGCCGAGGAAATACCGGGCGCGGGCTTCTTCGATGGCGTGTTCAAGGATCTTCGCGCCCTCGGGGAACTCGCCACGGATGTAGATATACGCTGTGTGAACGTTGAGTGCCCAGCAGGCGATGAGCATTCCCTCGAGCAACTGATGAGGGTCCTGATGAATGATGTAGCGATCCTTGAAGGTGCCCGGCTCGGATTCGTCGGCGTTACAGATTAAGTAGACCGGCTTTTTTTCGTCGGGCTTGATGAAGCTCCACTTCACACCGCAGGGAAAACCTGCACCGCCACGTCCGCGAAGGCCGGAAGTCTTGACTTCGTTAACGATCTCAGTGCGCGACATCGTGATAGCGCGGCGCAATTGTTCATAACCGCCGTGTCGCAGATAGCAGTCGATGTCGATGGTGTAGTCTTCGCGCCCGATATTCTGGAAAACGAGACGGCGCTCAAGAGGATGGGGAGCGTGATGAGCGACGGGTAGCGCGCGATTTGTAAGAAGCGCCGAAGCCGAATCTGGAGCAACGTTTTCGTGCAGTTCGTCATCGACCATGCAAACCGGGGCGGTGCCACAGCTGGCAAGGCATTCGACAAACTCAATACTGTATTCGCCGTCGGGACTTACGGAGACTGGATTGTGCATTCCCGCGTCCTGGTGCTCACGATCGATATTCGTTAGGCTGGCGAGTTTCTCCATGAGGGGATAAGCGCCGGCCATGGCGCAGCTCAGGGTTCGACAAACGCGGATATGTTTCCGTCCGGCGGGCGACTGGCGAAACATCGGATAGAAGGTAACCAGCTCAAGAATGTTAATCGGTTCCAACTCAAGCCGGGCGGCGATCCAGGTCACGGCCTCGTCGCTAATGTAGCCGAAGTGTTCCTGCCAAAGGTGCAGCAGCGGCAAAGCCGCGCTCCGTTTGTGCTTGGCTGGATAATGGCTGATTGCCTCCGCCATTTTCCGCTCGATCTCTGGGGGAATGTTCGTGGTTATGGTCGCCTCCACGGGATGACGACTAATTGTGAAGATTGCTTTCCTTGGACGTCACTTCGTCATTGAAGAAGACGATCGTGACCGACTCATCACCTTGCTGATAAACGTAAGTCACCTTTTTTGTCACCAGCAGGTTGGTACTGTCGACCGATGTCGGCGGACCCAGAATGGATTCGACTTGTTTGCGGCTCATGCCCTTGGAGACTTCGTCGACGTTCGCTCTCGTTAGGCGTTTTCCCTGGCAGGCGCTCCAGGCGAACAGCGCCACCAGCAGAAGGCTGAGCCAACGCGACGATCTTAACTTTGTCTTCATCGCCATGCAGACCCGCAGCCTCTACGGCTCGCGCCCGAGATTCGTGTCCTTGCCGTCGAGCTCGTCGTTCTTGAAGGTGATCATGGCGAACTTTTTGCCATCCTCGTAACGGTAAGTGGTTTTCTTGAAGATGATCATGTCCTTTGTCTCAACGGTGGTGGGCGGCCCGAGGATTTTTTCCACCTGCGCCTTCGACATCCCGAGTGTGACCTGGTCGTAATTAGCGGGGGTGAGTTTCGACCCTGTAAGGCTGCGAGTGCAGGCGTCGAAGGACAAAGAAACGAGCATTGCAACGAGGAGGGTTAGGAGTTGGCTTTTGCTTCTCATGGGCATTTTCACCTGTCGCATTCTCCCATAACGAAGTCCAGACTACCGAGGATGGCGACAACATCGCTCATCATGCTACCGGGCAGCAGCTCAGGCAGAATGCTCAGATTGACGAAGGAGGGAGCACGGATTTTCAGCCGATGGGGCACGCCGCCACCTTTGCTGTTGATGTAAAAGCCGAGCTCGCCTTTCGGATTTTCGGCGCCGAAGTAAATCTCGCCCGGTGGCGCGTCGATTCCTTCGGTTACGACCATAAAATGGTGGATCAGTTCTTCCATTTTCGTCAGGACGCGCGCCTTCGGCGGGAGGGTATTTTTCCAATCGCTGACATTGATGGGGCCGATCGGAAGTTTGTCGATCACCTGGCGCAAAATGCGAACGCTCTGTCGCATTTCTTCGATGCGAATGAGGTAACGATCGTAACAGTCACCCGCGCTCCCGATGGGAATCTCGAAATCGTATTGGTCGTAGTCGAGATAGGGATGTTTGCGCCGCAGATCGTGCTCGACGCCGCTGCCGCGCAGGTTCGGGCCGGAGAGTGCGTAGGCGATGGCGCGATCCTGTGGGATGACGCCGACGTCGCGGGTCCGGTCGACGAAGATACGATTGCGTGTCAGGAGACGATCGATCTCGTCGAGCTGCGGAATGAAACTGTCGAGAAAGGCCGTCAGCTGCGGGATGAATTGCGCCGGCAGATCGCGGATTTGTCCGCCGACTCGTGTGTAGGAGGTGGTGAACCGCGCGCCGGTAAGCAATTCAAACAAATCATAAAGCTTTTCCCGCTCTGTAAAGGTGTAGAGAAAAACCGTCATTGCGCCGAGATCGAGCGCCATTGCGCCCAGGCCTAACAAGTGCGCCGAGATGCGTGCTGTTTCGCAACAGATGACGCGGATTGCTTTGCCGCGAGGCGGAAGTTCCCAGCCCATGAGCTTTTCGACCGCCAGCGCGTAGGCGACATTATTTGCCAGGGGCGCGAGGTAATCGAGCCGATCGGTATAGGGAACAAATTGATTGTAGTGCATATTCTCAGCGATCTTTTCATCGCCGCGATGCAAATAGCCGATATCGGGCGTCGCCTTCGTCACCAATTCGCCGTCCAGTTCGAGCACGAGACGCAAAACCCCGTGCGTCGCGGGGTGGGACGGGCCCATGTTGAGCACCATCTTTTCGCCAATCAGGTCGTCGTTAGGCGTAATCTCCGCCTGAGCCTGCATGGTGCGGGCGAGGGGATCGGGCGCAGCAACTTTGCGAGTTTCGGCTGGCATTTGTGAAGATGAATTGGCAATCGCCGGTTGCCAATTGCCAATTTTGAATGAGCGCTAAGCAATGAGCAGAAAAGTCGCGATTCTTTTTTCCGGACAAGGCGCCCAGACCATCGGGATGGGAAAGGACTTGGCGGAGCAATTTCCCGAGGCTGCCGACTTGTTTCGTCGCGGGGACGAAGTCCTTGGACGCAACCTCAGCAACATCGCCTGGGAAGGCCCGTTGGAAGAACTGACCCGCACAAGCAATTGCCAGCCTGCGCTCTACCTTCACGGCCTGGCCTGTTTGAAGGTGCTGCGCGAAATCGCCGGGCCGTTTCCGGTGGCGGCGGCGGCGGGCCTGTCCCTAGGCGAATGGACCGCGCACGCGGCCGCGGGAACATTTTCATTCGAGGATGGTTTGCGGCTCGTCGAGCAGCGAGGGCGTTTCATGGAAGCCGCTTGCGAAGCAACTTCCGGCGCGATGGCGGCAATGATCGGGGCCGACGAATCAGCCGTGCGGAAACTCGCAGCCGACACGGATGTCGACGTAGCCAATCTCAACGCGCCCGGACAAATCGTCGTCTCGGGGCAGCGATCAAAGGTGGAAGCTGCGGTTGGTTTGGCGAAAGCGCATGGCATACGGCGCGCGACTCTGTTGAATGTCGCAGGCGCCTATCACTCGCGCTTAATGGAGAGCGCATATGTGCAAATGGGTGAAGCGTTGCGTGGCGTCGTCTTGCAGAAGCCACAGTGCCCGGTGATCAGCAACGTAACCGGCGAGCGGGTTGAATCAGCGGACGAAATCCGGCGCACCCTTCAGGATCAAGTGACATCGACCGTTCGCTGGACCGACTGTATGGAGCGAATTTTGGAAATGGGATGCGATCTCTTCTTGGAGCTTGGTCCCGGTGGCGTGCTTGCAGGGTTGCTCCAACGCACGCGCAAAGGCGCCGAAGTCGTGAGCGTGAGCGATGTGGCTTCGGTTCAGAGGAGCGTTGAAACGCTTAGCGCGATAGTCTAGGCCACAAGTTTCGAGTTGCCGTCGGGCAAATTTCGATGCGCGGGACGCGTTATTTCAGCTTGGGCGGGTCTGACGACTTTTTTCGGTCCTGGGGTTGTCCGTGGCGATGCTCACGCGCAGAAGCGGTCTCCTCCAACGGTCGAGAGCCGTCGAGAAGCATCTTGATCCCTTTCGACTAAAGAATTTCGAGCTGCGGAAGGGATAAAAAGGTCCGGACGCGGCTTGCACTAACGAATACTTCTGTTAAGACCGATACCCCGCGCATGATCAGTCCACGTTTCCAATCGCGCTCGCGCGTGATGATGTTTGCGCCCCATCCGGACGATGAATCTCTTGCCACCGGGGTGCTCTTGCAGCGCGCGGTCAATGCGGGGGCCGAAGTGCGCGTTGTCTATGCGACGGACGGGGAGCGTAACTGTTGGCCGCAGCGCGTGCTCGAGGGAAAAGTGTGGCTGCGCGACATCGATCGCCGACGCTGGGGTGCGCGCCGTCGAGCAGAGGCTCTGGCCGCCTTGCAAGTCCTGGGAATCGAACCGGCCCAGGTGTTTTTTTTGGGTCTTCCCGATCAAGGATTGACCGACATGCTGCTCCAGGGACAAGACGACGTCTTCCTCCGTATCGTCGAAGCCATTCGTTTATGGGATCCAACACACCTGCTCTTGCCCTCGGCTGCTGATACGCATCCCGATCATAGCGCGCTTGCGGTCTTGCTCGAGTTTGCCCTTCAGAATTATCTGCCCGGAAGCCGATCCGTCGTTAGGCTGCACTACCTCGTCCATGGCCGGAGCGAAGCTTTCGCTCGCGGAGCTTTCGAGCTTGCGGGAAGCGCACTGGAACAGAAAGCAAAACGCCGCGCCATCCGTTGTCACTTCACTCAAATAGCTCTTTCGCGTAAGCGTTTCCTTTCCTATGCGCAACGTCCTGAGCGCTTCATCATCGGCGAACGCGACGTTGCCCCCGGCTCTGAGGGCCCCATCCAGTCATCTCTTCGCGACCGCGATCAGCTGCGATTGGATGTCGCCTTCGCTCTCAATCCTCTGCGGGCTGACAGCGCGTCGCTTTACTTGCTCGGGTACGAGAATGCGACTGAGTTGCGCCGCTTGCGAGCCGTCTTGCCCGGACGGAGCGCCCGCATAGACCTAATCGATTGTGACAGTGGGGCGATTGCCGGCGTTGGCCGCTACCACGGCGACGCTTTCAGAGGAGAGATTCTCCTTCCGCTGCGCGGCTTTGATTCTAATCGGGATCTTTTCGTCAAACTAGATCGACGGGCTTGGTTTTTTGATGAAGTTGGGTGGATGCAAATCGCCGCCCCAGTCCCGCAAGAGGCTGCTGTCTGTGCCGAGCTGGCTGTTGCCTAACGAGCGAAGGAGGGATTAAACGTGACACTCACCGAGCGGATCGACGCCGATTTGAAAGATGCCATGCGCGCCAGGGATGCTGATAAGCTCGGTGTTCTTCGCCTGCTGAAATCGGCCCTCAAATATGCCGCAATCGAAAAGTCTGGAGCGGAAGGCGCGCTTGATGATGCGGAAGCAACGCTGGTCATTCGCAAGCAGGTTAAGCAGCGCCAGGACTCGATCGACAGCTTTGAGAAAGGTGGCCGTACCGAGCTGGCGGAGAAGGAGAAGGCCGAAATCGCGATCTTGAATCAGTATCTGCCACTGGCGATGAGTCCGGATGAACTCACCCGACTCGTTAGGGAGACGGTGACCGAAGTCGGAGCGACCTCAAAAGCGCAGATGGGCTTGGTCATGAAAGCGCTCGGGCCGAAAATTGCCGGCCGCGCAGATGGACGCACGGTGAGCCAGGAAGTGCAAAAGCAGCTTGCGTGAGAAACTGAGCGGATAAGCAGTGCAAGCTGTGGCCAGCTCCATCCTCGAAAATCCTCAACCGATCGATTCGTCAACGGCGCATCTGGTGGCCATTATCGTCGCTGGCGGCAGCAGCCAGCGTGTTGGCTTTGACAAGCTCTTTGCTCCGCTCGCCGGAAAGCCGGTCGTCGCGCATTCCATCTCGGCCTTTGAGTCCAGCGCCGCGGTCGAATCGATCATTCTCGTCGTCCGCGCGGAACGGCTTGCCGACTATGCGGAATTGATCCGCTCGCAGGGTTTTCGCAAGGTTATCGCGGTTATTCCAGGTGGCGGGCGCCGGCAGGACTCTGTCCAGCGCGGCCTTGAACAGCTTCCGGACAAATGCGATTTCGTGGCCGTACATGACGCCGCCCGACCGCTCGTTAGGCCGGAATTGATCCAGCGCATCTACGAGTGCGCGCGGGCTCACGGCGGAGCCGCAAGCGGCGTTCCGATCATTGATACACTCAAGCGGGTCAATGAAGGACAGGTCGTCATTGGGGGAGTTGATCGAACGAACCTGTTCGGCGTGGAGACGCCGCAAATTTTTCGGCGTCAGATTTTGGAAGAAGCATACCGCGCTGTTTCCGAAGCTGGCCTGGAAGTGACCGACGAGATATCTGCGGTAGAGAAGATTGGCGGCAAAGTTGTGGTAGTGCCTAACGAGGAACCGAATTTCAAGATTACCTATTCGCCAGACCTGGCGCGGGCGGAAGCTGCGCTGGGCCGGTAATCGAGCTCGAAAGGTCTGATTGCCTTCGGCGTGTCCGAAACGGCGACCGGGTCCATCGAAAAGTGAAGCTGGCGCCGGCGTGACTGCGAAACCGAAACTGGATTAGAGCTGCGCTTATTGCGGGGCGGTAATTCGCACGCTAATTGTCCCAATGAGCGTGCAGGTATACGGCATCAACCATCTCGCCATCGAAGTGGATGATGTCGCGAAAGCAGTCGAGTTCTATGAAGATGTTTTCCACCTCGAAAAGATGGATGAAGGCGAGGGAGACGCTTTCTTCAAGATTGGTCAGCATCAGTTCCTGGCCATCTTTAAAGTCGACAGAATTCAGCCCGATCGCACGAAACATTTCGGTCTCATCGTGCGCGACGAAGCGCAGCTTAAGGAAGTGCGCGAGAAGCTAACCCAAAAGTACAAGCTCAAGCTCATTCCCGGCTTTCGCTGCGATTTTCACGATCCTTTTGGCAACCGCATCCAAGTCGTCGATCTGCACGACGAATCGTTGGTCTGGCTTTTACCATACCAGGAAGTGCAAAAAGCCGGCATCAGGTTCGAGTAGCGCAGCAGGTGGCCGGTATATGGAGGTCCTGCTAAGAGGAGTCTCCCTTGTTCAGTTGCGCACATGCAACGAGGTCCGAGACTTCCATAGCGCTGGGCAGGCCTTCTCTAAGTTGGCTGGCGAGTAGGTTCAGCGTTAGCGATTTCAACGGGCGCGTTGCGGCATCGCGGGCGGCGGCTGGAGAAATATGGTTTGTCCAATCGCCAGCTGACCGATGCGAATCACCGTCCCGTAGACGCCGGCATTGTTCTGGTTCGCATGCACGATTGCTTTCATCACTTTCGGTGCGGGCTTCGCTGAGTCTGGGTCAAAGTTCACCACGGGGCATCGAACATCGCGCATCGTGACGCTGATGGCAGGAGCGTTGTCTTCGTCCCCGAAGGAGAGAACACCGCCTACCCACTCGTCTTCCAGGAAGGGAACGGGTCGGAGCAAACGAACCACCAGATTCGGGCGAAATCGTCGCACGTCTGCGCTCAATTCGGTCAGTCGAGCAATCTCGCTCACCGTCTCGGAGGCAATCACGGAGATGCTGGCGTCATCGAAGATTCCATGTCTCAAGTGTATCATCTCGACCGGAGATCCGTGGCGACGTCCCACCTCCGCAACCAATTCTTCCCCAAAGACAGGCAATTCTTTGTTCTCCGGAGTGCGCACATGCGTAGGGAGATCTCCCGTCGCAACGCCTCGCCGCTGCGGGGAGAATAGAAGAAGCTCGGGTAGCTTGCTGGCTATTAACCATGGAAACCCTCTGGCCTCATCCATTCGCCGGAAGGCCAATCGCCGGTCACCCTCGACGCCGTGCCAACCCAGTTGGGCGGTCTCAAGCGGTTCGCCCGCCATGGACTTGATGGGATAGCGGAAGATCGCCTCTACCTGTCCGATTTCTACACCCATGGAATAGCTCCAATCCGCCTAACGAGAATAAGCCCCTGCAAGCGAGTCACACGTTTCCTTTCGCGCGACAGCCAGATCGGATTCTATCTTCTCACTCGCTCGGAAGGCAAAAAGGTTTCTTATCGTGAGCGATGAGTCATTGCCGATGACAGCGGGCAGAGAACTTCTGATTTCTCTCTTACTGCGATGTCCGGGACAGAGCCTTTGTCGACGATGCGCTAGCCTGGCGGGCCTTCGCGACTGGCGTAATAGGCCTGAACTTCCGCTTTGCTGAGGTAGCCGTCGCCATTCTTATCTGCTTCGCGGAAGGCCTTGGTCGCGAGGCCATGTTTGCGTCCGTATTTGAGAGCTTCCTCTCTTGTCACCACACCGTCGTGATTTAGGTCGCGTTTCTCAAACTCGCCCGCCGTTGTCGGATCGCCGCTAGTCCATTCTGCCTTGGTTATTTTGCCGTCGTGATTCAGGTCGCTGGCGTTGAAAATTTGCTCAACGAGAAAGTCACTGGCTTCAGCGCGGGAAAGTTTTCCGTCATGGTTAACATCGGCCAGTTCGAAGCCGCCTTCACCCGTATTGGCGGTGGCTTGCGCAGGTTGCAGGTTCTTGTTGTAGGTACAGCTGCTGAGGAGAACCGCAACAGGCAGAACTAGAAGGAAAAATCTGTTCACATTCATAAGGGCATTCCGTTGTTTGAGACCTATCATGGCAAATGCAATGGGCTTCAAGTTCGGATATGCCTTTCGCGAAAACAGCGGCGGGACGAGCGGCAATTATCCATCGAGGCTCGAGCGAACGACCTCGAGCACGCTGCTCACGTCTGAAAGCTTAAAGGCCCGCCCTTTTTCGCGACTCGAGGGTGTGGGCAAGTTGGCCACGCGGGTAAGATCACCGTTCTTCCAGACCCACGCGTTCCTGTTGTATGGACCGACTTTTCGAGGATCGCTCCAAGTATGAATGGAAACGAGACGGTCGGTCAGGGCGGCAGCGATATGCATTGGACCGCTGTCGACGCTGATGACGAATCGTGCGTGGCGAATCAGCCAGATCAGCTGGAGGACACTGGTATGATTAAGGAGGTTGATACAATTCTCGGGCGCGGGGAGTTCGCGCTTCGTTAGGCCAACGAGCACGACGCGATGAGGCGCAAGATCGCGGCAAAATTTCTCGACTGCGAGATCGCTCAAAGATTTGCGCCCGCCGCGAGCGAAAGGATGAAGAAGGACAAATGGTTTTTCATGATCGAAACGCGGAACGTCGTCTCCCGTCGGAAGGGGAAATCGAAGCGGTCGTTTGATCGGGATACCAAAGGTTTCGATCAGCTTTAGATAACGTTCTACGGCATGGGCGTTACGATCGACCTGCGCGGTGTGCTGATACAGAAGGTTGGCACCTTCGCGCGCATCATCCATTCCATAGAACTCGCGTGGGCGGCTTATTCGTCCGATAAGCGCACTGCGTAGAAGACCTTGGAAGTCGAGCGCTGCGTCTGGTCGCAAGCGGCCGGTTTGGCGCAGCCAGGGCAGAAGATGTTGCAACCACCCGAAGCCAGCGAGTTCGGCACGGGGAAAAATGTGAACGTGATCGATGCAGCGATTGCCGCGGAGAAGCGGCGCCCATTCTGGGTTTATTACCCACGTGATTCGGGCTTCGGGATAAGCATCGCGAATCAAGGCTGCTGACGGCAGAGTGTGGATGATATCGCCTAACGAACTCGGCTTGATAATGAGAATCGAGCGAACAGCGGCCTTCAAGTTATGATGGAATTACAGGTCGTACCGGATTGAATTTGATCAGCAATCGCTCCCGGATTCCCCATCCTGTAAATCCAGTTAATCCTGTCTTTACCTCAACGTCCTGCAGCAAGTCGATCGGCGAGACGACCGGGCAGACCGGCTTCGCGAACTTTGCGCTGGGTGGTAATCAGGTCGTATCTCACGCGACGTTGTTCGACCATATTATGCTCGGTGTCGTAGATGACGTAGGCGGCGCGCCAATCGCCATCGCGCGGCTGACCAATACTCCCGGGGTTAAGGAAATATTTGCAACCAGGTGCAAGCGTAATTTGGCCAGGCATTAAACGATGAACGCGGCCGTCGTCGTCCGCGAAGGCTGTCGGCCAGTGGGTATGTCCGAAGAAGCAGAGCGCAGTTTGCTGACAGGTGAAGCTGGCGATGGCGTCGACATCATTAAAGACGTAACCCCAGTTGCCGGGCGAATCGAGAGTCGCGTGGACAATCGTGAAATCATGCACCTGTTGGGTGAAGCGAAGGTCAGAAAGCCAGGCTTTGTCGTCGACAGAAAGGTGGTCACGCGTCCAGCTGATCGCTTCCTCAGCCAGTGCGTTGAAATCCTCGGTCGAGGCCGCGATGGAAGCCTGTTCATCGTGGTTTCCCTTCACCACAGGGCAGTCCAGCTCGCGAATGCGCTGGACACACTCGGAAGGGTTGGCGTTGTAGCCCACGACATCGCCCAGGCAAACGAACTGTGTGCACGCCTGCGCGCGCGCGTCGGCCAGAACGGCGTCGAGCGCTTCGAGATTGGAATGGATGTCGCTCAGGACGGCGAAGCGCATTTGAAAGGGTTACATTTGTGTGTCGGGAATTCGGTCTTGCAATGGGAGATTGAGTTTTTTTTCGAGAAATTTCAGGCGTTCGAGGAGAGTGGGGAGGCGCTCGTGCGGTCCGCGGTCGTAGAGCGACCGCAAGATCTGCCAGGCTTCGCATTCCCGGCCGGGCGTGTAGGAAAGCTCGTAAGCGGCAAAGCGTTCGTCATAATCCGCCGAGCCTGGCAGCGAAGCCGCTTTCGTATAGCAGGAAGCGGCGGCGGCGTGGTCCCGTAACTTATCCCGATAGAGCCGCGCCAGCGACTCATAGAGTTGTGGCCGTCGCGGATTGTTGCGGATGCCGCGTTCGAGAAAGTTTTTTCCCATGTCAATGTATTGGCGTTGCGCCCGGCGGCGAAGAAATTCGGTAGACAAGGCGCGTTCATGCAACGCGGCGGCGCTCGCGTTCCAAGCCATGTGCCAGGCCGCCATGTCCCAATAAAGCAGCGAATGGGGCTGCAAGGTAGTCGCTTCCTGAAAGCAAAGCAGGACGCGAGACCATTCGGTTCGTTCCCAAGCCGTTTGCGCCTCAATGAAAGCGAAATCCGCGGCCAACGAACGAAAGCCGCTTAGGGCGGCAATAAATCCCAGCTGACCGATTTGTTCTCGAAGCTCGAGGCGGAGATTAACTTGGTGGGAATAAGCGACGCGATCCCGTTCCGTGAGTGCGTTCTCGATCGGCAGGCGCAGAACGCCGAAGATAAGGACGAGGAGAACGATGAGGGTAGGGCGGATCACAATTCTCTTTCGTGAAAGGCAGCCCAGGCGAAGAACAGATAGACCGATGTGTAGACGCAACCGAGCACCGCAGTCCTGGCAAAAAGCGCGAGAGGAATGGCGGCGCCCGAGACAACGTCGTCGATAAGATTGAAAGGTTGGAGATCGGGAAAAACCAGGGCAACGAGACCGAGAAAGGTGCGAGCCAGCCAGCCACTACTGTGTTCCTGCAGCCAATAAGTGCGTGCCGTCGCCTGAAGGTGTCCGATGAAATAAACGAACACCATCACAACCGTGGTGAAGATGTTTGAAGAGGCAAAGGTGGAAACGAAAAGCGTGAGCGAAGCGAGGAGCGCAGCCCTCAAATAAATAAGCAAGATGCCCGGGAGCAGGTTGAGATTGAAGGCCGAGGCCTTAAGGCTGGCGATGGCCGCCGCGATCTGCGCCGGAGGCAGACCCGAGCGTGTGGTTTCGCCGATAAGGATTTGCTCCCGGAAAAAGAGCAACCCGAGAAAAAGCGTGGTCATGACAAGGATGCCGAGAGCAAGAAGCAGGAGCACGCCAAGCATTTTGCCGATGAGGTATTCGGAGCGCAGGACCGGCTTGGCCAGAATGGTATAAATGGTGCGCTCTTCTAAGTCGCGCGGGATGAGCTGAGCTGTGGCGACGATTGCCAGAAGCGAACTGAAGATGCTCATTGCGCCTAACGATATATCTTTGAGGATTTGGAACTCCGCCTGAAAGCTCAGCCGGGCGAAGAAGAGTGAGCTGCCGATAAGAAGCAGGGCGAAGGGAAGAAGAAAATAAAAGGCCCTTAGCCTAACGAGTCCGGTAAAGGTATTGCCGGCGAGAGCGACAACGCGGGAAGGGGAGAAGGAACGGTGTTGCAAGGGGGAATCAGAATGCTGCTCCAGCTCGCTTAGCCGGATGGTTTGGTTTTTGTCGCCTCGAGGAAAAGCCGCTCGAGCGAAGTCTTGGGTTGGCGTTGCTCGACGAGGCGAGCGCCGGACCTCTCGAGTAAGATCCGGATCTCGGCAAGAATTTCTGGAGGCGCATTTTCCAGGATCAGCTCGGTCTGATTTTCGATCGCCAGTAAGTCCTCGACGCGGCCTTCTTTGACGATCGCGCCGTCTGCGAGAATGCTGACGTGGTCGCAAATTTCCTGAACTTGCGTGAGGAGATGTGAGGAGAGCAGGACGGTGATGTCACGGGCTTTCAAATCGAGAATGAGATCGCGAATCTCACGTGAACCTTCCGGATCGACCCCCGCCGTCGGCTCATCGAGCACGACAAGCTTTGGTTCTGGCAGGAGCGCCTGTGCCAGGCCGATCCGTTGCAGCATTCCCTTCGAGTAACTGCCGAGCCGCCGATGACGCGCCTCTTCCAGCCTGACGAGTGCAAGCAATTCGTTAGTCCGGGCTTGTAGCCTTCGGCCCCGCAGGCCGCCTAGCTTTCCAAAGAAAAACAAGGTTTCTTCGCCCGTAAGATATTTATAGAAGTAGGGATTCTCGGGGAGAAAACCGACGGTCGAGCGGCTCCCCACATCGCGACTGTCCCGGCCGAAAATTTGCGTCTTGCCTTTCGTGGGCGAAACGAGTCCGAGAATAATTTTCAAGGTCGTGCTCTTGCCCGATCCGTTAGGCCCGAGAAGCCCATAAACCTGACCGCGCGCGACTTCGAGGTTCAGATCGCGCACCGCAACGAGCCGGCAACGGCGAAAAGGTATTGGAAAGACTTTCGTGAGGCCGCGGACGGCGACTGCCGGGTCAGTCATGGCGAATCTCGAAACCGCGGGCACGCGGCGGCTCCCGCAGGACGAATTCGGTCTGTTCGCGAATGTGGGAGCGGAGTTCACTCTGCCCAATGGCTTCGATGAACGCGCGCACTTCGCTTTCTTCGCCTGTGGTCTGTAGTTCGACGCGGCCATCAGGCAGATTGCGCACCCAGCCGATAACTTCGAAGCCGGTGGCAATGCGTTTTACCGTCCAGCGAAAACCGACGCCCTGGACGTTGCCGACGAAAAAGACTTGGAGCGAAAACATCAGCGAGAAACGGTCAATACTCTTCCGAAAGAGGAGGGGAGGAGGCAAGTGAGTGTTTCGCGAGCGAGCGGATTTGCTCGGGTTTCCGTTGCTCGACTTAGCGCAAAGAATGCGAAGGCTGCGGACAGGGAATACCGTCTCGCCAATCCGGGTAAGGCGAGATTAGTAGCGGAAGGCGGGAGCCGGGCTGGATTCGGGCAAGGGTTCTGGGGGGGCGATAAGGCGGGGATCATTTGAGTCGAGACGGAACTGTTCTTCAGGAGATCCACTGTGGCTTGCGACCACAGCTTCGGGAACGGGCGGTGGCGTCAATTTTTCCGTGACCAGGTCTGGCGTCGCGGGTCCGATATCTTCGTTCGCGACGTAACCGCTCTGGCCATCCTGCAATTGCACTTTTACATAGCCAAAGGAAGGCCGGATCACTTTCATGATCGAGTCCTTCGGTAGTTGCGAATCGGGTCCGCTAGCCTGCTGCGGGCCATGACGATAGAAAGGCGTCTGGGAGGCGACGACCGCGTACCAGTCGTTATGCGTTTTGCCGGCCGCAGTCGCACCCGCCTTTTTGGAGGATGCGCAACCGGCGGCCAAGCCTGTGACGGCGACCGCCAAAGCGATATACCGGATTTTCACTTGTAGCTGTAAACCAAGCATACCCCGGCCGGCTCTCCCGCGTCCAGCCGTACCTGCACGTAATATTGGCCGCTGCTGCTCACGGTAAATCCAGCAGCCGCTTTCGTGCCTGAGGTGTATTTTTCTGTGGGAACCAAAGCGCCCTTCTCGTCGAAAACGCTTACCGAAACCTTCTTCGCTTTATCGGTCGCGCCGGCAGAAAACCAGTAATCATTTCCGGCATAAAGATTAACGGCGACAAGGGCGGTCTCGTTAGGGGCGAGTGTGCCGGCCCAATGGCCATCACGCAGTTTGAAGCCGTCGTTGGAAAACGCACCTGCGAGTTCGAGAGCCGCTTCCCGTCCGGCCACCTCCTGGTCAGTCTCTGCAATGGCCGGTCCAATTGTGGCGAGAATGGCGACGATCGTCAGACAAAGGCGAAGTGCGCGGCGCATCGTCAGTCTTTCTTTTGAATCTCCTGCATGAGCTTGTTTACGCTTTCGCTCAAGCTCGTCACCTCGGCCTCGGAGAGCGCTTGCCCGAATGGCTTGGCTACAATCTTCTCGATCTCACCTAACTGTGCGTTCACATCTTTCACCAGCGGATCGTTCTGCATCTCAGGCGAGATTTGTGCAATCTTCGAGCGAATGAAACCCAGAAGCTCCGGCTGACGCAATACCTGACCCAGCTTCGCGTCATAGTTTTTGGCGATCACGCTGCTCACGACTTGGGTCCCGCGAATCCATCCACCCAGACTGACGAGAATAATCAGGTCCTGATCGCGATGCGACTGCATCGAGCTCTTTACTTCATTCTGGGTCGCCTCCAGCTCTTCCTGAAGCGTGGCCCATTCCTGGTTTTCGGCGAATTGATTAATGCTGTTGCCACGCGCCAAAATGCTCTCGCTCACCCCGAGAGCCTTGGCCATTTTTACTATGTCCCCGCCGATGTTCTTCACCTGTTGCGCGTCCTGCGCCTCAACGGCGATGAACCCATCGGCGATTAGGCCGCCGAGGTTGAGCGCAATCTGGGCACGCGTCTTGAAATTGGTGGGAATCTCTCCACTGAGCCGCGCTGCCCAGTCCGGTTTAGCCGGTTTGGCGAGCGCGGAGAAAAGCTCGCCCGGTGTCGGAATGGTCACCGAATCGCTCTTAAGCGCGTGGGCGAGTTGATCGGGCGCAAGCGAGCTCGCCTCACTCGTCGCCGAAGGGGATTTTGGCGTCCCGGCGGCGGACGATGGAGTGGGACTTTGCCTGGCGATAGCGGTTACGCAAAAGAGCGACAGTATCGTTCCTATGGCTCCAAGACGTGCGGACATTCGGGCAGATTAGCCGCGCGCCCTCGCAATGCCAGCGCGAAAATCAAGGTGCAGCGAAAATCGCCAGCTCGTCGTCTCGCACGTTCGCTTGGTTTCGCGGCGACGGCGGATTGGGAGAGTTGACTCCGTCCGTTGTTGTTCGGTAGCATGCGGGGCATAAAAACGAGCTATCAAGCTAAATCATTCGCCCTGCCGGACTCCAGATGGCTTGCTTACGCGACCGCCGGCGTGGCCACAGGCTTTTGCGGCGCTCCCTATGCGGATGCCGAAATTCATTATTCCGGACCTGTGAACATGGCGATGCAAGGCATCCATTCTGTAGCTCTTCCTATCATAAGCGGAGCGTCGCTTTTCTTCGACATCACAGCCTGCAACCAGTGTTACCCGAGAGCGTTCTTCACCATAAGAGGGGCAGAAAAGGGTTCGGCGCGGGCGAATAGTAGCAGTCAGGGCGCACAATTCCTGTCTAACCTGGATCGTGGAATCCCCGTTTCGCATGGACAGTTCGGATCTGTCGCGCGGATGCCAGGCGTGGGCGCGCTTCTAACCTACCTCGGCCAGGGTAACTTCGGCGATACCGGGACCGGTGCGATTGGCTTTAAGTTCGATGTTGGGAACGGCATTCAGTATGGTTGGGTTCGTCTCAAGGTGGAGCGAACCGACAAACATCCGTATCACTACGTCATCAAGGACTATGCCTGGGGCGAGCCGGGAGACTCGATTCTGACGGGCCAGAGAAGCTCTTCCGGTGAGATGGTAGATGCGGTATCGGCCGACGGTTCCCTGGGTCTCCTTGCGGTGGGCGGAGCCGGCTTGGATGCATGGCGTAAAGAGCGCACCAAAGAGCGTTAAGAGCCAGCCTTAGCTGCCTGCGATTGCCAGCTTAATGGTTACACGAAAAGTTCTTCTCATCGGCTGGGATGCAGCTGACTGGGAGCATATCAATCCTTTGCTTGAGGAAGGGCTCATGCCGACCCTCGACTCTTTCATTAATCGAGGAGTTATCGGTAACCTGGCAACTCTCCAGCCGATCCTTTCCCCCATGCTTTGGAATTCGGTCGCCACGGGTAAGTTTGCCGACAAGCATGGCATTCATGGTTTCATCGAGCCGGACCCGGTCAATGGCGGCGCGCGGCCTTACACCAGCACGTCACGCAAGTGTAAGGCGCTTTGGAACATCCTAAGTCAGAGCGGACTTAAGTGTAATGTCATCGGTTGGTGGGCGAGTCATCCCGCGGAACCAATTAAGGGCAACGTTATCACTAACGCTTTTGGCGGGGTAAGATTCGATCCTGAGAAAGGCTGGATTGTTCCAAAAGGCGCCATTCATCCGGAACAGCGCGGGTCGGAGCTGGCCCGTTTTAAGGTGTTTCCTAACGAGCTGACTGAAGCGCATATCCTTCCGTTCATTCCGGATGCAGCCAAGATCGACCAAAAAAAGGACAAGCGACTTAGCTCCTTTGCCAAGGTCCTGAGTGATAACGCATCGGTGCATGCAGTCGCGACGGCGCTCATGGAGAGCGAGCCATGGGATTTCACGGCGGTTTATTACGACGGAATAGACCATTTCTCCCACGCTTTCATGCCCTATCACCCGCCCAAGCTCGAGTGGATCAAGGAGGAAGATTTCGCCATGTATAGGGATGTTGTGAAAGGCGCTTATCGCTTTCACGACATGATGCTGGAGCGGTTACTCGAGCTCGCTGGACCAGATACGACAGTTATTCTTTGCTCGGATCATGGCTTTGAGTCCGGCTCCCAGCGTCCGCGCGGCACGCCGCGCGAACCGGCCGGGCCCGCGGCATGGCATCGGCAATACGGTATCATTGTCATGGCAGGGCAGGGGATTCAGAAGGACGAACGCATCTACGGCGCGAGCCTGATCGATATCGCGCCAACGGTTCTAACTCTTTTCGACCTGCCTATCGGCCAGGATATGGATGGCCGGCCGTTGCTCGAAGCTTTCGAAGAGATACCCCAGGTCAAGACCATTCCGAGTTGGGAACAGGTTGAAGGCGAAAGCGGCATGCATACCGGCGAGGAACAACTCGACCCCGCCCAGGCAAACGAGCTCATGCAGCAGTTCGCTGCCCTGGGTTACATCGAAGATCCAGGCGAGGACAAGGAAAAAGCGGCTGAGTCGGCTGAAATCGAAGGTAAGTATAACGTAGCGCGCACTCTGCTCTGGAAAGGTCATTCGGAAGCAGCGCGCCCGCTGTTAGAGGAGATCGTCAGGCGGCGGCCATGGGAAGATCGCTTCTTGCAGCAACTCGCGAGCTGTTATTTCCAGGGCGGTTATCTGGCTCAAACCGAACGTCTGCTTTGCGCGATTGCCGGCGGTAAAGAGCCTGACTCTGCCAGTGGCCAGCTTCTTTGGGCGCGGGTGAAACTTGCTCGAGGCGATCTTGGCGGCGCCCTTCGCGCCTTGCTCGAAGCAGAAGCTGTCGCTCCGAAAGTCCCTGGTATCTATCTTCAGTTAGGCGATGCCTATGTCCGTCTCGCACAACTCGAGAACGCGAAGGTCGCCTATGAAAAGGCGCTCGCGCTTGATGAAGATAACGCCCGCGCCTTTCTCGGGCTTTCGACGGTCTACCGTCGACTTGGGGACAACCAGCAAACCGTCGACTGCGCTTTGCGTGCGGTAAGTCTGCTCCATCGGCTTCCGCTTGCGCACTTCAATCTTGGGGTAGCTTTGGTTCGATCGGGCGACAATGAGCGGGCGCGTCTGGCCTTCGAGACGGCGTTGCGCTTCCAACCAAATATGGTCAATGCGCACCGCTATCTCGCAATCATCCATCGGCAGGAAGGCGGTGACCCGGAGAAAGCCCGATTCCATCGGGAGGAACTGCTTCGTCTCAGTCGCACGCGGCGCGGAGGTGGCGAGCCTAGCGAGCCTAAGCGTGAACAACTTTTCGATCTCCCGGAAATCCCCAAGCGCTCCGAACGCCTCGCGACCTTGCTCAAGGAGCGACCTGATCCAAAACCTGAAGAAGAGAAGTCCGGCAAAGCCTTTGTCATTGTCTCAGGTTTGCCGCGCTCGGGAACTTCACTCATGATGCAGTTACTGGAGGCGGGTGGACTTCCCGCCATGACCGATCAGGAGCGCAAAGCGGACATTGATAACCCGCGTGGGTATTACGAATGGGAAGCGATCAAGCAGATCGCGAAAAAGCCGGAGTTACTCGATGACGAAGCGGTTCAGGGAAAGGCGATCAAATGTATTTCCATGTTGCTGCGAATGCTCCCGACGAAGCATCACTACAAAGTCATTTTCATGATGCGCCCCATCCAGGAGGTGGTCGCGTCCCAGCGCGCCATGACCAACAGACTGGGGACCAAGGGCGCCAACCTGGAGACGGAACAGCTCGAGCGTGGATTGCGCGCCCATCGCGAGGAGATACGCCGCTGGGGCACAACGACGCCGGAGGTAGAATGGCTGGAGATAAGCTACCCGACGTTGGTGCGCGATCCCGCGCCGGCAATTGCGAAGCTGGCGGCATTCCTTGGAAGCGAGCTTGTGCCTAACGAAGAGGCAATGGCGGCTGTGATCGATTCATCCCTTCATCGAAAGAGAACTCCGGAAGCCTAACGACGATGGCGTAGATAGCATTTTAGCTTTCCAATTCCTTGAGAGCTTCCCTATGCTCAAGGCATGAAGACGAACGTGCGGAAAAATCGCACTGCCAAAATTCCAACAGCACGCTGGCTGGCCTACGCGAGTGCCGGTGCGGCGACGGCGCTGACGGGCGTTTCCCCGGCAGAGGCCGATATCCATTATTCGGGACGGGTCGACGTCTCGTTTCCCGCTAACGAGAATAAGTCGGTTGCGCTCCCACTCGACCAGGCAGGGGATTCGATCATTTTCGAGCGCAGTATCAACGATGGGGCAGCGGACTTTTTTGGAGCGGCTGGCCTGAAGAGCGGCGCATTCCTCGGTTCGTACCCTGTCTTCTCCTACGCCTATGTCTGGCGAATCAAGAACCGGAATGAACACCGCTATATCTCGCAAGGTCATTTCACCAACGGTGCGTTTGGCTTTGGGACGTTGGGGACGATGATCAAGGGTGATCGTTCGAGTTTGAATTGGCGGTGGCACGGGAAAGGCACTGACTTTGTCGGTTTTCGTTTTAACAATGGCTCGGGCAGGCAATACGGCTGGGCTCGCGTCCGCTTGGATGGGTCGGATTCAGACTTTAGCTTCACAGTTCTCGACTATGCCTGGGCCGATCCGGGAGAACCAATCAAGGCTGGTCAGACAAGTTCCTCCGCAGCGGCGGTCATGCCCGATCAAGGTTTCCTGGGTCTCCTCGCCATCGGTGCATCGGGTGTTGCTCTTTGGCGTCGACGCAAGAGCTTCACTCGTTAGGCGAGCATTGCGCTGATGGTTTGAGCGGACGGTTCACTGACAGATGCGGCGGCTGAGAATTTGCCTTTGTCGCATTTCGCGGAAAAGAGGGATTGCGCCCTGCGCGATCAGTGGCTAAATCGGTATCGACATGGCGCTGACCAGCATCAGTAAGATCCGTGCGCGCGAAATTCTCGATTCGCGCGGTAATCCGACGGTCGAAGTGGACGTGCATCTCGACGGCGGTGGGTTCGGGCGCGCGGCCGTGCCGAGTGGTGCCAGCACCGGGGAGCATGAAGCCTGGGAGTTGCGCGATGGCGACAGGCAGCGTTATGGCGGCAAGGGCGTGAGCAAGGCGGTCGCTTCGGTCAACGAAACGATCGCGCCGGTCGTGGTCGGAATGGATGCAACCGAGCAGACGAAAATCGACCAGGAACTGATCACGCTCGACGGCACGGCTAACAAACAAAAGCTGGGCGCAAACGCATTGTTAGGCGTTTCCCTCGCCGTGGCGCATGCGGCGGCCGATGCCGAGAAGGTTCCGCTCTTTCGTTATCTCGGAGGAAGCCAGGCAAACGTTTTGCCCGTTCCGATGATGAACATTCTCAATGGCGGCGCGCATTCCGATGCGCCGATTGATTTCCAGGAATTCATGATCATGCCCAAAGGTGCGCCGACTTTTCCGGAAGCGCTGCGCTACGGGGTGGAGGTCTTTCACGCTCTCAAGAGTGTGCTGAAAGAACGCGGACTCTCGACCGCGATTGGCGATGAAGGCGGTTTCGCGCCCAAGCTCAAGTCAGCCGAGGACGCCCTGGAATCGATTGCGGCTGCGGTGAAGAAAGCCGGCTATTCGTTAGGCGAACAAATCTTCATCGCGCTCGACGCCGCTTCTTCCGAATTTTACGACAAAGAGCAGAACGCCTATGTCTTCAAGAAATCGGACGGGTCCAAGCGCTCGGCCGAAGAGTTGATTGACCTCTACGAATCCCTTGCGCGGAAATTTCCCATTATTTCGATAGAGGATGGCTGCGCGGAAAATGATTGGGATGGTTGGAAGAAGCTCACCGATCGGTTAGGCAAAAGCATGCAGCTTGTGGGCGACGACCTTTTCGTGACCAACGTCGCCTTTCTTCGCAAGGGCATCGATCTCGGGGTGGCCAATTCCATCCTCGTAAAAGTGAATCAGATCGGCACCCTGACGGAAACTTTTGCGACGATCGATCTTGCGAAGCAAAATGATTATACCGCGGTGATCAGTCATCGATCTGGCGAGACGGAAGACACCACCATCGCGGATATCGCCGTTGCATCGAACGCTGGCCAGATCAAGACCGGCTCGCTTTGTCGCACCGATCGCGTGGCGAAATACAATCAGCTTTTGCGCATCGCTGAAGAACTCGGTGACAAGGCGGTTTACGGAGGGAAGATGCGCTAGTGGCTGTGGGCGATTACAACGATTTGCGAGCGCGGCATGAGGCCACCATCTGGCAGCGCATGAATCACATCCTGGGCGTTTTGCTTCTCGTGGCTGTCTGGCTGCTCATCATTAGCTTGTTTCTACCGCCCTACAAAAAGCTCAACCAAAGCCGCCATGAGATCGAGCAGATGCAATCCCAGGTTGTCGAGGAGAAAGCATTGCTCGCGCGGCATACGCGAGAGATTTCGCTTTTGAAAAGCGATCCTACTTATCTGGAAAGCATCGCGCGCGACAAACTCGATCTTATGAAGGAAGGCGAGACGATTTTTCGCCTCGAAACGCATCGGCCTCAGTCGCGCTAGAGTTGTTGACGACTGCTGCGGTCGCCGCTTTCAATCGGCAGAAAGCGCCTGTCCTATAGTCGTTAGGGAGCCGGCTTTGCGGCAGGTGACGCGGGATTCAGTTGCTCTGCGAGCTTGCGCAACAGCGCGCTGGCCGGCGCGTCGGGCACGATGCGGAGGGTTTCTTTTACCAGCGCGGCCGCCGATTTTTTGTCGCCCGACCTGGTCAATGCATCGACCTGTTCCAAAACCGTACGCAAGATATCGTCCGGCTTCGAGTAGAGCGTGCGCGCCTCTCGCAGATCACCAATCGCGGCAGCAAAATCGCCTCTCTCGGTTTCCTGCAAGGCCAGATCCTCCGTCATCGGTCCATTGCCGGCGTGCGCTGCGGTGACGCGCCCATCCTTGAAGTAATCGAGCCTCTCCAGCGTTCCGTTTTGGACCGCAAACTCATGATACATCTGCCAGTCATTTTCCTTGTTTCCGTCGCTTCTTCTGCTTTCGAGTCGGAGCCAACTCTTGTAGGGGCGATAGAGCGGATCGCCGACCGCGACATTCATCCATGAAAGCGCGCGTAACGACATGTAAGCACTTTCCGCAAAGGTGAAACCATGAAGCAACCGGTTGTCAAAAATATCAAGGTGATGCGTCAATTGCAGATAAGGCTCGTAAACGTTGCCTAACGACGCCGTGGCGCCTTTGCTGAGAAGCGGCGCCACCCAGCCTGCTTGCGACGAACGCAGTGTGCTCGCGCTAAAGGAATAAATATGCACTGCCACTGCGCCGGGGGCGAAGTGGAAATCGGGATCGACAAAAGGTCCGGTCACTCCCTCGGCGTACCAACCATAATAAAGGATGCAGTCGCTCATCGGGAAGCCCGAAGGGAGGAGCGCGCCTTCCTGATCATAGACCGTCGGAATCCCGACACCGCGCAGGTCCTTTACCACACTTTGCAGCCATTTGTCGCCGTCGGCCAAGGCGCCGGAGGAATGATCCGCGCCATCGACATAGGCGCGACCCAGAAGGCCGGAATCCTCGGTCGCGACCGAGTCGCCGATCATTCGCCTAACGACCGCGTCGCTTGGTCCGTCCAGTCGGCAAACCAGCAGCAAGGGCAGGCCATCCAGCTCCTGGATCGCCCGAAAGCTTTGAAAGTATGGGTTTACTGCCGGCCCGGAAATCTGACGTGAGAAAAGACCGAGTAGCGACAGCTCGGAATCGACAGAGGCGCGGTTTTCCCTGCCGGTCGTGTTGTCCTCCGGATGGTCGCCGGGATACTTCTCGATCGCGCGAATTTTTAGCGGCATGCCGCGCATGAGTGCAACGAAATGAATACGCGTGGTCCGGACGCTCGAATGGCCTTCGAGTTCCTTTCCCAGAGTCCACCACTGATGCTCGGCGAAAATTTTGCGTAGCGGCTCGGCGATCGTCGCATCGTAATCCTGCCGGCTGATTTCCTCTTCGGTCGAACATTCCAAGCCAACGAGGTGGTCCGCGGGGATCCCGCGCGCCTTCGAATAAAAGCGAGCCAATTCCAACGAGCCAGCCGCTTTCCGATTGTAAATAACGACGGTCGCCTGAGCGAGATCAGGAGAGTTCTCAGCAAGGAGCGAGCTCGCGCCTAACGACACTGCGACCAGCGCGCAAAGCAACTGGTTCATGCCGGGAAATCAATTTTCAGTCCGTCATAGGCGATGCCAACATCGGTCGGCAGGGTCGCTTCCGCGCTTTGCGGCAGCTCATGACAAATATGGGTGAAAAGTGTGTGCGTCGGACGGATCCGTTGCGCCACTTCAAGTGCCTGGCCAATGCTAAGGTGCGTCGGGTGCGGCTTTTCTCGCAGAGCATCGATGACGAGCAACTGCACACCTTCGATCTTGCGTGCAATCTCGTCAGGCACGGCGCTGCAATCGCTCAGATAGGCTACTAGCTTCTTGCCGCGGCGTGAAAAGAGATAGCCATAGGTCTCGGACGACCCATGCGGCACGGGGAGCGGAGTAATGAGTGTTTTGCCTAACGAGAAAGATCCGCAAATAATATGCGGTTCTGGCTTCAAATACCCGGGCCACGGGTTGTCTGTCTTGAAGGCGAAGTCGTAGACCCGTTCCAGGCTCGCCATCGTTTCGGCCGAAGCGTAAACCGGCATCCGCCCGCCGCGGGTCGCGGCAAAACGCCGCAGGTCGTCGAAGCCCATGACGTGATCGGTGTGCGCGTGCGTCATGATCGCGGCGTCGACCCGCCAGATGTTTTCGCGCAGGCACTGCGTGCGAAGATCCGTGCCGGTATCGACGACATAGGCGCCTTCCGGCGTTTCGAGATAAATTGAGGCGCGGCTCCGATTGTCGCGGGGATCGCTGGAACGACAAACCGCGCAATCACAACAGAGCATCGGCACACCGACCGAAGTGCCGGTACCGAGAAAGGTGAGCCGCAGCTCGAGATCAGCGGGCAGTTGAGACTTCCCGTTTGCCAGTTGAGATTCGGAGGCGTTCAGAGACTTCACCTCTCAACTCTCAGTCCACAACTCTCAACTCCGGTGTTGCTCAGCTTGCTTCGAATCAAAAACCTCGCCCTGGTCGAGGATCTGGAGTGGGAGCTGGCGCCAGGGTTCACCGCGATTACCGGAGAAACAGGAGCGGGCAAATCGATCATTATCGGCGCGCTCCAGTTATTGTTAGGCGAGCGGGCTGATAAATCACTCATTCGGACCGGAGCCGACGCGTGCACCATAGAGGCAATTTTTTCGGGCGATGATTTTTCCGCTCTCAACGAGCGACTGGATGAGTCGGGCATCGAACCGGTCGACGAGGAGCTATTGGTAAAGCGCACCTTTTCGTTAGGCGGAAGCAATCGGCAGTTCGTGAATGGTTCACCCACTACCTTGGCGCTTTTGAAGATGATCGGCGACGGCCTGGTCGATCTGCACGGGCCGCATGATCACCAGTCGATTCTTTCGCCCGAGCGACAACTGGATTTGCTCGACCGCTTCGCGCACGCGGAGGCGGAATTGGAGGCTTATCAGAAAAGTTATCGCCGTTGGCAGGAATTGATCGTCGAGGAAAAGGCGTTGAGCACAGCGGAGTCGGCGCGCGCGCAGGAGCTGGATCTTTTGCGTCATCAGGTGAGCGAAATCGCGGCAGCAAACCTTCAGCCTGACGAGGAAGAGCAAATTGTCGGGCGCTACAAGTTGGCGAGCAATAGTCGGCGCTTGATCGAGCTGGCAACGGCGGTTTCGCGACAGCTTTCCGAGATCGACAACGCAGTGCTCAACCAGCTTGCCGAGACGCAGCGACTGCTCCGCGAGCTGGAAAAGATCGATCCCGGCTTAACGACCACGACCGCTGCGCATGCCGCTGCTGTGGTCGAACTGAGCGAGGTGGCTCGGACGTTGGATCGTTATGCGGAAAAGCTCGACCTCGATCCGGGGCAACTGGCGGAACTCGAGCAACGAGTCACGCTCCTCGAGACGTTGAAGCGCAAATATGGCGCGACGATTCCCGAGGTTATCGCCTTTGGCGAGCGCGCGGCCGAGCGAATGCGCAAAATCGAAGGTCGCGAGGAGGAGTTGGAACGTCTGGCCAGGGAAATAGTGGAGACAAGAAAAGCATTGGATCGCAGTGCGGCGATACTACGCAAGGCACGACAAATGGCCGCTCCGAAACTGAGCCGAAACATTCGACAGCAATTGGCCGATCTTGGATTTCGTCAGTCGGAGTTCGAAGTGCAACTCACACCTGAAGATGAGCCTCGGCTCCGCGGGACAGAATCGGTCGAGCTTCTCTTTTCGCCGAATCCGGGTGAACCGCTCAAGCCTTTGCGGACAGTGGCGTCGAGTGGCGAAGTCTCGCGTCTCATGCTCGCGATCAAGTCGGCCCTTGCTTTGCAGGATGAGATTCCGCTTCTCGTTTTCGATGAGATTGACGCCAACATCGGCGGTGAAATCGCCAACGCGGTCGGAAAAAAAATGCGCGCCCTGGCGGGAAAGCATCAAGTGCTTTGCATCACGCACCTGCCGCAGGTTGCGGCGCAGGCGAGAACGCATTTTGTTGTGACCAAGGCTGTCGCCGGCGGCCGTACTTTTTCACAGCTGCGGGAAGTAACAGGCAAAACTCGCCAGGAAGAAATCGCGCGTATGCTCGGCGGAAAGAGCGAGTCGGCTCTGAAGCACGCTGCCAGCTTACTCGTTAGCTAGTCGTGGCGGCTGGCATTAGACCGCCGCCGCACTCGATCATCTCACGGCTAAATCGCCCCGGGGGGAGGACGATTTCCCGCGATTATTGGAACACCGTTTGCTTGAAGAATGCGATCGCCAACCCGGCGCCGCTTCATGAGCAAAGATTCCAAACTGACACCGAGCGGAACCCGGGCCAGCTCAAACACTCCAGCGGATCGACCGACAGATTTGATGGCTTTCGGCCGCGCGGAAACGCTCTTTCGTTCGCAGCAACAGGAAGTCTATCGGGAAATCGATCGCCTGTTTGTCTGGTTGCTTCTTCTCGAATGGGCTGTGGCGGTGGTTGTGGCCTTGCTCGTCTCGCCCGCGAGCTGGCGTGGCGCGCACTTCCACGTCGGCCTGCATGTTTGGGCGGCGCTCCTCTTTGGCGGCACAATCACGCTTCTCCCTTGTGTGCTCGTGCGATTCTGGCCGGGGAAAGTCGTGACGCGTTACACGATCGCCGCTGCCCAGATGTTGCATTCCGGCCTGCTCATTTCGCTCAGCGGTGGGCGACTGGAAACGCATTTCCATGTCTACTGCTCGCTGGTCGTTCTCTCCTTCTACCGGGATTGGCGCGTGCTGGTACCGGCGACATTCGTGGTAATGCTGGATCATTTTGTCGGTGGCAGCCGTTGGCCGTATTTCCTTTATGGCGAAGCAAACAGCAACGTCTGGACATCAATCGAACACTGCGCCTGGATTTTGTTCGAAGACATTTTTCTCGCCATCTCCTGCCTGCGCAGCTGCCGGGAAATGCGCGCGACGGCCCATCGCACCGCCGCTCTCGAAGCGAGCGAGCAAAACTTTCGACAGATCTTCGAAGAAGCACCGATTGGCATGGCAGTCTTACGCATGGACGAGCGGTTCCAAAAAGCCAACGCCGCCTTTTGTCGGATGCTCGATTATTCTCCCGAGGAACTGACTGAGTATACGCCTCACGAGCTTACCCATCCGGAAGACCGGGCCGCCACGCGTAAGAATTCCCTCACATTGCTGGGATCGGGCGGAAGCCACAATCTGGAAAAGCGTTTCCTGCGCAGGAACGGCGAAGTGGTCTGGGCGATGCGTACTGGTTGCGTGATTCGCGACGAAGCAGGACGGCCGCGCCAATTCCTCATCATGGTGGAGGATATCACGGAGCGAAAACGGGTTGAATTAGCTTTGGAGGAACAATCAGCGCGCCTCATCGCGACACAGCACGCTAACCAACTCATCATGGACAAATCACGCGACGTGATCTGCGCAAACGACGCTGAAGGCCGATTTGTCAGGGTCAGTGCATCATGCGAAGCGCTCTGGGGTTACAAACCGGAGGAGCTAATCGGAAAGAGCTGCGTCGATTTCGTGCATCGCGGTGATCGCGAGCGCAGCCGGTTGGCCAACTTTGAGATCATGGCCGGTCATCCGGTAACGAACTTCGAGAATCGTTATCTTCGAAAAGACGGCACCATCGTGAACGTGCTCTGGTCGGCGTATTGGTCGGAGCAAGACGGCACGATGTTCCAAGTGGCGCGCGATATCACGGAACGCAAACGCGCCGAAGCCGCGCTCGAAAAGAGTAATCGCCAGCTCGCCTCAGCCCACCAAGCGAATCAGCTCATCATGGACAATTCACAGGATGTGATTTGCAGCCTCGATCTGCACGGACGTTTCCTTTCCGTAAATGCAGCCTGCCGCAGTTTGTGGGGCTACGAAGCGGAGGAATTAATCGGTCGAGTATATCTCGCGCTGGTTCACCCGGAAGATCGGGCGCGTTCGCGACAAATGGAGGAAGAAGCGCGGGCGGACGGTAAAGTTTCTGATTTCGTCAATCGCTGCCTGCGCAAGGACGGAACTGAGGTCGATGTTTTATGGTCGGCGAGTTGGTCGGCGTCGGACGAAATTTTGTTCTGCGTGGCCCATGACGTGACCGAGCAAAAGCGCGTCGAGCGCGCACTACGCGAAGCGAAAGAAGCAGCCGACCGCGCCAACCGCGCCAAGAGCGAATTCCTTTCGCGGATGAGTCACGAATTGCGCACGCCGCTTAATGCCATTCTTGGTTTTGGTCAGTTGCTCGAGCGCCAGAACCCACGCGCGACGCAGCGTGGGCATTTGCATCACATCCTCACCGCTGGCCGGCATTTGCTCGAACTGATCAACGAAGTGCTCGATATCAGCCGCATCGAATCGGATCGAATGCATTTGTCCCTTGAGCCGGTGAGTGTGAAGATCGCGCTCGAGGAAGCGGTTGAATTAATCCGGCCGCTTGCCGCGGAGCACGCGGTGAATCTTTTTACTCCGACGGAGGGCGAGACCGATCACTTCGTCTTCGCGGATCATCAGCGATTAAAACAAGTCTTGCTCAACATTCTCAACAACGGGGTGAAATATACGCCGGAGGGCGGTGCGGTCATGATCACGTGCAAGTCGTCCGATCAAAAGGTTCGTCTCGACATTCACGATACCGGGGTCGGGATTGCCGCCGACAAATTGTCGCGGCTTTTTACACCTTTTGATCGTCTTGGTGCTGAGCAGTTGGGGATCGAAGGCACCGGCCTCGGGCTGGCGCTCTCGCGGCGATTGATGGAAGCCATGCAGGGCGAGATCGGTGTCGAGATAAGCCCGGGACGAGGAACCACATTCTGGATCGAGCTGGAGCGCACCGAATCGCCGCTTAAAACGAACGAACAAGAAGCTGTCCTTCATCCCGGACTGCCGATCGGGAAGCAGTGCACGATTCTATACATCGAGGACAATCTTTCTAATCTGAGTCTCGTTGAACAGATGCTGAGCGCAGAGCCGGGCATTCATTTGATCACCGCGATGCAAGGCCGGATCGGCCTCGACCTTGCGCGCCAGCATTCTCCCGATCTCATCCTCCTCGATCTGCAATTGCCCGATATGCCCGGTTCCGACGTGCTCGCCAAATTGCAATCGGAAAGCGCGACCCGAGATACACCAATCGTGGTTTTGACGGCTGACACGACTGCGGGTCATTTGCAGTGTCTGCTCGACGCCGGGGCTCGCGATTACATCACCAAGCCCATCGATGTCAGCCGCTTTTATCGCCTGATGGAAGAAATCGCGGACGAAAAGCGCGAGCTGGTCTTCAGCCTAACGAAATAACTCCCCGTTAAGTGCGGCCGCTTCTCGCATGCGCAAGGAGCACCGGCTTTTAATCAGACGGACGGCCTTTCAGGGTGAGAGGGCCGCTTTCGGCCTTTCTCGGGGTAGCGAACTCACAAGGCTATTCGTCGCTTTTTCGAGCAGCATGCCCCAAACCGTGAGGATAGCGACGGTGACCAACGCAATTAGAAGAAAGCTCCAGATCGGTTGTTCACGGATGCGGAGTCCTAGCCAAATAACATAGGGCTGATGAATCAGGTATAAACCATAAGAGTAGATACCGGCGAGTGCGATCACCCTGGCTAGAAAGTGCGCGCGCGAAATGATTCCCGCGATTCCGACCAGGACGAGAAAGCAGCAGACCCCGGTCGCCAGGTCCACAAAAATGTAGGTCGTGAGAGTTGCATAGAGCAGTAGCGCGCCCGGGTAAAGGATTACCCCTGTAAAGAAAGCCGGTCCGTTGAGGAGGAAGCGCTCCAGCCTCTTAGGATAACGTTGATCCCAGATTGCGAGAGTCATGCCAAGGGCAAATTCCGGAAGCCGACAGAGAGCTAGCCCTCCCTGGACCCACATCCCGTCGACCGGGTGCACCACAAGCAGGAGATAACGCACAAAAAGGCCGAGCCCGCAGGCGCAGACCAGATAGGTTATCGGCCCAAGCTTTCTCGCTGTGATGAAGAGAAACGGGAAAAGGAGATAGAACTGGATCAATAAGGTAAAATACCACCACGAGGAATTGAGATAGTAGAATGTGTTGCTGATATCGATAAACCGCAGACCGAGCAGACTAAGAACGAAACGACCGTCGATTTTCTCGAAGCGCGCAGTGAAAGGCGAGATAAGGTAAACAATATGCGCCACCCAGTACATGGGGTAGAGGCGCAGGAACCGGCTGCGATACCAGGCGCGCCAATCGACACTGCCTTGCTCGGCACGGCGGGCGGTCGACTGCATGAGTGCCCAGCCGCTGAGAATGATGAAGACACCGACAGCGTGGAAACCCAGCCCGGAGACTTTGAGCCAGAGATAACGCAGCGAAGTCGTTAGGCCGGCAAGGAAACCATTCCAATCCGGCGGAGGCAGGATGCCGTGCTCGAAGTAAGTCCGAAAGAAATGAAAGTAAACCACCACGATTATGGCGAGGCCCTTTGCCACATCGAGCCAGAGAAGGCGCTTCACGCTCGACCGGTTAACAGGGCGGAAGCGAATTAGAAAGCGCGAAAGTCGCGCCGGCCTGCTTTCCTCGGGATAGAATCGGTTGGACGCTGGACGAGAAGGCAAGTCTTTCCTCTCGAGAGAGAGCCAGCTAGATTGGGCGCATGAGTTCAGCCGGCCCAATGACAGTGAAACCCGAAGGGAACAAAGACGATCACTGGCCTTTCTTGCGCGACGTGGTCGTTTTCCAGCTCAAGATGTTGCTGGATAACGTGCGCGATTTTGCCCTTATGCCGATTTCGCTCGCAGCGGCGGCGATCGATTTGCTCTTCCGCGGAGAACGGCAGGGGTCGCTCTTTTATCAAGTCCTGCGCTGGGGAAAACACAGCGAACAAGTAATCGACGTTTACAGTGCGGTTGAGACGCCCGGGCCGGAGGTGAATCGTGATTACACGGTGGATGCAGTCATCACGCGCCTGGAGGGGGTGCTGGCGCGAGAATGCGAAAAGGGCGGCACCGCCGCAAGCGTCAAGATGGCAATGGATCGCGCCATCAGGCAAATCCAAGTCGATACCAGCGGTCCGCGCGAACGAGCGCGTGAGGTCTGGAACCGTGCCAGCGACAAGCTTCGCGGGAAAGTGGACAGCGATCCGCCCGGCGATTCCTTTACTCGTTAGGCTGAGTGTCGTTCTGCCGGGGCTAGCGAGAAGGATTGGCCAGATGCTGGATAACGTCCTGCATTCCAAGCACCACCCGGGTCATGGCATCATAATTCAGTTTGTCCGGTGTATCGCTGGCGGAATGGTAGTGCGGATAACGAAAGGGGGCCGTATCGGTAATCATGATTCCCGGATAGGACTGCTGCCAAAAAGACCACTGATCGGACCATCCGACGCCGGGAACGAACTCAGGCAATGCGGCACCTTCCGAGGGAATGGTGGCATGGCGGCGAAATTCCCCGATCGCTTCCCGGACCAGTTCGCGTGAAGGAAGATTTCCTACGAAGCCAATGAAATTGCCGGTGCGCGGATAGATCAATCCAAGGCCGGCCGCGGGATATTTCTGAGAACCAGGTCGATCGGAAAAGTAGCCGATCGTCTCGAGGCTGATCATCGCGCGAATTTGATCGCCGCGCTGACGACAGCGCGCAGCGTAGACGTAGCTGCCCATCTGGCCCGTTTGAAAATGACCGGGCTCTTCATTTACGAAAGCGACGAAACGCAGAGTCTTTTCGTTAGGCTGGGCAGCGAAGCGATGGGCAAGAGCAAGGAGCGCAGCGACGCCGCTGCCGTTGTCATTCGCACCCGGCGAGCCAAAGACCGAATCGTAATGCGCGCCGACGAGGACGATCTCGGGCGAGCTTCCAGGGAATTCGACTTGGATGTTGTAGCAGGGCTTGCCGAGCACTTCATAGCTGTCGCGGTCGATCTTCTGCGTGGATAACTGACTCTCGATGTATTGTGCCGCGGCCAGGAGCTGAGGATATCGTGAGAGATTGCGTTCCCCGATTGTGCTCCCCAGCATTTGCACATGGGCCATCAACTCGGACCGGAGTTTAAGTTGCTCCCTGGGTGAAAGGCGGTGCCGAGCCGCGAAAGCTTTTGCCGGGCATGCGGATCATGAACCACCAGCTTACTCCCAAAAGAAGAAACAACGTGAGCCAGAAGAGCAGGCGAAAGACGCGGAAAGCGGTGAAAGTTCGCCTGGCCATGCGATGACTATGTTATCCGTAGACCTCGGTGAAATGATCGGGAATTTCCGGTTCCAGAGCGAGCGGATATTTACCTGGCGTTAGGCTTTATTCTTCTCATCGGAGAAGGCAAAATGCGGGCGCATGGTTAGCTCGAAGAAAAAACTTACCGCCACAGCTTCGGAAACCGGATCACCGGCCGGCCAGGATAAGGGTTGGTTTGCAAGAGTGCGCGGATGGGACTGGGAAACGATCGCGCTCGTTCTTGGGATCAAACTCCTGGTTCTCACCTTTGGTTTGGAAGCGGTCGCATCGCTAAATGAAAGCCGTGTCGGCTGGGATGAGATGTGGAATCGCTGGGACGCAACCCATTACCTTGGCCTTGCCAGAGACGGTTATCAGGCAAGTGGTGACCAGCTTTTCTCACTCGTCTTTTTTCCTCTTTATCCCTGGCTGGTTCGCGGCGTCGCCTGGGCCGTGTCCGATTACCTCATAGCGGCGTTTATCGTATCGGGAATCGCCTCGGTTGCGACTGGCTTGCTCCTGCGACAGTTGGTGCGTTGCGATCAGTCGAACGAGGTGGCGCGCAATGCCGTTTGGTTTCTCTTCATCTTTCCGACGAGCTTCTTCCTGCATGTGCCCTACACAGAAAGCCTGTTTCTCGCGTTCACTCTGGGCTGTTTTCTTGCGGCGCGAAAGGAACGTTGGGAACTCGCCGGTTTGTTAGGCGGAGCAGCCTGTCTCACCCGGGTGAACGGCGTCGTCCTGTTGCCCGCGCTCGCGACTGAGATCGGGTTACTCTTTTGGGCAAGGCGGCGGATCGATTGGCGCTGGGTTTGGCTGGCGTTAGTGCCCCTCGGCTTCCTCGCCTATCTCTGGCTCAACCACAACGTCACCGGCGACTACTTTGCCTTCACCAAAATCATGAAGGAGCACTGGTACAAAAAATTCGCTTCACCCTGGTTCGGCGTGCACGACGTTTGGCTGCGAGCGCTCGGGGCGAACGTGAACGAAGGGCTGAACGAACTCATCGCCGTAGTATTGATTTCGGTCTGCACGGTTTGGTCGTGGATGCGCTTGCGTCCTTCCTATTCGGTCTGGATCACACTGAATTGGCTGCTTATCAATAGTACCGCCTTTGTCCTGAGTGTACCGCGCTACACGCTCACGCTTTTTCCGGTCTTCATTCTTTGTGCGATCGTTTGCACCGGGCGGCGCTTCTGTTTTGCGATGGTGAGCGTCTGGTCGCTCCTTTATCTTGCGCTTTACACCGGTCGCTTCGCCCAAGGCTACTGGGCATTTTGAGGCTTGCGTAGAGAGAGGGGCACGAGAAGGTGTGCAGCCGATGATCATAGCTTTCCCAATCGCTTGAGCGCCGCCCCATGAAAAAGACCGTCGGCCTTGGCGCGACTTTCGGGTTTGCCCTTGCGATTGTGGCGTTGCTTGTGAGCGGATGGCTTTCCTATCGCAACCTTTTGCGTATTTCGCGCAACGAGAAGCTCGTCGTCCACACCCACGAAGTGCTCGATGGCCTGCGCGACGTGATGGCCTCCCTTGCCACGGCGGAAAGCAGTCAGCGCAGTTACCTTCTCACCGGTGCAACGGTCTATGTCGCTCCCTATCGGACGGCAGCCGATTCTATCCAGAATCATATTGCGCAGGTGCGGCAGCTCGTCCGGGATAATCCGCTCCAGGAGCAACGCCTTGCGAAACTGGAATCACGCGTCGCCATGCGTCTCACTTCACTCTCGGTCGGAATCACGGCGCGCGATCGCGGCGGCGTGGAGGAAGCGCGCCGTTATGTTTTGCAAGGGCAGGGACTACGCGAGATGGAAGCGATCCGTGGACTGGTGGCCGAAATGCAAGGGAACGAGTGGCAATTGCTCGGAACACGCGAGGAGGAATCGCGTCTTAGCTATCAATCGGCGGTGATAACAACTTTGATCACTACCTTATTGGGTCTCGGTTTGGTTGTGGCGGCATATCTGCTGACCTTGCGTGAACTGGCAACGCACGAACGCGGCGTGGAGGCGCTGGAGCGGGCGAATGATGAGCTCGAAAACCGTGTCGAAGCTCGCACGGCCGATTTGAATCTGGCGAACGAGTCGCTTCGCCGCAGCAACCGGGAGCTGGAACATTTTGCTTCAGTCGCTTCGCACGACTTGCAGGAACCACTCCGCAAGATCCAGGCTTTTGGCGATCGGCTGCAGACTCGGTGTGCTGCCGAGCTGGGCGATCATGGTCGCGATTATCTTGCTCGCATGCTCGCTTCCGCGACCCGGATGCGCAGCTTGATTGATGCGCTGCTCACCTTTTCGCGCGTCACAACCAAGGCACAACCATTCGTGCCGGTCGATCTCGCGGCGACCGCGGAAGAGGTGATCTCCGATTTGGAAGAGCGAATTCACCGCACGAGCGGCCGGGTCGAACTGGGGCCGCTTCCCACGATCGAAGCCGATCCACTGCAAATGCGACAATTGCTGCAAAATCTGATTGGCAACGGACTAAAGTTCATTCGACCGGGCGCGCCACCGGTGGTAAAGGTGGCGAGCCGGCAGCTGGATCCAGCGGAGCGTAATGGCGATTCCGTCCCAAGCTGGGAAATTTCCGTATCCGACAACGGGATCGGGTTTGAGGAAATTTATCTCGATCGAATTTTCGAGCTCTTTCAGCGTCTACATGGCCGGCAGGAATACGAGGGAACCGGCATGGGGCTCGCTATCTGTCGAAAGATCGTGCAAAGACATGGTGGGACGATCACCGCCCGCAGCATGCCCGAGCGGGGCGCGACATTTTTCGTTCACCTCCCCCAGCGCCAAACGTGAGAGGAAAGAGAAATGCAAGAAATTGGCAAGCCTATTACCATCCTGATGGCCGACGACGACGCTGACGATCGGCTCATGACCAAGGAAGCTTTCGAAGAGAGCCGGCTGGCGAATGATTTGCGTTTCGTCGAAGACGGCGTCGAGCTTCTCGACTATCTGAAGCGTCGCGGAAAATACGAAGACCCAGCCAGTTCACCACGTCCTGGCCTCATCCTACTCGACCTGAACATGCCAAAGAAGGACGGGCGCGAGGCACTTAAGGAGATTAAGGCCGATCCCAAGCTGAAGCATATCCGCATCGTTATCCTAACGACCTCGAAAGCGGAGGAGGACATTTACCGCACTTACGATCTATCGGCCGCCTCCTACATCACCAAGCCGGTCACCTTTTCCGCCATGGCGGAGGTGGTCAAAGTATTGGGGAAATACTGGCTCGAAATCGTGGCTTTGCCGGGCGAGGAAAACGGCGAAAACGGAGGCGGGCGTGGATAGAGCGAAAAGCCCTTTCCGCGTCCTCCTGGTCGAGGATGACGAAGATGATTACCTGCTGACAAAAGAATTGCTGCAGGAAATCCCGAACGTGACTCTCGCGATCGATTGGGCCAAAGACTTCGACAGCGGAATGGTCGAAGTCTCGCGCTGCGAACACGACGCGGTGTTGCTTGATTACCGGCTCGGCAAAGGCGACGGGCTCGCCTTGTTGCGCAAGGCGCTAAGTCATGGTTGCAAGGCGCCTATCATTGTTCTCACCGGCGAGGGCGATCGCAACTTGGCGCTGGAAGCGCTCGCTGCGGGCGCGGCGGATTACTTGGTCAAAGGCGAGATCAACGCCGTGGACCTTGAGCGTTCCATTCGCTATGCCCTGCAACAGAAGCGTCACGCCATCGAGCTGGAGGGGAAAGTTGTCGAGCGTACCGCCGAGTTAGAACAGGCAAACGCGGCGCTACGTGAAAGCGAACAACAAGTCCGTGCTTTGCTCGAAACGGCGGAAGCGGCGCGTTTGAGCGCAGAAGCCGCTAAACTGCGCGCCGAGGCGGCCACTCGCGCAAAAGACGATTTTCTCGCCGCGCTTTCCCACGAATTACGCACACCACTTAACCCCGCGCTCCTGCTCGCCACTGCGCTCGTCGAGGACCAAACGCTTCCACCGCAAGCCCGAGGCGATATAGAAGTTATCGCCAAGGGTATCGCGCTCCAGGCGCAATTGATCGACGATCTTCTCGATGTCACCCGCATCTCGGGCGGCAAACTACGACTCGATCTTCGTCCAATCGATGCCCACGCCGCGCTTCAGCATGCGCTCAACATTTTGCTCGCCGACATAAAGGAACGCGAAATAAAAGTGGTCCTGGATCTCGCGGCCGCTCACCACACGATCAGAGCCGACGCCGTGCGGTTGCAGCAGATTTTTTGGAACGTGCTCAAGAACGCGGTCAAGTTTACGCCGCGTGGCGGCGCGGTTACCGTCCGCACGCGCAACGCTACGGACGAGGACGGCAAGCTCGAGGTAGAAATCATCGATACCGGCATTGGCATCGAACCTTCCATGCTCAGCCGGATTTTCGACGCATTCATTCAGGAGAATCACGTTCGTGGGCATCGCTTCGGTGGCATCGGTCTGGGACTGGCCATCACGCATCGGTTGGTAGAGCTGCAAAACGGCTCCATTTCCGTGGCAAGCGAAGGGCGCGGGCGTGGAGCCACTTTCCGCATTAAATTGCCTCTTGCGGTTCTCGCATCGACTGCAGAGGCGACTCTGCCTAACGAAGCCGTCCACGCGGGTCCCGCGCCGACGCGGCATATTTTACTGGTCGAAGACCACGAACAAACGCGCGCCACGCTGGAACAACTTCTGCGCCGCCGTGGCCATACGGTAGGCGGCGTGGCCACCGCCGAAGCCGCCCGCGAAAGAGCGGCCAGCGGCGATTGGGATCTCATCATCTCGGATTTGGGCCTGCCTGACTGCGACGGCCACAAACTTATGGCGGAGCTGCACGAGACTTACGGACTTCCTGGGATTGCATTCAGTGGGTATGGCACAGACCAGGACATCGCACGCAGCCGGGCAAGCGGCTTTTTCGCTCATCTGACCAAGCCGGTTAATATCCAGGCGCTGGAAAGCGCCATCGCTTCCGCACCGCATCCCGATTTTGCGCGCACCGATTAGCTGAAATTTTCTTGCGCGGTGAAGTCTCCGCAACGATTAGGAGACCATGAGTACAGAAGAGGTAGGAAGGAAGTTAATCGAACTTTGTAACAAGGGTGAATACGAGGAAGCGGCGAGGTCGCTTTATGACAAGGACATCGTCAGTCTGGAACCGCGGGCGATGGGTGGGATGCCGGAGGAAATGAAGGGTCTCGATGCCGTTGCCCAGAAATCAAAATGGTGGATCGAGAATCACGAAGTTCATAGTGCGAAGGCAAGCGGGCCATTTGTCGCTCGCGACACCTTCGTGGTGCGCTTCGACATTGATGTCACAGATAAAAATTCCGGCCAGCGCATGCAGGGTTCGGAGGTTGGCATTTACAAAGTGAAAGAGGGAAAGGTGGTGCGGGAAGAGTTTTTGCCCATGATGGGGTAAGGATTTTGCTGCACTGGGTCGTCGATTTGTGCAGAATGCCTGTTTCCGAAAATGAAAACAAAACTTCTCGTCAGCCTCATTCTCATCTCTTCCTGCCTAACGACGTGGGCCTGGTTCGATCCTTCCATCACCCAGGGAAAGGTTGACCAGATTCGCATCGGTCAAACGACAGAGGCTGACCTTGTTCATTTTTTTGGCCGTCCCTCAACTCGACAGGTTGACCTGCGTCACCACGTGACACTGGACTTCATGCGATCCGTTCCCATGCCTTGGCGGGGTTATACGCCATTCATCGGCTCACTTATCGGCGGTCTGAGGATGGACGCCCAAGAGCTATGGGTGGAGCTAACGCCGGACGGTCGTGTCCTGCGCTATCTGGTTTGGAGCTCGCGCAACAGCGTCAAAGCCAGAACCGTCACGACTACAACGGTCGTCAGTCACTCCTCCTACTCGAAATAGTTGCAGGCGGCTTCCTGAAGCGCCTTTTCGAGCTGCGCACGGGCGATGGGCTTGGGAAGAACAGCTAACGCACCCGACGCTTCGGGGGTAAGCTCGCGTCGGTCACTTAAGCCGGAGAGGAAAAGGATTCGGCCTTTCGGATCTTCGCTCAAGATGTTGCGACAGGCAGTGAGCCCATTGAGTCGCGCCATGGCGAAGTCCATCAGCACGAGGTCTGGCTTATGCTGTTTGTAATATCGGATCGCGTCCAACCCGCTATGCACCACGCCGACCACTTCGTAACCGAGGGAGCGCACCATCTCAGCCAGGACAAGCGCGAAGGCTCTTTCGTCGTCGGCGATCAGCACTCGCATAAGGAAAGAAGCAGAAGTTTTCGTGCCCGCGAAAGAAATTTGTAATCAACCACTAAACCGCAATTGCGTCTTTAGTGCATTGAATCCCGTTTTTGTCTCGGGAGAATAGGATGCGGTCGCTTTGCCGGTCGCGAGTCATCCACTCCCGAAAACGCCAATCATGAGCAGGGCTTTTGTGAAAGAGGACGTCGATCCGCCCGAGAGATCGGGCCGATCGCGCGCGCCTTCCGGTTTGCCACCGGGTGCGGCCAATTATGCCACTGCCACGGGTGCGAGTCTCTTGCGGAAAAGACTGATGCGTTTGTCCGGGGATAAATCGCCTAACGAATTGGCGATCGCCGAATTGGAACGGGTATTGAAATCGATTACTGTTGTCGAGGCGCCTAACGAAGCTGAAAACGAGATCGCATTCGGCGCTCGAGTTACACTGAGGAACTCAGTGGGCGAGGAATACCATTATCGGATCGTCGGCGTGGACGAGCTCGATCTTTTCCCGGAAGCGGTGAGCTGGATTTCGCCCCTGGGCCGCGCTTTGTTAGCAGCCGAAGCCGGGGGTCGAATCAGTCTGCCGGACGGCGATATTGTCACAGTCGCAAAGGTTGAATATCCTCTGAGCTAACGGCGAAGCCGCCGGCGGAAGCGCGACGCGATGATCGAGACTTGAATATCGGAGCACGCTTCGCCGCGCACCGAGTGCCGCTGAACGAGAATTTCAGCTCCGCACCTGTCCGTCTCCGCGGATAAGATACTTGTAGGTTGTCAGTTCCTCGAGACCCATTGGGCCGCGGGCATGCAGTTTGTCGGTGCTGATTCCGATCTCAGCGCCAAAACCAAACTCACCGCCGTCGGTAAAGCGGGTGGAAGCGTTCCAGTAAACTGTCGCGGAATCGATTTCCGCGAGAAATTGCTCCGCGGTCTCCTCGTTCCGCGTGATGATGCAGTCGCTGTGGTGCGAACCAAACCGCTCGATGTGGGCGACGGCTTCGTGGGGCGAATCGACCACGCGGAGAGCGAGAATGAGGTCCAGAAATTCCGTCGACCAGTCTTCGTCGGTTGCCATGCGCAGTGTTTCGTAGCGCAAAGATTCGAGCTTTGTGAAGGCTGCTTCATCCGCCCGTAGTTCAACTCCCTTTTTCGTTAGGCGAGCTGCCAGTCGATCGAGAAAGGGCGAAGCGATCTGGCGATGCACGAGGACGGTTTCAATCGCATTGCACACTCCCGGCCGTTGTGTCTTGGCGTTGTCTACGATCTCGATGGCCATATCCAGATCGGCTTCGCGATCGACGTAGACAATGCAGACACCGTCAGAATGTTTGATCACCGGCATCCGCGCGGCGCTCACGACGGCTTCGATGAGCGCCTTGCCACCGCGGGGGATAATGAGATCGATATAGCGATCCATTTCCGCCATGAACTGCACGCCTTCGCGACTGGCTTGCGAAAGGATCTGGATGCTGTCGTTAGGCAAACCTGCTCTCGCTCCGCCGTTTTGCAGCGCCCTCGCAATTGCGAGGTTCGATTGCAGTGCTTCCGAGCCGCCGCGCAGGATGACGGCATTACCAGTCTTGATGCAGAGAACCGCTGCGTCGCTCGTAACGTTTGGGCGCGACTCATAGATAATGCCGATTACACCAATGGGAACGCGAATCTTTGAGATGCGAATTCCGTTAGGCTGCGTCCACTCGCGCAGAATTTGACCGACGGGATCAGGAAGCTTTACGACTCGGCGAATGCCGTCGGCCATGGCGTCGAGCCGCGCCGGGTTCAAGGTAAGTCTCTCGAGCATTGCGCCCGCGAGCCCGCTCTCCTTGGCCTTTTCCAAATCTTTCTGATTGGCGGCAAGGATTTCAGCGCGGCGTGCGAGAATTTCATCCGCCATCGAGTGCAGGATGGCGCTTTTCCCTTCCGCCTTTAGTCGCGCGAGAGTCCGCGACGCTCCGCGCGCGCGTTTGCCAAAATCGAGGATCTGTTGTCGCAGGTCCATTACCTGGCAGGTCGAGCCCGTGGTTTGGCCAGGAAACGGGTGCCGATCCCTTTACCGCCCGCAATCAAGGCGGCGATCCGGTCAAGGCGGCGGCCGTTGATGATCACGGTTGTTATGCCGGCGTCGACGGCCATGCGAACAGCTTCAAGTTTGGAGGCCATTCCGCCTACGGAAAATCGACCTTTGCTCCCGTTGGCGAGGCGTTTCACCTCGTCGATGTCGTGCACCAGGGGGATGACTCTTTCGTCTTCGTCGAGCAATCCATCTACCTGGGTGAGGATGATGAGCAGGTCCGCGCCAGCAAGCATTGCCACCTCCGCAGAGAGGCGATCGTTATCTCCGAATTTGAGTTCCTCCACCGCCACGGAATCGTTTTCATTGATAATCGGCACGACGTTTCCTTTTTCCAGCAAACGCTCGAGCGTATTGCGCGCGTTCGTTCGGCGCATGGTGCTGTCGAGGTCGCCGTGGGTCAGGAGGAGCTGTGCGACATTCAGTTTGTAACGGCTGAACGCAGTCTCGTAGGCGCGCATCAATTTTGATTGGCCGATGGCAGCACTCGCCTGCGCCGTGGCGAGATCAGTTGGCCGTTCGCTCAGCGAAAGAGCACTCATTCCAGCTGCGACCGCGCCGCTTGTCACGGTGACGCATTGATGGCCGCGTCTAACGAGGTTCGCGACTTCCGCGCTGAGCCTTGCGAACTGTTTCAGATCCAATCCAAGACCGCGCGGCCGGGTGAGAGTACCCGAGCCGAACTTGAGGACGATGCGACGATGCCGGCGTAGCGAAAGAGAACGATTGGTCATGACATTGGCGTCGGTGTTGATCCGTTAGGGCGCGAAAGTTCCCACGGAACACGAGCCGAGCAAGCAGTATGCCGTAACAAATATTGGCCGCCGCATCGAGATCGCTATTCAAAGGTGTCGCTTTTGTTTTATTCTCTTAACTTAGGTATGGCTTTAGTCGCTTGGTTCGGGCGACTCGCTGAATAAGAAACGGCTTTTGGAAGGTCTGTCCTTCGATGTCTATCATAGCACCACGTAAGCAGTATCTTTGGGTCTGGTTTCTCTGGCTGGCCGTCTTTTACGGTGTCTGGGCCTGGCTTGTTTTTGGCAAAGGGCAATGGCCGTTGGCCATGGCGCATTGGCCGATCGCACTCGCGATGGCGCTCGGCAGCTATGTTGCCGGTTCGACGCCTATGGGTGGAGGCACGGTTGGGTTTCCTGTGTTGGTCCTCCTGTTTAAGATGCCGGCCACGCTCGGCCGCGATTTCAGTTTCGCGATCCAATCCATCGGAATGGTCAGCGCGGCGATCTTCATCATTTCACGACGACAGCCGCTCGCCTGGTCGATGTTGAAGGGTGCGATGCTCGGCGCCGTGATCGGTTTGCCGTTCGGCATTTTCTTTTTCGCGCCCATCGTTCCTGAGCTCTGGATTAAACTGGTCTTTGCCATCATCTGGGCGAGTTTTGGCGTCCTCCATCTTTATCGCCTTTCCGAAATCTCTTCGCACGTAGGAATGACGGAATTTGATGAGCGCTGGGATTTTCGCGTGGGCCTGCTCCTCGGCTTGTTTGCGAGCGCGACAATCGTTTCCGTGACCGGGGTCGGGATTGAAATGATGCTTTATGCCGCGCTCGTGTTGCTCTGTCGGGCTGACCTTAAAATCGCGATTCCGAGTGCGGTAGTGCTCATGGGTTTCACTTCGGCGCTCGGAATTGGGATCAAGAGCCTAACGACTGGTCTTCAGCCAGGGGTTTACGGTAACTGGCTGGCAGCGGCGCCGGTAGTGCCGTTAGGCGCGCCCTTAGGTGCCTTGGTCGTCAATCTTGTTGGACGCCGGCCGACTCTGCTTTTTGTGGCTGTGCTTTGCGTCGGACAATTTATTTGGACCTGTAGTATGGAACGCGAGGCCCTCGGCCTTTTTGGTTTGATCGCGTCGGTTGCCGCAGTAGGTGTGTGCCTGTTTGGTTTCGAAAGATTGCGCGCGTGGGGGGCCGTCCTTGTCGGTGAAGCGAAGGCAAAGCATCAAGCGCGTCGCGCGGATGAAGAGTCGCGCGCAAAGGAAGCTTCGCTCGCGAGCGCGTGGAGCAGCAGACCCGGTTAGAGCCGGCGCTGTTTCTGCGTTGGAGGTTGTTTCGGTTCGTGCCTTATTGCACAACCGGGCCTATAGCTCAGCGGTTAGAGCAGGGGACTCATAATTGAGCCTAACGATTTCTCGCTGTTTTGCACAGCTTCTCTTTTTGGCTATTTTCCCAGCGGAATCGGTCAGTTTATCGTTAGGCCGTTTGCAACATTTTGCACAGCGTTGTTCTCAAACCGTAGAACGACCGTAGAAAACGACCGTGAATTCCTCCACCCTTTTTGCTGTGGGTGGTTTTGCCGGTTTGATCGGTCTCTCAGGGAACCCCAGACCGTTTGGACTAGGCGACGATCTCGGCTTCCAGGGTGGGAGTTGGCGAGGGCGGCAGTTCTTTGGCTACGGCCTGCTTAATGGCGAGAGAGACTGCGAGGAACTCTGAATAAAGGTCTGGGAGGTTGATCTGGACGTTAAGGTTCGCCGTGGTTTGGGTGGTGTCGGCAGTTAAGGCGCACAGTTTATCGACTGCGACGCCGTAGACGGGGACGAGTTGGGAGCCTTTGACTTTGCCGTTATAGAGTTCGTCCTCGATCAGTTCACCGGCGCCATAAGCGATCCTGGCGGCCATATTGGCGAGTCTTTCTTTCTGCGCGCTTACGCTTTCAGCGTTGCGGGCTTCGATGGCGAGAATGGTTTCTGGCGAGACTTTGCAGATGCGAGCGATCTTGCGGCGAGCGATGCCGGCTCCCAGGAGACGCACAACCTCGCGGAAGGTTTGAGGCCTGGTCTTGTGCAGGATAGTGCCGGTATGACGGAGCTGGCGGCCGGTAGCAGCATAGACGGCGGCTTCAGGCATTGACAACGAGTTTACGTTCGGAGGAACATAGTTGCAACGCTTAATGAAAGTGATCGAGATCAAGCCAACAAAGAAGTTCGGCGGTGGGTGGTGCGCCGTGGAAGCGCCTGGCGTTTCGCCCTGCTATCCCGGAGCCACCGGCAAACAGTTCGCGATCGACTATGCGCGCAACTGCCGGTTTGGTGGCACCTCGGGCGAGATCCACGTTTACGATGAGGCCGGGGAGAATGTCATTGAGAGAATCGCCGTGGACCGCGGCACGAATTACGGGTAGGACAGCTATTGCCGGAAAGCAACGTCGTTCTAACGGTCTAGAACCGGGAGAAAGATGCTGCCTCAGGTGACCCGGCCAATGGTTCACCGACGCTACGGTCAAAACAAAACCTATGAAACGAACTTTCGCTCTTATTGTCGCCGGCTTGGCTGCAGCCGCCCTGTTCGTCGGGCTTGTGCATGCCGTGTTGGTGGCCGCGCACGTTTCCGAGCCAGCCGCCACTACGGTTTACGGCCTGACCCCCCGGCGACTCTGGGCCACCACGGCCGATGTGCTGGCGCTGGTCGGCGTGGTCATCGGTGGGCTGGCTCTGCGCCGATCATCCGCCGGTCGTATCGGCAACGGTAACGGGAGAATGGGGGCCACTGTGGCCCTGGTGGCGGGGCTGATCGCCGTGGTCAACGGCGGGCTGAATTTGGCCATCGCCAAAGGTGGTCCCGGCACCGGCAACGGAGTAATCGGTGGCGCCGCGGCCTTGGTGCTGGGACTGATCGCCATGGTCCTCGGTGGGCTGGCTCTGACCCGATCCGGCCGCACCGGCTGAGGAAGCCTCAATAAACGTTGGGCAAAATGGTAATTAGCGAGCAGCACTACCGCGCGATCGGCAGGATTAGCGTCATGTTTTCTGATGTGGAGATTTGGACTAGCGCGATTATCTGGCAACTCATCGGACCTGATCAAAGTGTCGGTCAGATGGTCACAGCCGGAATGTCATTTCCCCGGCAACTCGACCTACTCGCCTCATTATTCCGCCACCGCTTTCCAGATCCTTCGCTGACCAAAGCGCTCGGAGCGTTAATCAAGCGCATTTCCGAACTTGAGCAGAAGCGAAATGCAGTCCTGCATTCGTCTTGGATTTTGCAAACCTCAGAGCGGAACGAAGCCATCCGCTTCAAGATTACAGCGAAACGCGAGAAAAGGTCTCCATCACACCAAGCAGATTACAACGCCCGAAGAACTCGATGCAATTGCAGAGGGCTTTCAAAAGGTGCTCGCGGAGTTTATCAACTTCATAGTTCCAGCTCTTTCGAACTCCGACAACGCACAAATCGCCTAACCAAGCGTAATTCAGCGAGGTGTGGCTTGCAGGGAAGCGCTGACTTCTGTTAGCCTCTCCCTGTTGGAAGAAGTCTGTACCAGGCAACGTTTCGGACGAATGCGGCGGCGCCTCACTAGTGGGCGATGACTGCGGTCGGGAGGGCTTCTTCTAACATTCTCCCTATTGCAATGAAGGTTCACCCATACCCCCATGACAAAGATTCAATTCAATAGCGGCATCACCGTCACGATTCAGGATGGCACGTTAGCAGCCCGACAATGGAATTGACCGCGCTTCTCGACGCGCTTGCCTCCACGCTTCCCGGTTATGGCACTTGGTCGTTTGAGCTGGACGTGGACCACAACATAGCCCGCGGCATCATCGAGAAGATTGGTGCCGGTAAGATCGTTGCCGAAGCCGGACTCGATCATTAGCCGGAAAGCACCTCTCTACGGCCCATAGGTATTACCGACTCCGTAAACCTCAACCAGCCCGATGCCCGTCGAACCGTCGCCGCTTGAGACAACCACCGTGTAAGCCCCAGGCTCAAGGTCTACTTGCAACGCAGACTCACGATCATCGGTAGGCGCAAGACCGGAAGCAGTTATCTCAGCGACATTGGAGCTATTCCTCCAACCGTTATTGGAAGCAACGAGTTGACTCTCGGAATAGAGGCTGATCTGAGTTGCCTGCACTGGACTGGCAATCCCTTGCGCGGCCAGTGATGGGCCTTTGGCGTCCAGCAGGACTGTCTTCCCGCCATCGCTGACGATAAAGCCTCCAACGAGCACCTGCTCACCAGTTCCAATAAAGCCACGAGTTGATATATTCGCAAGACGCGAGGGAACAGCTCTGACCAGCCTCACCTGATCGATAGTGCCGGAAGAAAGACTGAACGACCCCGAAAAGAAGCCGTTGGTAGGCGAGAACACGCCGCTTATTGTTCGACCGTCCAACAGAGGCACGAAGAAAGCCCCGGAAGCGCTGATGGTGCCGAAACCCTCATTGAAGCTGAAATCCTGATAAAAAGAGACGACCACTTGGCCTTGACTGGTTACAGTCGCAGTTACCGAGCCGCTACCGATGACCGAATCGAACGCGTCGCCTACCCACGAGCCTGCAAAGGCTCTTGTAGGGCCATACGATGACGACTTCGGTGCAGTTATGGTGGCGCCATTGTAGGTAAAGGTCACATTTGATGAAGTAATGGTTCCCGACACAGAACGCCCTGTCGCTTCTGAGATCCCAGAAAAGGTGCCGTTTGACTGGAGGCTCGTTAGAATTGAATCGACTTCTCCTGTCGAATAATTCACATAATAGAGTGACGAACTATCGGTGAACGACCCCGTTGATCGGAAAAGATAGTGCTCACCGGGCGCACCCTCAGTAATCACTACAGCAGCAGGCGCTAGCTGACCGCTTACGCACCGCGCGCTAGCAATGAAGCATAGGAGTAGAGGAAAGAGAGTTCTGGCGTTCATAGCGATCGAACTGAGTGTTTTCATTTTGCTTTTCTGTCTTTCTTATCGGGTTGGTTTCTCTCCTCGCATCATGCGAGCAGAGCGGAACGGTCTGGACGGAATTGAACCTTGGGCGGTCTGCGCAAGAGCCTAATTCGGCGCTGTTAGTTGGAGTTATCCCCATTTACTCGTTCGAGTGGCAGCTTGTAAAGGCAGAAAGCAGGCTTGCCTTTGACGCCGGCCTTGTCAGGCGCACCAATATTAAAAATTGTTCGGTCGCGCTTCGCTTTCATTTTGACGCTCGGCTCGCCTCGGCAGTGATGCCCGTATTTGTGGCGGTGTCGAGCAGTGTCTGAATAAGGTCTGCGAAGACCAAGACTAGGAAAGCAACTAGCGCCGTAACAAGCACTGCGAAACCGATCTGTTCCAGCGCTCGCAACCAAATACCCTTCACGGCCAACGAATCGATCCGGCACTTCTCTCGCTCGTCCGCAGCAATGGCTGACGTTTGATCGAATGCCTGGTCCAATCGCCAGGCCGAAAGCATAGCTTCCCGCACCTCTCGCCGTCCTTCGCGAAGCTGATCCGCGGCTTTCTCCGCGTTAAATGTCTTCGGTGGAGGAGTCGGTTGCGCGGCCGATGGTGCTGCAGATTGAGAATCGACTGGCACTGATTCACGCGGCGCAGGAAGCAGTTTGCGAAGCTGTTCCAGTTCGTCTGCAGATTCCGACAGAGCGCGGCGATTTTCCGAGTTCTCAGCCGTACTCTTTAGCACTTCCAACAGTTGCTTGGTTCTTTGCAGCGTGGAGGAACGCGCGAAAATCTGCTCGTTGGGCAAGTCGGAGAGGAACAATGTTTCCGCCGGTTCGGACTCCGCAGCGGACGGGGTAGTAGGTGGCGTAGGCGTCGCGGCCGCCTGCTGAGAGGGCGGCGTTTGCTCGGCCGCGAGTGCAGCGGCATGAGCACGAAGCTTCTGCTCAATTTGCGCTGCCAAGGTGTCAAAGCGGTTAATGACTATTTCCTGCATCCTTTGCCGCCCACGATCGATCTCTCCAATTGCGGATACCAGTCCATCGAAGTCCCCATTCGAATCCACCTTTTTGGAAAATGTGGGAAAACGCACGTCGGCAACCGACGGCGCACCTGCAAAATGCGAAACCAACTCCTTCGATTGAGCGAACGTTGCCGTCAGATTCGTGAGCTGAGTTTGAAGATAGCCGTTAGGGCGATATGAGGTTCCGTCCGCCGCTAATCTGGCTTGCCCGTACTGAGAGAGGATGTATCCGACACCTGCAATCAAAACGACAACCGCGATGAGCTTCGCGATGCGAACAAAGAGATAGCCAAAGAAGTACTTCTTCATAGGCCAAGTGACTCGTCCCGGAGTTGCTTGATTCGATCTGCAATCGCGGGATCAGGAAAGATCTCGTAAGCTCGTTGGTATTCTCGGATGGCATCACCCGCTTTTCCCGCGGCGAATTCAGAAGCCGCTTTACTAGCGTGAGTCTTCGAGTCCTCGCGCAATCTAGTAAGCAGCGCGTGGGTCGAATTAACAGCATCGCAAATCCACTTAGAATTGGGTCCTCGCGCTGTCGCGTATCGCTGGCTAAAAGAGGATGTCACCTCGTCAGCTTGCACGGCGTTTCCGGACTTAAGTGTGCGTGCTGCTTCGCAAAACACCGCTAAACCGTTAACAGCTGCGCTATCGTCCTTGTATTCAGTCGATGGCTCCTGGTTTCCGAGCTTCTGTTGCAGGTTCTGATCTGTGTCAGCAGCAGCACTGACGTCGTGCGAAAAATCCACGGGAACGTCAGGAAATTGGTCCAGAGACGAAAACTTGGTTCCCTTCCAACCCTGGGAGGACGCTTTCTCAAGCAGCGCCTGAGGGCTTTTTGGTCGTTTCCACCCTGCAGTCGAACTAATTCAGCCGGATCAACGGGGTCGGACGTTGGAGTAGTTGGAGCAACCGGTCATGGAAGAGAGTCGGCCATAAAAACCCGCCAACTGTTCCACCCGACGACGTGTCAAGAACTACCGCTGACCAGACAGGTGCTCGCTCGACGGATCGCCAGAGCGCGCTTTAGCGTCCTTGTCACGATATTCGATCCACGCCCGCTCCGATTCCCGCAATTTCTGCTGTTCGTCGCTGGAGAGAAAGGACACCGCATTCTGATACGCGTCTGAAAGTTGCTGATCGGCGGCCTGCCATTGCT